>CAZSPZ010000039.1:0-2461 GCA_964608965.1 uncultured Oscillospiraceae bacterium | reverse complement strand
CCGTTGCGCTTTTCTTATTAATAATCTCTTAAGAAATGCATAAAGTTTGTCGTAATAATTTCTTTGTATTCTATAATCACAAAGGAGGTAACGAATGAATATCCTGGTCTGTGACGATGATAAAGATATAGCAAAAGCAATAGAGGTCTACCTTCGCAACGAAGGGTACGAAGTCTTGTTAGCCTACAATGGGCTGGAAGCCGTCGAAATATGTCAGAAGCAAGAAATACATTTGATCCTTATGGATCTGATGATGCCTGTTATGGATGGAATGCAGGCGACAAAGAGGATAAGGGAATCGCAAAATATACCCATTATCATGCTGACGGCAAAAAGCGAAGACTACGACAAAATTACAGGCCTTAATATCGGAGCGGATGACTACATTACCAAGCCGTTTAATCCGCTGGAGCTCATAGCCAGAGTCAAGGCTCAGTTGAGACGTTACGTGAATTTTGGGAGTTTAGAGGTGAAATCAGGGGTTTATAAATCAGGGGGACTGGAAATCGATGATCAGCAAAAGGCGGTGACTGTGGAGGGGAACCCGGTTGCCGTCACGCCCATCGAGTATGGCATTTTAAAATTATTGACGGAGAACGCAGGCAGGGTTTTTTCCATGGAGCAGATTTACGAGGCCGTTTGGAACGAGCCCGCATTTTGCCCGGAGAACACCGTCGCTGTGCACATCAGGCGCATCAGGGAGAAGATAGAAATCAATCCCAGAGAGCCAAGATACTTAAAGGTGGTATGGGGAATTGGATACAAAATCGAGAAAATATAATTCGTGGGGCAGGAAACTGCTGTTCGCACTCTGTGCTCTCAGTTTTATCGGCATGGTTGCGGCAGCGGTATATGGCCTGACGCTGAACAACAATACATCGAATCTTTACGACGGGAACTTATGGTATCTCTTGAATCCCACAGAATTCGATTCGCAGCGCGCTGCGGAAATTTGGGCTATGTACGGAGATCAATTGACGTACATACGCACGGAAATGTTGATTTTTATGGCGGCGTTTCTTGGCCTTGGGCTTCTGTGCTTAGGTTCGTTCATCGCCTTGCTGGTCAACAGCACCGGCAGGGATGAAAACGGTCAATTCAACCTGCAGCCGGTGGATAAGTGGTGGTCGGAAATTCAGATTCTTCTGCTGGCTTTTTCCGGGGGCGCCGGCGGAGGGATGTTCTTGCGCTTCTTTTATGCAGCGGCCATCAATA
Organism: uncultured Oscillospiraceae bacterium; assembly: GCA_964608965.1. Taxonomy (GTDB): domain Bacteria; phylum Bacillota; class Clostridia; order Peptostreptococcales; family Anaerovoracaceae; genus UBA10908. The sequence goes on along the minus strand of CAZSPZ010000039.1, from coordinate 1,246 downwards.
CCCGATGGATAGGACTTTATCAGGACGAAAATTATTATTACGCGATAACGGAGCCCGCTGCGGTATCGTACGCGCTTGCAGCAATGATCGGCCTCGTTTCAGCTTTCCTTGGACTATCGATGATCGTTTCCCTTGTCCGAAAGCTGCGTGCGGGAGTATTTATCAAACATTCAATTTTCGGCCTGCTACTATTTGAACCCCTCAAAAAAGTTTATTTCGGCGGGAATACCATGCGAAAAGTAGTGCTTATTTCGCTGGCTGCCTGCCTGCTTTCAGCTACCGTCGTGGGAGCGCCCGTCGTTTTCGTTTTGATTCTCATCTTGGGACCCAAGTTTGTTCAAAAGTTCGATGAAATTAAGAAGGGTGTGGAAGAGGTAAACAACGGCAATTTGACCTATCAGATTCCGGTGGATCCCCATTCTCTTTCGGAAGTTGATTCTTTGGGAAGAGAGATTAACAGGATCTTTGAATCTTCCAACGTAGCGGTTCAAAATGAAATAAAAAATCAGAAAATGAAGACGGAACTCATATCCAATGTTTCCCACGACCTTAGAACTCCGCTCACTTCGATTATCACGTACATTGACCTTCTGAAAACAGAGGAAATCCCAAGCGAGAAGGCTGCGGAGTATCTGGACGTGCTGGAGAAAAAAGCAGCCAGGCTGAAGCAGTTGACGGACGATTTGTTCGAGGCGGCAAAAGCCAGCAGCGGAGCTATGCCGGTGGATTTTGCGAGAGTCGAGCTCGTTTCGTTGGTCCGGCAGGCTCTCGGAGAGTACGATCATAAGATCCAGGAAAGCAAATTGCAGTTTGTTATGTCTGCGCCCAAAGAGAAGTTCTATGTCAACGCAGACGGGCAATTGATGTATCGGGTTATGGAAAACCTTATTGGCAACGCATTAAAATACGGACAGCCGGACACGAGAGTCTATATTGATATTTCTTCTAAAGTAATCGGCGAACAGGGGCATGGCGTCGTTTTCCTGGAAATGAAAAACGTGTCCAGGCAGGCGCTCAACATCGATGCCCAGGAACTGACGGAACGCTTTAAGAGAGGCGATGAAGCCAGGTCGACAGACGGCAGCGGCCTTGGGTTGGCCATTGCCAAAGATTTGCTTAAACTGCAGAACGGATGGCTGGAAATCAAGATTGACGGCGACTTGTTCAAAGCGATTGCCACGCTGGAAGAAGCAGAAGCTCCCGCCGAGGAAGAAACTCTCACAGAAGAAGAAATCCCGGCAATGGA
>CAZSPZ010000038.1:0-4678 GCA_964608965.1 uncultured Oscillospiraceae bacterium | reverse complement strand
TCTCTTCTTATCGCAATGTTTGACATACTCCCGGCTCTTGGAACCGGCGGCATCATGATTCCATGGATCCTGATCCAGATTGTGAATCAGGATTACGACTTTGCTTTCCAGCTGTTTTTCATTTACCTGTTTGTGACAATCGTAAGGAATTTCCTGGAACCCAAAATTGTCGGAGACTCTATCGGACTCCACCCTGTCATCATGCTGATGAGCATTTTCCTCGGCGTTTCCCTGTTCGGAGCTTTGGGTGTTATCATTATGCCTTTTACTCTGATTGTACTTAAAAATCTCAACGACAGCGGAAGGATTCAGATTTTCAACAGCGCTTATTTAGAAGACCTGGAAGAACCGGGGTTCTTTGAATTAAGAAACAGAGCAAAGCTGCGGCGAAAAGCCAGAAAAGAAAGAGCCGATGCGGCGGAAGCCGAAATGATGGCGAAGAAAGCTAAAACAGACGCAGAGCAAGCCCCGGCAAACGAAGAAAATATAAGGGTCGAAAGTGCGGATGCTGCAAGCGCAATTATCTCGAATATTGAAGACAACACCGGACATACTGAAAGAGAGACGAATGAATAATAAAATCAAAGCGGTGCTTTTTGATTTTGATGGCACCATCATGGATACGAACGATATCATCATAAAATCCTGGCAGCATACATTTCGCACAGTGGAAGGACAGGAACGGCCGATTGAGTCCATCACTTCCTCCTTTGGCGAACCGCTGTCCATTACCATGAAAAACTTGTTCCCCGACAGGGACACAGAAGAAATGGTCAATACGTACAGAAATTATCAGCGACATATCTATACCGATAAGATTCACATGTTCCCCGGCATCACAGAGCTGATTCAGGAACTGAAGGCTCGCAGCTATCAGTTGGGAATTGTAACTTCAAGGCTTTGGGAATCCACACGTCAAGGATTATACAAGTTTGACATTGCGGGTATGTTCGACGCTGTGGTTTCCGCAGAAGACACGACCGTCCATAAACCGGACCCCACGCCCTGCTTAATCTGTCTTGAAAAACTTGGCATTGATGCCGAAGAGGCGATTTTCGTCGGCGACAGCAAATTCGACGTGCTTTGCGCAAAGAATGCAGGGGTTAAATCCGTTCTTGTGGGCTGGAGCATCTGTGTCTCGGAAGAGGAAAAGGAAGGCATTTACAGACCTGATTATTTTATAGAAAAGCCGGAAGAATTGCTCGGCATCCTTTAAATAGAAAGAGCAAAATGACGAAATATACCGTTTATTCCGCTTCGGGAAACCCTACTGCTTTAGTTTGGGAATTGAACCAAAGCGATGAGAACCGAAAAGAAGTGAACAACGAAATCATGGCCCAAAACCCGATGGTGGAGCAAGTGGGCTTTCTTACGCCTAACGGCTGCGGCATCGTGTATCCCGGAGTCGGCGGCACAACCATGACCGGAAATTTTTCGCTTAAAATGGCGGGCGGAGAATTTTGCGGCAATGCCGCACGGTGCGCTATCTATGCGTATTTAAGAGGCGAAGAAGGAACGATCAACCTTTCGGTAAGCGGCGCCGAACATTCGATTCGCGGCGGTCTGCGGATATTGGAAGACGGCAGCAAAGAGGTCTGGTGCGAAATGCCGGTCATACCGGATGCGGCGCAGGCTATATCCGAAAACGGAGACGGGACGATTGTCCGGCTTCGGGGAATCTCCCACCTTGTCGTCGATGCAGACGGCAGCAAGCCGAATACAGGCGACATGAAACCGGAAGAACTCAAAACATATGCTTTTGAACTCCTGAAAAAGCACAGGCTCAACGAGGAACCTGCTGCCGGCGTAATTTTCATAACCGGTCAGAATCGAGAAACTTCAGAAATTCCGAAAACTGGAGATACGGCGAAAATTGTCGAAACCGAGGGGATTGCAGAAACGGCAGAAATATCGATTTTGCCTGTCGTGTACGTGCGGGATGTGGATACGCTGTTTTGCGAAACAGCCTGCGGTACAGGAACCACTGCGGTTGCACTGGCCTGCAGCGCAAAGAGGAAAAGTGGTTTTCAATTGACGGCCATGCAGCCATTCGGCGAAACGTTGACGGTGGACGTGGAATACTCCGAAGGGACATTCACAAAAGTCATACTAAAAGGGCCGGTAAAGGAATTGCCTTCGCAGTTCCCTGCGACAGCCGGATAACAGCACGATAAAAATAAACGGATATAAGCAAAAGGAACGGCTCGTAAACGAGCCGTTCCTTTTGCTTTTTAACTGATATTTTTAATTTTAAAATTATACTATATCAATTCGACGTTTGTGGCCTGAGGACCTCTTGCGCCATCTCCGATTTCAAAGCTGACTTGTTCGCCGTCTTCTAAATACAGCTGTCCGTCTCTCTTGGGTACTCCGGTCAATCCTGAAAAATGAACGAAAACATCTTCTCCGCCGTCTCTTTCGATGAAACCGAATCCCTTGGCTCTATTGAACCATTTTACTTTACCTGTCATTATTTTTTACCTGCTTTCTGCATGCTCTGCGAAAAACCCGATGCTCACACAACTTTGAGCATCGGACTCACATTGCGGTAACTATAACACACATTTTGCAAAAAGTACGGTTTTTTTTAAAATAACTTGAAAATATTTTTTCGATCGGCTTGCGGCATATCTGAAACCGCTTGCGCGGTTGTCAATATGAGGCTATAGTAAAAAATGATAATCTAAATTTTTTCTGTTGATTTATAAAAAAAATCCAGATTACTGTCACCGGAAGGACGGACAACGGATGCAGGATTATATGTGCAAAGTAAAAAAAGAAGACGGCACGATTCTGCGGCAGGATCCCGATATTATCATGATCGGTGAAATCCGGGACGGAGAAACGGCTCAGATCGCTATCAGAGCTTCCATTACAGGACATCTGGTGCTCAGTACCATCCACACGAACGATTCAGCTTCCACCGTTGCGAGGCTTGTGGACATGGGCGTGGAATCCTACTTGGTGTCTTCTTCTCTGGTCGGAGTGATCGCTCAACGGCTGGTCCGTAATATTTGTCCCCGGTGCAAGACAACTTACCGGCCGTCTCACAGCGAAATGCTTTTGCTTAAGATGAAAGAGCCGACACCCTTGCATAAAGGCGTCGGTTGTCCTTACTGCAATTTTACCGGTTATAAAGGAAGAAGCGGAATACATGAAATCCTTGTCATTACGAGGGAAATCAGGGACTTGATCAACAGAGGCGCTTCCACCGACCAACTTCAGCAAATGGCTACCCGCCAGGGAACCGTCAGCCTGCGAGACAGCTGTATCGACCTGGTTCTCCATGGAATGACGACCGTAGATGAATTATTGAAAGTAACGTATAGTGTTGACGCATAAAGGAGTGATCGTATGGCTTGGGATTTAATGAAGATTTGCGAAGCTGCGGCGGATCAAAAAGCTTCCGATATTCATTTGACTGTCGGCCGGCCTCCGATCTTTAGGCTCAGAGGCGAAATAACGACATTCGGCGAAGAGATTCTGACTCCGGAGACGGTGCAAGAGCTTTGTTATTTTGTGATGACAGACGAAAAGCAGAAACTTTTCGAAGAACTCGGCGAAGTGGATTTTTCGTGGGCTCTTCCAAATGTCAGCCGGTACAGGGTGAATGTCTTTCGGCAAAAGGGAAACTGCAGCGCAGCTTTTCGTATGATTTCCAACCATATCCCCGATTTCGAGGACATCGGATTGCCGGAAGTGTTCAAAGATCTTGCGATGAAACCCAGAGGACTCGTTTTGGTGACCGGACCCACCGGCTCGGGTAAAAGTACGACCCTTGCCGCGATGACCGGATATATCAACCGAAATAAACGGTGTCATATTCTGACCATCGAAGAACCCATCGAATACATACATAAGCATGATTTAAGCATCGTCAATCAGCGGGAAGTGGGAACGGACACCACAACTTTCGCCAAGGCTTTAAGATCCGCCTTGCGCGAAGATCCGGATGTCATCCTTGTCGGAGAAATGCGGGATCCCGAGACGATATCCACCGCTATTTCCGCTGCAGAAACCGGACATTTTGTCATGTCCACGCTCCACACAAGCAGCGCTGCCCAGACGGTGGACCGCATTATAGACTCTTACCCGCCGTTTCAGCAACATCAAGTCCGGGGTCAACTGGCGAATATTCTGGAGGGCATCGTCTGCCAGCAGCTGATTCGAACCGCGGATAAACAGAGCGTTGTCCCTGCTTTTGAAATTTTGTTGGTCAACGACGCTGCCAGGAATCTGATTCGCGAAGGGAAAGTCCCTCAACTGGACACGGTTTTGCAGACCGGAATCAATCAAGGGATGATGCCTATGGATTATTCACTGGCCAGGCTGGTGAAAAAAAGAATCATCACCCGCGACGACGGATTGATGCGCTGTGTCGATTTAGATACCTTTAACCGCTATATGGAGCAATAATCGAACGCTGAACGCATAGGGGAAATAACAAAGAAAAGCCCGCTTGGTGTTGTGCTTTCACTGCATCAGGCGGACGTTTTTCAACACCAGGCAAACCGTTTTCACTTTTTGATGCGTCTATCCTTGCATGCCAAACGACCTTGTGGTATGATATATTTCGTCTGAAAAGGCACCTGTTCCATATATGCTACTGTGGCTCAGTCGGTAGAGCAGCTGATTCGTAATCAGCAGGTCATCGGTTCGATTCCGATCAGTAGCTCCA
>CAZSPZ010000037.1:0-6114 GCA_964608965.1 uncultured Oscillospiraceae bacterium | reverse complement strand
GATATTAAACGTCAGCAAATAAAAAGAGCATTAAAGAAACCCCGCTATAGAAATTCTATAGCGGGGTTTTCATTTAAAAAACTGTAACAGATTAATCGTCGACTCTTGTTATTTTTGCACCGAGAGATACCAGCTTCTCCATGAAAGAATCGTAACCCCTCTCAATATGGTAAATCTCTGAAATCTCGGTTTTTCCTTTTGCTACTAAGCCGGCAAGAACCAGCGCCGCACCCGCTCGCAAATCCGTAGAAATAACCTGAGCTCCTACCAGTGGATTCTTGCCGGGTACTAATGCAGTCCTTCCCTCCACTTTAATGTTGGCGCCCATTCTGGAAAGTTCGGCAGCATGCATAAATCTGTTTTCAAACACGGTTTCTATGACTGCACTGGCTCCGTCCACCGTCGCGAGCAAAGCCATAAATAACGCCTGCATATCCGTAGGAAAACCCGGGTAAGGCATGGTCTTGATATCGGTGGAGATCAGTTGTCTGATATCTCCACGAACACGAAGCCCTTCCACCTCGTCGTTGACAATAGCACCGCATTCCATCAGTTTGGCAATGATAGGCTTCACATGATCGGGAACGCTATTCTTAATTAAAATATCTCCGCGAGTAATAGCGGCGGCAATCATAAATGTCCCGGTTTCTATGCGATCGGGAATGACCGTATGCTTTGCGCCATGTAGCGCTTCGACGCCTTCTATTTTTATATTATCCGTTCCGGCGCCTTTGATTTTCGCGCCCATTTTATTCAGAAAGTTAGCTAAATCGACAATCTCCGGCTCTTCTGCGGCATTTTCGATAATAGTTGTACCTTTAGCCAAAGTGGCGGCCATCATAATGTTTTCCGTGGCGCCGACGCTGGGAAAATCCAAATATACCAAAGCACCTTTCAATTGTTTTGCGGTCGCCTCTACGAGCCCCATATCTGTTTCTATTACTGCGCCCAGCATCTTTAGACCTTTGTTATGCAAGTCGATGGGTCTGTCTCCTATCGAACAACCGCCGGGCAGAGCAATTCTTGCCTTACCTGTGCGTGCAAGAAGCGGGCCCATGACAAAGATGGAGGCCCTCATGCGCTTTACAAGTTCGTAGGGGACCTCGTCTGTTGTTACTTTATTTATTTCTACTGTAATCGTATGATGTTCCCAGTCTTCCGTGACGGATGCGCCCATGCTTCGAAGGATTTTACACATCACCTCTACATCTCGCAAATTGGGAACGTCGCTGATTTCGCATGTGCCTTGTGCCAGGAGTGTCGCTGCCAAAATCGGCAGCACCGCGTTTTTAGAGCCGCTTACCTCGACTTCTCCCCTGAGCGGGCCGGATTGTTCAACGATAAATTTTGCCAAATTAAGCCTCCGTTTTGAGTCATTCAGTGACCCTGCTTATGTAATAATTATTATACTGAATTTCTGCGTATTTGTCAAAATATCATACTCGCTCAAGCAAAATTCAGTTGTCAAAATGTCAAATATAGTAGATAATAAAAAAGGTATAAAGAGACTCGGGAGGTATAGCCATGACTATCACAATTTCTTTAATCGATGCATTGCTTATGATACTGATTGTCTTTGCAATTGTCTTGCTTTACCAACTGATTGTTTTTGTACGGAATTTAATCCCTTCAGTTAAGGCAATGGCTAAGATTATGGACGACACGGCAGCGATAACCGCAGCAGCAAGAACAGGCACGGAAAATGCTATGGAACTTGCTTCCAATTTTTCCGAATCCATTTCTGACGTCGTGGGTATCTTTAGGGGCAACAAGAGTAAACTGGCCGCAATAACGAATCTGACAAACGCGTTGGCAAATTTAGCGGGGCTGGCAAAGAACAGGAAAAAATAAACTAGCATTACTCCAAAACGATTGATTATTTTTTCCGCAATGCTATAATAATCAATAGCACAAAACTCTCAGCAAACCTATAGGAGGTCAGCAAAAATGAAAGCCACCGGAATCGTAAGGAAACTGGATACATTAGGCAGAATCGTGATACCGATGGAACTGCGCAGAACATTCGAACTGGAAATAGGGGATCCTATCGAAATTTTTGTGGAAGGCAGTGACATAGTACTTCGCAAATATCAACCTGCTTGCATATTCTGCAACGACGCAACAAATATTGTATCTGTTCGAGGCAAGAACATCTGCAGAAAATGCTTGGATGAAATTAAGGATTTATAAACAACTCATTTAAATGAGCAAAAGCGACGGTTTATCCGTCGCTTTTATTTTTCGCTTCTTTCATAAATGAAATCTATTTCGGGGCTGTATCGCCCTTCTGTGTCCCGGACGTAAAGTATCGGCTCAACAGACAGTTCTTTGCCTCCGTCTTTAACACATTGGAGGAGCAAGATATTGGGCGGCTCTCCTTCTTTAGGAGAAACAAAACGCAAGCGTTTAGGTTCTAAGCCATGAAGCCTGCAGCTAAAAAGGAGGTCTACAAGCCGGGAAGGCCTGTGAACGATACAAAAGCTGCCCATAGGGCCAAGCAAATAGCGAGCAGCTTCTATAAAATCATCAAGTTCCGCAGTGGTTTCGTGCCGCGCAACCTTTTTTTCATCGGATGGGCTCTGTGGACCGGCCCCTTTCTCCGTGTAAGGCGGATTTGTCACAACAAGTGAAAACTCTCCGGGCTTAAAATGGTTTTTTATGTCTAAGACATCCATGTAAAAAAAGTGGAGTATATCAGAAAGGTCGTTCATTTCGGCGTTTCTGACAGCCAAATTGTATGAAGCCTCTTGCTTTTCAACGCCGACAATATGCTGCGCACAACTCTTGTGGTGGAGAATCAAGGGAATAACCCCGGTACCCGTTCCAAGATCTGCGATGGTATCTTCCCTGGAGGCTTTTGCAAAGTCGGCTAAGAGTACAGCATCTATTCCATAGCAGAAGTGCCTGGGATTTTGCAAAAGCTTATACCCGCCAAAGCCGATGTCATCTATTCTCTCTTGCAAAGATTACTCCTCCGATAAAAGCTCCGCTTGCTTCAACAATTCTTCTTCCGAAAGGAAGGCGATCGCCGGATCCGTGAAAGAACGGGCAGGCTTGCCGTCACCCTTTCCTTGCTCTCTTTTTTTGTTTTTCGGTCTTTCCTTATCCTTTTCCGGAGCTGCCCGACGTTCGTTTCGCTGTATTTCCTCTTTAGCGTAAATATAATATTCAGTGGAAAGTTTTTCCGGTTTGACATCGGTTTTTTCTTCTAAGACAATACGCGTCTTAATCTTATTCTCCAATATATTCACGTCAAACACGACTGCTTGCCCATCGCGGGTTTTAACGCGCTCGCCTTGCTCAGGCATGCCCTTTTTAAGTTCTGTATAAACAGCATTCTCGAATTGAAGGCAACACATAAGCCTACCGCATATCCCCGATATCTTAATGGGGTTGAGCGAGAGATTCTGCGTTTTCGCCATTTTTATTGAAACAGGCTCAAAATCCGGAAGCCATGAGTAGCAACAAAGCGCTCGCCCGCAAGAGCCGATGCCTCCCATCATTTTTGTCTCATCCCTGACACCTATCTGACGGAGCTCTATACGCATTTTAAATATTCCGGCCAAATCCTTGACCAACTCGCGAAAGTCGACTCGTCCGTCCGCTGTAAAGTAGAAGATGACCTTTGAATTATCGAAAGTGTATTCCACATCTACGAGTTTCATATCTAAACCGTGCTTATCTACTTTATCCTGGCACAGTGTAATGGCGCCCTCTCTCTTCTTTTGATTTTCTTCGTATCGCGCCACATCATTTTCGTCGGCAAGTCGAAGTATTGTCTTTAAGGGAGCGACGATTTCACTTTCGGCAACTTCTTTTATGTCGTAAGCCAACGTTCCGAACTCAATCCCTCTGGAAGTTTCTACTATTACGTGATCTCCGGCAACAACGTTTAAATCTGCAGGGTCAAAATAGTAAATCTTCCCCGCTGCCTTGAATCGTATTCCTGCTACTCTTGCCATATCTATTCCTCCGTTAAGCTTCGCTTTTCATGCGAAGGCACATCTGCTTCAGCATATATCCTACATTGTATCCTTGTTTAATCGCCTTGCGGCAATCTTCTGTCATTGCAATTGCATGTCTGGTCCAAGTCATTCCCAAAGACTGCATCGTCTGTGCAAATGTCATCGCCTCTGCGTCAGAAAAAAGTTCTTTACACCTGGTGTTGTACAGAAGGACTTCCCGAAGTCTTTCCTCCAACACATCCAAAAACTCAAGGCAGCTGCCTTTATCAGCGAAGATGCCTTCCAGCAAGTCTCTTTTTTTATAGAACGCAGAATCTGTCGCACATAAATCCAGATATTGTCGGGCGAGCATCGTTAATTCAGCATCCTCTTGATATTCGCTCTCTTGCAGGTGATAGGTGACGCATCTGGAAAGCACCGTATCAGCCAAAGCATCTTTTCTTTCCGACAAAAGTATCAAAACAGCACTGCCGGAAGGTTCTTCCAATGTTTTAAGAAGTTTATTCTGCGCTTGTATAGTCATTGTATGCGCATCGTCTATTATTACTATAGTTCTGGATCCGATTGCTTTGTACGAAAGCGCTCCGATCATTTTTTCCACTGCAGCAACTTTGACACTATTCTCGTCCTTTTGAATAAGGCAAAGATCTTCGTGGTTACCGTGGTCGATTTTCCTACATATGACACATTGATCGCAGGCATCATCTTCTGATTGGTTGCATAGAATCGCTTTAGCAAATTCCATACCCAATTGAAGTCTGCTGTTTGCTTCTCCGACAAAAAGATAAGCGTGAGAGATGCGCCGGCTACCGATAGTAGCTTGCAGTTGCTTTATAATCTCTTTATTTTTGCTGATGGAGGCTAACGACATTTCACTCTCCGATCAACGATAATCCGCAGCGATAAGCCATTGATCAAAGAGCGTTTTAATTTGGGCCGCCAAAACTTCTACAGACGCTGAACCGTCAACCGTTATGTAACGCTGCGGATTTTGCTTTGCCAAAGCCTTATACCCACTATATACCATTTCATGAAATGCCAGTTTTTCTTTCTCAATCCGGTCGAAATTGCCGTTTTTTTCTATCCTGGCCAAGCCTTCGGATGGTTCGACATCCACAAAAAATGTAAGATCAGGCGACAGCCCTTGCACGGCAAATTCGTTGACAATGCGGACATCATCACCCAATTTCCGTCCGTATCCCTGATAAGCGATGGAAGAGTCCATAAAACGGTCGCAAAGAACAATCTTGCCTTCTTCCAGAGCGGGTTTTATCACTTCGGCAACATGCTGCGCTCTGGAGGCTGCATACAAAAGAGCCTCTGTGACAGGAGTAAGCTCTTTATTCTTTGGATCTAATATGATGGCTCTGATACTCTCCGCTATCGGGGTTCCGCCAGGTTCCCTTGTGATGACCACCTGGTGGCCAGATTCTTTACAGTAAGCGGAAAGCAGATTGATTTGCGTCGTTTTTCCGCTGCCGTCCGAGCCTTCAAATGTGATGAATAAACCTCTTCTCAATGGTAATAGCCTCCGTTGTGCCGTCTGTTGTATTCCTGGTCAAACAGTTCTTTTCTTCGCCTTTCGGCCAGCCGTTCTTCTCTTTTGGATCTTTTGTCTTTCTGAATATCAAGCACTTCAATAAGAAGCTTGTCAAAAAGAAATGCGCCAAGCCCCAAAATCGGAATGCATAAAAGAATCATAAAAATGTATTTGGATATCGTATATATCATGCAAACAGTATAGCATACCTGATTCTTTCTTGCGACTGAATCTTGTAATGACACCCTTTGAATATCAGCTTGAATATTAGCTTGAATGTCAGAAGGCAAATAAAAACACACTTCCTAAGAAGTGTGTTTTCAAACCGGCAACGACCTATTCTTCCGGGCAGCTTCCCACCAAGTATCTTCGGCGCTAAAGAGCTTAACTACTGTGTTCGAGATGGGAACAGGTGTAACCTCAATGCTATAGTTACCGGATTTTCATAAAGAAAATATATGTTTGTGGCATATACCTTCAAAACTGAACAATGCAGAGAAATGTGTTCTTAAAACCATTGGTCAAGTGCTCGACCTATTAGTATCGGTCAGCTGAATACATTACTGCACTTACACCTCCGACCTATCAACGTGATAGTCTCTCACGGGT
>CAZSPZ010000036.1:0-7325 GCA_964608965.1 uncultured Oscillospiraceae bacterium | reverse complement strand
CCCGTCGCTCTTCGCAGTACGGCAGGTGGGCTGCTTACGAGATAGCCAGGAGAGTCGCAGCTTGCGGCGTGCCCGTAATCAGCGGTATGGCCGAAGGAATAGATTCCGCCGCACACTTGGGATGCCTGTCTCAGGGAGTGGGTACCGTAGCGGTCTTTGGCACGGGCATCGATCTTTGCTTTCCCGCATCCAACAGAAAGCTCTGCAAACAAATCCGGGAGGAAGGGCTTACACTTTCTGAGTTCGCACCCGGAGAATACGGCATAGCCGCATATTTCCCTTTAAGAAACAGAATTATCAGCGCATTGTCCAAATCCGTCATCGTTGTCGAGGGGGCCATCAAGAGCGGTTCCATGATCACTGCGGGCTTGGCTGCAGATCAGGGAAGGGATGTTTTTGCGGTTCCCGGCAATATTAACCAGCCCAACAGCGTTGGAGTAAACCGGTTGATAGCGGACGGCGCATTTCCCATTATGGATCTGGAAACGGTAACGTCCGTTTTGGGGTTGCAATCTCCAATAGAAAACAGCAGACAAGCGTCTCTTTCCGCAGAGGAGAATCGAATGCTTTCGATTGTAACCGCCAATGGCAACATGCAAAGGGAATTCCTTTTTAAATCTTATGGAGGGCTTGCTAAAAACGCAGCGGCGCTCCTGACAGTTCTGGAAATAAAAGGTCTGGTCAAAACAGAGGGTTCTAAAATATTTGTTGCAAAATAGAATTAAAACACATATAATCGTGCATTGACGAAAATCTACATTATATGTAATGTTTTTCTATCAGCAATATCGGTATATTTTCTCCGATTTTTCATGGCCCCTCTGCGTCAGAGAAAGGAAAATTATGGCATCATCAAAGACTTTGGTCATCGTGGAATCTCCATCTAAAGCCAAGACAATCGGTAAATTTTTGGGCAATAAGTATAAAGTGATCGCTTCTGCAGGGCACATTATAGATCTTCCCAAAAGCAGATTGGCAGTGGATATAGACAATGATTTTGAACCGGAGTACATCAATGTCCGCGGCCGGGCGTCCATCATAAAAGAAATAAAAAAAGAGGCAGCTGCCGCGACAAACGTTCTTCTGGCGACAGACCCCGATCGCGAGGGCGAAGCCATCTCCTGGCATTTATCCAATCTTTTGAAAATGGATAAAACGGAGCCTTCGAGAATTGTTTTTAACGAAATTACAAAGCCTGCAATTTTAGCCTCTCTCAAAAATCCGCGCCCGATCAATATGGACCTGGTCAACGCACAGCAAGCGCGAAGAGTTCTTGATCGAATCGTGGGCTATAAAATAAGCCCTATCCTTTGGAGTAAAGTAAAGAGGGGATTATCCGCGGGCCGTGTCCAGTCGGCTGCGTTAAAGATTATCTGCGACAGAGAGCGTTTAATAAAAGCTTTCGTCCCAAAAGAATATTGGGTTATTTCAGCGGAGCTTACCAAACAGGCGGGAAACATTGTCGATCACAAGAAAAATGCTTTTACGGCCAAACTGGCTGAATACAAAGACAAGAAACTGACCGTCGATAACGAAAAAAAGGCAGATCAGGTGATGGCTGATCTAAAGGGCGGCAGCTACAAGGTTGCTTCGCTGGAGACGAAAGAAAGAGTAAAGAAACCTTGGGCGCCTTATACTACGAGCAGCCTCCAGCAGGACGCATCCATAAAATTGGGATTCAACCCGAAGAAAACGATGCTCATTGCGCAGCAGTTGTACGAAGGCTGCGATGTAAAAGGACACGGAACCATCGGTCTGGTTTCCTATATCAGAACCGACTCGGTAAGAATTTCTTCCGAAGCGGACATTGCCTGCAAAGAATACATTAAAGAAAACTTTGCGGATAAATATATCGGAAACAACACGTATTCAAATAAGAAAAAGGAAGTACAGGACGCTCACGAAGCCATACGTCCCAGTTATGTGGAGCTTTCTCCCGACAAAGTAAAGGAATCGCTGAATGCCGACCAGTATAAACTTTATCGATTAATATGGTCTCGATTCGTCGCAAGTCGCATGGCGGCTGCTGTTTTCGATGTGACAAACGCAGATATTAAAAACGGAGATTATTGTTTTAAAGCGCAAGGCTCCCACCTGAAGTTTGACGGTTACTTAAAAATATACAACGACAGCGACAAGGAAGAAAAAGACAACTCCCTTCCCAAGTTGGAAGAAGGAGAGGATTTGACTTTACTTGATCTTAAACACGAGCAAAACTTTACCCAGCCGCCTTCCCGGTTCACGGAAGCCAGCTTGATCAAAGAGCTGGAAGACAAGGACATCGGACGCCCCAGCACGTATGCGCCCATCGTTTCCACTTTGGCGGACAGACATTATGTGCTCAGAGAAAAGAAAGTATTGATCCCCACCGAATTAGGATTTGTGGTGACGGGAATTATAGAGGACTACTTTAAAGAAATCGCCGATGTGGGCTTTACCGCCGATATGGAAGGAAAGCTGGATGATGTGGAATCCAAAGGAGTCAGATGGCAATCTGTCGTTGGAGATTTTTACCACGGAAGTTTAAAAGCCGAACTGGAGGCTGCGCAGGAGTTGCTTGAGAAAGTATCGATGGCTCCCGTGTTGTCGGATCAACTTTGCGAACTTTGCGGAAAACCGATGGCTATCAAAGACGGGCGCTTCGGACAATTTCTGGCATGCACGGGCTTCCCTGATTGTAAAAACACAAAACCCATCGTAAAGACCATCGGCGTCAAATGCCCTTCTTGCGGCAACGATCTCATTGTGCGCAGAAGTCAGAAAGGCAAATTATTTTACGGCTGTTCCGGTTATCCCGCCTGCAATCAGGTATACTGGGATAAACCGGTAGACAAAGCTTGTCCAAGATGCGGAAGTCTGCTTGTCGAAAAATCGTATAAAGATGATCAGTTAAAATGTTCCAATCAGGATTGTGATTATAAAGAATAAATCTAGGAGATGAGTGGCTGCATTCATCGGAAAAAGCGTAATTAGGGGGGATTATAAATGGAACAATTTCATGCCACAACCATCGTAGTGGTTCGAAGAGGACCCGATGATATTTGTATAGGCGGAGACGGCCAGGTGACCATGGGGGAAAAGGCGGTCATGAAGCATACTGCCAAGAAGGTCAGAAAAATCTATAAAAATACCGTGATAACCGGATTTGCCGGTTCTGTTTCCGATGCGTTTTCGCTGACGGACAAATTCGAAAAGAAACTGGAGGAGCACTCCGGCAATTTAAAAAGAGCTGCCGTGGCTCTTGCCCAACTGTGGCGGTCAGACAGAGCGATGAGAAATTTAGAAGCGCTCATGATCGCTGCCGACAAGGACAGCATTCTTTTGATATCCGGAAACGGCGAAGTCATCGAGCCGGATTACAACTTTGTTGCCATCGGCTCCGGCGGAAATTACGCTCATGCCGCTGCCCATGCGCTCTATGAACATACAGATATGGGAGCAGAGGAAATCGTAAGAGAATCCCTTAAAATCGCTTCCAGCATTTGCGTTTATACCAACGACCACATCACTGTGGAAAAGCTATAGGGGGAGCCGTAAAATGAATACACTTTACAATATGACGCCGAAAGAAATCGTTGCGGAGCTTGATAAATATATTATCGGACAAGAGCAGGCAAAGAAATCCGTGGCGGTGGCGCTTCGTAACCGCTACAGGCGCAGCAAGCTTTCCGAAGAGATGAAAGAGGAAATCACACCGAAGAACATTTTGATGATCGGGCCCACCGGCGTCGGTAAAACTGAAATTGCAAGAAGGCTGGCAAAACTGATGGATGCGCCGTTTATTAAAGTCGAAGCGACAAAATTCACAGAAGTCGGCTATGTCGGCAGGGATGTGGATTCCATGGTTCGTGATTTGATGGATGCCTCCATCCGCGTAACGAAACAAAAGCATCTGGGCGAAAAATATGCGGTTGCACAAGAATTGGCAGAAGAAAAAATTATAGAAGCGATCATACCCGGCAAAAAGAAAAAAGCTGCCGGACCAAGCGGAGTAAGAGGACCCTTCGATTTTATTATAGGCAATGCTCTTGGCGGGTCTCAATACGCAAAACCTGCCGCAGAGGAAGAAAAAGAGGCACCTGAAAGCGAAGTCGAACTTGCAAGAGAGCAAGTCCGTCAACAGCTTAAAGACGGGCTGCTGGAAAATCAGTACATCGAAATCGATGTGGTGGAAGCTCCCAAAGATAACAATTCCCTGGACATGGGCCAAGGCGGCGGAAGCATTTCCCTTGGCAGCATCTTCGGCGACATGATGCCCCAAAAGAAGAAAAAGAAGAACCTGAAAGTAAAGGATGCACGAAAAATTCTGACGGAACAGGAAGCCCAGAACCTTGTGGATATGGATCAGATTACGACAGAAGCGCTCGAAAACTGTGAACAGAACGGCATCGTCTTTATCGATGAAATTGATAAGATCGCTTCCGGCTCGGGCTACAGAGGCGGCGCAGACGTTTCAAGAGAAGGGGTGCAAAGAGATATTCTGCCCATCGTGGAAGGAAGCGTCATCAATACGAAGTACGGTCCCGTCAAAACAGACCATGTGCTCTTTATCGGTGCAGGCGCATTCCATATATCCAAGCCTACGGATTTGATTCCCGAACTTCAGGGTCGTTTCCCGATTCGCGTGGAACTGGAGAATCTGACAAAGGAAGATTTCGTCAGAATTCTGACGGAGCCTGATAACGCCCTTTTAAAGCAGCATAAACTCCTTTTGGAGACAGAGGGCGTAAAAGTGGATTTCGCTTCTGACGCGGTGGAAGAGATAGCTTCTATGGCGGCTCTGATTAATGACCAGACGGAAAACATCGGAGCAAGGCGTCTCCACACAATCATGGAAAAGCTGCTGGAAGATATATCCTACAACATTCCGGAGATGGAAGAAGAGTCCATTACCATCGATGCGGCTTATGTTCGCGATAAATTTGCGGACAGAATTCATGCAGACGATATAGACAGGTTTATCCTGTAGAGGTGCAGTATGCTTAGATTTGGTGACGATAACAGAGTTATGGTAAAGGAAGAGCACCGCGGTATTCTCGTGGGAGCTCAAACCAACGAGGATATTTCCTATTCGCTCGAGGAACTTTCCGGGCTGGCGGAAGCCGCGGGAATAGAAGTACTCGGTCAGCTCGTGCAAAATATCGATAAAATCAAAGCGCGCACATACATTGGCAAAGGTAAACTCGAAGAACTGGCTGAGCTCTGCAAAAACATGGAAGCCGACGTGGTGATTTTTAACGACGAGCTATCCGGGATGCAGCTTCGTAACATAGAAGATGTCGTAGAGGTTCGTGTCATAGACCGCACCATTCTTATTTTGGATATTTTTGCTTCAAGAGCGACATCCAGAGAAGGCAAACTGCAGGTGGAGCTTGCTCAACTGCAATACCGCATGCCGAGGCTTCAGGGCTTTGGAAAATCCTTATCGCGATTGGGCGGAGGAATCGGAACAAGAGGTCCGGGCGAAAAGAAACTCGAAACAGACCGCCGGCACATCCGTAAAAGGATGGATGACATCCAAAAGGAAATGGACGAGGCGAAAGGAAACCGCAGCGTTCAACGTTCCAAGAGGGAAAGTTCGCAGCTTCCCGTTGTCGCTTTGGTCGGGTACACAAACTCCGGAAAATCTTCCATTATGAACCGGCTTCTTTCCATGGAATCAAGGGAAGAAAAGCAGGTTTTTGAAAAAGATATGCTTTTTGCCACGTTGGATACAGCGCAGCGCCTGATTACGTTAGACGACAGGCACAGCTTTATTTTAGTTGATACGGTAGGTTTTGTGAGCAAACTTCCGCATACCCTTATTAAAGCGTTTAAATCCACATTGGAAGAAGTGATTTTCGCAGATCTGCTGCTTCATGTCGTCGATGCCAGCTTTGCGCAGTCGAATTTTCATATCGAAGTGACGAACAAGGTTTTAAAGGAACTGGGTGCAGGCGAAAAGCCCAAGTTGATGGTATTCAATAAAATTGACAAAGTGCAGACCCTTGCTACCCGCATTTACGGAAAAGGCACTTTTCCGGTTTCGACAAAGACCGGAGAAGGTTACGACGAACTCATTTTAAAGATAAAAGAACTTCTGTTTTCAGACATGCAATCCGTGGAGTTGATGATTCCCTACAGCCGGGGAGATTTAGTCTCCTACATCCTCAAAAAAGCCCATCCTGAAGTGATGGAACACAAAGAAGAGGGCACTTTCATCAAAGTGGAACTGGATGACGCCGACAGAAAGCGGTTCGAAGAGTACGCCGCAGGCGGAAAGGTGGATTCTGATTAAATGATCCGCTATACCACAGTGCAAAAGGAAGCTGAAGCAGAACAGATTATCGAACGGTCACGCTTTATAGCTCATGTGGCTCCTGTGCTTTCCAGAGAAGATGCAGAGGCCTTTATTGCGGCCATACGAAGCAAACATAAGGATGCGACACACAATGTCCCGGTTTTTGTAATCGGCGAGCAAATGCAGCTGCAGTGGGCTTCTGACGACGGAGAACCCCAGGGAACTTCGGGCGCGCCGATGCTGCAGATGTTTGTAAAGGAAGGCATCACGAATGTGGTCTGTGTCGTAACGCGCTATTGGGGCGGCATAAAGCTTGGAACCGGCGGTCTTGTTCGCGCATATACAAGCACTGCAAAATTGGCGCTTTCGGCTGCCGGAATAAAGATAGTCAAGGACGTCATTTTTTTAAAAGTACGCCTTCCTTATACGGTTTTAGGCAAATTGCAGAATCTGGAGCAAGACCACGCATTTGAAATCAGCAATGTGGCATATACGGATACCGTAGACGTGACGTTATCCTTTGATCCGGAGGAAAGAGAGCAGATGGTCGGTATCTTATCCGACCTGACAAATGCGACTCCCAAAATTTTGGATGAGTACGAAACGCTTCGCTAAAGGGACGGTCGCCATGTGCCGCTGTCCCTTGTTTTTGCTGATATACGAGGGCTTGTCTCAGGAAATTTCTCTGTGTTTTTTAACTAAATTTCCCATAAAAAAACAGCGTTGAAAAAACATTTTTTAGAGGTAAAATGCTCTTGACAGTGGGCAGTTCGTGCTGTATCATTTATAAATGTGTCAGATAGTTAGACACCTCGTGGGCGCATAGCTCAGCTGGGAGAGCACTTGCCTTACAAGCAAGGGGTCACAGGTTCGAGCCCTGTTGCGCCCACCACGAGTGGCCCGGTAGTTCAGATGGTTAGAATGCCAGCCTGTCACGCTGGAGGTCGTCGGTTCGAGCCCGATCCGGGTCGCCACTTTATTTAACTATCACACACGCTGGCGTGGCTCAACGGTAGAGCAGCTGATTTGTAATCAGCAGGTTGTT
>CAZSPZ010000035.1:0-7926 GCA_964608965.1 uncultured Oscillospiraceae bacterium | reverse complement strand
GTCTGGATGCTGTCGTACTGTCCACACAGCATGATCCGGATGTGACACAGGAACAGATCCATGAAGACATCAAAAAATATGTTTTTGATCCGATTCTTCCGGCAGAGATGGTAGATGCAGATACAAAATTCTTCATCAACCCCACCGGAAGGTTCGTTATCGGCGGACCCCACGGGGATGCCGGACTCACCGGAAGAAAAATCATCGTGGATACATACGGCGGATATGCCAGACACGGCGGCGGTGCTTTCTCCGGAAAAGACCCCACAAAAGTCGACCGTTCCGCGTCGTATGCGGCGCGCTATGCCGCTAAAAATGTCGTGGCGGCAGGCCTAGCCGACCGCTGCGAAATCGAGCTTGCCTATGCCATCGGTATCGCTAAGCCGATATCGATTTTAGTGGATACCCACGGAACCGGAAAGCTTCCCGACAGTCAGATCGAGGAACTGGTGGAAAAGCACTTTGATTTCCGTCCGGCAGCCATTATCCGCGACTTGAATTTAAGAAGGCCGATTTATCGTCAGACTGCGGCTTACGGCCATTTCGGAAGACCGGATATCGACCTGCCTTGGGAAAAGACAGACAAGGCGGAGGCGCTTAAAAAAGACGCACAATTATAGCAATATATGTTATAATATATGCCATGTAAAATGGCGTTCAATGTAGGCTCTGCCATTGGGGCAGAGCCTTTGATTTAAGGAGAAATTGCATGGGTATTAAGGTAGCAAAATTCGGCGGAAGCTCAGTGGCGGACGTCATTCAATTCAAAAAAGTAAGGTCGATTGCACAGGCCGATCCTTCCAGGTCCATCGTGGTTGTATCCGCTCCGGGCAAAAGATTTGATGCAGATACCAAATTGACGGATTTGCTTTATTTATGCCAAACCCATGTGGAACATAATTTAGCCTGGGATCAAATATTCCAGGTGGTATGTGACCGTTTTCATGCCATGGCTTTAAGTCTTGGTATCAGCAACGATCAATTGGATCTTCAAAAAGAGTTTGATATTATTAAAGAGGATTTGAATTCCGGTGCGGGTGCCGATTACATCGCCAGCCGGGGCGAATATTTGAACGCTCTGCTGATGGCAAAGTTTTTGGAGTATGATTTCGTGGATGCGGCCGGCATGGTTTTCTTCGACGAACGCGGACACTTTATGGCAGAAGCAACAGACAAAGCGCTTCGAAATGAACTCAAGAAACACAAAACCGCGGTTGTTCCGGGCTTTTACGGAAGCTTGTCCAACGGCCGCATCAAGACATTCAGCCGCGGAGGTTCGGACATCACCGGTTCGCTGGTGGCAAAAGCTGTGGGGGCGGAAGTATACGAAAACTGGACAGACGTCCACGGATTTTTAGTGGCAGACCCCAGAATCGTCAAACATCCCCAACCTATCCGATATATTACGTATCAGGAACTCAGGGAACTTTCGTATATGGGTGCCAGCGTGCTCCACGAAGATGCGATATTCCCGGTCAGAGAGGCAAATATTCCCATCAATATCCGCAACACGAACGATGCCGAGCATCCGGGAACAACAATTCTGGCCAGCGTTCCCACGGATGAAAACCGCATTGTTACGGGAATCGCCGGCAGCAAGGACTTTACGGTCATTGCCCTGTACAAGCATATGATGAACAGAGACAGGGGTTTTGCAAGACGCATGTTCGGTATTCTGGAAGATTACGACCTTGGTTTTGAGCACCTGCCCACAGGCATCGACACCATGTCCATCGTATTATCCAACAAGAAGCTCGGCGATAAGCTGCCGGATATCGTGGAGGATATAAAAAAGAAGCTGGAGCCGGACAACATCGAGGTGAACGAAGATATCGCATTGATCGCTACCGTGGGTCAGGGGATGTCCAGCAGAAAAGGCGTTTCGGCCATGCTGTTCGCTTCGCTGGCCAATGCGGACATCAACATTCGCATGATCGATCAGGGCAGCAGCGAAATGAACATCATTGTGGGTGTTTTGAATAAAGATTTCGAAAAAGCAATCAGAGCAATCTATCAGGCTTTTATAGGTGAGAATAATGAAAGATAAATTTATTGCAGAAATGCATAAAAATCAGGAAATGAATATGCTGGCGAATACCGAGGAAATGCTGGCGGCCTACACGGACGTCATCAATTTGTCTTTGGGCGAACCGGATATGACAACGCCGGCACCTATCATAGAAGCAGCGTACAGAGATTCTTTAGCAGGGCACACGCACTATACTGCTTTTCGCGGAGATCCCGAGCTTCGAGCCGAAGTTGTAAAATTCTACAAGGACGAATACGGCGTGGAAATATCCGACGAGGAAGTCTATGTTGTCACATCGGGCAATATGGGCATGTATATTGCGCTTTTCACCTGTATCAATCCCGGAGATGAAGTGCTGGTGCCTGATCCCTGTTTTCCTGTTTATGCGGAGCAGTTGAGATTTTGCAGGGCAAAAGCTGTTCCCGTTCCTACTTACGAGGAAGAGCGCTTCCGTTTTAATCCGGAAAGAGCTGAAAAATATGTCACGGAAAATACAAAAGCCCTGATCATCAATACCCCATGCAATCCTACCGGGGCATGCATGAACTTGGAAGATATGAAAGCGATTGCCGAGTTTGCAAAGAAGTATGATCTTCTGGTGATTGCCGACGACATTTATTCTTCCATGAGTTTTCAGGAAACTTTTGTTCCGATTATATCCATTCCGGGCATGAAAGAGCGCACGATTACCGTGAACAGCGTGTCAAAGAATTTTGTGATGACGGGCTTTCGTCTTGGATGGAACATTGCGCCGGCACACCTTGTCGATGCGATGAGAAAAACAAACGACATGATGGTCTTTACGGCACCGGCTCCCTCGCAGCGGGCGACAATATATGCGCTCGCGCACAGAAATGAGTTGATGACGCCTATCATGGAAGAATTTAAAGACAGAGTGTTTAAAACTGCGGAGCGAATTAATTCTATCCGGCATCTCTCGGTGTTGCCACCCATGGGCACATTCTATCTTTTTATCAATATAAAGGAGACGGGACTGACTTCCGACGCATTCGTATATAAGGTGCTGGAAGAAGCTCATGTGCTTGTAATGTCGGGTAACGCATTCGGGGCCGCCGGAGAGGGCTATGTAAGAATCGCCTGCACAAAACAGACGGGGGAACTGCTGGAAGCCATGGACCGTATTGAAAAAATCGGGCTGTAAGTTTCCGCTCAGAATAAGAAAGGGATAAAAATGGGATTTTTAGAGAAAATATTCGGCGATTGGAATACGAAGGAAATCAAGAGAATAGATAAAACCGTACTTCAGATCGAGGCACTGGACCAGGATATGCAAGCGTTGAGCGATGAACAGCTCCGCGGCAAGACCCTGGAGTTCAAGGATCGTCTTGCTGCAGGCGAAAGCCTGGATGATATTCTGCCGGAGGCGTTCGCCTGCGTGCGCGAAGCGGCACAGCGGAGCCTTGGAATGAAACATTTCCGTGTACAGCTGATCGGCGGCATCGTCCTGCACGAAGGCAACATCGCCGAGATGAAAACAGGCGAAGGAAAAACTCTTGCCGCAACGTTGCCGGTTTACCTGAACGCTCTTACGGGGGAAGGGGTTCATGTCGTAACGGTCAACGATTATCTGGCAAAAAGAGATATGGAGTGGATGGGGAAACTCTATTCCTTCCTTGGTCTTTCGATCGGCTGCGTTGTTCACGGCATAAGCGGAGAAGAACGTCGAAAGGCATATCAGGCGGATATCACCTACGGAACGAACAATGAATTCGGCTTCGACTATTTAAGAGACAATATGGCCATCTACAAGCAGGACCAAATGCAGCGGACCTTAAATTTTGCGATCGTGGACGAAGTCGACTCTATCCTGATCGACGAAGCCAGAACTCCTCTGATCATTTCCGGACAGGGAGCAAAATCCACGGACCTATACCAGAAAGCGGATCGCTTTGTTAAAACTTTGCGCCGCGACGAAGATTTTACGGTGGAAGAAAAAGATAAATCCGTGGCAATCACCGAAGAAGGCGTCACAAAGTGCGAAAAGTATTTCGGTATCGAAAACTTCTCGGATCCTGAAAACATGGAAATCAATCACCATGTTCAAATTGCGATTAAAGCCCACAACATCATGAAACGCGATGTGGATTACATTGAAAAGGACGGCGAAATCGTTATCGTAGATGAATTCACCGGCCGTCTTATGTTCGGACGCCGTTACAGCGACGGATTGCATCAGGCCATCGAAGCCAAAGAAGGCATCGAAGTTCGAAGAGAGTCCAAAACTCTTGCAACCATCACGCTTCAAAACTATTTCCGCATGTATAAAAAACTGGCCGGAATGACCGGTACGGCAAAGACGGAAGAGATGGAATTTACGGACATTTACAACATGCAGGTGGTCGAAATTCCGACGAACATGCCTGTTGCCAGAACCGATTACGACGACTCCATCTATATATCGTATAAAGGGAAGTTTCCGACCATCATCGAAGAAATCGTCACGCGCCACCAAACGGGGCAGCCTGTTTTAGTGGGTACGATTTCCATCGAAAAATCGGAGCTGATCAGCGATCTTCTTTCCAAGCGAGGCGTAAAGCACAACGTCCTGAACGCGAAGCAACATCAGAAGGAAGCGGAAATCATTGCCGAGGCCGGAAGATTAAACGCCGTCACCATTGCCACAAATATGGCAGGTCGCGGAACAGATATCATTCTGGGCGGCAATCCCGATTTCGAAGCGAAAAAAGAGATGCGGAAATTAGGCTACGAAGAAGAAGCCATTTCTTTTGCCTCCAGTTTTGTTCCTTTGGAGACCCCTGAACTTTTGGAGGCAAGGAGCAAGTATAACGAACTCTTAAAGCGTTTTAAAGAGGAAAGAATGAGCGAACAGGAACAGGTTCGCTCCTTGGGCGGCTTGCATATTATAGGTACGGAACGGCATGAATCCCGCCGTATCGACAACCAGCTTCGAGGCAGAGCCGGGCGCCAGGGCGACCCCGGTTCCACACAATTTTTTATAGGGTTGGACGACGACCTGATGCGTCTTTTCGGCGGAGAAAAAATACAAAACTTTATCGGCAAACTCGGGGTGGAGGACAGCGAAGCCATCGAGGCAGGACTTTTAACAAAGTCTATAGAAAACGCCCAGAAAAAAGTGGAAGGCCGCAACTACGGCATCAGAAAATATGTTTTGCAGTACGACGATGTAATGAACAAGCAGCGCAGCATCATCTACAGCGAAAGAAACAAAGTACTGTTTGGCGAAGATTTGCGCGAGCACATCGTCTCTATGATGAAAGAACTGAGCGAAGAGATGGCGGACAGCTGTTCCGCTCAATCCAAGTATGCCGAAGAATGGGATTTTGAAGAGTTAAACAAGAGAATCAAGGCAGTTTCCCAAAGCCTTCCGGAGTTGAATTATACGGAAGAGCAGAAGCGCGTTCTGGATAAAGACATCCTTAGACAAGACATTATGGAACTGTTTGAAAAAGCTTACGAAGTCAAAGAAACTGAAATCGGCGCGGAGCGGATGAGAGAAATCGAAAGAATGATTCTCCTGCGTATCGTCGACAATAAGTGGATGGATCATATCGATGCCATGGATCAATTGAAATCCGGCATCGGCCTTCGTTCCCTTGGACATCAAGACCCGGCGGCAGCCTATACAAACGAAGGCTTCGACATGTTTGAACTGATGATCAAATCCATCAGCGACGAAATGGTCCACTTCTGCTTCAACGTTACCGTGCAGACGAACGCTCAGCGCAGAGAAATTCTGGGGAGCGGACAAGACAGAAAAGACGAGGTGGTTTCGGCATTGCAGGACAGCAAAAACCCTGCGACTCCCGCAGGCTCACCTGTATATTCCGCAAGCGGCGGCTTGCACGGCACTCAAATGCCCGCAGCAGCGCCGGTTGCAAACCCCACGGGCACAGAAAAAAATGCGCCCGTAAAAGCTGAAAAGAAGCCGGGAAGAAACGATCCCTGCCCCTGCGGCAGCGGTAAGAAATATAAGAATTGTTGCGGAAAGAACAGTTAGTCTTCTGCTTTTATCGCAGAACGAACAGAAAGGAATTGCCATGCTTACATTAGACCCTATTAAGAATGCGCTGCCCCAAGGCCGCGAAGCTCTTCAGAAATTAGGACAATCTCTTTGACGTAGCAGGCTTACAAACGAAACTCCGCGACCTTACCGTGGAAACTGAAATCCCGGGTTTTTGGGACGATCCGGTTCGGGCGCAAAAAACGATGAAAGAAAAAAAGCAAGTTGAAAATATGCTGGGCGAATACAATGATTCCGCAAGACTGCTTTCCGATATAGAAATTCTTATCGAAATGGCAGAAGAAGCGGGAGACGACGAGCTGGCAGAGGAAGCGATCGATACACACCGGACTTTTGTGGAATTTGTGGATCGCCTTATGCTGAAAACCTTGCTGACCGAAGAGTACGATGCCAACAACGCCATATTTTCCATTCACCCGGGCTCGGGTGGCCTGGACGCCCAGGATTGGGCTCAGATGCTTCTTCGAATGTATACGAGATGGGCGGAAAGTAAAGGCTACAGCATAAAGACCATCGATTTTCAAAGAGACACCGAAGGCGGAATAAAAAATGTCACCCTTCTTATTCAGGGCGAATACGCTTACGGGTATCTGAAAACCGAAAGAGGAGTGCATCGGCTCGTTCGAATTTCTCCTTTTGACACCGCCGGCAGGCGTCACACCTCGTTTGCCTCGGTGGATGTGACGCCGGAGCTTCCCGACGATGCAGCGGTGGAAATCTCCCCGGAAGACATCCGGATCGACACGTATCGAGCTTCCGGCGCCGGCGGCCAGCACGTCAACAAGACCGATTCCGCCGTCAGAATTACGCATTTACCTACAAATATCGTGGTAAGCTGTCAGAATGAGCGCTCGCAGCACCAAAACAAAGAATACGCCATGCGCATGCTTTATGCAAAACTCTACGATCTGGCCAGGCAAGAACATAAAGACAAAATATCCGAACTTGCGGGGGATTACGGGCAGATTACCTGGGGAAATCAAATCAGATCCTACGTGTTCCAACCTTATACGATGGTAAAAGACCATCGCACAGGAGCCGAAGTGGGAAATGTTCAAAGCATCATGGACGGAGATCTGGACTATTTTATCAACGCTTCGCTTAACACCCTAAAGAAAGGGGAATAGCCATGGACCACGATTTGGAGAGAAAACGGCACTTTCTGATCAACGCAGCTTATTACACTCTGATTATCGCTATCCTTTACGTATCCTTCCGTTATGTGATTTATGCGGTGACACCCTTTGTGATCGCAGCAGTGATCACCTTGATGCTCAAGCGGCCCATCGATGGACTGTCAAGGAATCTCAATCTTCCTCGCCGCGGCACTGCAGGCCTTGTCGTCATCGCATTTTATGCATCCATGAGCGTCCTTCTCACTTGGGGGGTCACCCATATATTCTGGGCACTGTTCAAATGGCTGGCCGATATTCCGGCCCGCTATGTGGATTCCGTGGAACCGGCGATTCGAAACATTCTGGACTGGTATCAATCGGGCGCCGTCACCTTATCTCCCACGAGCACGGAATATTTGAATCAACTGACACAGGATTTGCTGAGCAAGATATCCGAAATTATCGTATATGTTTCCCAGGAAGCAGTCATCCTGGCCCAGGGTCTTGCGTTCAGCATCCCTTCGTTTATCATCGGAACCGTATTTTGCATCGTTGCAACCGTGTTCATGTCTTTGGACTTCCCGGCGATTAAATATTTTATACTCGAACAGTTTACTTACGAGCACCAGCGCATTATTTTGGATTCGAAACGTTATGTGGTGGAGACGTTCGGCAGGATTATCACTTCTTATGCCACCATCATGTTTATTACAATGACGGAACTCTATACGGCCTTTATGATTATCGGTATCGAAGAC
>CAZSPZ010000034.1:0-8546 GCA_964608965.1 uncultured Oscillospiraceae bacterium | reverse complement strand
CAGAGGAAGAGTTAGTTGAGAAATATATCATGCAATTAGAGTATTATGCCAGAGAAGCCATGAGAGTTCTTGGAATCGATAAATATGAGCTTGTTCGGGAAGAATCCGTAGTGTATAAAGAAACTATAGATATTATTGTAGATGGCATGGAAGTTGCCTCCGGAGCATATGGGCCCATGTATTTAGACGGCCGCTGGGGTGTATTCGATGTTTGGGTCGGCATCGGCTTTGGCATCGAACGTCTGGCATTGGTTCTGGGCGGATTCAAAAATATAAGAAGAACAGGAAAGAGCATTACTTATATTGACGGTTCTCCGTTAAATATATAAGAAACACGACAGGGGGCGCGGATCGCATGGATCGTGGGGACTCTAAATCCCTATAGACGGGGGAAGCACCCGTGCGTCTCGCCAGAAGGAAAGGAAAGGCTTGTGCCTTTCCTTTCCGAGAGTTTCAGAAAGGGTCGTAAAATATGCCGGATGCGACAAGATATTATAGAAAAAATGTCGATCTTTTCCTTTTATTGGATCGAATAAAGTTGTGGCCCTCCAGAAATGGGTATTTACACGGAATAAAATCCATGGAAATCCAAGGCGATTATGTCGTCATCACAACGCATTGCGGAGAGGTAATCCACGCGCGTAACTCAAGAAATTCAAGGGCAGCAAGATGGCTTCGGAATAAGTTGTTCGTATCGCCCTGCGGCAAATGCGGTGTACCGGAATGGAAAATCGAGAAATATAACAGCACTTCGTTTTCTTCTCAATACGGGAGCAGTCTGAAACGACACGAAACCAAGTAAAAAAAGAAAGGAGAGCCGTGTATAACGTCCGCTTCGAATGTTGGCTGCTGTCCGATATTTGGAAATGATGTACAGCACCGCGCTCCTTTTTGAGTAAATTAGGAATAGAAATCGATAAGGGTGTATGGTATAATAACCCGAATATAATTTAGCAAATAAGTGCGTCTGAGTATGAAAGACGTATCGGAGGATTGCATGAAACCAAAATACAAACGAGTTATTCTGAAAATAAGCGGAGAAGCCCTCGCCGGAACCAATAAAGTCGGATTAGACGAAGGGATGCTCAACAGCGTGGCGAATGATGTCAAGGCCTTAGTCGATCTGGGTGTTCAAGTTGCCATCGTTGTCGGGGGAGGCAACTTTTGGAGAGGCCGGACAAGCAAAAGCATGGATCGCGCAACTGCCGATTACATGGGAATGCTGGCTACGGTTATCAATGCTCTTGCGCTGCAAGATGCCTTCGAAGCAAACGGAGTGGAAACCAGGGTACAAACCGCCATCGAGATGCGCGAAATTGCCGAACCATATATACGCAGAAGAGCACTTGCTCATCTGGAGCGCGGAATTGTCGTAATCTTTGCCGCAGGGACCGGAAATCCTTTTTTCAGCACCGATACAACTGCAGCGCTCCGTGCCGCAGAAATGGAAGCGGATGTTATTTTCCTTGCCAAAAAAGTAGATGCGGTTTACGATTGCGATCCGGCAACGAATCCGGATGCAAAAAAGTATAAACATATCACGCATTTGGAAGTGTTGGAAAAAGATTTAAAAGTCATGGATTCCACTGCTGCCTCTTTATGCAGAGATAATAAAATTCTTATTCATGTGTTTGGTTTGGCTGAAAAAAACGGTATCATGAGAGCTTGTTTAGGCGAAGATATCGGAACGATTATTGAGTAATGTAAAAGGAGGAATATATGAGTACGCAGCAAGTTTACCAGGAGAAAATGGGAAAGACATTACATGTCTTGAAAGCAGAATTGAACACCGTTCGTGCAGGAAGAGCAAATGCGGCACTTCTTGACCAGATTCAAGTGAATTATTATGGCACACCTACGCCTGTAAAAAATTTAGCGAATGTTTCCGTGCCCGATCCACGTACTTTAATGATTACTCCCTTCGATCCTAAAAGTGTGCCCGAGATTGAAAAAGCTATTATGATTTCGAATTTAGGCATCAACCCCAGCAATGACGGAAAAAGTATAAGGCTTGTGATTCCTCAAGTCACAGAGGAACGCAGAAAAGAATTAACAAAGGTCATAAAAAAAATGGGGGAAGATGCAAAAGTTGCTGTTCGAAATTGTCGAAGAGATGCTAACGAAGATTCCAAGAAGCTGGAGAAAAACGGAGATCTGACAGAGGATGATCTGAAAAGCGATTTAGAAGAAATTCAAAAGCTAACAGACCAATGTATGAAAGATATCGATGAAATCGTAGCGCATAAAGAAAAAGAACTGATGGAAATATAGAAATGGAACAATTTGATGTGTTGGGCCTTCCGCTGGAAGAAGCTTTATCGAAAATGGAATCCTTAGGAAGCAAAACCATCGTACTTCATACAAAACCTTTAAAAGGGGAAGCCATAGACGGTATAAGCAGAGTCGTAAAACAGGAATATACCGGCGAAGAGTGGACGCTTACCGTCTGCAATGTGCCGGATATTTATCGGTAAATCTAAAAGCGAGGTCGGGCAAGTCCCGACTTTGTTCTTCATTTAGTTTTGATTCGAGGAATCGTGCCTATGTCAAAAATTACACTTGACCCCAACAAAATACCACGGCATATTGCCATCGTGATGGACGGCAATGGGCGGTGGGCAAAAAAAAGAGGGCTTCCAAGGCTTCAGGGTCACAACGCAGGAATGGCGGCGCTCAAGGAGATTGTTAAGCGTTCCTCTACGCTTGACGTCTCCTATTTGACTGTGTATGCGTTTTCAACCGAAAACTGGAAACGCCCGGAGGAAGAGGTATCAGGCATATTTAAATTGCTCGTCCTCTATTTTCAAAAGGAGATCAGAGAGCTTAACGATAACAATGTTAAGGTAAACATTATGGGTGATTGGTCCGTATTACCTCAAGATGCTCAAAAATCAATCATGATGGCGATAGAAACCACAAAAGGAAACACAGGATTGGTTTTCAATATCGCCCTAAATTATGGCGGCCGCGCGGAAATAGTTCGTGCGACAAAGCGAATTGCCAAAGCTGTGATCGATGGCGATTTGCGTGTTGAAGATATCGACGAAAACACCGTAAGTTCGATGCTTTTTACCGCAGACATGCCCGATCCTGATATGATTATCAGAACCGGCGGGGAATGGCGGCTTTCCAACTATTTAATATGGCAGGCAGCCTATAGCGAAATGGTTGTAACAGATATATATTGGCCGGATTTTTCGCCGACGGAATACGAGAAAGCCATCTTGGAATATCAGTCAAGAGACAGACGATTCGGAGGCCTTAAATGAAAACGAGAATAGTGTCTGCGTTCATTATGATTCCTCTTGTCGGAGTGGTTTGGCTCGGAGGTATCCCTCTGATTATTCTTGCTGTCGTCGTGGGCGCAATGGGTATTGCCGAATTTGCGGCAGGGTTTTCAAATATAGGCATCAGACCCTCTAAATTTCTGAGTTGGGCATCTTTATTGTTGCTGTACGGCATTTATGTGCGCATCTTTCTTTTAAATGCACCTTTCGGGGAGTTTGTCTCTTACATGATGCTTTGGTTTTTTATAACAATATTCGGAAGCCTTATTATGGTTTTATTTAAAGAAGATCACAATATCATGGACGGTTCGATCACGATGATGTCGGTTTTTTATATCGTTTTTCTAAGTTCTCATATTGTTTTGATTGATAATTTGCCGGAAGGTTCTGTTTTGATTTGGCTTGCGCTTCTGACTTCTTTTGGAACAGACACCAGCGCATATTTTTCCGGCATGCTTTTCGGAAAGAAAAAACTTTGCCCCGCTTTAAGCCCAAAGAAAACTGTGGAAGGAGCCATCGGAGGAGTTATAGGCAGCACGTTGCTTTGTCTGCTTTTTGCAAAGATTTTTGTTCCGGATCTAATATGGCACTGTATGATCATAGGGATATTGGGCTCTGTTTTTGCACAGATGGGAGACCTTGTCGCTTCTGCTTTTAAACGCAGAATGGGCATAAAAGACTATGGCACTTTAATCCCGGGGCACGGAGGGATACTCGATCGCTTCGACAGTATTCTTTTCACTACGCCTATGGTATATTATTACATCATTTTAATACTTTATCCTGGAACATTTTAAGAATATATCGGTGAAAGCATGAAGAAAGTAGCAATCCTGGGTTCTACCGGTTCCATCGGAACGCAAGCTCTGGAAGTGATCAGATCACACGACGAAAATTTTAAAGTGACGGCAATGACTGCGGGTCTCAACATCCCGCTTTTTAGAGAACAGCTAAAAGAATTTAAACCCGGATGTGCTTGTGTGGCCCTTGAAAAAGACGCGAAAGAGCTCAGCAGGGAATTCCCGGCTATAAGCTTTTCTTATGGATTGAAAGGTTTGTGCGAAATTGCCGCAGACGGTGCAGCAGAAATCGTTTTAAACGGACTTTTGGGCATGTTGGGACTTCTTCCGACGGCCGAAGCGATCAACGCAGGCAAGGATATAGCTTTTGCCAACAAGGAAACTTTAGTGACAGGCGGCGAGCTTATCATGTCTGCCGTCAAGAAAAAGCGGATAAAATTTTTACCTGTCGACAGCGAGCATTCTGCTATATTTCAATGTATGCAGGGAAATTCAGTCAGGAAAATTATTCTGACTGCTTCCGGCGGACCTTTCCGCGGATATACAAAGGATATGTTGAAAAGCGTTACGTTGGAACAGGCTTTGACCCACCCTAAATGGGCAATGGGCGCTAAAATTACCGTCGATTCGGCGACAATGATGAACAAGGGGCTGGAAGTAATAGAGGCTAAGTGGCTTTTTGATATCAATCCGCAAGACATAGAAGTTGTGGTGCATCCCGAAAGTATACTGCATTCGGCTGTAGAATTTATCGATGGTTCAGTAATCGGGCAAATGGGTTTGCCCGATATGAAAGTTCCTATCGCATATGCTCTATCCTATCCTATGCGGATGGGAAATGTGGGTGCATCATTGGATTTCTTTTCTTTGGGAGCTATGCATTTTGAAAAGCCTGATCCGGAAACTTTTCGCTGTCTCGGATTGGCTTATCAAGCACTGAAGTCCGGCGGCAGTTATCCCGTCGTTCTGAACGCAGCGAACGAAGAAGCTGTGGCAGCGTTTTTACTCGGGAAAATAAAGTTTTTAGAGATTGCATGTTTTGTTGAAAATGCGATGGAGCGGCACAAAGGATTTAAGCCGACTTCAATAGAGGATATATTAACCGTAGAAGCTGAGACCAGAGCTTCTGTCCAAAAGATGATACAGGGGAAATAAATGTCAATAATCGTCGCAATATTAATGTTTTGCCTGCTGGTATTTGTCCACGAATTCGGACATTTCGCAGCCGCAAAATCATTAGGGGTAAAAGTAAACGAATTTTCTATTGGGATGGGTCCTTTGATTTTTCAAAGATCCAAAGGCGATACCGTTTATTCGCTGCGCGCTTTTCCTATCGGCGGGTATTGCAAAATGGAAGGGGAAGACGAAGAAAGCCAGGATGCGAAAGCATTTAACAAAAAGCCGGCATGGGTAAAAACGTTGGTGATTATTGCCGGAGCGTTTATGAATATCGTTACCACCATTATCATTCTTACCGTTGTGATGACCTATGTCGGTTCTTATACTACAACTTTAGATCAGGTTGCCGTGGGTTATCCTGCCGATGTTGCAGGCATTAAATCCGGAGATGTCATTTTGGCTGTCAACGGTCAAAGCAGCGATTCTTGGGAGGACGTTGTGACGGCCATTTCAACAAGTGAAGATGAAACTATAGAAATCTCCATTTTGCGAGGTTCTTCTGAAATTGTTATAACGAGCGGATTGATGGAAAACGAAGAGGGACGAAAGGTGATAGGCATCACACCGATGGTCTCGCATTCATTTCTGAAGGGAATCCGGGATGCGTTTATCACCACCGGCACGATGGCGGTTACAATGGGGGAATTTTTGACCCAACTTGTTTCGGGACAGGCCTCTTCATCTGATGTCGTCGGCCCGATTGGTATCGTGTCAATCATAGGCCAGCAAGCTGAATATGGTGTTCTCAATGTAATTTACCTTATGGCGATGATCAGCCTGAATCTTGGAATGATCAACCTTTTGCCTTTGCCGGCACTGGATGGCGGCAGATTATTATTCATTGTCATTCGCACATTGAGCGGAGGCAGAATCAGCGACGAAGCCGAGGCCAGAGTGCACATGGTAGGTATGGTCCTGCTCATGGGTCTCATGATATTCTTAGTATTTAAGGACACTTTTCAGTTTATTTTATAGGAGATAAAAATGCGCAGAATGACCAGGCAGGTTTATTGCGGCGATATACAGATCGGTGGGAACGCACCGATTTCAATACAATCCATGACCAATACAGATACGCGGGATGTAAACGGCACGTTGGCGCAAATAGACGCGCTTGCTCAGGCAGGTTGTCAAATCGTACGACTTGCCGTACAGGATGAGGCCGCCGCTGTGGCCTTCGGAAAGATAAAAGCTCAATCCAATCTTCCGATGGTCGCCGACATTCATTTCGACTACAAGCTTGCTATTGCCGCCATGGAAATGGGTGCGGATAAAATCAGGATAAACCCGGGAAACATAGGTTCCCATGATCGCGTCAAAGCTGTTCTTGACAAAGCAAAAGAGTGCAAAATTCCGGTACGCATCGGTGTGAATTCGGGCTCCCTGGAGAAATCCCTTTTTCAAAAGTATGGAGGCATTACCGCGGAAGCTTTATGTGAAAGTGCAATGAATGCAGTGGCTTATGCCGAGAGTTTTGACTTTTATAATTTAGTGGTTTCCTTGAAATCCTCCGATGTGGCCGTAAATCATGCCGCTCATAAACTTTTCGCTGAAAAGTGCGATGTTCCTTTACATATTGGCTTAACGGAAGCAGGTATCGGCGAAGAGGCAATGATCAAGTCATCGATAGCACTCGGGTCTCTTTTGCTAGAGGGAATAGGCGATACGCTAAGAGTGTCTCTCACCGGAGACCCTGTTCAAGAAGTGATCCTGGCACGAAAAATTTTGGAAGCAACAGGTATCAGAAGAACCGGTATCGATTTTGTTTCCTGTCCCACATGCGGAAGAACCAGAGTCGATTTAGCCTCGATTGCTGCGCATATAAAGAATGAACTGGAGCCTTTGTCTGTTCAAATGGCAAAAGAAGGGAAGTTTTTGCGCGTAGCTGTTATGGGCTGCGAAGTGAACGGCCCCGGAGAAGCAAAAAATGCTGATGTAGGTGTTGCCTGCGGAAAAGGCGTCGGACTTTTGATCGAAGACGGAAAGCCGCTCAAAACCGTTCCCGAAGAGGATATTGCAGCAGAGTTGACCCTGCTTATCCATAAAAAAATTGTTGCAAAATAAATGCATATATGGTAACATGCACATGTTATCAGGTATTTCTTTAGAGTGGGTGGGCCCACTCTTTCGTTTTGAGAGGGGCGTAATCAATTTGGCTAAGAAAAAAGTCACTGATTATATTTCTGAATGGATGATGGAGTATGGCGCAGAAAATGGTTATGAATTATCCCATGCGGAATTCATAAAAGAAGCGGATGCCTGGTATCTCCGCATATTTGTGGATAAGCTTAACGGAGAATCCTATGCTGCAATGAGCTTGGAAGACTGTGAAAACGTAAGCAAATTCATAAGTGCCAAGCTGGACGAAGTGGATCCCATAACACAAAATTACTATTTGGAAGTATCTTCGCCAGGATTAGACAGGCCACTTATATCGGACAAAGACTATGAGCGCTTCAAAGGCGAGATCATCGATATAAAGCTTTACCATCCGCTCGATGGTAAAAAAGCCTTGCAAGGTAAGCTGATCGGTTTGAGCGAAGGCGTCATAATTATATCGGATACAAAGGATAAAGAGACACACGTACCAAAGGAACAAGCCAGCAAAGTGAGTCTTGCAGTTATTTTCTAAGGGAGGAAAACGAAACAATGAACAGGG
The DNA here is from genome assembly GCA_964608965.1 of uncultured Oscillospiraceae bacterium. Lineage (GTDB taxonomy): Bacteria > Bacillota > Clostridia > Peptostreptococcales > Anaerovoracaceae > UBA10908. Next base: position 621 of record CAZSPZ010000034.1, on the reverse strand, counting down.
AATTCATACAGGCGGTAGAAGATCTTGAAAGAGAAAAATCCATTTCAAAAGATTTGCTTATAGACGCAATCGAATCCGCGCTGGTTTCTGCATATAAAAAAAATTACGGTACTTCTCAAAATGTCAGGGTGAACATTGACAGAGAAACAGGCGATATTGATGTTTTTATGCGAAAAGATATTGTCGAAGAAGTTGTAGACCCTCTGGTCGAAGTAGATGTAGCGGAAGCTAAAGAGATTGACCAGGATTATGAAATCGGCGATGTCATCGAATACCAGGTAACGCCTATGGATTTCGGCAGAATAGCTGCGCAGACTGCGAAGCAGGTTGTTGTGCAACGTATTCGCGAAACAGAGCGGGGCATGATATACGACGATTATCTCAACCGTCAAACCGAAGTGGTGACAGGCGTAGTTCAACGCATCAGCAATGATACCGTTTTTATTAACATGGGAAGAGCAGAAGGCATTTTAGCTGTCAATGAACAAATTCCCGGCGAAAAATATAAAGTGAACGAGCGCATTAAAGTATATGTTATGGATGTCAAGAAAACGACAAAAGGACCGCAGGTCTTTTTGTCTAGAACGCATCCCGGACTCGTCAAGAGACTTTTTGAATTGG
>CAZSPZ010000033.1:0-9168 GCA_964608965.1 uncultured Oscillospiraceae bacterium | reverse complement strand
CTGCGGGTGTGTGGAGTCTCGAGCACGCCCTTGCGGACCAATCGCACTCTTTTGCGATTAGGTTTGCATGTGCGGCGCAGAGTTACTTCTCCATATATGTAATTCTGCCAGAAGCAGAGTTACTTCTCAGTATGTAATTTTCTCGGAAGCGGTCATAACGTTCCTTTGTTGACCACTTCGTCGAAGCACCTCGCAGCTTGCCTGCGGGTGTGTGGAGTCTCGAGCACGCCCTTGCGGACCAATCGCACTCTTTTGCGATTAGGTTTGCATGTGCGGCGCAGAGTTACTTCTCCATATATGTAATTCTGCCAGAAGCAGAGTTACTTCTCAGTATGTAATTTTCTCGGAAGCGGTCATAACTTTCCTTTGTTGACCACTTCGTCGAAGCACCTCGCAGCTTGCCTGCGAGTGTGTGGAGTCTCGAGCACGCCCTTGCGGACCAATCGCATTCTTTTGCGATTAGGTTTGCAGGTGCGGCGCAGAGTTACTTCTCCGTTTGCACGCCTTACATTTCCTGCGATCCCTGCGGAACCGAGAACTGGACTGCGTCGGGAATGATTTGGAATGTTTTGCTTTTATATTCTGTAATCTCGCCGTCAGTCGATATTCTCATCGGTTCCGTGGCCGTAAGCGAGAGTTTTTTGCACTTTTTATATAATACATAAGGTGCCGCGGCAACATCGTCAACATGCGTTCCCTTGCGATACTTTGCAAGCAGACTTACGATTTTAACGCCTTTAATCGGCCGGATAAGACAAACATCCATGAAACCATCCGATAAGAGGGCTTTCGGAGAGCTTTGAAAACCTCCTCCGCAGTAGCGTCCGTTTGCGATTGCGGCAAGGAAGAGTTCCTCGTCCACCAGGTCGCCGTCATCGAACTTTAACTGCATGTGATATGTCTTCCCTTTGGCTAAAACTTTTATCACGCCGGCCAGATATGCTGCGCTGCCTGATAAAAATGGGTTGGCCTTGAGTCTCGCCGTTTCGGCCACGATGTCGCAATCCACGCCTATATTGAACATATTGACGGCATAAGCGTCGTCTAACTGCAGTACATCTATGTTGACGGCTTCTCCGTCGATTTGCTTTTGAATATCTAAAAAGTTTTCTTTGTTTGTGTAGTTTCTTACGAAATCATTGCCTGTGCCGCAGGGGATATACCCCAGTTGAGCATTGGCAGAGCCGATGATACCGTTCAGCACGTTGTTCAGTGTTCCGTCGCCGCCGCAGGCGTAAAATCTTGCGGGAATTCCCTGGCCTGCACGCTGCTTTGTGTAGGAAATGGTTTCTACGGCAGAAAGAGTTTTATGCACTTCGTAGTCGATACCGGAATTTGCGCAAGCCTTTAGGATGCTCGGCAAAATCTCTTTTTCGGCTTTGCCGTTTCCGGCTGCGGGATTGATAATAAAAATATGTTTCATAAGGAAATCCCTACCTCTGCCGTCGGCATCTGTCCTGATTTTCGCACATTTCGTAGTATAGCATACGCCTTAAAAAAGCTCAAGAAAAACCGAACAAATCCTTATTCGAGAATTTCCTTTATCAGCTTCGGCATCTCAACTTTATGATCCGATATTTCAAAGGCGCTCCGGGCTTCCAAAAGACCTGCCGCAAGCTTGGTTTCTTCGTCCGAATAAAGTGTGGCTAACGTCTCTCCCTTTTTAACCGAGTCACCCAGTTTTTTAGAGAGCACAATGCCAGCGGAAAGGTCGATGCGATCTTCTTTGGTCTTACGCCCTGCGCCAAGGTGCTGGGAAGCAAGGCCGATGGAATCCGTCGCAATCTTTGTGATATAGCCGTCGGACGAAGCGATACAAATTTCGAAGTGCTTGGGTTGTTTGAGCAGGCTATAATTCGAGAGGACTGTCGAATTTCCGCCTTGCGCTTCCACAAATTGTTTCAGCTTCGCAAAACCGGTTCCGCTGAACATGGCTTCTTCTGCTTTTTTTCGGCCTTCTTGTGGAGATTCAGCTTTTCCGCCGGCGTAAATCATATAACCGGCAAGCGTAAGCGACAGCTCCTGGATATCCTTGGGACCTCGTCCTTGAAGTGTTTCGCAAGCTTCCATCACTTCGAGGCTGTTTCCTACAGCGTTTCCCAACGGTTGATTCATGTCTGTGATCAATGCTATGGTTTTCTTCCTTGCTATTTTACCGATTTCCACCATCAGCGATCCGAGTTCTTCCGCCTCCGCCTGGGTTTTCATAAATGCCCCGCTTCCGCATTTCACATCCAGCACAATGGCGTCGCTGCCGGAAGCTAATTTCTTGCTCATAATGCTTGCGGCGATCAGGGAGACATTATCCACGGTAGCGGTTACATCCCTAATGGCGTACAACTTTTTATCGGCGGGGGCGACATCTTTTGTCTGTCCGATAATGGACAGCCCGACTGTTTTTACAACGTCAAGAAATTCTTCGGGATCAAGCTGAACACGAAAACCCGGTATGGATTCCAGTTTGTCGATGGTTCCTCCCGAATAGCCAAGTCCCCTGCCCGACATCTTTGCAATGGTAACACCTGCGGCGGCGGCCAAAGGACCCACGATGAGCGATGTCTTGTCTCCCACGCCTCCGGTGCTGTGCTTATCGACTTTTACGCCGGGTAAGGATGAAAGATCCATTTTTTCGCCGGAGTGAAGCATCGCATCCGTCAATAGAAACGTTTCCTGCTTATCCAATCCCCTGAAATAGATTGCCATAAGGAGCGCGGAGGTCTGATAATCGGGGATGGTTCCGCCTGTAACGCCTGCCACAAAATAGCGAAGTTCTTCTTCGTTAAGAATTTCTCCTGCTTTCTTTTTGGCAATAATGTCGATCATATACATTACGCGAAAATCTCCTTTAGAAAACTTGTGCCCAGAGGCGTCTCGTCTTCTACATCCAAATATTCAAGAATTGTGGCCGATATGTCGGCAAAAGAATCTCCGGTACCAAGGTTGACGGCCGGTTCGATTTCTTTTCCGTAAACAAGGAGAGGAATTGCTTCTCTTGTATGATCCCATCCTTTGTGTGCCGGGTCGTTGCCGTGGTCGGCGCATATCATGAGAACATCTTGTCTTTTCAGCGCGCTGAAAATCTCGGGAAGTCTTGCATCGAAGGCTTCGATGGCTTTGCCATACCCTATCGCATCGCGTCTGTGTCCGAATTTGGAATCGAAGTCCACGAGATTGGTAAAGATCAGGCCGGAAAAATCTTCGGCGATAGCTTCCAGTGTCTTATCGACGCCGTCCATATTGCTTTCCGTGTGAACGGATGTCGTAACCCCGCTTCCGTTGAATATGTCGCTGATTTTTCCGATGGCATAAACGGTTTTGCCGGCATTGCTCAGCAGGTCCAGCATCGTTGGTTCCGGGGGTGACACGGCATAATCTTTTCGCTGCGAAGTCCGGACACGCTGCCCTGTTTCATCTATTGCATAGGGTCTTGCAATCACCCTTCCGCAGGACCATTCGCCCACGAGCATTTCTCGGGCGATTTCGCACATTTCATACAAGCGTTCGATCGGAATTACCTGTGTGTTTGCGGCAATCTGAAACACGCTGTCCGCAGAGGTGTACACGATGGGACAGCCTGTTTTTTCGTGCTCCGGGCCCAGTGCGTCGATGATCCCGGTGCCCGAAGCTGCAACGTTCCCCAGAACTTTGCAGCCGATTGCCGCCTCGTATTTTTCTATAAATTCCTTTGGAAACCCTTCCGGATATGTCTTAAACGGAATTTCTGTCAGAATACCTGCAATTTCCCAGTGGCCGGTGATGGTATCTTTGCCCTTGGACCTTTCGTAAAGACGACCGAAAGCGCCGGAAGGCGATTTCACTTCGGGCACCGCAGCCACGCCGTCGATGTTCCCAAGACCCATCTTCCGAAGATTCGGAATTTTAAACTCCCCCATGGCCTCCGCTATGTGCCCCAGCGTATTGCTTCCGAGGTCCCCATACATTTTCGCGTCCGGCAATGCGCCGATGCCAAGGCTGTCCAAAACGATGATGATTGCTCTTCTCATTTTTTCACTCCAAAACCAATTCAGGTACACCATTCAGCTTGTCCAGAGAGCAAAGGCGATACTCCACGCCGTCGTAAATGCCCTGCGGACCGTTTTTATAAGCGATTTCTCCATGCAAATGGCCATAGACCACCTTTGCAACCCCATGGTCGCTAAAAAGCTCTGTAAAGCCCGATTTTTGCTTCATTTCGTTTGTGGGAGGAAAGTGCATTGCACCGATGAGCGTCTTCCGAACACCCCGCTGCAGAGCGCCGCGCTGCGCCTCCGATGCTTCGGAGACAGAAAGGTTTAAGCGAATCAATTCCCTTTCATAAATCTTGCGGTCGGTGTCCTCTTTAAAGTCGCCGTCTCCCGGACAAAGCCAGCCTCTGGAACCGAGAATAATAAAATTGTCTCCCTCGTAGCAGTTGTTCTGCAAAAAATGCATGGAGTCGTCGATTTGAGACAGTTTTGTCAAAGAACTCCACCAAAGATCGTGATTTCCTCGAACGATAACCTTTTGCCCAGGCAAACCTGCAATCCACATCAGGTCTTCCATGGCGTCGGCAAGACGCATCGCCCACGAAATGTCTCCCGGTAAAATTACCGTATCCTTCTCGCCTATAAGGCTTTCCCAATTTCTCCTTAGCGTTTCCGTGTGCCTTACCCAGGGGCCTCCGTATATGTCCATGGGCTTGTCTGATTTTTCGCCCAGGGAAAGATGAAGATCGCCGATTGCGAATAAACTCATACTTCTCCTTGCTCTTCCGCTTCCGATTCCGCCTCCGGCATATAACCGGAAAACGCGGGATCTTCCAAAAGTACACCCTGTGTCATTTCTCCGGCCAGCTTTTGTACATTTTGAAGCGTTCGTTGAATACTTCTTGTTCTTGTCCCCACTAATTTATCCAATTCTACATTTGCCTGGTTGATTCTTTGCTGTGTCGCAGCAAGCACGGATCCGAACTTGTCGAATTCCGTCTTGACCGCTCCAAGGATATTCCATACTTCTCCGGAATGCTTTTGAATCGCCAGCGTTTTAAATCCCATTTGAAGACTGTTCAGCAGCGCAGCCATCGTGGCAGGCCCTGCAACGACAACCTTGTAATCTCTTTGGAGCATTTCCATCGCCCCTAAATTAACCGCCTCCGCATATAACCCTTCGAAAGGCAGAAACATAATAGCAAAATCCGTCGTGTAAGGCGGGTCGATGTACTTGTCGTGAATGTCCTTGCCTGCTTTTTTTATCGCTGAAATAAGAAGTTTTCTTGCTTCCGTTATCACGGCTGAATCTCCGATTTCGTAGGCGCTCATTAAAGCCGAGTACGCATCCCCGGGGAATTTTGCGTCGATCGGAAGATATACCGGGAACCCGCCGTCTCCGGGCATTTTTACGGCAAACTCCACCCTTTCCGTTCCGCTGTTTCGCGTGCGGATATTTTCTTCGTACTGCTCTTTGGATAATATCTGTTCCAGGATGGCGCCAAGCTGTATTTCGCCAAGGATGCCACGGGTTTTTACATTGGAAAGGACTCTTTTTAAGTCGCCCACGCCCGAAGCAAGCGTCTGCATTTCGCCCAACCCTTTATACACTTCTTCCAGGCTCTTTCTTACCGATTCAAAAGACTTGCTGATGCGCTCTTCCAACGTTTGCTGAAGCTTTTCATCTACCGTCTCGCGCATTCTGGTAAGTTGCAGCGCATTGTCTTCCTGTAGTCTTGTAATGCGCGTCTCCATCGTAGTGCGTATATTTTCGAGCTTCTGCTCGCTTTGCATCGCTCCGTCGTTCATCGTTTTGTTCAGGGTTTGGAAGCTTGCCTGCATGTAGGTCAACATCTCTTTGCGGTTTTCCCGGAGCTCTTTGCGTATGCCTGAAATCAGAAACGCGAGAACAATCACAAGAACTGCACCGATTCCCAAGCTGATAACCACTATAGATGTACTGTTTTCCCACATATCGCCCTCCTGTAATAATGCAATAATTATATCATACAAAAAAGCTTGCCGCCACAAATGGCCGCAAGCTTTATTCTGTAAATATTATGTGCGAAACATCACGATGCCGTGATACTTCTTCTTTTGACTCTGGCCTTTTGAAGGATGATAAGCACTACAATAACAGCCAGCCCGGCTATGTCGCTCACCGTTCCGGGAATAATCATTCCAAGGCCTGCGCCGATATACAGGATGCGCTCGTACCATTTGCAGTGATCCTGGACGTAGCCTGTAAGCCCTCCCGACAGAGCGTACATCCCAAGCAGCGCTGTAAACACATTTTGAACCACAGCCCAAAGCGTGGTGTCAATCATCAGCATAGAAGAATCCAGCACGAATATATAAGGCACGATGAACGCACCGATAGCGATTCGTGTAGCGGTCAGCCCGGTTTTAAAAGGTTCCCCTTTTGCAATAGCGGCACCTGCCATTGCAGCCAGGGCAACAGGCGGCGTAATATCCGCAATAATTCCGAAGTAAAACACAAATAAATGTGCGCTCATAATGATAGCAACGGACGCGGTATCAAGACCCTGCATCGTCGTCAAAAGCCCGATGAGCGCGGGCGCACATATTGTAGAAGTGATCAGGTAATTAGCCGTTGTGGGAACGCCCATGCCAAGCACGATGGAAGACAGCATCGTAAAGAACATCAAAAGATAGATGTTGTTGCCCGCTAAACTTGCAAGTCCGGTCGCAAATTTAAGACCAAGACCCGTAAGCGTTACCGTACCCACGATCATTCCGGCCATAGCACAGGCGACCGCGACCGTCAGCACATTCCTTGCCCCCTTTTGAAGAGCATCGACTATATCATAAGGATCAAACCCCAACTTCTCTACTAGAGAAGGTCCTTTTCGCCAATTGGTAAGAAGGCAAAGCACTAACCACGCAACGATTGCATAGGGAGCGTACTGTGTAAACGGCAGTTCAAACTTCATGGCAGCGACCATGCCGGCAACAGGCAGAACCGACCACCAGTTGATGCTATAAGCCATAAGGGAGGTAAGAATCGCACCCAAAGCGGCATAAGACGGCGTTACTTTGCTGGAGAGCATATAAATCATAAAGGCCAAAGGAAGAAGAAGATGGCCTCGCTCTCGCATGACCGTGCCAATTTTGGGGATTTCCGAAGCATCCATGCCTCGAAGGCCGATTTTACGGGCTTCGTGGTGTACACTGATAAGGATGCCCGAAAAATACAGTATCGCGGGTATGATGGCGGCTTTTACAACAGAGGCGTACGTGAATCCGGTGGATTCAGCCATAAGGAAGGCCGCTGCGCCCATGATCGGCGGCATGATCTGTCCTCCGGTGGAAGCAGCCGCTTCTACAGCGCCTGCAAATTCAGGTTTATATCCTAATTTTTTCATGGCGGGAATGGTAAACGAGCCGGTGCTGACAGTGTTCGCGACTGAGCTGCCCGAAACGGTACCTTGCAACGCCGAAGATATAACAGCTACTTTTGCGGGACCTCCTATGCGCTTTCCGGCAACAGCATTCGCTAAATCGATAAACAGTTTTCCCACACCTGTCTTTTCAAGAAATGCGCCGAAAAGGATAAACAGAAAAATAAAGGTGGCAGATACGCCCAGCGGTGTTCCAAAAACTCCGGAGGTCGTAAAGTACATGTGATTGATGATCTGTTTTATGCTGTAGCCTCTGTGTCCGAATGTACCGGGAATATAGTTGCCAAGCAACGCGTATAAAAGGAAGATCGAGACGATAATCAGGATCGGCAATCCCACCACCCTTCTGCACGCTTCCATCAGCAGCAATATCCCAACAACCCCTACGGCGATATCTACGGGAGTATAGTTTCCGACATTTTGGATCACATATTCGTAGTTCAGCGGGATATAAAGCACGCAAGCCATTGCAATAAACCCCATAATACAATCGTACCAGGGGATTCTATCTTTGCGCAAACCCTGTATTGCCGGGTAAAGCAAAAAAACCAGCAAAAGCGTAAACCCAAGATGCATTGGCCTCAGCTTTTGTATGGGGATTGTCCATATCGTCGTGTATAACTGAAACAAGGAAAACAAGATCAATATCGCGGAGATTGCATTCGTCACATTTTTCGGCAGTTTGTTTCTGAAAGCGGATTCCTTGTCATATTTTTCAAGAACTGCCTCGGCTTCCATTCTGGCGATTTCATCTTCGGCCATGCCTTCGGTATGCAATGCCCCGGTTATACCTGCAGTCCAATGATTTCCCTTTTCCTTCTTTTTAAATAATGTCATCAAATGCCTCCTGAGCTAAGTTTTAGGGGGTTACAATCGACCAAACACAGTTTTCGAGAGTGTGATTCTTCTGACTTGCACTGTGACAATCGTTCCGGAATTTGCATATTCCAGCAATTTTATTTCCAAATCCGAATAGAGCAGCGTGTGGTCGGGCACGGTCTGAAGCATCATGGAAATTTTTTCTCGAGGTGCGTCTATTCCGGTTATCTTGAATCCGTCTTCTGTCTGAACAAAACCTGTTCCAAGCCCATCTGCGAGAATTGAGATTCCTGCGCCGTACGCGGAGAAGGTCGTGGATTTGAGCAGAATCGATTCTCCGGTCCACTCGTATTGATCGATTACATGGGAAAGATTGACCGAATGAGTGAACCGTATCGCGAATTGATCTCCTTGCGAAATCGGAAGTGCCAGCAAAATTTTACCCGTAGCCTCCTCTGTCACAAAAAGATTTTCATTCAACGGCAGCACAAAAAAAAGAATGCTCAAGATAAAAATCGCAACGGACAAGAGCAGTGCGGGCGGACAGCCCGCACTTTTCTCTTGCATTTCGATATGCTGCGCTTGCCTGGAAAAACAGGCTATGAACATTTTAGATTCCCTGCTCTTCGTAATATTTCAATGCGCCGGGATGGAAGTCTACGGTCACTCCCTCTTTGGCGTTTTCTATATTGATATCGTTGCCTCTGGCGTGTCCTGCAATGAGATCTTCTTTCGCTTCAAACAAGGTCTTTGTGATTTCATAGACGATATCTTCGGAAAGATCTTCTGTGCATACCAAGGTGGCCAGCATCGCCACGGTTCCTGCGCCTGTTACGTTATAGACATCGTCTCCGATGGTGGTTGCGGCATAGAACGGATATTTTGCGATGAGCGCGGCTGCGCCGTCGCCATCGATGGGCACGACAACAATCTCTTTCATTGTCGATAATTCGACGATGGCA
>CAZSPZ010000032.1:0-9342 GCA_964608965.1 uncultured Oscillospiraceae bacterium | reverse complement strand
TGGTACGAAGACAAGAAAAAGCTTGCTGCTAAATAGTAACGCTTGCTCTTGAATCCGAAATAAAAAAAAGAAAACGGAAGACCCGGCCTATGGCCGGGTCTTCCGTTTTCTTTGAACAACATTTCCGGTTTGGAGTTTATTCTAAAGCTCGAGCCAATTCTTCCAACTCGGTAATAACACTTTGCCTGTTTTCAGAAGTGGCATCAATTTTCAACATAGCAAGATAAACCCAGGCAGCCTGTACTATATTAGGTTGAGTTATGTAGAAAATCCTTGCGGTCTCATCCACTTTTGCCAATAAAATCCCTACGCCCTCTTTAATACACAAAAACATATTGGATTCGGCATGGTGCCTGATCATCAAATTATAATTTTCTTTTTTATGAAGCATCTGCAATATATAGGCTAAATTCTCGGCATATTCTTCTTTTGTCAAAAATTGTTGTCCCGTTCCGGCCAACTCCGAAAATTGAACAGGAGTCTTTCCGTCACAAATATTTTTCAAATCAGGCGCTACAATGACTTCTGTAAATTTATAACGCCGCAACAGGTTTTCAAATTCATGCAGCTGAAAACTGAAACTTCCGCCTCTGGCCGCAACATTTCGGACATTTCGAAACATTCCGAAAGTGCATAAATTATCGTGCAGCATGATCGTTTCAGCTTCTGCAGAGGAAAACTCTGTGAGCATGGCCCAAAACCCTTCGCTGTTTCTGGCTGAATATACTTTTGCCAGCGGCTTGCTGATTGTAATAAGATGATTCAATTCTTGCTCTACGACAGCGACGGCTCTAGCCTCGGTAAGAAAAAAAGTCATGCCTTCGGATGTATTGCCGTCCATAGAAGAAGAAACCATGGCGGCGATACCGGGTAAAACAAAAGAAGTATGATAATAAAGTTCATCTCGAACAATAGGATAATAGTAGGGCTCGACATAGCCGGCAAGGTAAATGGGAAACCACCTTCTTACGGTATAAAGCATAGCGTCGGCATCTCTTCTTAATGGGTGAACTATTTTGATTTTCTTCCCTTCTTTTGCGCATTTTGTAAGGAGAGACAAGGTTTTGCTGCTGAAATCCGCATCTTCCGAAAGCCACGTCAAATCCTCGTCACTGTACATGAACATTTCAAGCGGCGTATCGGCAGCTACGGCAAGAGACAAAAAACGAAGAAAAGCAAGGCGTTTTCCTTCTGCTCCATAATATATCTCTCTATCGTCACCGCGGCAGTCGGTTAAGTCGACATTTTCATCTGGGGTGATTGCCATGTCCAAAGGAAGCGAAATGGCGGCCTGCTGCAGTACATTTTGAATAATCTCCAATTGCACGGCATTTTCCGTAAGCAGCCACTTTAATATATAATTTGCTGCCATTTCCTGGTTTTCCGGCCACCTACAGGTATATTCCATCGCATCGCACAGAAGTTTTTTCTGATAATCGCTTTTGATATGCTGTGCAAAGTAATGGGCAATCGGATCGATAAAATGTTGCCCCTTCGGTAATTCTCTCTTACCGTGGCGCAATCTGCTGATATACGACGGATCCAGGGAAGTGGCATGCGCCAATTCGCCTCCGCTTATACCGACAATATTCATTAAGAAATCAAGCTTTTCTGCAAACATGTACCAATCAGCTCCTTCCAAACAAAACTAAAATAATTATACCATATAGCAAAAAAATAAGCAGAATATTTTGTCAAAACAATTCTTACCTTACCTTTTGCGTCGGGGCTTGATTAAGAAAAGTTTTGTGCTATTCTTATTATGTGTCGTAAAAATGTACAGAAAAGACAGAATCTATCGAGGAGATGAACCGGAGGCGCTATGGATTTTTTAGAACTCAACAAGAAAAACCGCAGCTACAGAGGCTACGATGAAAACTATAAAATAAGCAGAAAGCAATTGGAGGAATTGCTTCAAACTACACGCTTCTGTCCTTCTTCCGTCAATATGCAACCATTAAAATACTTCTTGTCAACAGAAGAAGGCACGAACGCTGTTATCCAGCCATTGACAAAATGGGCCAGGGCTCTTCAGCCGACAGAACTTCCCCATAAAGGCCATTGCCCCACCGGCTTTATTGTAATTTGTTATGACACAACGATAGGTCCCGGTGTTGAACGGTTCAGCAAAGATATCGGAATAGTGGCACAGACTATTGTTCTGGGTGCTGTCGATATAGGGCTTGGCGGTTGCATGATCGGCAACTTTAGTCCAAACAAACTTTCCAAAGCTCTGAACCTGCCGGAGAATTTTGATCCCGTTCTTGTGATCGCTTTGGGGAAACCCGACGAGAAAATAGTTCTGACAGACGCCGATGAAGGTTCTGACATAAACTATTATCGAGATGAAAATGATGTTCATTATGTCCCGAAACGGACTTTGAAGGAATTGATTATTAATAAATAATCGTCGAAAAGTGCGTCTTGCACTTTGCAAATTGAAAGGAGAAAGAGATGAAAAAGCACGATACTGTTTATAATGCTTATGTGCAGATCCTCCAAGAGGAACTCGTACCCGCCATGGGTTGTACGGAGCCGATCGCAGTGGCATACTGCGCGGCCAAAGCAAAGGAAGCATTGGGAACAATTCCCGACAAAGTTGACATCAGAGTCAGCGGAAACATCATAAAAAACGTTAAAAGCGTCGTCGTTCCCAACACCGGTGGATTGGTGGGCATGGAAGCTGCCGCAGCGGCAGGAATTATCGGCGGTAAGCCGGAAAAGGAGCTGCAAGTAATCTCAGAGGTTACCGCCGCTCAAAAGGAAGAAATTCATAGATTTTTGAAAACAGCACAGTTTACTGTAGCCCCTACTTATGGCGAGGAAGTGCTGGATATTATCATTACATTGGAAAAAGACGGTCATACCGCTAAAGCGCGCATCATAAAGGGACATGCCAACATTGTGCTCATCGAAAAAGACGGAGAAATACTCTTCGAAGCAAAAAAAGGCGAAGAAGCACATCATGGCGCTGATCGGGGACTGCTGAATATAAAAGATATCATAGAATTTGCGGATATTGTCGACATTCAAGACGTCGCGCCCGTTCTACAAAAACAAATCGACTGCAATTCGGCCATTTCAGAAGCAGGTCTTTTGGAAGACTGGGGTGCTTCCGTAGGGCGGATATTAATAAAAACTCAAGGCCAAGATATCAGAGTAAAAGCTAGAGCTGCGGCTGCTGCAGGTTCCGATGCAAGAATGAGCGGTTGCGAGCTTCCGGTAATCATCGTATCGGGAAGCGGCAATCAAGGCATCACGGCCTCCATGCCTGTCATCACCTACGCCAAAGAGTTGGGGAAAAGTCAGGAAGAATTATACAGAGCTTTATGTGTATCTGATCTGATTGCCATCCACGAAAAGACCGGCATCGGTAAAATGTCTGCCTTCTGCGGCGCAATGTGCGCAGGCAGCGGCGCCGGAGCAGGAATCGCATATCTGCTGGGGGCGGATTACAACGGAATCGAAAAAAGTATCATCTCGGGTCTTGGCATCGTATCGGGCATGGTCTGCGATGGCGCAAAACCTTCCTGTGCCGCAAAAGTAGCTGCGGCAGTGGAATGCGGAATTTTAGGCTACGATATGTACCGCGATGGAAAGTGGCTTAAAGGCGGCGAAGGCATACTTTTCGACGATGTGGAAAGAACGATACAAAGTTTAGGGCGGATGGGTCGCGAAGGTATGGCTGAAACCGATTATGTCATCCAATCGATTATGACAGAAGAATAATATCCATTCCACCCAACATTATAATGCAAAACTTTTCAATCGAAAGGACACTGCACAGCAGTGTCCTTTTTCAATGATATATATCTTTCAATGCTTATTTGCCGTTTTGCTGTTTTATTATCCCCGTTCGGTAGGCTTGAAGAAGCATGGTGAGTCCATCAATTTTTTCTTGAAGTTCAAGGCCGATATCCGTATCTTTATTGAACATTCTTGTACTGATTTCCTCTTTGGCAACTTGAGTAGACAAGATATCCGTTTCTTCCAGAACAGCCTTCGCTTTGGAGTCAAAAGCCTCGTGCGCCGTCAAAATAAAGCCGTAGGAATTATAGATCAAAGAATAACCGGCTATGCCCGTCGTCTTTTGGTAGGCCTTGGCAAAGCCCCCGTCTATTACGAAAGCCCTTCCATTGGCATGCACGGGATTTTTCCCTCTTTTTACAGGCATATGCCCGTTGATTACATGGCCTGTATCTTTAGGAAGTCCGAACTCTTCCAATATTTTTTCTACGATAGAAACTTTATCCACAAGGGTATAATATGGATTTTTTTCTTCCTTCCATGTGTTTTCATCTTCGACAAAAAGCCGCTCAAATGTTGTAATCTTCTTTTTGCCAAACAGCGGAGATTTATATCCGCACCACAAATACCAAAAGATATCGATTCCTCTTTGCTTGTCTTTATCGTCCCCTTGTCCGAAATATCCTCTGCGTGCAAGGCGTTCCACATAGTCAAACCACTCTTTGCCCCGCATGGAGCCATCACTGGTTTTTATCGTGGAAAAATCGCCGTTTGCCTCCAGCGGGATACAACCATGGAAAAGAAGATTGCCATTGTAGCATTTATACATACTACCTTTGGAAAAGAGAAAACGCACATGATTTTGAAGCGCTTCACTTTCCCTAAAAGCCATGCAAAGCCTATCCATGACCGCCTCTTCCTCGTCCGTCAACTGAAAAGGATTTTCCGGGTCAATCGTGGGGAAGAAATTATTGTTCATCTCGTAATCTTTATCGCCTATTTTTACGGTGAATTTTTTATAATCTATTTTGTCCAGGAGTTTTAAGTCTTGCATTTCGTAGTAAGGATGCCTGTCAATCAACTGACCTTCCAACTTGAATTGCATAATCGCTATCGCTTTGCTGATTTTTGCCAAACTGTCCAGATCGGAAGCGTAAAGAGCGTCTTTTGTAGATGCCACCGCTTTAAAATTCGGGCAAGGATCCTGACCGTAGATTTTCATGGCAAACATGACCAAAGGACGCAAGCTTATGCCGTAACCCACTTCTAACGTATGAAGGTTATCGTAGCGGGTGCATATCCGGATAACGTTGGCAACACAGGCCTTATTTCCTGCTGCGGCTCCCATCCATAAAATATCATGATTTCCCCATTGTATATCCACGCTGTGGTGCTTGGACAAAGCGCTGATGACAATATCTCCGCCGGGGCCTCTGTCGTATACGTCCCCTAAAATATGAAGATGGTAAACCGACAAGCGTGTAATCAGGTCGCACATCTTTGATATAAAATCACCTGCCGCATCGATCGATATAATCGATTCAATGATGTTTTCTTTATAGGCCGCTTCGTCCGGAGCCGAACTGCTGCTTCCATACAGAAGCTCCTCTATGATGTATGCGTACTCTTTGGGAATTTGTTTTCTGACATAGGAACGCGTATATTTAAACGTTGTCAATTCCAAAAGTCTGATGAGCCGATGCAAGGTTCTTCTGTAAAATTCCGGCATGTTGACTTCTGTTTTTTTAATGATTTCCAGTTTTTCTTCCGGATAGTATATCAAGGTGGCTAAGCTTTTTCGCTCTGCGGGAGAAAGCTCGTTGAATGTCTCGTCGATCTTCAATCGAATGACACCCGAGGCATTTCTCAGAATATGAAGGAAAGATTCGTACTCCCCGTGGATATCGCTAAGGAAATGTTCAGTACCTTTGGGCAAATTCTGAATGGCGGTCAAATTAATGATTTCAGCGCCGGCGTCTTCTATTGTGCCGTAAGTTTTTGCCAAAAGCTTAAGGTATTTCATGTCACTCTCGTTGATGTTCATGAGGCCCTCCTTGTTTCTTCATTGTTGAATTTAGTATAGCATAAGAGTGTTTTCTTGACGAGAGGGAAGCGAAAAGTTATACTGGAACATATCATTGGAGGTATCACATGATCAGGATTTACCCCGCTGTATTTTCAGGGACATTAATTGCACCCCCCTTAAAATCTCACGCTCAGCGTTTACTTTTTGCCGCATCGATGGCCAATACACCAACCACTATATACAATGTATCCGCATCTGAGGACATTGCTACAACCATCGCATGTTTGGAGTCCTTGGGTTGTACAGTAAAAAGACAGTCAGAATCTGTTGTAATTGTAACGCCGTTTGTAAAGACGACCCCTGTGCCGACCGTAAACTTCGATTTCAAAGGAAGCGCAACCACTTCTCGCTTAGCGCTTCCTATTGCATCCGCTTTTGGTATGCAGACAAGTTGTATCTCTTCAGAATCCTTAAAAAAAAGGCCCCTCGTTCCGCTGGGGAGCAGAATGGCCATACGCGGTGTAACTTTTTCCGGATTTTCATTTCCTATCTCTACACAAGGCCGCCTGAAAAGCGGAGAGTTTTTCTTCGACGGAGAGGATGATTTAGAATATCTTAGCAGCCTTCTCTTTGCGCTTCCTATCTTACCCGGACCCAGCAGTATAAGGATGTCTTCGCCGCCGGAGATGCAAGGATATGTGGATATTACATTAAGCATATTAGAAAAATTCGGGATAATAATCAATAAAGTACCGGGAGGATATGATGTCCCGGGAAGGCAAATATATGAAAGCCCGGGGAAGGTAACCGTCGATAACGACTGGGGACTTGCCTCTTTATGGCTCACAGCCGGCGCCCTTTCGCAGCGCAAAGGGGGAATGATAACATGTACGAACCTTCCGCCTGATTCGCCGCAAGGTTACCGCGACTTGTCAGAAATGTTATCACAGCTTATCACTGACTTTAAGAGAATTTATGTCAATGCCCACGATTATCCGGCATTGGCACCTCTGATTGCTATTGTCGCAGCAGCCGGGGTCGGCACCGCGCACATATCCGGCATACAACAGCTTCAATATAAAGAAACGGATCAGTTGAAAACCATGGTATCCATCATACGCGCCATGGGCGGTGGAATGTCCCAGACGGAAGATGGCCTCACAGCGGAAGGAAGAGGAAGTATGCCTTACCCGGAAGACTTCTTTGTCGATTGTCAGGGAGATCCCACCCTTGCGATGTCTTTTGCATTGGGTGCTTGCGTTCTGGATAAACCTTTTCTTTTAGATGAAACCGCCGTTAATAAAACGTGGCCCGAATTTTTTAAGGTATACGCTTCTCTCGGAGGAAAATATGAAACCATAGAGAATTCCATTGACATGTAATTCTCACTTGAGTTATTATAAACATAATAAAAAAATCTTTAAGTTGGTACAGAGATACCGACAAGATTGTATCATGGACACTGCGGATTTTATCCCGCAGGCAGTTTCGTAAGTCTTGTCGAGTTCGGCAAGGCTGTTTTTTTTCGGAGGATGGCATAATGACATTTAAAGCTCAATTGATGACAAAAGAAGAAATGGATCGGGCTTTAATGAGAATGGCGCATCAAATTATTGAGCGCAATTCCGGTTGTAAAGATGTGGTGTTTCTTGGAATAAAACGCAGAGGAATTCCCCTTGCAAAACAGCTGGCGGAAAATGTCAAGACGATTGAAAACTCGAACACTCCGGTTGGAACCTTAGACATTACACTCTATCGGGATGACCTCTCGGAACTGGATGACACCCCCGTGATCAACGAGACGGATATAGATTTCCCGATCACAGGCAAGGTCGTTATCCTGGTTGACGACGTGATTTATACCGGGCGCACTGCAAGGGCTGCACTGGATGCCGTCTCCAAAATCGGAAGAGCATCCATGATTCAGCTGGCGGTTCTCGTGGATCGCGGGCACAGAGAATTACCGATACGAGCAGATTATGTGGGGAAAAATGTTCCGACCTCAAAAAGCGAAATTGTATCCGTTCAAGTAGCCGAGTACGACGGACAAACATGTGTCAATCTGTATATCGCCGATAAGCGATAGCGAAGAGCTCTTTTATCAGCAACCGTTTCATATGTAACAGAAGGAGTAGAAAATGGACAAACAAAATGAAACCGCCGTCTATAATGCCAGAGAACTGGGAATGGCCAAGACTTTCGTCTTTGGCTTACAACACATGTTTGCTATGTTTGGTGCTACCGTACTTGTACCTGCAATTACGGGATTAAGCGTCTCTTCGACACTGTTGTTTGCAGGTGCCGGAACATTGCTTTTCCACGCACTCACAAAAATGAAAGTTCCCGCATTCCTGGGCTCATCTTTTGCCTTTCTTGCGGCTTATTTGACCATAGCCCCCAATGGGGAAAAAGAACTGCTTCCATATGCTTGCTTCGGCGTTGCATTGGCAGGTTTGGTTTACTTGGTTCTTGCAGGCTTCTTTAAAGCATACGGCGCAAAGAAAGTCATGCGTTTTTTCCCGCCGGTAGTAACCGGACCGATTATTATCAGCATTGGCTTATGCCTTTCCGGATGGGCTCTAAGTTGCTGTCAGGTCAACTGGGGAATCGCATTGATTGCAGTAGCCACGATTATCATCTGCAACATTTTCGGTAAAGGTATGGTAAAAATCATTCCCATCCTTATCGGCATTATCGTGTCTTATACAGTGGCCGCGGTAACGGGGAATGTGGATTTTACAAGCGTAGCGGCTGCATCTTGGCTTGGCCTGCCTTTTAAAATGAGCGACACCGTTTTTTCGCTGATTGGAAACGCGGACGCGTCCTTATTGCTTACAGCCGCAGTGACAGCCATTCCTATCTCCTTGGCTACGATGATGGAACATATAGGTGACGTTGCAGCAATAGGCTCTACCGTCGGCCGCAACTTTATAGCGGACCCTGGCCTTCACAGAACCCTTTCAGGAGACGGACTGGCCACAACTGTTGCCTCGCTGTTCGGCGCACCGGCCAACACGACCTATAGCGAGAACACAGGCGTTCTTGCACTCACAAAAGTATACGATCCTTTAGTCATACGAATTGCCGCAGGATTAGCAATCGTTATGTCCTTCTGTCCAAAATTTGCGGCACTCATCAGCGCGATGCCCACTGCAACCCTGGGCGGAGTATCTTTGATACTCTATGGTATGATTTCCGCAATCGGCGTTCGCAATGTCGTGGAAAGCAAAGTCGATTTTACCAGAAGCCGCAACGTTATTATCGCGGGCCTTATCCTGGTTTTGGCAGTAGGAATCAAATACGGACTTCCGGGAGAAGCAATCATTGTACCGCTAGGCTCCTTCTCGATTGGCATGTCAGGTCTGGCTACAGCAGCGCTGACCGGAATTATTATGAACGCACTGCTTCCGGGAAATGAATATGAATTCGACGATGGTATCAACGATTCCGCAACGCTGGGAAGATATTAAACGTCAGCAAATAAAAAGAGCATTAAAGAAACCCCGCTATAGAAATGTTCAGCACCCCAAATATTGGACAAATTAATTAAGCAACTTGATGGAAATGAG
>CAZSPZ010000031.1:6925-11591 GCA_964608965.1 uncultured Oscillospiraceae bacterium | reverse complement strand
TGAGAATCTGAGGAGATAATGTTTTATCCAGTCCGGCCTTTTTCGCATATTCTTTCAGAACTTTCCAGACGCCTTGCCTAGACATTCGCTCCCCCACATAGTTAAGAAACAATGCACCGTCGTCATTTCGATCTCGTAATAAGGCTTTTCTTGCATCGTAAACATATATTTCCAAAGCGGCTCGCGCAGGTCGTCCTACCGGAATCACCCGAGCTTTACCATGCTCTCCGGTACAGGTTATAAATCCTATCCTTAAATTCAAATCCACTAAATTTGCTTCGGCGACTTCCGAAACTCTCATTCCGGATGCATATAGAAGTTCGAGCAGTGCCCGGTCTCTTATTCCTTTGGATGACGAATCCGGTTGTTCAAGAAGCATTTCCACTTCTTTGATTGTTAAATATTCGATTTGTTTTCTGGGAAGTCTCGGCGACTTGATGTTGAGCGTCGGATCTTCTGCAATGAAACTCTTCAACATTAAAAATCGATAGAAAGCTCGAATGGAAGCAAGTTTTCTATTCATCGTAGATCCGGATTTACCTTCGCTTTTCAACAGGAGAAGAAAAGCGACCACATCAGCATTTTTCGCATCTTGCACTTCTTTATTTTTTTTATTTTCCAAGTATGCGGAAAACTCTATAATATCTGCGGTGTATGCATTCAAGGAAGTTTGAGCCATCTCTTTTTCTTTTTCCAGATATTCGGTAAAATTATGTTGAAATTTCACTTCTTTTCTCCCGTTCAGCATGATAAAACAGATATTATGGTCTTATGTCAACCGACATCGTAAACAGTATAACATATAATCAAGCGTTAGCAAGCTTAAGTTCTCTTGCTATGAGCAGAATACCGACGATGGTTTTTGCATCGATAATTTCTCCGTTGTCAATCATCGTAAGCAATGTGGGTAGATCTATTTCAAAAACATCGATGGCTTCATGTTCATCTAAGTTTGTTTTACCTTGAACTGTAGTGTATGCTTTATATATTTCTATTACTTCATTATTATAGCCGATGGTTCCGTAAAATCTGGTCAGAAATTGGAAATTCTCCGCATCGTATCCGGTTTCTTCTTTGAGTTCTCTCTTTGCCGTCGTAATCGACTGCTCTCCGATCTCGGTTTTCCCTGCGGGGATTTCCCAAACGACAGCTTCAGCGGCTTTTCGATACTGTCGCACCATCAACAGTTTGTTTTCAGGCGTCAATGCGCATATGCCCACGCCGCCGTTATGTTCGACAATATCCCGAATCGCTGTTTTACCGCCCTTTGCAGTGACAACATGTCTCCTGACGTTGAAAATCGATGTTTTCAGCAACAATTCAGATTCTATGGTCTTTTCTTCTACAGTCATATCTATTCCCTTGTCATTTCCCTGGATCTTTCGGCGGCGGCATGTACAGCTTCTTCCACACAATTTTCAAAACCGTTGTCTTGTAATGTATGAACAGCCTCTATCGTTGTGCCGTTTGGAGAACAGACAGCAACTCTGAGTGCGACGGGGTCAACTCCCGTTTCCAGGACCATCTTTGCTGCACCCATTACGGACTGTGCTGCAAACATCAAGGCATCCTGATAGTTCAACCCTTCTTTTTCGCTGGCCTTTGCAATGGCGTCGATAAACATATATGCATAGGCAGGACTGCTTCCGCTTGCGCCTATCACTGCATGAATAAGCTCTTCGTCTGCAATTTCGATGGCTTTGCCGAAGGAAGACAGAAATGTCATAATATCTTGAAAGACACTCTGATCGACTTTTCCGTTGCTGCATACGGCAGTCATGCCGCAAAGAACTAAAGCCGGGGTATTGGGCATAATTCGTACAATCGGGGTATTCTCGCCTAAAGCGGATTGAACGGTTGCAATCGGAATTCCCGCTGCAATCGTCATAATCGTCTTTCCTTTCAAATCACATGCTGCAATCAATGGAAGGACATCTTTATAATGATAAGGTTTAACAGCCATAATAACTAAATCCGAGCCGTCTACCAAAGCTTGAATCGAAGGTTGAATCATCGCTCCGGTGATGTCTTTTATTTTTTCTGCCGCTTCGGAATTTAAGTCGTACACAGCACATTGACCTGCTTGTGCAGGATAGGCCGCTATATATCCTCTCAACATCGCTCCGCCCATATTGCCGGCTCCGATTAAACCAATTTTCATATTTTTCCTCCTGATTGATCAATTGCTGACGCCCTATACATTCAACTGCTTGCAGTGATTATTCGGGCAGAAACACCGTGGCTTTTTCTTCTCCTGCAGCTACTTTTCTGAAAATGTCTTCCTTAAAACCATTCATGATGGCCATTGGAATTCCGACACCGTTCACAATTTTTGCCGCAGACAATTTTGTGGTAATGCCGCCGGTTCCGAAATCGTTTGTTTTACCAATTTGAATAGAAGATTTAAGCTTATCCACGTCGTTGACTGTTTCAATAAGCTTTGCGTCTTTATATTCCTTCGGGTTTTTATCATAGATTCCGTCTATATCCGACAACAAAACCAAAAAGTCCGCACCCCAAAGGCTCGCTGTAAGAGCGCTGAGCGTATCGTTATCTCCGATTTTAATCTCATCGACCGTAACGCTGTCGTTTTCGTTGATAATAGGAACAACGCCTTCGTCCACCAATGTAAAAAGAGTATTTCTGATATGGAGATTTCTGCTTGGATTGTCGAAATCGTCGTTGCAAAGGAGCATTTGTCCCACAAGCTTGCCGTATTCCTTAAATAATTCCTTATAGGCCATCATCAGTTCCACCTGCCCGATGGCACAGAGTGCTTGCTTATAGTTGATGTCGCTCTTTCTTTTCCATTTGTTTATGGCGGCAGTTCCGCATACACCGGCGCCGGAAGTTACAATAAGAATTTGCTTCCCTGCGGACATCATTTCAACGACTTGTTCCACGAGGTTGTGCATTCTCTTGTAATTTACTTTTCCTTCTTCGGTAGACAGTGTGTTGCTTCCGATTTTTACTACGATTTTTCTGCTTTCTTTAATCAGTTGTGCTGCGTTACTCATATGTTCTCCTGCCTTTATTTACACGGTAAGGACTGCTTCTTCCTTTAGCAATTCCTTATATTGTTCGAAAATCGGCGCCAAGTATGCGACAACAAATTCTTCTGTCTGCGATGCAGCTCTGCCGATGTATTTTTCGGGCATCAACAATGCCTGTAACTCATCTTCTTCCAACCCGAAGGTTGGATCTTGTGCTATAAAAGAAAGAAGTTGATTCTCTTGACCCTCATCTTTTACAAGTACCGCAGCTTTATGTGATAAAACTCTTATTTTTTCGTGCAGTTCTTGTCTGTCCCCGCCGCGTTTCACAGCTTCCATCAATATATTTTCGGTTGCCATAAAAGGCATCTCTTCGTCGATATGTTTTCTTATGACTCTGGGATGCACAACCAGTCCGCTGCTGATGTTTGTACATATACTCAAACATGCATCCACTCCAAGAAACGCTTCAGGAAGTGTTATTCTGCGGTTGGCCGAATCGTCCAACGTACGTTCAAACCATTGTGTACTTACTGTATACGCCGCATTATCGGTAAGACTGATCACAAACCGAGCAATGGATGCCGCTCTTTCCGAACGCATCGGATTTCGCTTATATGCCATTGCAGATGATCCTACCTGGGCGGTTTCGAAAGGCTCTTCTATTTCCTTTAAGTGACAGAGAAGCCTGATATCGTTCGTCATTTTGGAAACACTCTGAGCGATACCCGAAAGTACCGACATGATTGAAAAGTCAATCTTTCTGGTATAAGTTTGGCCGGACAAAGGAATACTTTCTTCGAAGCCCATTTTTTCGCAAACCAGCCTGTCGAGCTTTTTTACTTTTTCTTCGTCTCCGTCAAATAAGTCCATAAAGGAGGCCTGTGTTCCTGTCGTACCTTTAACGCCTCTCATCGGAAGAGTTTTTATCAATCTCTCGACTTGAGTATAATCAAAATAGAAATCCTGCATCCAAAGGGCGGCACGCTTCCCTACCGTGGTAAGCTGCGCCGCCTGAAAATGTGTGAATCCTAAAGTGGGTAAATCTTTATATAATATCCCAAAATTACTTAAGTGATACAAAAGTCGCGCAAGGTACAATTTTATAAGTTCCAGAGCATCGCGCATGATAATCAAATCCGCATTGTCTCCGACGAAAGCACTCGTGGCGCCCAAATGGATGATTGGTTTTGCTTTGGGGCATTGCAAGCCGTAAGCATAAACATGTGCCATCACATCATGGCGAATCTGCTTTTCCTTTGCATTGGCCTCTTCGTAATTAATATCGGAAATATGGGATCTTAATTCCTCCACTTGATCTTTTGTGATTGGAAGCCCCAATTCCATTTCCGCCTCCGCCAAAGCCGTCCACAACTTTCGCCAAGTGGAAAACTTGACGTCAGACGAAAACAATCCGGACATCTCTTTTCCGGCGTATCGGGTTATAAGAGGATTTTCGTACTTTGCACCTGACATTTGTATATCTCCCTTAACCAAGCAGCGCCTTAATTGCGTGTACACAGACATTCACCTTTGGAAAATTCACTGTTTATCCCGGAAAATCTGCTTATAATCTGATCAGTGCAGATATAACTAATTATTTTTCGGAACTGCGTGACAACTATGAATGGATTTACCGGGGGATGTACTTTTGTGAGTTCGCAGAGTATTAC
>CAZSPZ010000031.1:0-6915 GCA_964608965.1 uncultured Oscillospiraceae bacterium | reverse complement strand
TGTCTCGTATGACATATTGGGCACGTTTTCGAACGTTTGCTTCATGTCGACCCTCTCGGTA
Source organism: uncultured Oscillospiraceae bacterium (assembly GCA_964608965.1). Lineage (GTDB taxonomy): Bacteria > Bacillota > Clostridia > Peptostreptococcales > Anaerovoracaceae > UBA10908. The sequence goes on along the minus strand of CAZSPZ010000031.1, from coordinate 6,854 downwards.
ATCATATGGCCGTCTCTGCCAAAAGTACCGATATTTACAACGGGCACATCTATTTGCATAATCTGCTCGATATTGTGCTTGTATTTATATTTTGAAGAAGGCATATTGTCATTAAGGTTGTCCACGCTGGACGGATCCCCTCCGACTGCCATAAAGCTCGAATCAGCGATATACGGATAGAACATTCTTGTTTTGATTTGTCTTTCCGCCTCGGGGGCAACGATTTGTATGGCGCCCTCCACCGCTGACATCAAGGCTTTTTCTTTTGCCGTTTTTCCAGTCATTTCGATATTTGCGCTGTACAGCGAACCGAAGAAAACAACAATGGCAGGAGATTTGTCCTCGGACCACTGCCAGGCTTCCTGGCACATGGTAAAGCCGTATTGGCGCAAATCCATACCCGGATCGCTTTCATGGAGACGCTTTGCAAACTGATCCATATGCGCTACGAATTCATCTCCTCTTGTTTGGACTAAGTAATCATAAAATTCTTTCCATGTATACACTCTTGTTTTCCATGGCAGCTTTGTATATGCAACTTTGCTCATATCGCAGAATTTCTTATATTGTTCGTTTAAATATTCGACAATGTTGTCAAATGCATCCACCGCAACTTTTTTACTCTTTACGAGCACTTGCGTCGGGCTCATTGCATGGGTAAAGAAGTTGTAATACCCCATGGCAACAAGCGCTGTTTGAACGGTATAGCCTACTTTGGTGTCCGCTTGTTTTAAGGAAATAGGCGGTACGGTAACTTCGCCGTAAGCGATGTCGCAAAGATCTGTATTCAATGACATGCGGCGCGTAATCTCCGCAATCAATAGATTGGGATCCAGCGCGGCAAACGATTGTCCGACATGGGCTTCCTTGCCAAAAGCAACAAAAGTCGGCAATGTTTTACCGATGCATCCAAAATAGACGTAACGATTTTCATCGCCGGGATTGTAATTTGTCGAATAATCCGCATTGATGCAGGCGATATATTCAAATCCTTCTTTTTTCTTTAAATCGACAATTTCGTCCAGGGCGCTAATAATGCCCTTGGACATATCTTCTTCGTCGCACTCTGCGATGGCTAATACATTGCCGTCCAGTTCTTCGGGGTGTTCGGCGAAATATTTCATAATGAACATATGGCCGGCTACACCTGATTTCATATCAAGCGCGCCGCGTCCGAACATGTATTGCCCTGATTTAATATCATCAATCACAGCTTGGGACACTTTCATCTGCATAAATTTTTCCGGCAGCGCATCTGCATCGAAAGCATAATCCTTGATTATACCGTAGTCGTCCACGCCGACAGTGTCAATATGTCCGATTAGGATGACCGTTCTGTTGGATTGGCCTTTCGTGCCTTTCACATAAGCATACGTGCTGTGACGCTCGGGAGAATCATCTTTCGTCATGAACATCTTTACATAAGAAGGATGGTCTTTGAAATAGTCTAAATTCATGTAGTAATCGTATACGTACTTTGAAACCGCAGTCTCTCCGTAAGGCGCTTTATTGATTGAAGGAATAGCGACCATTTCTTTGGTCAGGCGTTTTACTTCTTCGAATGAATTAAGATACATGTTATTCTCCTTTTCTTTCTATAACGAATATACTTGCTATAACGAATATACTTGCTTTCCGGCAAGGTAAGTCTTTAACACTTTTACGTTCAAAACATCCTCGTCTTCGCCGTTGAAAATATCGCGGTCTATTACAATCATATCCGCAAATTTACCTACTTCCAACGTACCCATTAAATCTTCTTCGCAGTTGGCGTAAGGAATATTTTTTGAAAACATGCAAACCGCATCATAAAGGGAAATTTTTTCCTGGGGATTCCATCCGCCTTTAGGTGTCCCGTCTAAATCCTGTCTGGTGATAGCGGCATAAATTCCGGGCCAGGGGCTGATACTTTCCACCGGCGCATCGGAACTTCCTGTAAGAATGAATCCCAAATCCGATAAGCTCTTGATCATATGCGCATATTTTGCTCTGTCTTTTCCGACTCTTTCGTTAATCCAGTGCATATCTGTGCACATGGACACAGGCTGAAGGTCGAAGATAAGCGGCAGTTTTTTCATCCTTGCAAGGACATCGTCATTTAAAAGCTGTGCATGTATTAAACGGAAAGCAGGCCTTGCGTCAATTTCCTCTTGGCTCATGCCGTCTTTTCTGCACCGTTCCAAAGTATATTCAATCGCTTTTAACGTCGCGTCGGCGCCTGCATCTCCGATACAGTGTATCGCAGGTTGAAGACCATTTTTATATGCGGTATAAGTTTTTTCATTGAGATCGGATTGTTCTATAACGAACAATCCCTTTGTTTCGGGTGCATCGTCGTAAGGGCTGAATAAAGCCGCAGAACGTGCGCCAAGGGATCCGTCGACAAATATTTTAAACGTTCCGAACTGTACTTTTCTATAGGGGTTTTGACGGTCGTCTTGGGAAATATCAGGCTTTTCGAACATTTCATCCAGACATACAGAAATACGTGCAGGCAATAACCCTTCCCGGTCGAGCTCCTGATAAATGCTAAGATTTTCTGTAAAGTTCCATATTTTAGCCGCATAAGTATGCAACATCGTAACGCCAAAAGAAGATACTTCATTGAAAACCTTTGTCATGAGCACACGTCGATTTTCCGGATCCAAAAGAGGATCCGGAATAACGTCATCAAAAACTTTAGATGCCTGTTCTCTGAAAATTCCGTTTGGAGTGCCGTCTTCTTCTAATTCAGCAAGGCCTCCCGTACCAAACACGAAACCGTTAGGCACGCCCGCCTTTTCTATCGCCAGCGTGTTGCCGACGGCGGCATGCAGGCAAATCCGTTTGATTACAATGGGATGCCGGGTGCTGGCTTTGTCGAGGTCTTGTCTGGTGGGAAGCTGATCATCCGCATCCGTCCACTTGGACTGATCAAAATTTGAACCTTTAATCCACGTCCCGGCAGGAGTTTCGTCAGCCCTTTTACGAAGTCGCTCCACTGCTTCAGCCTTTGTTTTGCAGCCAAGCAGATCAACGGTCGTAAGTGCCTGACACGTCGCATAAAAGTGCACGTGAGAATCGCCCATGCTAGGCAGCATTGTATTCCCGTTTAAATCAATAATTTCTTTGGCCTCGTAGAGAGCCATCGCCGAAGCAGAATCTCCTGTGTAGACTATGACGCCTTTATCCACACCAAGCGATTCAAAACAAAGGCCCTCTTTTTCCAGTGAATATATTTTTCCGTTTACAAATAATGTGTCAATAAACTTCTTCATGCTTTTCTCTCAGTCTGTATTATTGTGCAGTGTACATTGCATCTCCGGCTAAGTATGTGTTTTTCACTTTTACATTAAGAAGATCGTTTGCCGGTCTGTTGAATATATCCCGGTCAATAACAATCATGTCGGCAAATTTTCCGACTTCCAGCGTGCCCATATAGTCTTGCTCTCCGTTGGCATATGGGATGTTCTTGGAGAACATGCAATATGCTTCGTAAATCGAGACCAATTCTTCCGGATGCCAGCCGCCTTCGGGAGTTCCGTCAATATCCTGTCTGGTGGCTGCAGCGTAAATGCCGATCCAGGGATTGAAACTTTCAACAGGGCAATCCGATCCGCCGCAGCAGATGAAGCCTTCGTTGATGTATTTTTTCCAAGTATAGCTGTCTTTTGCTCTTTCTTCGCCAAGCCTGCTCACAATCCAATGCAAGTCAGTGCATAAGAACACGGGTTGAATATCAAAAATGACGGGAAGTTTCTTTAATCTGGCAACTTGATCCTTGTTTGCAAGTTGTACATGGATCAGTCGGAAAGGCAGGCACTTTGCGATGTCCGCATCTGTCCAGCCTTCTTTTTTGCATCGATCCAAAGTATATTCAATTGCCTGGATAGAAGACTCCAGACCACCGTCTCCGATACAATGGGTTGCAGGTTGCAGTCCATTTATATAAGCGTTATATGTTTTTTCGTTGAGGTCATCCTGTTCAATGACAAAGATACCTTTTGTCGTTGGATCGTCTGCGTACGGCTCAAGAAGAGCAGCCGAACGTGCGCCGAAAGAGCCGTCAGTGAAAATCTTAAAGGTTCCGTACTGTACTTTGCGATACGGATCGTTCTTCTCTGCTTCCGTCAAAATCGGTTTTTCATACATTTCATCTAAGCATATCGACATGCGGACGGGTAAAAGACCTTTCTTATCCAAGTCCTGATATGTTTCCAAGTCTTCCGAAAAATTCCATATTGCAGCTGCATATGTGTGGAACATGGTGACGCCCAGCGCGGAAGCTTCTTTTAATACCTGAGACATAAGCTTTGCTTTGATCTCTTTATCCAGCAAAGGATCGGGCACGATATCATCGTAAATTTTTGAAGCTTGTTCTCTGAAAATACCGTTTGGCGAGCCATCTTCGTTCAGTTCTGCCAATCCGCCCGGGCCAAATACGAAACCATTGCCGATTTTCGCTTCTTCCAAAGCCTTTGTATTCGCAACGACAGCGTGGAGGCAGCATCTTTTTATAATAAGAGGATGTTCGGTCGTAATCTGATCCAATTCCTTATTGGTGGGAATACGGTCTTCGCAATCCTTCCATTTGGACTGATCAAAATTTGAACCCTTAATCCACATTCCCTTCGGGGTTTCGTCAGCTTTTTTCTTCAAGCGTTCAAAGGCTTCTTTCCGTGTCGTGCATCCGCCTAAGTCAACGGTGGTAAGCGTTTGACAGTAAGCATAAAAATGCAAATGGGAATCGCCCACGGAGGGGAGCAGCACTTGCCCTTTAAGATCGATGTTTTCTTTTGCTTCGTACTTCTCCGTCGCCTCTTTTACGGGGCCTGCAAATACGATTTTGCCTTTGTCTACGCCAATGGCTTCGACACAGGCGCCTTCTTTTTCCAAAGTATAAATTTTGCCGTTTGTAAATAGTTTGTCGATTGATTGTTTCATTTTTATGACTTTCTCCTTTTGTAATTTATGCCGATAGGCAATTATGCAATGCCATTATTTAAACAGGTTCATGATGGTACGGTAGAGTAGTTCCGGGGCTACATTAAAAGTATATTTCTTTTCAATTCGCTCGGTGAATTTATGAGCATCTTTGCCGAAAGAGCCGATGTCCAGTACCGGTAGATTCAGGGCGCGAATATCCTCGAAAGGAAGATCGTACGTGATTCCGTAACCGGGAAGATTCTCTTGGAACGTTTCGACAATTCCTTCTTCTTCCGGAACCGCGCCATAGCTCAAATCCGAAATATACGGGAAGAACTTTTTGAAACCGAGTTTATAATCTGATTTTGTTTCCTTGACAGCCAACTCTACGGCTTCCAGCAAAGCTTTTTCCTTGGGACGTTTCCCTTCCACGAAAATATGCGGATAATACGGCTGTGAAAAATAAACGATGACCACCGGATTTTTATCCGACCACATATCGTGCACATATTCGACTATTTTTGTGCTTCTGTCTCTGGAGTCTATATTTTCCTTCATTAGGGCTTCCGCTTTAGCTTTGATTTTTTCGTTAAGCTCCGGCACTTCTTTTCGAACAGCAGCGCAAAGCTTGTCGAACGACATGGTTCTTGCAACCCAAGGCAGAGGTTTATATTCTCTCTTTGCCATTTCGCAAAACATTTTATAACGTTTGTCTAAAGTTTCGATGACTTCGCTGAAACATTCTTCCCCGGCCTTTAACATTTTGTTGAGAATGATTTCCGGCGTGCTGCAGTGGGTCGCGTAATTGAAAAACACAACTGCACTCTTCGCGATCTGAACGGAATATTCTGTTTTTAAATCTCTTTGTTTCAAGGTGATGGGTGGAAGTGTAACCTCTCCGTCCGCCACATCTGAAAATTCGGGATTCAAGTTAATTCTGGTGGTAATTGCGGCAGCGATCTGATTGGGATCAATGCCCTTAAAGGATTCGCCGACATGTGTTTCTTTACCAACAACATAAAACGTAGGCATTACTTTGCCGACTGTCCCGATATATATATATTTGTTGGGATCTCCTTCGTATTCTTCCGTAATATAGTCTGCATCCAGCAATGCTAAATAGTCGTATTTTTTTTCTTTTTGGAGTTTGACGAATTCGCCTACGCAATTCAACATTCCGGCCGAGTTACCCTCTTCGTCGCACACTGCGGCAAAAATAAGATTCCCTTCGAAATTCTGAATATCTTCGGAAATCATTTCCATAATCGACATGATGATTGCATCTCCTGCTTTCATGTCAAAAAGGCCTCGTCCGAAAAGATAGTCGCCTGAATCCAAATCAGCTTTTACGGCAGGGGGCAGTTCGATTTGCTTGAATTTTTCCGTAAGTTTCAGTGGCTGGTTCGCATATTCTTTTAAATTACCGTAATCGGTTATTCCGACACTATCCAAATGTCCGATCATTAAGATTGTTTTATCGGTTCTGGCTTTTTCGCCTTCCATGATAGCGATTACGCTCTTGCGGCCAAGCGTATCACCCTTGGAATCGACAAAATACAAATTTTGGGGATTTTTTTTGTAATATTCCATCTTTGAGAATATATCGTATACTTTTTTTGCGGCTTCAATTTCTCCCGCCGTGTCCACGACACTAAGGGTACTTGCCAGGTCCAAAGCGATTTCCTCTACTCTCTTTGCGACGTTAGGGTTCATGTTGTCCTCCTATGTTTTTTTATACTGTTTCCTTGCGAAAACGTAAATACACAGATTCATTTTACTCGTCAAGCCTTTGCTTGTCTACGAATTATCGGAATTCCATAATAAATATGTTTTTTTTATTGATGCTGCTTGCATTTCAAGATTTTTTTTGCTAAAATCATCTTGTGGTTATCCCCCTGATAACCACACTAATCTCTAATCCCAATACCCCTTTTGAACAAAACAAGCTA
>CAZSPZ010000030.1:0-15572 GCA_964608965.1 uncultured Oscillospiraceae bacterium | reverse complement strand
GGTGCATTCTATATAAAACAGGTGCATTGTATCAATCGTTTAGTCATTTGCCAATGGAAAACAATAATCCCATGCATGCGAAAAGTGGAGTCCTGTCATCCGCACCAAGAAGGTCTAAAGAATTCAATACAATAGCAGCAATAAAAAAACACCCGCTGTCAGCAAGAATACCCTGCATGACTTGCGGGTGTCGTTGTATACTGCCGCAATCAATACTGTCGCAATCAAAAAGGAGACAACAATGAATAAGTTGATGAAAAAGAAACCCGTTTTGCACGCTGTTTTGTGGATCTTGATTTATATTGTGTCCGTCAACATCGGCGAAGCTTTAAACGAAGCTACCGGGGCTGGATATTGGACAAGCGCGCTTGTGCTGATCTTATCAGGTATCTTGTTGATTTATCTAAAGAAAATCAGCCCGGCCGAAGCATTTGGGTTAAAAAAGATTACAAAAGAGGATGCGTACAAAGTCTTATTTTATGTGCCGTTGATTTTATTGGCTTTTATACAGTTTGCTGCGGGAATAACTCCGGGTCTCTCTTTTGGGGACACTGCATCTATCTGTGTTTTGATGGTCGGTGTAGGCTTTGTCGAGGAATTGTTGTTCAGAGGCTTCCTTTTCAATGCTATATACGAGAAATCCGGCGTAAAGAGGGCGATTGTTATTTCGGGAATAACATTTGGGATAGGACATATTGTAAATCTTTTCAGAGGATACGACTTTTCGGAGTTGTCGGGACAGATTGTTGTTGCCGTTGTTGTCGGGCTTGTTCTTGCCTTGCTTGTTGCCATCACAAGAAATCTTGTGCCCGGCATCCTGTTTCACATTCTGTTTAATATCAGCGGAAGCCTGGCCAATCAGGGAGGCAATGCGCAAGACTATTTATTGATTGCGATTCTGACGATTGCGGGGTTTTATGCGATCTACTTGTTTCGATTCCTGCGTTTGGCAGAGAAATTTGGATACGATCAACATGGTCAACAAAGCCGGTTCGATCCAAAATGCGGTGGAAGCTTACCAGATAGATAACGGACTAATATATTCTTGTGTCAAAAACCAAATTCCGTATGTGTTGGCCGGTTCCCTTCGCGACGACGGACCGCTCAGCGATGTCCTCAACGACATGTCTGCCGCCCAGGATGCGATGCGTATGCATACACAAAAGGCGACGACGGTAGTTTGCCTTGCCACCCAGCTTCATACGATTGCGACCGGAAATCTTACTCCTTCTTACACTGTTGTGGATGGCGAAGTCTGGCCTGTCTATATCTTTGCTGTGGACGTATCCGAATTTGTATTGAACAAACTTCGCGATCGCGGTTCTTTGGAAGTGACGACTATCGTTTCAAACATACAGGACTTTTTGTTTAAATTGACGCATATACTGGCATAGCAAATCACCGTCATGGTATATAAAAATATTGTTAAAAATTTCGGACTTTGGTACAATCAAGCTGTCTTCGAATAATATTTCGTTTTCGTTCAGCTTTTTAGGTCGAGGAAGAGATAGAAGCTTTAGCAAAGGGAAGCAAATAAGAGAGGTATTTTTATGCTTAAAGAATTTAAAGAGTTCGCCATTAAAGGAAACGTAATAGATTTAGCCGTTGCGGTCATCATAGGCGGGGCTTTCGGAAAAATTGTCACCTCCTTGGTCAACGATATCATTATGCCGACACTGGGCGTAATTCTGGGAGGGGTAAGTTTTACGAATTTAAAGTTTGTCATTGAGCCGGCAAACGGAGATATTGCGGAAGTAGCCATTCGCTATGGTTCTTTTATGCAATCTGTCGTTGACTTTGTCATCATCGCTTTTTCGATTTTTATGTTTGTCAAACTTTTGTCTTCATTCAAGAAGAAGGAGAAGGCAGTTGAGCCCGCTCCCGCCGAACCTTCGCAAGAAGTGGTATTGCTTCAGGAAATTCGGGATCTGCTTGACAGACGATAGTACAAGGGAATATAATCCTGACATATACTTTGGAGGAACATCATGTTCGCAATAAATAACATCGGCATTATTATTAGCATTATTATTATCATTGCCATTATTGGCAGTGAATCTTGCGCTATGCTGATACGGGAACGGATGTAATAAGATTTTTACAAACAAGCCCTTACAGCAAACGCTGTAGGGGCTTTTTAATGTGATGCACAGGAGGAATCAATATGCTTTTGACGGGATCTCAAATAGTGATGGAAGAGTTGATGGCGCATAAAGTGAATACGGTTTTCGGCTATCCGGGAGGTTCGGTCTTGAACCTTTACGATGCCTTATACGAGTATCGAGATAAGATTACGCATGTATTGACCGCTGATGAGCAAGGCGCCTGCCATGCGGCGGACGGATATTCAAGAGCCGGGGGAAAGACCGGTGTTGTATTTGCAACAAGCGGTCCGGGCGCCACAAACTTGGTGACCAGCATTGCCACTGCCTGGATGGACAGCATCCCTTTGGTTGCCATAACAGGTAATGTGGCGTCCAATCTTATCGGGCGCGACGCATTCCAGGAAATTTACATCACCGGTATCACCATGCCAATCACGAAGCATAATTTCCTGATCAGCGACCCCGCAGATATAGCAGATGCGATTAGGGATGCATTCAGAATAGCCAACTCGGGGAGAAAGGGCCCTGTACTTGTAGATATTACAAAAGATGCTACTATTAAGAAAGCTGAATATACCCAAAGGCGACCGGAAACCTTGCCGGCACCTCTGCCTATTTCTACGGAAGATGCAAAGCGTATAGCCGATTTAATGAAGACGGCTCAAAATCCCGTGCTATATTGCGGCGGCGGCGTAATCGCCTCCGAAAGTGTTGAATTAGTTCGCCGCTTGGCCACACTCTGCGATATCCCCCTTTGTTACTCCATGATGGGCGCCGGAATCATGGAATACGACGATCCGCATAATCTGGGAATGGTAGGGATGCACGGAAGCATAGCCGCAAACCTGGCTGTGGATCAATCGGACTTGCTTCTTGCCATCGGCGTGCGTTTTCCTGACCGAGTGGCCCTTAATACCTCCAAATTTGCGAAGTCCGCTAAAATCGTTCATATCGACGCAGATCGAGGCGAATTGAATAAAAATGTAAAGGTAGATATGGCAATCCGATGTGATGTGAAAGAAGCGCTTCACGGAATCCTCCTTTTTGCGGAGGAAAGCCATCATCCTGCCTGGTTAAAGAAAATCTCCGAGTGGAAAGGGCAGGGGCAGCATCATTTTTCCAGTACGCAAGGGATCAGCCCCAAGTGTTTACTGGACAGCATATCCAACCTATCCAAAGAGGATACGATCTTTGTTACCGACGTCGGCCAGCATCAGATGTGGGCGGCTCAATATCTCCATCATACCGCTCCAAGAAGGTTTATTACGAGCGGAGGTCTTGGAACCATGGGGTTCGGTTATGGCGCAGCAATCGGAGCGCAATATGCAAAACCGAAAAAGCGCATTGTGCATTTGACCGGTGACGGCTCTTTCCATATGAATTTGAACGAAGTATGTACCGCCGTCAGCAACAACTTACCGATTATCACGGTGATATTTAACAATAAAGTATTGGGCATGGTTTATCAGTGGCAAAATCAATTTTATGGAGAGAGATATTCAGCTACCGTCCCGGAGCGGAAAACCGATTTTGTAAAAGTGGCCGAAGGATTCGGGGCGAAAGGATTCAGGGCAAGCACTTTGGACGAATTTGAGAGATGCTATAAGGAGGCCTTAAAAGAAACCGGCCCCGTATGGATAGATTGTGTAATTGACAGCGATGCAAAAGTGCTTCCGATGATTCCCGGCGGCGGCACAGTAGAAGATATGATAACGGAGTGAGAATGATGGATACAACAGAAACAAGCAGAAAAGTAATCAGTATTTTAGTGGATAACAAGCCCAACACTCTGGCTAGAATTTCAAGCCTTATGGGAAGAAGAAATTACAACATAGAAACCATCACAGCGTCAGAAACGCATTTGCCCGGCGTCACATTGATTACGCTTGTCGTTACGGACAGCGACCCGGAGATTCTTGAGCAAATTGTGGCACACATAGAAAAGCTGGAAGTGGTTCGGGAAGTTCATGTGATGGACAATACCGGCGGGCTTTATAGGGAATTGCTTCTTTTGAAAGTCATGGTAGATAAGAAAAACCGCTCCTCCTTGCGCGAAATTGTGGATATCTACAGAGCAAAGATCATTGACCTTTCGAAGTCCAGCATGATCATTGAGCTTACGGGAGAGCCTGCAAAAATCGATGGATTTATGGATTTGATGCAGGATTACGACCTTGTGGAAGTATGCCGAACGGGTGTTACAGGAATGAGCCGGGGTATTTAACAGAGCTTTTGCCCCCCACTTTTCTGTCTGGAATGTTGCCTTGCCGAAGGCACTTGTAAAATGCTGTAAGTTATGCTATAATGAGTTAGTTTTCGGAACTTTAGTCCATTCCTCGTGGAAAAAGGAGGCCATAATTGTGCTGAAAGAGAAGCTGTTAGCAAGGTTTTGCCGTTATCGCATCATCTCGGAAAACTGTGTTTCTTGCGACCTTGTTCAATATACAGCTTACGGCATTCAGGCTATCTCCACAAACAAAGAAGATGAGCAAGTGTACAGCACTGTCAGTGATATATCGACAGATCAAAGGCAAGTTGCCGAAATGGTCAGGAAGTTCAATAAATTTCGCCTTTCACCGGTGCATCTTTTAGATGCGGTAGAGGATATGCTCCCCTAGTTATATCAATGCGACGACTTAAAAAGCCGTCGCTTTCTTTTTTTATTGACGCATGGTACTATACATTTAATTGGCATTGCTTTTTGTTGAGGGAAAAAATGAAAAGAAAACAATTCCTATTCATGATACTTTTCTTTATTGCTTTTTTCACCGCTTGCGGTGGCGGCAATACGGATACGCCGGTGCCGGAAGAAAATGATCTGACGGCCCAATATCAAAAATTGATTGATTCGGCAGCTTCTTTTAATGAACTGCATTCCGGTATTTTGACAGTCGATATGAACTATGTGCAAAAGTATATCGATACGCAGGGCAAAGAAGACAACGAATATACTGCGCGGCATACGAATACAGTGAACTATCAAAAGAGCGAAGAAGGTTATGATTTTATACAAATTATCCTTCAGGCCGACCAGGAAGTTCCTTCCGGGTTCAGACAAAAGGATGGTATCTATACGCAATATCTTTATCAGCCTTACGACGACGGTACATTTGAGTGGCGGGAAGGCGCCGCTTCTCTTGATCAATATGAGCTTCCCCAGGAGACGCAGTTTTTTTCCGATATTCCCGACTTGAACATGATTGATGCGATAACTTCCGTCAAAGAGGGAAAATTTATAAAATATACATTGCTGTTGGATGAATCCTACTTCGATTATGCCCAGCAGAACAGTCAAAATAGCGGATACGAGCTGCAAGAGTGCACCATGTCTTACTATGTTGATGAAAACGGTACTTTGGCACGTGCCGTCATCGAACGCAAAGAATTTTGGATTTTTTCCGAAGTGTACAACGTTGAACAAACGCATGTGTACGACATTTCTTTGTCCGGGGGCAATGAGCCTGTAGATATGGATCATTTTATAGAGAACCAGACATATATAAAACCTGTATATACTGATATTACAGAGGTGTGGAGAGAAGATTTTATCAACATCCCGGAAGCATATATTTTCGATGTAAGAATCCCTAAACTAAAAGAAGACCTTCCTAATGCCGAAAAAATCAACGCAAAAATAGCAACAGACTGCACCATGGAGCTGAGCGCCACCGAAGAAGATTTAATCAGCGAAGGAGAATGGGGTGAATATCCATGGCACACTACCGACTTTGCCGTTTATCAGTTCGGTCAGGTCTACGAAATATGTATATTCAATACGGAAGCTTCCGCTTGGGGTTCGGGAATCGGCATGTGGATATACACCTACTATTACGATGCAAGTATCGAAGATGAAATCAGTGCAGAAGATTTTCTTGCAATGCAAGGATATACGCGCGAAGAAATTGTAGAGATTTTTTACAGTGATTATTTGGGGGAAACAGTTGAAGGTGGAACCTATACGTATGATGAAATTTCCGATTGGTATTATTTTGATGAAGACGGTGACGTTCAATTTTATGTAAACTTGTTCGGCTAAACGCTAGCGACTTGAAAGAGCTGTTCAGATGAGCAGCTCTTTTTTACTTTTTATAGTCTTCCCAGGCAATCAGGCGGTCTTTGGTTACGATATATGCTTTGTCTGCCAATATGGCCAAAGGCGTATCTGAAAGGGAATCGGAATAAAATTCAGAGAAAGTGCAACCCGGTAAATCTTCATATAATCGATGTACCTTTTCCTGTCCGTAGCAATTTTTTCCCGAAAAAGCGCCTGTTCTTTTATCCACTCTGGATCCAATCAGTTTCACATTTTTGCACACAGGTGAAAGAAGAAATTCGGGAGAAGCGGAGATGATGATATCGGAAGGCAGTTGCCGGTCTAAATACCATTTCTTTATCTTGTGCTTATGCTGTGCCCAAAAGCTTTCCAGCACAACATCGATATCGTCTATTCTTTTCAGGAAACCAAAGAAAGCCTGCTTGAACGTTGTTTTATTGCAAACTTTTAGAATGTACGCCAGCCCGTAAAGTCCGGTTTTGGGCAGAGACAGCAGTGTTTTTTTGCGGTTTTTCAGACAGAAAATAAAGAAATCCACGGTGCTGTCATCTGTGTAAATAGTTTTATCGAAATCATAGACGTTCAAAAATTTTTCCTCCATGTAGTACAATTTTGATACTATCGATTATTATACCTTTCCTGTTGCATGTTAAAAAGGTATAATTAAAAAAAAATAAAGTAAACGCTCAGGAGGTAAAAATGGACAGCAGAGTGATTACCATCGCAAGGGAATTCGGCAGCGGCGGTCGAGAAATCGGAATCAAGCTTGCCGAACGACTGAACATTCCGTTTTATGATAAAGAATTGCTGAAGTTGGCATCTTCGGACGGAGGCTTCGCCGAAGGTTTTCTGGCTGCCAACGAGGAAAAGGCTCCTGTTTTTAATGCTCCGTCCTTTGGACGAATGGCTCTTTCGTCTTTTTATCAACCTTCTTTGTCTGATACGATTTTCCTTGAACAATCTAAAATCATCCGTGAACTCGCCGCAAGGGGTGCTTGTGTCATCGTTGGACGCTGTGCGGATTATGTGCTCCGGGAGGCAGGCAGTGTCGATGTGTTCATCAGCGCGAGCATGCCGTACAGGATTAAGCGCAAAAGGGCAATAGCTCCGGAGAAAAGCGATTTCAGCGACGAAGAGATGGAAAAGTTTATTCGCGATACAGATAAACAGCGGTTGAAATATTACGAGCACTATACAGGAAGGCGATGGGGCCGTGTGGAAAATTATCATCTGTGCCTCTTTGTAGATAACGTGGGTGTGAACGGTGCCGTAGAGACCATTATCACTTATTTGGAGAATTGGAAATAGCAGATGCATGCAAATAGCTTAACGAAGAGGCAGCGATGAAGTGGATAAAAAACAACCAAATAAAAAAACCGGGCGCTTGCACGGAGCCAATGGGTCTTCTTGAGGCGAAGAAAGCACTCGACTTTCATAAAAGTATATCTGAATATAAGGAAACTCCTTTGGTCGATCTCTCCGGGCTTTCTGCCTATCTGGGGCTTGGAAGCATTCAGGTTAAAGACGAGTCCTTTCGCTTTGGAATCAATTCCTTTAAAGCTTTGGGCGGCGCGTATGCGATCGGAACGTATATGGCAAAACGCTTGGGCCTTGATATAGCCGACTTGCCTTATGATCGCATGATTTCAAATGAAACGCGTACGAAGCTGGGCGATATTACTTTTGTGTCGACCACAGACGGAAACCATGGTAGAGGCGTGGCATGGACTGCGAATCGCCTGAAACAAAAATGTGTGATATTTATGCCGAAAGGATCCTCTCCCGAGCGGCTTCAAAATATTCAGGCAGAAGGTGCGGAAGCTTATATAACCGACTTAAACTATGATGACACCATTCGAATGGCTTCTGAATTAGCGAAAGCGAAGGGATGGGTTACCGTTCAGGATAAGGATTGGGAAGGCTACACAGATATTCCGCTTTGGATCATGCAGGGTTATGCCGTCATGGCGCTTGAAGCGTTTCAGAAGATGGAAAAGGAAGGAAAGAGACCTACTCACGTTTTTCTGCAGGCAGGCGTGGGTTCTATGGCTTCTGCCGCAGCCGGATTTTTGGCAAATGCCTATGGAGAGGATTGCCCAATCATCATCATTGTGGAATCATCGCAAGCGGATTGTTATTACCGGACGATAAAGGCCGGTGACGGCGCCTTGCACACGGTGGGCGGCGATATGAATACCATCATGGCGGGCTTAGCCTGCGGCGAACCTACAAACATCGGATGGCCCGTTCTCCGGGATTACGCAAGCTTTTTTGTTTCGCTGGAAGATAGTTTTACGGCTGACGGCATGAGAATTCTCAGTGCTCCGCTTCGAGGCGATACCCGAGTGATTTCGGGCGAGTCGGGAGCTGTCGGCTTAGGTTTATGCTATAGAATCATGACGGAAAAAAAGTATGCAGATTTTAAAGAGGCCTTAGGCCTTAACAGAAACTCTATCGTCTTGTGCTTTAATACAGAAGGTGATACAGACAAAGAAAATTACAGAAGAATCGTATGGGAAGGCGCATACGCCGCAAAAGCAGAGAAGGAAGAAGGAGAAGCATTCAAATGATTATGTTCAACTGCGACTACAACGAAGGGGCACATCCTGCCATCATAAACCGTCTGACTCAAACCAACATGGAGCAGCATGCAGGATACAGCGAAGATGTTTATACGCTGGAGGCTCGTAAACTCATCCGGCAGGCCTGTCAAAACGAGAACGTAGACGTTCATCTTCTTGTGGGCGGAACCCAAACGAATATGACGGTCATTTCCGCGGCGCTCAGGACGCACCAGGGCGTTATCAGTGTGGATACCGGACATATCAACCGTCACGAAACCGGTACAATCGAGGCGCACGGACATAAAGTGCTGGCTTTACCCAGTGCAGACGGCAAGTTACATGCCGCGCAGATTGCAGCGTATTGCTACGATCACATCCACGACGACTCCTTTGAACATATCGTTCAACCGAAGATGGTCTACGTTTCAAGTCCTACCGAAATAGGCACTATATATTCCAGGGAGGAATTGTCTGCAATTCGCAAGGTTTGCGACGAATATGGACTGTTCCTTTTCCTGGACGGCGCCCGTTTAGGTTATGGCCTTGCGGCTCCCGGCAATGATCTGGATTTGCCGTTCCTTTCTCAGATTTGCGATGTCTTTTACATCGGCGGCACAAAACAAGGGGCGCTCTTTGGCGAAGCTGTCGTCATAAGCAACGACGATTTAAAGAAAGATTTTCGATATATCATTAAACAAAACGGCGGAATGTTTGCAAAGGGCAGGTTACTGGCTTTGCAATTTATTGAACTGTTCAGCAATGATCTTTATATGGAACTTTCCCGTCATGCCATTGCTATGGCCATGAAAATCAAGAACGAGTTTACGCAGCTTGGCTTCTCTTTTATGATCGACAGTCCGACGAATCAGCAGTTTCCGATTTTGCCGGATGTTATTTTGGCGAAGCTGTCCGAGAAGTACGGATATTCCTACGAGAAAAGAATTGACGAAGCAAATAGCGCCGTTCGTTTTTGCACCTCCTGGGCTACCAAAGAAGAAAATGTAGATTCCCTGCTTGCAGACCTAAAGAAAATGATGTAATATATTTTGGCGGGAGCATAACAGCTCCCGCCGATTTGGGGAATTAGCTCAGCTGGGAGAGCGCGTGGTTCGCAATCACGAGGTCAGGGGTTCGATCCCCCTATTCTCCACCATAAAACAAAGGATAGCCTTGCGGCTATCCTTTGTTTTATTGATAGGAGAGAATAGGGGGATCGAACCCGAAAGGGTACGACCGTGCGGGGAAAGAGTCCGGTGGACTGTTTCCCATGGTCGTAGTTCGACCCGACCGAACGGGGAGGGAAAGAACGGCGAATGCGAACGTAGAGAGTAGGCGCGAATCCCCCTATTCTCCACCCAAAAAACAGGGGCCATGATGGCCCCTGGTTTTTTTACGTGCCAAAGAGGCATCGAACCCGAAAGGGTACGCTTATGCTTGTAAAAATCCCGTGGGACATTGTTGCTGCGGATACGAATTGTTCGTTATGTATGTCTGTATACATGCCTCACAATTTGTACCCTGGCGCCTCGTCCGACGGGATTTTTTCTGCGCATTAATATATGATTATAAAGGCAGGTCGAATTACCGAGAACTCCAACCAACTAAAAGTTGGGGCGTTCGGGCACAAGACCTTCCGCTGTTTTTCGCTAAAACAGGGATAGGTCTGGGACGAAAGGGTACGACCGTGCAGGGAAAGAGTCCGGTGGACTGTTTCCCACGGTCGTAGTTCGACCCGACCGAACGGTGAGGGATCGAACGTGGAGAAGGAAGAACACTTTTTATGGAAAGCCTGCTTGACATTCCGCAATAGCCATGCTATATTGATGTAAAGTTAACTTTCCATATCCAAGAAGGAGAATCATTTTGAAAAACAGACTGGAAGAAATTCGAAGGCAGCGAGGAATAAAGCAGGAAGAACTTGCATCTATTCTGGAGGTGTCGAGGCAGACGATAGGTTCTCTTGAAAATGGGCGGTATAATCCTTCCATTACTTTGGCATTTAAGATTGCCAGATACTTTGAAAGGAACATTGAAGAGATTTTTATATACGAGGAGGAAGAAAACAGTGAAAAGCAATAAAATCGGAAAGTATACGTTGTTTTCGATTGTCGGTTTTATGATTTTTTTCGCAGGTCTTGTCATGTTGAAATCAATACCCGACGCACAGGGTATCATGCGTACATTGCCTTATATTTGCATTGGCGTAGGTTCAGGGATCTTTGGCCAAAATCTTGGCACAGTAATAAGCATTCTTGCCTTAAGAAAAGACCCTCAATCGGCTAAGCGGATAGAAATCGAAACAAACGATGAGCGCAACATAACAATACGAAACAGAGCAAAAGGAAAATCTTATGACCTGATGGTGATGGTGTTTGGAGCGTTGATGATGGCGTTTGCATTAATGCAGGTTGATATGTATGTTATTTTAGCTTTTGTGGCTGCTTACTTGTTTATTGTTTTTTCAAACATTTACTATCTGAGCAAGTTTCAAAAGGAAATGTAACCTTCCTTTATGGACATACGAAAAGAAAGCAAAAATCTGATATAATCCGAAAGAGAAGTCTTTGTATAAACCGGAAAGATGGCTTGCTATGATGTTTCCCGTTTTAATGACAAAACTGCATAAACCTTCACTGCCAGATAGCGCCGTTTCAAGAGAGGTACTTTTGACGGACAGCGGATGGGCGAGTGTAATTCTGGTGTCCGCACAGGCAGGGTCTGGGAAATCGACGGTTGTAAGCGCCTGGTTATCGGAGCAGAGCAAACCTTATTGTTGGTACTCCCTTGATGATTGGGATAACGATTTGATGCAGTTTTTTGCTTATCTGGCAGAAGGAATGAAGCCTATTGATAAGCATGTATCCGAATCTCTGAAGCAGTTGCTGGATGCTTTTCAATCTGTTGGGTTTGAGGAGTTTTTAAGGGCATTCATCAATCAGCTACATACTATTCAATCTCCTTTTATCTTAGTATTAGACGACTATCACGTTATTCGAAATGAACAAATCCATCATGTGCTTAAGACGATGCTCGAACATTTTCCACCGTCGATGCAGTTGGTTGTAATCACGAGGGAAGATCCCCCGTTTCCATTCGCAAAGATGCGCGCAAACAAGAGAATTCTCGAACTCGGAATTTCGGAACTTCGATTTACAGAGGACGAGGTGAACGTCTATTTTTCACAGCGACTTCATTGTACGTTGGAAGCCGCTCAACTTCGGCTCCTGTTTCAGCGGACAGAAGGCTGGATTGCGGGACTGCAGATGGCCGCGCTCTCCATGCAGGGCGTCGATGATATAGATAATTTTATTCAGACATTTACAGGCAGCCATAATTATATTATGGATTATTTGATGGAAGAGGTTCTTGAAAACCACCCTCAGGAAATCAAAGAGTTTCTACTTAAGACCTCCGTGCTGGACTTTTTTTCCGGAGATCTCTGCGATGCTTTGCTCCGGCTCGAAACAGGCAGCGGCAGTTCTATGATTCAGAGGCTCGTAAAGACGAACAGTTTTATCATATCCACGGATTCATCTCATCAATGGTATCGATATCATCACCTCTTTAGAGACTTGCTCAGGCAACGTCTGGACCTTAATCCAAAGAATGAACCGGAGACGCTCCACCTTCGCGCAGGGTATTGGTTCAAAACAAATGGACATGAACAGGAAGCCATTCAGCACTTTCTAAAGGCAAATGCTTTCAAAGAAGCCGCTGCGCTCATTGAATGTAGATGGGCCGAAATGGACATTCAGCTTCAATCAGCATCTTGGCTTGATATGGCAAAGAAATTGCCTGCGGACATCATTGAGAGAAGCCCTGTGCTTGCACTGGGGTACGGGTGGGCGCTGCTGGATGCGGGAATGGTGGAAGCCGGTAAAGAATGGCTGGATAAGGCGCAAAACTTATATGATCGTTGTCAGTCAGATGTGTGTTCCGAAGACATTATGATTGCAGACACACCGCAGTTTGATTTATTGCCGGCGACGATTGCATCCGCCTATGCCTACATTTGCGCTGCTACGGGAGATGTGGAAGGACTTTTTGCACACACGCACGATGCGCTCAGGCAGATTCCCGCCGGGCAGGATTATAAGCGAGGAGTTGTGGGTATGTTGCTTGCCGTTGCACACTGGGGGGCGGGGAATCTTAAGGAGGCCGAAACAGCAACGATCGAGGCATTAAAGAGCATGAGGCGTGCCAACAATCTATTGACGGAGAATTCTTTTTATATGGTGCTTGGCGAACTATATATTCAGCAAGGAGCCTTAATTAAAGCAAAAGCATTATTCGAACAAACGATTTCAAGTGTGATGGAGCAGAAGCAAGTGCCGATTCTACTGCCCAGCCTGTATTTGGGTTTGGCAAAGGTTGCTCTTTTATGTAAGGAAAATAGCAGCGCATATGCTTTACTCCAAGAGAGCAGGACCTTTGGTCAGCGATGTGCCCTGATTGATTGGAAATACAAATACTATCTCCTGCTTTCCAGAGTCTATTATAGCGAAGGGTTTTATGATTTGGCGCATGATTGCATTAGGGAAGGAAAAGTGTATTATTCTATGAATCCACTTCCTGACGAAGTTACTCTTGAAGACATGGAAATCTTGATTGATAACGCTAAGGCATCTTCTCCTTCGGATTCGATATCGAAAGAAGAGAGATTCAATAAAAATGACATCCCACCCTTTAAAAGAGAGCGTGCCAATCAATCGCTTGCGGAAGCTCTTACGGGTAGAGAACTGGAGGTTCTTGCACTGATTGTGGAAGGATTATCCAACCAGGAAATTTGCGACACGCTTTTTTTAGCGCTGAGTACTGTAAAAAGTTATAATCAGAATATTTATGAGAAGCTGCAGGTGAATCGCCGAACACAGGCTGTTGCCAGAGCACAGGCGCTTGGCTTGGTCTAGATCATGCTCAGCAAAGGAAAATCTCCTTTTTGAAGTGAAATACCTACTTTAGAAGGTGCACAAACCTCTTCCGTTTTAGTATGGTATAACAAATAAACTACTATAACGAGGAGGTTTTTTATGAAAATGCAAAACTTATTATTTCAGGAAACGCAAAAGGATCAAATGTCCGTCATTATATCGAAACTGTGGGTGTTTCTTTCTTTGAACTACATTTTGTGCGATCTCTTAACCAATATGGAGATGTCGGTGATCAGAGCATTGTATCAAGGCAATATTGCGGGGATTCCGATGACCGAGGAGTTTCTATTGTTTGCAGGAATCTCACTGGAAATTCCGCTTATAATGGTTATGCTATCGACTGTCTTGCCCTACACTGCGAATCGTAGAATCAATATCGGGGCTGCAATTCTGATGATCATATATCAGCTGGTATCGTTTTTCTTTGGCTCAGACACCACGCTTCACTATATGTTTTTCTCTGCGGTGGAAATTTTCGGGAATATCTTGATTGTAGCGCTTGCAATCAAATGGAAGAGGGTGTGACTCAAACATCTTCCGTGCCGGATATCCGATCATTAACGCATGCTTCCTGGATCTTATCGTACTGTATGTAAAGTTTTTGCACTTCGTTTTCGAGCGTAAAGTAATGCAGCAAGTAAGGAACAAGCAAAGTAGCTATAGCAATGCTAAAGATCACTGTGGTTTTGTCCGGGTTGATCAAAAATATCACGACAGACAGCAGTTCAAGAATCGTAAAAAGTGATGTGACAATAAGATGAATGAGCCGTTCGTGCTGGAAAAAGGAGATTTGAGCCAAATGCTCCTTTTTCAATGCTTTCCAGTCGCAGTTTCCTTCCAAAAGCAGGAAATCTATTTTCTTACGGTAAGCTACCAAGTGTTTTTTCATAACTTTCACCACAACACATATCAATTAAAGAAGAATGTACTATTTGATTAGTATGATAGATGAAAAAAGTGAAACGCACAATAAACAAACAAGGAGAGGACTTCTATTTTAAGTATAGTCATAAGATAACACTATCGCGCTTCTTTGCATTCGGTATATGATTGTTGCGCTTTATCCATTTGATTGATACACTTTCCTGTATAGGGATTTTTTCTGTTTAAGCAGAGGATCCCGCATTTATACCAAATAGAGTGAGAAGAGGATGCGGAGGGTGAAGCATATTATGGCGGCAGAACTAGTTTTGATCAACGGCAGAATTTATACGCTCGATGGGAACGTGGCAGAAGCGATTGCCATGGGAGAAGAGTTCATTAAAAAAATCGGAACGACAGCAGAAATGGAAGAATTCATCGGAGAAGACACTAAAGTAATCAACCTGGAAGGAAAGTCTGTGGTCCCGGGGTTCAACGATACGCATGTGCACGTTGTCGGCTATGGCGCCGCAATGAATGCGGTCGACTTAAACAATGTACAGTCAATCGACGAATTAATTGCCAAATGCAAAGAATACATTACGGAGAATGATGTCCCGCCGGGACAATGGGTGTATGGCTGCGGTTGGGATCAAGACGCATTCGAGAAGGATGGAAAGAGATTCCCCACGAAAGAAGATGTGGATAGAATTTCAACGGAACATCCCATTCTTTTGATTAGAGCTTGCACGCATATTGGATTATCCAACACCAAAGCGTTGGCCAGCGTAGGGGTAACAAAAGATACATATATTGCAGAAGGTTCTTTCGACAAGAATTCAGAAGGCAATCCTAACGGCATAATAAGGAATGCTTCTTTGGAATGGTATAAAAAAAATATTGCGCCCAAGCCATCGATTGCTGATATCAAGAGATCTATACTTACAGGCATGCAAGAGTTGCTTCAATCAGGCATCACATCGATTCATACTGAAGATTCGTATGATTTGGGGTATTGGGGCGACTTTATGGATATATACCATGCCTACAACGAATT
>CAZSPZ010000029.1:0-15768 GCA_964608965.1 uncultured Oscillospiraceae bacterium | reverse complement strand
CAAAGAATGAGATCGTGACCGGCCATGCCGGGAAATTCAATCCCGACGACGCGATTACAAGGGAGCAACTGGCAGCGATTCTCCATCGCTATGCCACGTATAAAGATTATGCGATAAGCAAAGGCGCCAACCTCGACGCCTATCCGGACACGCCCTCCGATTGGGCCCTTTCCGGTGTAAGCTG
This sequence comes from uncultured Oscillospiraceae bacterium, assembly GCA_964608965.1. Taxonomy (GTDB): domain Bacteria; phylum Bacillota; class Clostridia; order Peptostreptococcales; family Anaerovoracaceae; genus UBA10908. Next base: position 15,584 of record CAZSPZ010000029.1, on the reverse strand, counting down.
GGCGGTGGCCGAAGGCCTGCTCCAAGGCAGCGGCGGCCGCCTGGCCCCGGAAGCAGGCGCCACCCGCGCACAGGCAGCAGTCGTTCTGCAGCGTTTTATAGAAAACATGACAAAGTAAATACCACGATGAATCATAGAGGGATGGACAGATGTCCTCCCTCTTTTCTTTTTTGATTGACAAATATATCGACTGCCGATATAATAAACCATGCTATATCGTCAGTCGATATAACGAGCACCGATAGAAAGGATTCTGCGAAAATGAACGAGAATATCGCATTGACGGAAGCGGTCTATTATATTCTTCTTTCGCTGTACACTCCGCAGCACGGCTACGGCATCATGCAGCAGGCGGAGCAACTGTCCGGCGGACGGGTCCGGCTCGCGGCCGGCACATTGTATGGCGCCCTGAACACCTTATCTGAAAAGGGCTGGATTACGGCACTGAAAGAAGAGCCCGGCAGCCGTCGGAAAGAATATCAATTGACAGATAAAGGTCTTCAAGTATTGAAAACTGAATTGGAACGGCTGCAGCAGCTTGTCGCCAACGGGATAGCAGTCATAGGGGGAGTACAGAAATGAAAAAACAATTAACGATCCGAAAATGGTTTTGGGTCTGGGATTTTGAAGAAGAAGAAAATTGGCTGAATGAAATGGCTTTACAGGGTTGGGCATTGAGCGGTGTGGGCTTCGCCACATTTCATTTTACGGCCTGTGAGCCGGGGGCATACACGATCCGCCTGGAGATGCACGGTCACGATACAAATTACCTTGGATTTTTGGAAGAAACCGGCGTCGAATATATCGGCCGCCTGTTCGCCTGAGTCTATTATCGTAAAAAAACGGAAATGGGGGCTTTTGACATCTTTTCGGACATCGACTCCAGGATCCGCCATCTGAACCGCATCTGCAAGATGCTTTTAGTGGTAGGCATGGCCAATCTTGCGATTGGATTGACCAACCCGTCTTCGGCCGGCCGGATTAATCTGGTGTGCAGCACAATTCTGATGTACGCTCTGGGCCGAATCCACGGCAAAAAGGAAGCATTGGAAAAGGAGCGTATGCTCCGCGATTGATCAGCATTAAATATGAATGCCGGGTACTTGACTCAAAAGCAATGCTTCAGATAGAATCAAGAAAAAGAACATGCTACACCGGAAGAAAGAAAGTCAAAGATGTGGAGGATACAATGAAAGAGCAAGAAGAAAAACATCAGCGACGAATTCGATATAAGGGCACGCACCCGAAAACTTATCAAGAAAAGTATAAGGAACTTCAACCCGAAAAATACACGGATACGATAGAAAAGGTTATACAAAAGGGTAGTACCCCGGCGGGCATGCATCGACCCATCTGTGTCGATGAAATCATAGAATTCCTGCAAATTGCGCCCGGGCAAATCGGCTTAGATGCAACGTTGGGTTATGGTGGCCATACACTGGAAATGCTAAAGTGTCTGGATTCTAAAGGGCATCTGTATGCAATTGATGTAGACCCGATAGAATTACCGCGCACAAGGGCTCGATTGGAAGGTTTGGGATACGGCCAGGAAATTCTAACGATTCGTCAAATGAACTTTTCCAGCATCAATCAAATCATTGCAGAATCAGGACCGTTGAATTTCATTCTGGCTGATTTGGGTGTTTCCTCGATGCAAATAGACAATCCCGAAAGAGGTTTTTCTTTTAAAATAGAGGGCCCTTTGGATTTGAGGCTTAACCCCAAACAGGGAAAGTCTGCCGCAGCTCGTTTGAAATCCATTTCTCAAGAGGCATTGGAAGAGTTACTCATAGAAAACGCAGATGAGCCGAATGCCAAAGCAATCGCCCGTGCGATCATTTCGGAAATCAGAAAAGGAACAGACATCGCCACCACCACACAGCTCCGGGAAATCATTAAGAATACTTTGAAGTCGATTTCCGGAAGCAACAGCAGCGAGGAAATAAAAAAAGCCTGCCAGCGATGCTTTCAAGCCCTTCGAATTGATGTCAACAATGAATTGGGAGTGTTATATGATTTTTTAGAAAAGATTCCTGCTGCGCTTTCGCCTGGCGGGCGGGTTGCGATTCTGTCTTTTCATTCAGGAGAAGACCGTTTGGTCAAAAAATCTTTTCAGCGCTTACTGCGTGACGGAGTGTATCGTGAAATTTCAGAGGAACCGATTCGACCGTCAGCGGAAGAACGCGGTAAAAATGGACGTGCGCGTTCGGCTAAATTGCGCTGGGCAATCAAAGCATAGTTCATCCGTGCAATCTTTCGATTTTCATTATATTCTCATATTTACACTGTAAAAAAGCATAGAATGTTGTAAAATGAAAAGGGTTATGAGTTTAGAAAAAGCACAAAAACAAGGTTTTGTATCTATTGTATCAGTTAATGCGAAATGAAAACCAAAGGAGTAGGCAATGCAAAAGACAGGTATAGTAAATATTCCCGGAAACAAAAAGGTGGCTGTTAATTTAGGCTTCGACTTCGATGCCTTTTCCGTATGGATGGAAACGTTCAAACAAACAAGCCAGGCATATTTGTCAAGAGGCGAATACGGCGCCGAAGTGGGTGTTCCGAGAATTTTGAAACTCTTGAAAAAATACGGGATCACCGCCTCTTTCTGTATACCGGGCCACACTGCTGATTCGTATCCGGATGTCTGCAAATCAATCATCGATGCAGGCCACGAAGTTGTTCACCATGGATATGTACACGAGGATCCGACGAATTTAGGGATAGAGGAAGAAGAAGCAATTCTGATAAAAGGATTTGAAGCTTTAGCCCGAATCGGAGCAAAACCCCAGGGATATCGTTCGCCGGGCTTCGATTTAAGCGAAAATACTCTGATGCTGCTGGAAAAGCACGGCATAAAGTATGATTCCAGTCTGATGGGCAATGATTTTTATCCGTATCACCCCCGTTTTTGCGAAGTTCATTTTGATAAAGGCAATCAGTACAAGGAGCCTTCGGGCATTGTCGAAATGCCTGTAACCTGGTATTTGGATGATTTCCCCCATTTTGAATTTATCGGTTCCAGAACCGGAATGAAACCCCAAAGCCAAGTCTTTGAAATGTGGAAAACATATTTTGACTACGCTGTAAACAACACGCAAAACGGAATGATGGTTATCACAATGCACCCGCAGGTAATCGCCAGACCCCATCATATCACGATGTTGGAAGAACTGATTCGTCACATGCAAAACAACGGAGCATGGATCACCTCTCTCAACGAAATTTATCAAAACATTGAATTCTTATAACCAAATCATCGTCATTCCAATCGTTATTGAATAATTGCCGCTTATATTGGCGGCAGGAGGTTAAGTATGTCACAATATCCGGATTTAAAAAACAAGAGAGTCGTTATTACCGGTGGAGCCAGCGGAATCGGCATGGCAACGGCAAAACGATTTATAGCCGAAGGCGCGAAAGTCGTTGTATTTGATATCAACGAATCCGCATTTGCGGCAGCAAAGGAAGCCATGCCCGGCCTTGCAGGAATCGTTGCGGTGGATGTAAGCAACGAGGACAGTGTAAGAAAAGGATTTGTACAGGTTGACCAAATCATAGGCGGAATAGATGTTCTTATATCAAATGCAGGTATCAGTATAAGAAATAAATTTGTCGATACAAACTTTGCTCAATGGAAAAAGGTCTTGGGAATCAATCTGGACGGAATGTACCTGTGCTGCAAAGAAGCAGTCGACCGCATGATGCCGCAAAAATCCGGTGTTATCCTTATGACAGCCTCCAACAACGGCATGAACGCACATCCGTTTTATACCGATTACAATGTATCCAAGGCAGGCGTGATTCTTTTGGGAAGAACCATCGCATTGGAATGCGCACCTTACATCCGGGCAAACTCTGTGTGCCCCGGTTATGTTCTTACACCGATGCAAAGAGCAGAATATACAGACGAGATGCTGGCAGTCGTCAACGAAGGGATTCCCATGAAACGTCATGCGGAGCCTGAAGAAGTTGCTGCGCTTTACGCTTTCCTGGCCTCGGATCAGGCACAATATATCACCGGACAGCACATTCCAATCGATGGCGGCGAAACTGCTTAATCCATATAAAAGCATCGGAAAAGCATCGCTTTTTAGATGCTTTTCCTTTAGGAGGATGTATGAAACAAATATACATAAACGGTCATGTGATTACGATTGATAAACTCAATCCCAAAGCGGAAGCTTTTCTTGTCGAAGACGGAATATTTAAAGCCGTCGGAAGTTCAGAAGACATATTGGCTCAAAAAGATCAAGATTCTACGGTAATCGACCTGCGGGGGGCTACGGTGATCCCCGGTTTTAACGACAGTCACCTTCACCTGTTAAATTATGCTTACGGCAAGGCAAAAGTCGACCTTTCCCAGCTTAAAAGTACAGAGGAAGTTATCCTTGCCGCCAAAGATTACATTGCACGAAGAAATATTTCCAAAGGCAAATGGGTGGTCGGAACAGGATGGAACGAATATTTTTATGCCGATAAGCACATACTTACACGAGATGATTTAGATCAAATATCAAGCGATCATCCGATTATTTTTACGCGCAACTGTGTGCATACGGTCGTTGTGAACTCTCTTGCGCTGCAGCTTATGGGAATAACCGATGAAACACCCAATCCCCCGGGGGGGATTATCAGACGAGACGAAAATGGCAGAGCGACAGGCCTTTTAAATGAAAACGCCCGCCATTTAGCCTACGCCATGTTACCCGATGCTTCCGAAGAAGAGATAAAGGATATGCTGGATCTTGCGATGCGGGAATTGGCTTCCTATGGGCTTACCTCGTTACAGACCGACGATTTTGAAACTTTTTCCGGTAAAAACTACGATGTCATCATAAGCGCGTATAAGGCACTCATTAAAGAAAACCGTATATCTGCAAGGATTTATGAACAATGCCTTTTACCGTCGATCCAAAGGTTGAAGGATTTTGTGACAAAAGGCTACACCGCAGAACGAGGTGACGGCTTCTTTAAAATCGGACCGCTTAAACTTTTGGTTGACGGTTCGATAGGTCCACATACTGCCTTTCTTTCTCAAGAATACGCTGATGATCCGGGCAATTTCGGAGTATGTCAATTTACGCAGGAAGAGCTGGATGCGCTCGTTCTGGAAGCACAGAAAAACGGGATGCACGTCCTCTGTCATGGAATCGGCGATGCGGCTATGACCCGCATATTGAACAGCTACGAAAAAGCGCTGAATACTTTTAAGAACCCGGACGCGCGGAATGGAATCGTTCATGTGCAAATCTCTACTTTCGATATTTTAAAACGAATGAAAAAGCTTGGCGTCATTTCCTACGCAGAACCGGTGTGCATCGACGGAGACATGCACTGCGTGGAGGATCGCGTCGGTCATGAGCGATTGAAAGAATCCTACGCTTATAAAACGATGCTCGATTTAGGCATACAATGCGGCTATTCTTCGGACAGCCCGGTGGACCCTGTCAACCCTATCGTCTCTGCTTACATCGCCACGACGAGAAAAGACCACACAGGATGGCCCGAAGGCGGCTGGTATCCCGAGCAAAAGCTGACAATAGAAGAAGTTTTGGAGGGCTTTACCATCGGTTCTGCTTACTGTTCGTTCGAGGAGAATGTAAAAGGAAGTATTTCAACCGGAAAATATGCCGACTTTGTCATATTGTCCGAAAACATCCTGGAGACTCCACCCGAAGAGCTTTTAAGGGTGCACGTACTGAAAACATATTTGGGCGGAGCGCAAACATATCCGCTTACACCCCAAACTCAAAGCATGTAATATGCGTTGTGAATATTGAACAAATGTACTAAAATTAAGGAGATTCAAGCTATAAGTTATGCAGCATTCTAAATATGGGAGATAAGCGGCATTTTGGATGAATTTAAAAGAATGTTTTCGTAAATTCATAACAAACAACGATAGGTTCGATATCAGGCACCCCGAATATAGGAGAGTCTGCCTTTTGAATTCGATTTTAATTATTATGACCATCGTATGTTTTTCTTTTACGGTCCTGAATATTTTGGGGCCTTACGATCCGATCGGAGTATTAGAGAATGCGATGGCATCTGGCATGGCGATTGTTGCACTCATCTATTTCCATAAAACAGATAAACTGCAGCTGAGCACCAACATTACAGTAGTTCTGTTTCTCCTTGCAATGGCTGCTTATTTAAACGTTACGCAAAACACAAATTATGCTTTTTGCTGGATTGCCACCCTTCCTCCCGTTTTATTTTTCCTTCTGGGTACAAAAAAAGCTCCGCCACTGATCGGCTTATCGATGTGCTACTTCACCTATTTTGTGCTTTCCAATCAAGACAGCTGGGCGCCTTCCGAATTCAACACAGAATCTGTTTTGAACATCGCAGGCGTCACCTTGTCGCTCATGGCAGTAGTCTATTATTATGAAACTTCCAGAAAAGAGGCTTTACGCTCTTTGATTTATACGAATTCCATATTGGAAGACAGCAAAGATGAAATTAACCTCATTTTAAATACCGCGGCCGAAGGGATTTATGGAATCGACGTCGAGGGAAACTGTACTTTTTGCAACAAAACCTGTCTGGAGCTCTTGGGCTATAAGGATGAAAAGGAATTAATCGGCCAGGGAATGCACTTCCTGGTTCGCTGCTGCTGCGGAATGGAATCGAAAGTCTCCGACCCGGAATGTGATTACCGCCGAACGCTGTTGTCAGGAGAAAAAGTTTATAACGAAAATGAAATGTTTCGAAGGGCGGACGGCACGTGTTTTGAAGTTGCCTACTACTCCAACCCTAAATTTAAAAACAATCAACTCGTTGGCGCAGTCATCACGTTTATCGATATATCTTCGAGGAAAAAATATGAAAGCAAAATTCAATATTTAAGCTGCCATGATTCTTTAACAGACCTTATCAATCGACAATGCTTCATGGAAGAATTTAAATGGTACGATAAGAAAGAATTTTTACCTATCTCCGTCATCTTTGGAGATTTGGACGGCTTAAAGCTTACCAACGATATTTTCGGACATGCTGTCGGAGACAACCTCATTTTGAAAGTAGCCAATGTAATTAAGGCAACCAGCAGAAAAGGAGATGTGGTAGCGAGGATAGGCGGAGATGAATTCGTATGGTTGATGCCGAACACGGATTCGAACGAGGCTCAAAAAGTAGTGGATAGAATCAAGGCATTTTTAGAAAAAGAAGAGCCTTATATTCTTAAGTGCGACATGTCCATGGGTTTTTATACGAAGACTACGTTGGAGCAAAGTTTAGAAGAGACACTCGTCAATGCAGAAAATGAGATGTACAGGGAAAAAGTTACCCATAGGAAGAATTATAAAATAGGGATTCTGAGCGAACTGACGACGGCGCTTCATACCAAAAGTACGTATGACAAAAATCACGCAAAAAACACGAGCCGCCTATGCGAAATGACAGCCTCTGCGCTGAATTGGAGGGATGCGGAAATAAAGAATATAAGCGATGCGGGGTATTACCACGACATAGGAAAAGTCGTATTGAAAGAAGAACTTTTAAATAAGCAAACCGCACTCAATTCGGTTGAAGTTTTTGAAAAGCAGCAGCATCCTGTAATCGGCTACCGGATCATGAATTTATTCGACAACACATTAGACTTGGCCGAATCCATTTATTCCCATCATGAACGATGGAACGGTTCAGGATATCCCAAAGGTCTTGCCGGCGAACAAATACCGCTTCAATCAAGAATCATAGCGCTGGCAGAGCTGTATGACCACCTTCGCAACCATAGTCCCGAACACCCATTTTCCATGGAAGAAGCGTGTTCCAGAATAAAAGAGTTGTCCGGTTCTCATTATGACCCGAATTTAGTTGATGTATTTGTAAAAGTGGCGGAAGCATTTGAGAATGAGAAAATAGGAGCGTGACGCAATGCTTTTTAAAAATATCGCTTTGGTAGATGAATTCATGCAAATAAAATATGGTATGTATCTTGGCACAGAAGGTGAACGAATTACTTATATAGACTCGATTCCACCCAAAGACGAAACGCGATTCAACCGGATATATCAAGGCGAGAATAAACTTCTTGTCCCCGGATTCATCAACACGCACAGCCATTCCCCCATGAACATTCAAAGAGGTTTCGGGGAAAATCTGAGCCTTATGGATTGGCTCCACGGACGGATTTTTCCGTTCGAGGAGCATCTTACGCCGGAAGATGTCTATTATTCTTCGCAGTGCAATATCGCCGAAATGCTGCGATTTGGGATTGTAAGCGTTTCGGATCATTATATGTTTGGAGACGCAAATTGCAGAGCGTTTATTGACAGCGGAATCAAAGGAAACCTTTCCCTGTGCTTTTCATGGTTTGGAGAAGAAGATTTTAAACATATTCCTGCCTACCCGGAATCCGAGGAGATGTTTGCCAGGTATTCAAATTTCGAAAACAGCCGCATTTTACTTGAGTATGGTCCACATTCCGAATACACCACGACGGAAAAAGTTCTTCGTCAGGTCGTCGACCTGGCAAAAGAAAAAAATACGGGGATTCATATTCACATTTCTGAGACAGCCCAAGAAGTTCGGGAGTGCCGCAAGCGCCACATGGGGAAAAGTCCCGTCCAATACCTCCTGGATTGCGGGATATTTGATTTGCCGACCACCGCTGCGCACTGCGTGCATTTAGATGCCGCCGATATAGCCATCCTGAAAGAAAAGGATGTTCATGTCGCCTCCTGCCCCAAAAGCAACCTTAAATTAGCGAGCGGATTTTGCCCCGTCAAAGAACTTATGAATGCCGGCGTAAGCATATCGCTTGGGACAGACAGTGTTGCCAGCAACAACAATCTTAATATGCTGGAAGAAATGAAAATATTTGCCCTTATTCATAAAGGAATTACTGCAGACCCTGTTTTGATTACGCCCGAAGAAACGCTTTATGCGGCCACCAGAGCCGGAGCAATCGCTCAGAGGCGACCGGACTGCGGACTTTTAAAAGAAGGTTTTAAGGCAGATATTGCAGTCTTTGATATCGATCAGGTCTATATGAAGCCGGTCCACAATCTTATGAGCAATCTGCTCTACGCTGCATGCGGCAGCGATGTATGTATGACTATGGTCGATGGCAAGATTTTGTATGATGACGGTGAGTTCTTAACGATTGACATTGAAAAAATATATTACGAAGCGGAAAAGTCTCGCAGCAGGATATTAAAAGAAATTAAATAGGATGCAGAAAAAAAGACGGCGGAATTTTTTTCCGCCGTCTTTCGTTTATTGTGATTACTGATAAATCGGGAACTTTGCGCAGAGAGCTTCTACTTCTTCCCTTATTGAATCCGCTTTTGCTTCGAAATCAGAAGCGGTAAGGTAAATCAGCCTTGCAATCGTTTTCATTTCTTCTTCTTTAAAACCTCTGGTCGTGACAGCCGGTGTTCCAACTCTTATACCGCTTGTAAGCGCAGCAGTTTCCGGATCGTTTGGAATTTTATTCTTATTGACTGTGATATAAACTTCATCCAGTCTGACTTCCATTTCTTTCCCTGTGGTTTTGAAATTCCGAAGATCTACAAGCATCAAATGATTGTCTGTTCCTCCGGATACTAAATCAAATCCATGACGGAGCAGTTCCTCGGCTAAAACCTTTGCATTTTTTACAATTTGCTTCTGGTATTCCATGAATTCCGGTTTTAAAGCCTCCCCAAACGCAACCGCTTTAGCTGCGATGATATGTTCCAGAGGTCCTCCCTGAGATCCCGGGAAAATCGCGGAATTTATTTTCTTTGCAATCGCCTCGTCGTTTGTCAAAATCAGACCGCCGCGGGGGCCGCGCAACGTCTTATGCGTCGTGCTTGTAACCACATCGGCATACGGCATGGGATTTGGATGAAGCCCTGCCGCCACAAGTCCGGCGATATGCGCCATGTCCACCATCAAATAGGCGCCGACTTCTTTTGCCACTTCGGAAAACTTTTTAAAATCAATGATGCGAGGATAGGCCGAGGCGCCGGCCAAAATCATTTTTGGTTTGCATTCAAGCGCTATACGACGCAATTCTTCGTAGTCTATCTGATGCGTGTCACTGCGAACGCCGTAAGGAACAATGTTATAATATTTTCCCGAAAAATTAACGGCACTGCCATGCGTAAGATGACCGCCATGATCTAAATTCATTCCCATGACCGTATCGCCGGGTTGACACAAAGCCATATAACAAGCGTAATTTGCCTGCGCTCCCGAATGAGGTTGAACGTTGGCAAAGCCTGCGTTAAAAAGTTTTTTTGCTCTCTCTATGGCCAAATTCTCAGTAATATCGACGAATTCGCAGCCGCCGTAATAACGCTTCCCAGGATAACCTTCCGCATATTTATTCGTCAGAACTGAACCCGCTGCGGCAAGAACCGCCGGGCTTACAATATTTTCCGATGCGATGAGCTCAATGTTTCTTCTCTGGCGAGCCAACTCTTTTTCAATGGCAGCTCCCACTTCCGGGTCGCATTGTGAGATGAAAGATGTAATTTGATTGACCATTTTTCCCTTCCTTTCGAACTGCTGTGCGCTTGCATACGAGAAACTATTTTGTGAAAAACTGCAACAACCGCGACAGATTTTCGGATTGTCGACTTGGTTTTTTCCTATTTTTCGCTCCTTGTTCATTTTCTCTTTTTATGATATCGACAATGGTCAATATCTATATTTTATAGTATACTTGCTCATAGCGGTTTTGCAAGAAAAATGGCGGCAAATCTTTGCCGTATAGCTTGATTGTGATATGCTTGGCATTAGAGAGGAACGCAGGTTGCGCCCAAGGGAAATGAACGTATTTAAGAGCAAAAGAAATACAGTATATCGGGAAGACGATTGCGTGATAAAGTGCTTTGCCTCTTCGCAGGATTTTGATGCGGAGAGTTACATTTACGATCAGCTGTCCGGAAGCTCTTTGGCGCCCAAGGTCATAGAAAAAAAACAATCCTGCATTGTTACTGAATATATTGACGGATGTTTGCTTTTTGATGCCTTGGAACAATCTTTGGATGATCCGTCAAAACAAGCCCGTTTATTCGAACTGTATTTCGCCTGGTGTAGAAATTTTTACGAACTGACTGCGTTGAATTTGGGTGACACCAATTTCAGAAATTTTATCATAAAAGAAGGAAGATTGTATGGAGTGGATTTTGAATCTTGTGAGCAAGGAAGCATTTCCAAGGATATAGCCTGGCAGTGCGCCATGTTGGCAACGCTTCGCCCGGAATATTCCAAAGAGAGAATACACTGCGCCCGATTATTTCTTACGGCCGCGCAAAAAGTATTTCATCCCGCTCCGGAAGAATTGCTTTTCGAGCTTGCACTGTCCTTTGATCAAATCGGGCAAAGGCGTAATGTAACATGGAACGCACCTGCTTTTAAACTAATCCAATCGACCGCTGAAGTGTCAGCCTGTGCACTGGCCGGAGGCATGGCTTCCCGTATGGGACGGGACAAAAAATTAATGGCTTTTAGAAACGGTACCCTTATTTCCAATGCATTAAACAGTATTTCTTTGTTTGATGACTGCTACCTGTCGGTTTCCGGCGAGGGGGCAGACCTCTGCTTTCCAAACTGTAAGACTGTGTACGATATGGAGCCGGGCCTTGGTCCGCTCAGTGGAATTGTCAGTACATTAAAAGAGGCTTCCACTCCTTGGGTTTTGTTTATCCCTTGCGATATGCCTTTGCTTTCAGCCGAAATGTTAGACTATTTGGTAAGCTTTCGAGAAGACCGATTCGATGCTCTGTTTTTTACCGAAACGGGAAGTGCTCGAACGTTTCCGTTGCTTCTTCAGAAAAAAACAGCGGCGCCTATATTCAGGGATGCGCTGCATCATAATTGCCTCGCCCTTTGGAAAACCATGAAAGAAGAGCTCAGAATCCGGGAAATTCCGGTAGAAGCTTGCCCTGATTATAAGCCGTTTTCGCTAAAAAACATTAACACGCCGGAGGATTATGCATCACTTCAAACTATCTGCAATTAGAGACGCCCATTCAAGAGGGATTACCGCAGGCCTGGGTGTACTGCTGCTTTTTGTCGTGTTGCTATCTGTTCTTATCGGTCGATATTCTTGGTCCCTTCCGGAAATTTCAACCGTCATATTGAACATACGATTACCTCGAATCGCGATGGCCTGCATTGTAGGCTGCAGCCTTGCCGCCGCCGGGGCCGCTTATCAAGGTGTATTCCAAAACCCGATGGCCGCGCCGGATATTTTGGGTGCGACGCAGGGTTCTGCCTTTGGTGCGGCTCTGGCTATACTGATCGGCATGCCTTCGCAGACTGTCGCTGTTTCCTCTTTTGCGTTTGGCATGATCGCAGTGGGTTTGGTTTCGTTCATCGGAATGCGAACCGGAGGGAAAAGAGTTTTAGGCTTAATTCTTACAGGCATTATGATAGGCTCCCTTTTCTCCGCCGGAACTTCATTTTTGAAACTTGTTGCGGATCCGACGGATCAGTTGCCTGCGATTACTTATTGGCTCATGGGCAGTCTGGTAGGCGCGACCGGCAAAAATGTCCTGATTGCCACAATTCCCATTGCCATTGGATTAATACCTCTTTTAATTTTTCGCTGGAAGCTGAATATACTTACCTTGGGGGATGACGAAGCCCATTCTTTGGGAGTCGAAGCTGAAAAGTTGCGGAAATTGATCATTCTGTGCTCCACATTGGTGACGGCTGCTTCCGTTTCCATGACGGGAATGATTGGGTGGGTCGGTCTGGTCGTACCACACTTGGCAAGGAAATTGGTCGGCAGTGATTACCGATATCTTATGCCGTCCTCGATGCTGCTGGGCGCTTTGTTCTTACTGGTAGTAGATAACCTCGCTCGCTCTGTGTTCTCTTCGGAAATACCGATTGGAATATTGACAGCGTTTATCGGCGCTCCCTTTTTCCTTTACCTGATTACGAAAGGAGGCGAGAGGTATTGATTACCCATGTGGATAACCTCAGCTTTTCTTTTGGCGAAAAACCCGTCTTGTCTGACGTTTGCTTTGATGTGAAAGGTGGAGAAGTACTGTCAATTCTGGCTCCGAACGGCGGCGGGAAAACCACTCTTTTTCGCTGCATGCTTGGCATTATTAAAGAGTACACCGGTACGATTATGATGGACGATAAAAATATCAGGGATATGGGTGCCAGAAGGCTTTCAAAATATGCTGCCTATGTTCCCCAGTCGCATTATCCGTCTTTCAACTACAGCGTCCACGACATGGTGCTTATGGGAACAACTCCCCTGCTCAAAAACACCGCTTCGCCCGGAAAAGTCGAACAAGAACTGGCAAAGCACGCACTGATTCGTTTAGAAATAGAGCACTTGGAAAAACGCAGTTTTATGCAGCTATCCGGAGGTGAGCGCCGTTTGGTTTTAATCGCACGTGCGATTGCGCGGCAATCTCCTTTATTGATTTTAGACGAGCCTACTTCTGATTTGGATTTGGGAAATCAAGCCATCGTATTGTCCCATGTGGACGCTCTGCGCTCTTTTGGGCTGGCGGTTCTCATGTCCACCCACGATCCCGCGCAAGCTTATGCCTGCTCGGATAAAGTTTTGGCACTTTCGCATGGACATGTTTTATCTCTGGGCTCTCCGGATACAGTAATATGCGGCCCGGTTCTGAAAGAACTCTATGGTGTCGATGCAACAGTCACAAAATTATCTCCGAATCAAATTCATATTTCCACACTGAAAGGAACGGTAACCAAGGAATGAAACAAAAATTAGTTAGTTTGTTGATGATGATCACGATCTTATTTTCCGGCTGCGCAAGCGATGCGCCGGCACCGCAAAGCCGAACATTTACAGACTCCTGCGGAAGAGTTGTCACTTTGCCGCAGGAAATAGACAGTATTGCTCCAAGCGGAGCTATGACACAAATGGTATTATTGCCGTTAGCCTCCGACCTTTTCTGCGGTCTTGCCTCGGATTGGTCTTCGGATGCCGAATTGTACTTGTCCGAAGATATTTTGTCGTTGCCCGTTTACGGTCAGATATACGGCGGCAAAGGCGATGTTAATTTTGAAACGGTTTTATCGCTTTCTCCGGATTTAATCATCGACATCGGAGAAAGTAAAGACGGAATCGCTGAAGATATGGATAACCTTTCAGAGCAAACAGGCATTCCGACAGTGCACATAGATTCGTCTCTGGCAGGAATGGCGGATACATACAGATTGCTCGGAGAACTTTTAGGGCGCAATGAACAAGCCGTGGAGTTAGCGGATTATTGCGATGACACCATCGCGCGCACCCGGCAAATCATGGAAAGTGTCGGCGAACAAAACAGAAAATCAGTCATTTATTGCTTGGGAGATCAAGGGTTGAACGTGCTGGCCAAAGATTCTTATCATGCGGAATTGCTCGATATGTTGTGTAACAATGCAGCTGTTCTGGAAGCGCCGGTTTCCAGCGGAATGGGCAATGAAGTCGATATGGAGCAACTGCTTTTGTGGAATCCGGAGGTCATCCTGTTCGCACCCGACAGTGTGTACGATTCGGTAGCTGCCGATCCGCTTTGGAACGAACTTTCTGCCATAAAAAACAATACATATTATCAAGTCCCTCAGGGTCCCTATAATTGGATGGGAATGCCTCCGTCCATTAATCGTTATATGGGCATGATATGGCTGACAAGTTTGCTTTACCCCGATTATGCGGATTACAATCTCTTTGAAGAAACTTCCCGCTACTATAAACTGTTTTATAATTGCGATTTGACAGAACAGATGTTTAGTGACCTGATTCAATAAAAATATTTTTATAAACTATTCGAAATATGCTTTGTCAATTATAGTGACAAAGCATATTTTTATGTACATAAATGCCATTCATTCAGAAATAATTCTGGCAATTATCGTGACAACAGAAATATTGTCTGCGTTTTTCCTTCTTTGCCACTATTATTACTGCATTCTCGTTGACACCTACCACTTCAAGCATTAGAATGAACATGTACTTTATTTCTTTTTTATTTCATTTTATGGAGGTGAAATAATGGGTTTTATGGATTTAATCGACAAGATGGTCGGTATCGTATGGGGACCTCCTCTTATGATAATGCTCCTCGGTGTCGGAATCACCCTGACCGTCGGATCCGGATTCTTCCAATTCAGACATTTTGGATGGATCATGAAGAGCACATTTGGCGCTCTCTTCTCTAAAGCCAGGTCTGGCGAAGGCACACTGACACCACTGCAGGCAGCAACAATCGCTGTTGGCAGCGCAGTCGGCGCAGGCAACATCGGTGGTGTTGCAACTGCTATCGCTATCGGCGGACCTGGATCAATTTTCTGGATTTGGATCACTGCTTTAGTCGGCATGATGACCAAGCTTTGCGAAGTTTCTCTCGCACTGCACTACAGACAACTGGACGTATCCGGCGACCGTTATGTCGGCGGACCCACCTACTACATGGAAAAAGGCTTAGGCGAAGAAAAGGGTTGGGGCGGACTCTACAAGATCCCCGCAATTATCTTCGGCGCAGGCCTGTACATTGCATTCTTTATGACTATGCAATGCTACAACACAGCAGAAGCTGTTAACTCCACATTCCCCGCTATCGGCATGGTTCCCGTTGCTGCATTCTATTCGATTTTCGCCA
>CAZSPZ010000028.1:15481-17594 GCA_964608965.1 uncultured Oscillospiraceae bacterium | reverse complement strand
GAGCAGCTGATTCGTAATCAGCAGGTCATCGGTTCGATTCCGATCAGTAGCTCCATAAAAAGTCCCGCAATCTGAACGCTTGCAGGACTTTTTATTTTTTTATGCAAGGCATGAAATTTGCTGCAGCTTTTTGTTTGTGCAAAATGTGTGACAAACTCACAGAGAAACGGGCGGAATCGTGTCAAAATTAAAAAAAAGGGAAAGGGGAGGATTTACATGATCAAAGCAACGGACGCAGCGGCAAAGAAGTTTAAAGAAATTTCTGATGCCATGGGCAATCCCGAAGAGTTAAACCTTAGGTATGAAATCGAACCCGGCGGTTGAGCCGGTCCCCGCGTGGGAGTCGCTCTGGACGAGCACATAGGTAAAGGGGATATTGTAGTTGAAACCAATGGCGTTAAAATAGCATACAGGCGTACACTTCACGAACTGGTGAAAAATATGCATGTGGATTATATGGAAAATATTTTTTCCAAAAGGTTTCGAGTTTATTAACAGAACATAAGGAGGTTCATGATTGTGATTAAAGTAAGCAACGAGGCCGCTGTAGAATTTAATAAAATTGCGGCCAAAACAAATAATCCGGAAAGTCAAATGATGAGGATATCCTACGGAGGGGCAGGCTGAAGCGGTCCCCGTTTGGGACTTGCTCTGGAAGAGCTTAAGAATGCCAATGATAAGGTTGTCGAATCCAACGGAATCAAAATCATTTACATAAAAGACTTGGAAAATTACGTATCCGGTTTAACACTGGATTACTCGGATAAGTGGTATAGCAAAGGCTTCCGCCTGACCGGCGGCAACATGGGGGCTTGCTAAGAAAAAGACAGGCTCACTGTCTGATATTTACGAAATATAGTACGAAAACCCTCGGGGAAAATGGCCTCGGGGGTTTTGTCTTTCATTCCCGGATTCATTCCACAGCTATTTATTGCAATGGATTTGTGCTATCATGAAAACAGTATAAACAGTCCGAATTTATCTTTATTAAAAGAGGTATTGTTATGAAAAATTCAGGAGTTCAGGAAATCGCACCGGGCATCTATTGGGTCGGAGAAGAATCTGCAGAGGGTGGATTGCAATGTAATCCATACCTTATAGTGGATGGCGAAGAAGCTGTGCTGATCGATCCGGGTTCCGTTCTTGATTTTGGCTATGTTTACGACAATGTGTGCAGCATTATTTCGCCGGAAAAAGTAAAGTACGTCATCCTGCACCATCAAGATCCGGACCTTTGTTCCAGCGTGCCTCTTTTTGAGCGAAACGGCTTTCATTTTCAAATTGCCACGCACTGGCGGACAAAGATGCTGGTTAGATATTATGGTATCAATTCGGATTATTACTTCGTCAACGGCAACCAGTTCCGGTTGACACTGCAATCGGGGAGAACGCTCAGCTTTCTGGCTTCTCCGTATCTTCATTTCTCCGGCGCGATCATGACGTACGACGAGACGACGAAAACTCTGTTTTCCAGCGATCTTTTCGGCTCGTTTTCAAATGTCTGGAACCTTTATGCGCAAGACGATTATATAGAAAAAATGAAAGCCTATCATGAAAACTATATGCCGTCAAACGATGTCCTTAGGCCGGTTATGGAAACTCTGCTGAAAATACCCATCGACAGAATTGCCCCTCAGCACGGCTCAATCATAGACAAGAACGTGAAAAACCACATTAAAGCGTTGAGAGATTTGGAATGCGGCTCTTTCTTAAGGCCGATTAAAAAGGATCTGGACGGCGCGGGCGGCTATTTTTCAGTATGCAATGCCGTAATAAAAAGATATGTTTCCATGTATGGCGGCGAAGAAGTTCGGGATGCACTGGGAGATATGAATGATTACTGTGATGAAAGCTTAACGATGGAGACGACTGCCTATTCGGGATATCAGCTTTGGGATCTTCTTTTCGAGAGGATATACGCAAGGAAGGGTTTATCCTGGCTGCTGGAAATGGAGCCCTATGTTCGGAATCTTTCTAAACAATACGACATTCCTGTCCCTAAAACTTACGAAGCATACCTTATGAAAGCCGAGTTGGAAACAAACCGGCTGACGCAGGAAAATGAAACACTGTCTGCTGCAAAGGAACGATTGGAAGAAGATCTGCTTGTTGT
>CAZSPZ010000028.1:7183-15457 GCA_964608965.1 uncultured Oscillospiraceae bacterium | reverse complement strand
CTCTACAGGTTTATATAATTTCGAGTTTTTTAAAAATTATTTAACGAAGGAAATGGACAATCTCATTACAGGTCAGCTCGATCAAAATCCCGCGCTGATTCTTTTGGGGTTGGATCAAATAGAAAAGATCAAGTACAAGTACGGAGACAGCGAAGTGGACGAAGTTTTTAAGACGACGGCACTGATTCTGGAAAACCTTAAAGAAAGCAATGAAGTATACTTTAAACTTCAGGGAACGCTTTTCGCGTGTTATATCCCCCACACGAGCAAAGAAAATGCTTCGGAAATTGCTGAAACCATAAGAAATACCATCGCTACCTCTTCGCAGTATGTGGAGCAAATCACTGCTTCCGTGGGCGTTGTCAGCTTGGATGAAGTCATAACGGAAGGTGCTATTGCCGCCCAGCTTGGAGAAAAATTTTACAATACGTCCATCGCCCGGGTAAGAATCGCAAAGAACAAGGGCAGAAACCTGGTCTGTGACACTTCCTCGGAGGAGGATTATCTCAACAAAGCGAAATATGTACTTCTCGTCGACTCAGATGAGACGGGGCAGGAAGTGGTGCAAACATTTTTAGAGAATTTGGATTATTCGATATTGACGGCTAAAGACGGAGAACAAGCCCAGCGCCTTGCTGAGCAATACGTTCCTTCCCTTATTATTTCGGAAGTGATGCTTCCTAAAATGGACGGATTTCTTTTAAGGCAGGCTCTCCTTGCCCGATCTGAGACGAAAGAAATCCCCTTCGTTTTTATTTCAAATCTTAAGACCGACGACTCCTTGCGCAGAGCGGCATCCATGGGCGTTGATCATTACCTTAGAAAACCTTTTATGTTGACGGAACTGATAGGCATCGTCGCTAACATTTTTAAGGAGGAAGAGAAGTTGTGATAGGAAGCATTGATACCTGGTTAATCATAGCCGGCGTATTGGTCGGCATTGATATCATTGTCGCCTGGAGTGTATTTGCCTCCAGAGCGAAATCCAACGTAGACGAAGACCTGATTAACAATCAAAAGAAGGTTTTTCTTCATGTCGCTTTCGGTAATCCGTTGCCTGCCAAAGCAAAGTTGGATGCTTCCAGGTATCTATCCATGAAGCGATCGATTCATTTGGATAAATCGCTGGAACAGCATATGGAAAGCTTTATCGATTTAAACCGCCTGGAAAAAAAGTATCTCAAATTGCTGCACGGCAGGAGAGCAGCCGCAAAAGCGGAGGCGATTTTCTCTTTGGGGCGCCTTGGCACAGAGCGATGCCGGCTTGGACTGGAGAAACAGCTTTTAAAAGAAAAGAACTTCCCCCTTAAATTGTATATTGCCAATGCGCTGTCCGATATAGGGAATAAAGAATCTCTCCCGGCGTTGCTGTATTCTTTGATCAACAGCAGTCGATTTTATCGCACGAGAGTAAATATGCTGATTTGCGACTTCGGCAAAGATTTGCACGATTTGCTTCCTCAACTGAAAGAAAACGATCGATTCGAGATACAGGAACTCCTTGTGGATTTCTCTTCTGTATATTTCTCTGAAGAACTTAAAAATTATCTGCTGGAGCATATTGCCGATTATGAAAAAAATTTGGGCAGCGAAAGCAAATCCGAAACAGATTTTCATAAGATGATATGCGCCAATTGCATGCATGGCCAAATGGTTTCAGACCAAAGCAAGAGAATATGCATGTACAACGGTCTGGTCGATGCTTCCTTTCATTGCAAACATTATAAAATTTCTCCGGTCAGCATCAACAGCAAAAGCGCTTTCAAAACCTTGATACACAGGGCATGCGGTGTCATCGCCGATTTTTATCCCAAAGAGCTTTTTGATGTTCGCTATATGGAATCTGCGGATTTGGAAATACGTAAAACCGCTCTTCGCGCCCTTTCAAATTTCCGTGCACCTAAAAATATGAATGTGTTGCTGCAATACATTCACGATAAAGATTTAAGGCAAAGCGCCACCCACTCAATTTCCGTGATTGTCGAAAAATATCCGGAGGAGTTGGCTGCGGTAAGAAAAGCTTTCCTGCAGGAAGAAGATCCGGATGCGAGAAAAGCACTTGCAGAGATTATGTCCATGAGAATCGAATATTACATCAGCAGACTTGTGGGTATAGAAAAAGATCAGGCCGCAGAGATTGTGGAAGCAATTATTTTATGCGGAAGAACAAGTGAAATCATCGAATTTTTTAATAACAATAAAAATGCAGAGATAGAAAAAGCTCTTGTCGCCATCATCAAAAAAGTGACAAAAGAGTCCCCGGAACTAAACGACGTATTCGGCCGATATCTTCTGGGAAGGCTCTCTTTCCAATGCGGCATTACCGAATGCAACGCAGAAGAAGAAAAAGTAAAGGCCGTAAAAGATAAAAAGTTTATCAGAACATTAGGCGTGCTGCTTGTTTTGAATCTATTCCTGATTCCCTGCATTTTTCTCGTCACGCACTGGGAAATGATGCCGGACCTTTCCTTGGTTTCGACACTGAAGCTTTTTGTGCACGATTTTAATTTCTATTTTATTTTTTATTCAATTGCCATCAATACCATTTATCTTCTCTTGCTTCTGCTCTCTTTTATTCATGTCGGACAACAAAAGAGAATGTGGCAAATGAAGGATATGTCGTTCCTTTTCAAAAAAACGGATGCTGCCTTCCATATCGATTGTGGCTCCGGCTTTTAACGAGGCCAAGACCATTATTCAAAATGTGAACTCCCTCTTGAATCTTAAGTATCCCGAGTACGAGCTGATTGTCGTCAACGACGGATCAACCGATCAGACACTTCCTCTTCTGATCAAAGAATTCGGCTTAAAAAAAGTGGATCGCATGTATCAACAAGAGCTTAACACAAAGTTTGTCCGGGGAATTTATATTAACCGCGACATGCCAAAGCTGATTGTTGTAGACAAGGTAAACGGAGGGAAGGCGGATTCTTTGAACACAGGGATCAACGTGTCTTCCAAAGAATATATATGCAGCATCGATTCCGATTCGATTTTGGAGGGAGAAGCACTTTTGAAGCTTGTGTCAAGAATCCTGGACGAAGATGTGGAAACGCCGGCCATGGGCGGTAACGTCCTCCCTATCAACGGTTGCAAAGTAGAGAGGGGTGTCGTTCAGGATATCAGAGTCCCAAAGAACAATTTGGCAAAGTTTCAAACAGTGGAATACATTCGTGCATTTATGGCCGGAAGGTTAGGCTGGTCTTACACCAATAATCTTCTCATTATTTCCGGTGCCTTCGGTCTTTTCCGCAAAGAAAGAGGTATCAGTGTTGGCGGATACTTGACAAGCAGCGGCAAATTTAAAAAAGATACTGTCGGAGAGGATATGGAAATCGTCGTCCGCATCAGCAGGCGAATGAGAGAGCTCGGAAATAAATATAAAATACGCTACGCGTTTAATGCGAATTGCTGGACCGAGGTGCCGGAGGATGTGGGATCTCTTAAAAAACAACGTTACAGATGGCAAAGAGGGTTGCTTGAAATTTTGTACTTTCACAGGAAAATGCTTTTCAACCCCAAATACGGAAGCACGGGTCTTGTCGCTATGCCTTATTTTTTCATTTTTGAGGCAATGGGCCCCATCTTTGAAATGCAGGGCTATTTGACGATCCTGCTGGCGTGGTATCTGGGTGTCCTTTATTTGGATATTGCTCTGCTGCTTTTTGCTTCGGTTATTCTTGCCGGCACGCTTGTCTCTCTTTCCGCTCTTTTAATCATCGAGCAAGGCGGAAAAATGTATAGAGCAAAAGACATCGGCAGTCTGCTGGTTTGCGCAGTGGCGGAAAACTTTGGAATGCGTCAATATTTCAGTCTGATGCGCGTGGTAGGGTATTTACGCATATTCAAATCCTCGGGTGGTTGGGATAAACCTGAAAGAAAAGGCTTTTCCCGCGCTTCTGAAAATTTTAATGGAGGGGTAAAATGAAAAGCAAATCTTCTCTGTATTTACTCTACGGATTGATGGTCGCCTTGATTTTAATCGGTGCAGCCGTTTTCCTCCTCCCACTTTACCTTTGGAGCAGTATGGAAGAAACGCCTTTGGAAGTTTGGATTGTCGATAAGACGGTGGACGATGGAAATTATAAAGAGCATAAGGGTTTCATGTGGGCTCTGAACAGCTTGAAAGTCATTTCTAAAGACACCGGGGAAACGTTCAAGTATGACAGAGACTATTATGGCGTCCACCCGAATGCAGACGGCACCTTTCATATCGAAGACATTCCGGGCACGACAACTTCCACGGCCATTTACGCTGCTCCGGATCTGATTTATTTGACGGATACTTACGGGGTTTACGAAGAAGACACTATTACAGACTCGGATTGGGTAGCTGTTCCTCCGCGGTTGTACGGGGGCCTTACGCAAGAAGAGATCACACATATTGGATGCAACCTTTTCGGCGGCAATACGATTATCGGAGAATATGACATTGTGAATTCTTCTTCCGTCGAAGTGTTGGAAAATATATTTTCTGTTTCATGGCTTGGCTACAGGGGAAAATATTTCGACGAACTATCCAAAATCGGAGATATACCCCTTCGAATCGTGGAGAGTTACGAACTGCAAACCGGTACGGAATGGAAATTCGAAGGACCCGGAATGATTCTTATTTCGGCCGGCGATGTGATTACCGTGCTGCAAGAAGGCCTTGAATTTGAAGGAGACGGCCTGAAGTTTGATTTTGCTGATGTCTATAGAAAAGAATTTTCCGGTGAAAAAGGTGCTTATTTTGACGCCTGGTTCGAATTTACGGAAGCAAGCCCCACGGTTGAAATCCTCGCAAATTATTCTTTAGAACTTACAGAAAAAGGGCAGGAACTTTTTGCTCAATTGGGACTTCCTTCCGAATTCCCTGCAATGATCCGATGGGCGAACGCCCAGTATACCTCGTATTATTTTGCGGGAGATTGTGCGGAACGAAGTTTTGACGATGAATATCCGGAAAATTACGGATATTCGAAGATCAGAAGGTGGTTTTCATTTTCTTCCGAAGGAGACAATGCATCGTTCTATCAGAACGCCTATCTGCCCGTTATGGAGAAAGTGATCGATGATATTCGCAAGGTGAAGACGGAGAAATCGGTTCAAACGGAGAAAGAGCCTCTCCAACTCTTTGCGAGGACGCAGGGTAAAGGGTTTCAGCGAATGAACGAAGGGCAATGGGAAGATTTCTTTATCAAAGGAGTCAACATCGGCTCGTCTCTTCCCGGCAAGTGGTTTACAGAGTTCTCCAAAGACGAAGCTCTATATTTGCAGTGGTTCAGGCAAATTGCCGATATGAACGCAAACACGATTCGCGCGTACACTTTGCTTGCCCCCGATTTTTATTCCGCTCTTGCATATTTCAACAAATCAAATCCACAAAGTCCGCTGTGGCTTTACCAGGAAATATGGCCGGAAGAAAATCCGGAAAACGGGAATTATCTTGTGCAGGCTTATGACGATGAGTATAAAAAAGAAATAAAAAATGTCATCAATGCCATGCATGGCCAAGCAAAGATCCCCCAAAGATCCTTCCGCGCATACGGGATTTATGCGGCGGATGTTTCTCCTTATATTGCCGGTTATCTTGTAGGGAGAGAATTGGAGCCGGAAGAAGTAATACAGACAAATCTGCTAAACCCTGGCTACGCTTTCGAGGGTGATTACTTTTTCTCCGAAAGCGATGCCGCGCCTACAGAAGCGTGGCTTGCCATGAGCTGCGATTATGTGGCGCAATACGAGACAGAAGCCTTTGGATGGCAGCATCCGATCGGTATCGTAAGCTGGCCGACGTTGGACCCAACGGAGCACGATTCGGAATGGAACATTTCCGGGGATAAAAACCTGGAATATAACGATAAAACAGAAGTGGATATCAACCATATCGGAATAAAGGAGAATTTAAAGGCCGGTTTCTTTGGCGCCTACCACATTTCCCCCAATTACCCGGACTTTATGAATAACGAAGTCTCTTACGCGCTGTATACCGACGAAGAGGGGGTATTGCGCTACGGCGGCTACCTGCAAGAATTTATCGAGAATCACACAAAATATCCTGCCCTTGTAGCGGAGTTCGGCCTTTCAACAGGCATGGGAAACGCTCATGAAAACCCCGACGGCTACAACCATGGCGGATTGAACGAAGAGCAGCAAGGCTTAGGCATTGTACGAATGATGAAAGCAATAGAACGGGAAGGTTATGCAGGCGGGCTTATTTTCGAATGGGCAGACGAGTGGGCGAAGAAAACCTGGATAACAGAGCCTTACATTCTGCCTTTTGAACGCAATCCTTTATGGCATAATATCGTGGACCCCGAACAAAATTACGGAATAGTTGCCATGGAAGCGTCGGGCCTGCAATCCGAACCCTATACAATGACAGGCGGCGGAACACTGCAGCAAGTCCAGCTTGCTGCAAATGAGGCTTATCTTTCTATTCAAATCGATCTTGGACGAGCGATGGATTTTGACACGGAAGACCTTATTGTCGGGCTTGACACCTATGCCAGAGACAGAGGCGAAAAGAAGTATTCGCCGGAAATTGCAGCGCAAGCGCCTACCGGAATGGAATTTATCGTTAAGATTTCAGATGTAGAGAATGTCTCTCTTCTCGTCCACCCAAGCTATAATATTACAAAAGGCAAGCAAAGCTCTGTTCTTTCGAACGACGGATATTTCGAAAGAATGGTGATATTGATCAATAAAGAAAGGCCGAGGAAAGACGGCACAAAAATTGCTGCCATCTATCACGATCAAAGTGAAATGAAGTATGGCAGCCTGGAAGATAATTCGTTCTACAGTTGGACGAGCAAAGGAAATACTCTCTATATAAGAATTCCATGGGCGCGATTGAATTTCAGCGACCCTTCCCGCATGAGAGTGCTCGAAGACAGCAAAATCATACCGGTGCCCCTAAAAGATGAACTTGGAACGACGATATCCGGAGGGATTGTCGTCAGCGCCCTTTTATTCAACGAGGAAGATGGAAAAGTGGTCTCGCGAATCGGCACGGAATATCCTTCCGAGTCTGCTGTATTTCGTTGGAAAACCTGGGATGTGCCCGCGTATACGCAAAGAGCGAAATCAAGTTATTCCATCATTAGAGACTATTTCGATACCATCGGCCAATAAAAAGTGTGTTTAAACAAGGCCGAAATGTTGCAGCGCCTTTAATATGGCCTTATCCCAGAATTTCCAATCGTGACAACCCGAAGATTCCCAGTAGGTATAGTCGAAGGAACTGCCTTCTTTTGTCATAAAGTTTTTGAAGTGTTCATTGTCGCTATACAAAAAATCTTCCGTGCCGATACATTGGAACAATTTGGGACGAGGTTTGTTCTCCTTGATGATTTCTAAAACCGCCGCTTCCAGGTCGTTAACGGATCCTTTGTAATCTTCTAACTTTCCAAGCGTGTTATCCAATGTTCTCGTAATATCCGGATTTGTGGGAAAGCCCACTGCCATATCGGAATTCGTCGGTGGTGTGCCATGCGGAAGCGCTCTGGCTGTAAGACAGCCGGAAAGACTGGCTGCCGCTCCGAAAATGTCGGGTCTGCGGAAGGCCATTTTAAATGCGCCGTATCCACCCATGGATAAGCCAGCCACATAATTATCGCAAGGCTGCGACGAAGCGGGAAACCAATTCTGTATGACCGTCGGGAGTTCCTGCGTTAAATAGGAAAAGTATTTCAAACCGTGAACGGCGTCTGTATAAAAACTTTGTTCGCCGCCCGGCATCACAACAATCAGGTCGCTTTCAGATAAATAATATTCGAGCATACTGTTTCTGATCCACGAAGAATAGTCCTGCATGTATCCGTGCAGCAGGTAAAGCACCGGATATTTTTTGTCGCCGATGGGCGGATGGGGCTCGCCGCGCCTTTCCGGAAGGAAGACGGACACTTCCGTATTCATACTAAGGACAGAGGAGCAAAAATTTAAATGTAACAGGGCCATTCCTATACCTCCTAATGGTATTTACAATTTTGAAAAGCTGTATCAAAAAGGCAGATGCTGCCATAATCGCAGTAGGTGCAAGCAGTTACACTGCTGCTTATTTTTCGCGGTTCTATGTCGATGGAGCCGGATAAGAGATGGTCGCAGAGATCATGAATCGCTTTTTGGAAAGTTGTCCTGAAAGAGTCAAACTCTTCGGAAGTCATGGATTTTCCGGAAGAATAGCCGTCTGCTCCTTTTTTAACGACAAGTACGGTGG
Organism: uncultured Oscillospiraceae bacterium; assembly: GCA_964608965.1. GTDB lineage: Bacteria > Bacillota > Clostridia > Peptostreptococcales > Anaerovoracaceae > UBA10908. Next base: position 7,257 of record CAZSPZ010000028.1, on the reverse strand, counting down.
AAGTATCTCCTTCTGCCAGGGACCGGTCCATACTCTCTATTACGGAAGGATTGTCGACGAAAAGTCCGTCCATT
>CAZSPZ010000028.1:0-7173 GCA_964608965.1 uncultured Oscillospiraceae bacterium | reverse complement strand
CTTTTCTTTCATTTTGTTAGTGCGTTATTAGTTTTATACTTCTGTTCCATTTCCTTCAAAATGTCTTCGGATACGATGTCGGCCGTAAGCTGGCTGAAATCGACATTCAAGCTCGGCTCGTCAATATGATAGTAGAAGATGCCTGCCGGTTTTGCTCCTTCTTTTGCTTGGAGTGCCCCTTCTAAGTAGAGCATCAGCTGCAGGTTTAAGCCGTTTTCTATTTCGTCTTTTTTTAACTCTACTTTTCCGGATTTGTAGTCGATGATTTTAATGTATGGGGTGTCTTGAGACGGTTTCAGAATATCCACTCTGTCAATCTTACCTTCTATTAAAACTTGTTTCCCGTCCAGTTCGATTACGACAGGAGGCAGAACGGAGGCTTGGCCTCGTCCGAATCCGGCCTCGGAGAGCATTTCATCGATGCTGCCTTTTCGCACGTGCTCTATCATATTCCACGCAAATTCCATGGTCACTTCGGCTACTCGCTTAATACGGTACTCTTCCTCTTTCCCCGCACGTAGCAATCCGTCAAAGTTCTTATCCATAATAGAAGATAAAATACTACGAATGCTTTCGTCACATTCCTCTCTGGTCATTGTCATCCAGGGAGATGCCGGATCTGTTATTTTTACGCCTGCCCGTTTTGCTTCTTCTGAAAGCTTTCTGGAAAGATGCATCAGGCATTCATGGTAAATATCGCCGATTTCTCCGCCGGATATTTCAAAGTATTTTCTTGGCTCCGGGCATAAACCATAGCTTACATAATGCATAAAGGGACATTTTGCAAAGCGTTCCAGCCTGGACGGGCTGAAAGAATAGTCTTGGTCGTCGCTGCGTTTATAGAGCGCTTCCGTAACGGATTGAGGCAAAGGTGACATTTGGTTTGTAAAAAACAATCCTTCCCTGATGGCGGCCAGCCGTTTGTCGCCGGACTCCAGTAAAAGATTGTAGCATTGCTTCCATAAAGGTGAAATTTCTTTTTCCTCTCCTGAAACCAGACGGCGCAGAATAGAGGTAAGATGCGTCATCGTACTTTGCGACCCCTGTATATAATCGAGTTGGGATTCCGCATTCTCTATATCAGGCTGCTCGCATAAATCCGGAAACATATTTCGCAGTGTCGTAATCAGGGAGGAGGGACGGATTTCCTTTCCGTCTATATCTGCCACTGAATAACTTACGTAAAGCGCTTCGGAAGGTTTTGTAAAAGCCCTGTAAATCGACATGTACTCTTCTTCCTGTTTGACGGTTTCATTTTTTGACAGCGTATATCCTTGTTCTTGTAATAAGGAAAGTTCTTTTTCGGTCAGAATACCTTCCTGCGCGCTCTTTGCCGGTAAAATTCGGTCGTTGACGCCCATTAAAAACAATGCGCGAACGTCGGGCACATGGGTTCTTCCGACGGTGCCTATAAGAACTTTATGTTGAGATTGCGGAAGGAGACCCACTTTTATATCTTCGAAGGCATTGCGAACAATATCCCTGTATTCGGCAGGCTCTGCCTCGTCTTCTCCGATCAGCTCCACCGTTTGATCCATCAACCCAAGAACCACATTCCACATTTGCTGCGTCTCTTCTGCCGCATCGGTCATTCCTGTCTGTGAAAGTGAAAGCGCCTGGGCAGACAGACGTTCGGGTAATTTTAGCGTATCGGCGAGAAAATAATACAACATACCGGTTTTCTCTTTTATGGATGCTGCGCCGCAGAACTTTTCCTGAAAAGGAAGCAGAAGAGTGGCAAGCTGCGATCTGATTTCTTCCAATCTTCGCATGCCTCCTTCTCCGAAAACCTTTTCGCCGTATCGAAACGGTTTCAGGAATCTGTCGTTCTTAATGTGGTACTGCAAAACATAGTTTTCGAATTCCTCCAAGTCGGCAGGTTCTTCCTTGCCGGTTTTCGTTTCCGGGCTTGTTTCTTTTTCAGCTTCGGTTTCCGGATTGTTTGCGGAGCATGTCAAAGAAACCAGTCCGGCCTTCAGAAAGCTGAGCACATCGGAAGCTCTGAAATTGTCGCTGACGATGTTGAGAAGGGACGTGATGGTTTCTATCAGCGGATTGTGGAGCACCGTACGCTTTTCATCTAAAAAGCAGGGGATATCGTAAAGAGAAAAAATACGCCTCAGAACGGATCCGCGGATCTCTATGTCATTTGTGAGCACGGCAATATCGTCGAAAGAATATTGAAAATCTCTTACGAGCGAAAGGATTTGCGCCGCAATGGTTTCGCTTTCCGTGTACGGATTGCTGGCGCGGACCAGGCGCAGGGCTTTGCCTGCATCGCTGCCGGCCATCGGCCGGGCGGGCGCGGCATAAAGCTCTTTTTCCAGGTGCAGCAGGGCGTCCGGTTTTTTCGGCCGGACAAAGTCCTGCCCCACCGGACTTGTCCGGTGGAGAACGCCCAGGCGTTCTGCCCGGTCCGTCAGCGCCTTGACGGATCTGGCAGACGGTGCGAAGAGGGATGCATCCGCATCTTCGGGTTCGCTTTTTGTGAGCACCACGTTTAAGTTGACCGCATGGAGCATCAGCTCGCCCATAAAATCAATTTCTCTTTGTGTAAAAGAATAAAAGTCATAAAACCATATTTCGGCATTTTTTATGTAATCGGACTGCGGCACCCTTTGGCATACAGCCTTAAGAGAATCCTCTGAATCGGTAAATTTCCCTTCCATGGCTTCTTGGTACGCTTCGTATATCCGCTGCATATCAGCGAGTTTCTTTCTTAAAATACCTTCTTCCCTGGTTCCGGTTGTAATCTCTTGCAAGCTTTCCGGGGATAAATTATTCTGTTTAAGCTGTACGATAAAATCTCCCGCCATAGAAAGAAATTCCGGGGTTTCCGCTACATTCCGGAAAGCGCCGAATTCGTTCTTTTTATCCCTGGCGATTTTGCGCAGCAGCATAGCCCGCCCCAGCGTGTTGACGGCTATTCTGCCCGTCTGCCCCACCTCTTGGAATATGCGCTGGTGCAGCCGGTTTCCGGACATGATCTGCAAATCAAAAAAGCCTTTCGCATCGATGTGCGAAAAAGCAGCTTCTTCGGCTTTCAGAGTAAATTGAGCCGGCACAATTAAAAGGACTCGCTCCGCTTTAGTTTGGCGGGAGCGAATGCTTTCCAAATTTTCTTTGATTTTTGAAAACAGAAAGGCTTCCTTATTCAGTGATTCCCTTCCGTAATAGAGGTTGAGCATAGAATCCGTCTCCCTTGCTCACAGTATATCATAAATTGATAAAGACGAGACTGACGATTGTGATCATTAAGGCGAAGCGAGCCCGTTTTTCCAGCTTCTCGGAAAAAAAGATTTTGCTGAGCAAAGCCGTCATAAGAATGACGCCGACAGAAAGAGCAGGGAAAACGACCGTCGCGGGAAGCACGGTCAGCGCACGTAAAATAAAGAAAGTCGTACCCATGTTGACGGCCCCAAGAAAGATGCCGGCGAACGTTTCTTTCATCGTGAGGGGCTGCTTATTTTTCCGGGACAGGAGAATAAAAGAGGTGAGTATTCCGCAGGTGCCGAATACGATGACCAGGTAAAGCGGTTTGAGCGATTCGTCAAACTGCACAGAAAAAAGCTTGTTCGAGAGCTCTGCCATTCCGCCCAAAGCAAACACTCCGAACAAAAGGCCGTTGAATTTAAAACTTCCGTCGTAACTGTAAGCCATGAGCGCAAGGATGGCCAGAATAATGCCGATCCAGCGCATCGCCCCGGGCATATCGCCGAAAACGAAGATCGAGACCGCCACCGGCACGACCATGCCAAGCCTGTTGAACATCGTCGTAATACTCGGTCCGTTTTTAAGGATAGAAAATTGAATCGCAAGGAAACACGACAGGTAAACCATCCCGGTGTACACGGCAAAAAGGGGAAGGAAACTGCCGCTCAGCATAGAGCCGATAGAAGCGCCCGAGGCGGAAAGCCCCTTGGCAAGGAGCACACTGCTGATGGTGCATGCCGTCAGGTAATTGAAAAATGTCAGATATAACGTGTTCATTCCCTTGCTTTTTGCAAAGGCAAATGTAAGGTTGACGGAAGTGGAGCATAGAATTGCTGTTAGCAGAAATATCATAAAACCTTCTTCTGTTCTGGGTGAAATAAACTCAAAGAAGAGCATATCATTTAGGGCGAAAGCCGTCAACTCATCCAAACCCCTTCAATCCACTCTGATTTGGACATTGTAAAAGTTGCGACGAGTAGCATACGGAAACAAACAAGGGCTTGACACCGTAGGACGTCAAGCCCTATTATTATCATATTATTCGGCATAAGGAGAAAAACCATGGATTTAAAAAAAGAAATTGCTGCACTGAAAGGCGAACTCATCGAGCTTAGACGAGATTTCCACAAACATCCGGAACTCGGGCTTTCCGAATTTCGCACAGCGCAAATTATTGAAGATTATCTGAAGAACCTTGGACTGGAAGTTAGAAGATGCCTGGGAACAGGCGTGATTGCTGTTTTAAAGGGTGCAAAACCCGGGAAAACCGTCATGCTGCGTTCCGACATCGATGCTCTTCCTGTCGAAGAAATGACGGGTTTGCCGTTCAAGTCCGAAAACCCGGGCGTGATGCATGCCTGCGGACACGACGGGCATATGTCTGTCATGCTGATTGTGGCAAAAATTTTAACGGCGCATCGCGGCGAGATACCCGGAACTGTCGTATTTCTTTTCCAAACGAACGAAGAAGATGCAGGCGCAGAAGATATGATCCTTGCCGGCGCCTTGGAAAATCCGAAACCCGACGCGATTTTAGGAATGCACCTTTGGTCGTACCTTCCTTCGGGCAGCATCGGCATCATCCCCGGACCGATTATGGCCTCCAGCTATTATTTTAAGCTGAAGATTATCGGAAAAGGCGGTCATGGCGGAGCTCCGCACAACTGCATCAATCCCATCGATTGTGCCGTTCATGTGTGGGAAGCATTCCAAGCCTTCCATACGCTGGAAAACAACTCTTTACATCCCACGACCGTTACCGTCGGGAAATTCCAGGCAGGTCAGTTTAACATCGTAATTCCTGATACCTGCGAGATGGAAGGTTCCATCCGTTGCCTGCACACAGATGACGAGCAGGTAAGAAATCGTCTGCGCGAAATGATCGAGGGTGTCTGCAAGACATATCGCTGCAAGTTCGAACTGGAGTATAAGTGCGGAAACACGATTCTGGACAATAACGAAGAGCTTGCTGAAACGATACGTGCAACCGGAGCGGAAATTCTCGGCCACGATAAAGTCATTACCAAGGAAGTCGGCGTAATGATCGGCGAAGATTTTGCGGAATTTACCCGCAGAATCCCCGGCGCATTCTACTTCTTCGGCGTAGGCGACGAGAAAAAGGGTACACACTACGATCATCACCATGCCAAGTTCAATATCGACGAGGATGTGCTTCCAAGCGTTGTTGAAATGCAGGTTACGCTGGCAAAAAAATATCTGGGATTCTAAGACAGTAAAGCGTCCGGAATTCCAAGGCGGAGAACCGTCCGTAAATTATGCAATAAAAAAACAGGAGATTGGATGCATTCCAACTCCTGTTTTTCTTTGCGATATATGATGATTTTTCTAGCAGGCTTTTATGAAAGCCTCGAATATCTTTTGATTGGTTGCGCAGCCTTGTGTCATTTCCGGATGCCATTGTACTGCCAAGACAAATCGATCTCCCTTTTTCTCGAGAGCTTCGACAACACCGTCTGCTGTCGTTGCAACGACTTCAAGTCCCGGTGCAACATCTTTTACCGACTGATGGTGATACGAATTCGTCAGCAATGTGTCGCTTCCGATAATCTTCGAAAGCAAAGAGCCCTGCTTAATTGTTACTTTGTGGGCAAATGCGCCGTGCGCTGCGGAAAGAATCGTATGGAAAAGGTTTTTCTGAGAGGGTAAATCCTGATAGAGAGTTCCTCCCGACATCACGTTGAGAATCTGGCAGCCTCTGCAAACGCCTAAAATCGGCAAAGAGGAATTGTTCAATAATTCTTTTAGCAGCAATGCTTCCTGCACATCTCTTCTTGGCTCCAGGTGCGCGCACTTTGCGGATACGTCTTCGCCATATAATGTGGGATCTACGTCGTCGCCTCCAGTGATCAGAATGCCGTCGCAGCGCTTGACCAACTCCAGAACGGTGTTAATATCCTCTGTAAATGGGATGAGCAAAGGAATTCCGCCCGCTCTTTCCACGGATTTAACATAATCTGATGCCAGCAAAATCCATTCCTGTCCTACGACGCCGATTCCTGTGGAGCTTCCCAGGTCTGCCTTTGAATAGTTGCATGTAATTCCAATAAGTGGTTTCATAATGACTCCTTCCTAAAATACCATATCCGCCATCAGCCACTTTTACGCCGTTTCCAGCCATGTAGCAAGCTGCAGAAATTATGTTCAAACGATAATGTGTCTCCGTGCAAAATTATAGCATAAAGGAATACGGTATGGTATCATAAGTTATGGAAAAAAAGGCGTTTAAATTCAATAAAAAAAGCGTTATTATGACGGCTGCGGCAACCTTGGCTGCGGCTGCTGTTGTCATTGGCACAATGATCCCTTCGCCTTCGCAAGTCTTGTCCCCGGACAAGGTTCAAGAACCTCCTGCCGTCGTGCTCAACATAGACGAAGAGGCGGTCCTCCAGGAGCAGGAAGCCACAGCGGAAAACAGAAAGAGTCAGCGCGCCGTCGAAAAAATAAAAGACTGGCTGTTGGGTCTCCCCCAGGCTGTGCGAATTTTTTTCGTTTTACCCCTTTGGGCCTTGGGCTGGCTGATCACGTCGACGATTTCTCTATTATGGGCAGGCATTTTTTCTCCGGCGCTTGGATTGGTTTCTTCCGGAGTTATCGGTGCGGCAGTGCTGATCGGACTTTTTGCCGCTACCGCAAAGCTCCTCTTTCCGAAACTTTCCTTCAAAAAGATTCTTGCAAAGAAAAATGTTTATATTCTTTCCGCCGCAGCGCTCATCATCGTTATTATAGAGCTGATTGCTCCGTTTTACTGGCCCGATTACAACGTAATATCTACTCTGGTGAAAATTTTTCTTTCCGTTGGAATCGTGGGTCTTTTATGCTATCGTTTAAAAAAGAAGTATTCTGCAATTTTATCTTGAAATCTCGTCGGCGCAATGGTAGAATACTTTTGCGTAAAATACTGCGCTGTGGGGAATTGGCGAAGCTGGGATCGCGCTTGAC
>CAZSPZ010000027.1:0-21889 GCA_964608965.1 uncultured Oscillospiraceae bacterium | reverse complement strand
GCTCCAAGATGCTTTGAAATAGAAAAAAAGCTGAAAGAACGGCTGGATATTCCGGTTTTCCACGATGACCAACACGGTACGGCAATCATCACATTAGCAGGGTTAATCAACGCACTGAAAGTCGTCGAAAAAAAGAAAGAGAACGTAAAAGTTGTCGTAAACGGCGCAGGTGCCGCTGCCATTTCCATCACAAAACTTCTTTTAAGCGAAGGCTTCAAAGACATTACGCTGTGTGACAGAAACGGTGCGATCTTCGAGGGTCGGGAAGAAGGCATGAACGATATCAAAGACGAAATGGCTCAATTGACCAATAAAGCAAAACGAGCAGGAGAGCTGAAAGATGTATTGGCGGGAGCAGATGTTTTTATCGGCGTTTCCGCCCCAAAGATGGTTACGACGGAAATGGTCGGCACGATGAACAAGGATGCGATTATCTTTGCCTGTGCAAACCCGATTCCTGAAATATTTCCGGAAGAAGCCAAAGCCGGCGGCGCAAAGGTCATTGCCACAGGTCGGAGTGATTTTCCCAACCAAATCAACAATGTACTGGCATTCCCCGGTGTATTTCGCGGTGCTTTTGATGTTCGCGCCGGCGATATCAACGATGAAATGAAACTGGCGGCAGCGTACGCTTTGGCCGGCTTGATTTCCGACGACGAACTCTCGGCGGACAGAATTATTCCCGAAGCGTTTGATCCGAGAGTAGGAAAGGCTGTTGCGCAAGCTGTGGCAAAGGCCGCTCGGGAATCGGGCGTCGCACGAATATAATTTCGGAGGCAGGAAAAATGAAAAAAGATACAATCAATGTAAAAGATATGATCATGACAGGTTTGTGGATTGCTATTGTGACCGTAGTGACCATGTCTATTGTGATTCCCATTCCGCTTACACAAGGTTATGTCAACTTAGGCGATTCCGCCGTATTTTTAGGCGCGTACATCCTCGGACGCAAAAACGGAGTGATCGCTGCGGGCGTAGGCTCAGCTCTCGCCGACGTATTGATTGGCTACACCGCTTTTGCACCGTTTACCTTTATTATAAAAGCACTGATGGCATTTATCTTCGGAACCTTTCTCCTGTTTTCTTCGGGGAAAGTGGCTGCGGAAAGTAAAAAAATGCCCGTTTCACGCATGATAGGAATAGGACTTTCTACTGTTGTTTTGGCCGGGGGGTATTATCTGGCTGAATGGATTATTACAGGCAACAGCACAGCTCCGATCGTCTCCATCCCCTGGAATATTTTACAGGGCGTAATCGGCGGTTCCATTGCGCTTTTGCTGATGGCGGCTTTTGGCAGTATCAGGTTGCCTAAGAAAGAACATAAGAAGGGCGATAAAGAAGAAGCGTCCGCTGTGCAGGCCCCGAAAGAAAACGAAAGCCAAGAAACGATAGAAGAAGTAGAAGCAGAAATCGTTTATCCCAAACAGGATAAAACTGAAGAATAAAAAACGTACACACTCAGAACGAGCATGTCGAGTTTTTTGAAAGGAAGTACGATGGATTTTGTTGAATTGTTGAACGGAATTACCTCCGCAAACAAGGAAGCCATAGCCGATGCGAAAATGCATAATGACAGTCTGCTAAAACCGCTGGGAAGCCTTGGCCGGCTGGAAGATATTGCAGTGAAGATGGCAGGTATTACGGGCAGACGCGATAACAGAGTGGATAAGCGCTGCATTATTATCATGGCCGCCGACAATGGGGTTTGTGATGAGGGAATAGCCGGCACGCCGCAGGGAATGACGCTTTGGCAAACGAAAAACATTGCGCAGGGCATCTCCGGCGTCGGTGTTTTGGCAAAATATGCCCATGCGGATTTAAAGGTCGTGGATATAGGTGTTAAAGGCGAAGTTGAAATCTCTCTTGTTCTTTCGCGAAAAATAAAAAACGGAACAGACAATTTTGCCAAGGGTCCCGCCATGACAAAAGCGCAAGCAATCCAAGCCATATTGACCGGCGTGGATATGGTAAAAATGTCTGTGGACGAAGGGTACGAAATTTTGGGAACCGGAGAAATGGGTATCGGGAATACCAGTTCGACCGGAGCTTGTGTCATGGCTTTGACCGGCCTTTCCCAAGATGACTCCGTCGGAAAAGGAGGCGGCCTGACAAACGAAGGATTGGCCCATAAAAAAGAAGTGATCGTCTCCGCACTTCAGCTGAATGCGCCCGATCCAAAGGATCCGATCGATGTTTTGTCAAAGGTCGGCGGATTGGATATTGCCGGATTGGTTGGATGCTTTCTCGGCGCAGCCTATTATAGAATTCCCATCGTAATCGATGGGGCGATATCAGCGTTAGCCGCTCTTATTGCCTTTCGTCTGAATCCTTTCTGTTTGGACTTCATGTTCGCTTCCCACCGTTCAAAAGAGCCTTCTTTTATGTGGATCATGAAAGAATTGCACATGGAACCCATTGTGGATCTTGATATGCGGCTTGGCGAAGGTACTGGTTGCCCTCTGGCGTTTCCGATTATCGGAGCTGCATGCAGCATGCTTTCGGACATGCACACTTTTGCCCAGGCACAGTTGGATCAAACCTATCGAATAGATATCAGGGAGGATTGAATATGGCGAAGGTAACTCTTGTAACAGGAGGGGCCAGAAGCGGGAAAAGTGTATACGGTGAGCAATTGGCTCAAAAATTCGGCGGAGAAGATGTTTTGTACGTGGCTACCGCTGTTATCGTAGACGAGGAAATCGCAGAAAGAGTCAAAAAACATCAAGAACGTCGACCTGCTTCCTGGTCGACGGAGGAACGTTATAAACAATTGGCCCAACTCAAAGAATCGGAAGCTTTTCAAAAGGCGAGAGCTGTACTTTTCGACTGCATAGGGTTTGCGCTGGACGGCTTTCTCTACGATGTGATTTCCGATTGGGATCACCCCGAAGACGAAGAAATCGCGATTGCTCAAGAGGAAATTCAAAAGGAACTGAACGATTTGATTTCACTTTGCCGAAAAGAAAATAAAGATTTAATCATGGTTACAAACGAAGTGGGCGACAGTCTTGTTCCCGAAAATCGTATAGGAAGAATTTTCCGAGACATGCTTGGCCGGGTCAATTGCTTTGTCGCTTCTTTGTCTGACAGTGTAGTGCTTATGACCTGCGGACTCCCTCTTGAACTGAAGGAAAACCGATGAAAGCCTTTTTTTTGATGCTGACGTTTTTTACGAGGCTTCCGCTGCCACGCATGGAATATACGGAGGAGCGGTATATAAAAGGAATAAGCTTTATCCCTTTCGTCGGGATCGTCATCGGCGGGATCCTTTATTTTATTTCTTTCCTCGGTGAATTTCTCTCGCCCCCTGTTATGGCCGTACTTTTATTCTCTGCCTATGCTTTTATTACGGGAGGGTTGCATTTAGACGGCTTGGCAGACAGCTGCGATGCCTTGTTCAGCGGAAGAGACAAAGAGACCATGCTTGAAATCATGAAAGACAGTCGAAGCGGAAGCTTCGGTGTGCTTGGCTTAATTATTGCTTCTGCTTTCTACCTTGTCTTGTTGCCCCAGGCGCCAAAAGAAGCGCTTCTTTTGTTCCCTGTCATCGGCAAATGTGCGCCCGCAATAGGCGCAAATGCGGCGTCTTACGTCCGAAAAGAAGGTATGGGTAAACTTTTTTCTGAAAACTGCGGGCCGATTCAAATGATATTCGCAATAATCATCGTAAACGGCTTTGCTTTCCTTCTGAATCCGAGTTTGCTTGCGGGAGCGAATATCGCATTGCTTTCGATTTATATTTTAACAAAAAAAGTGAAAAAAATTTTAGGAGGCATAACCGGAGATATTCTTGGGTTATTGTGCGAAACTTCGCAGATTATTTTTCTTTTTACAACGTATGCAATGCAAGCAACGGCAATTTTTCAATAGGAGTCGCATAACGTTCACACTTGACAAAAGCTCATAAAAGTAATAGTTTATTCTTTGTAATTTAATATTGGTAATCAGTTTATCGGGCGGTCGTTGGAGGTGTAAGTCATAGTATCTTACACACTTAAAACGGCTGTTTTTTATTGTATTTATTGAGATGATCATAAAGGAGGCGATAAAAATGACAAAGCATATCTTCGTAACCGGCGGTGTGGTGTCGGGGCTTGGAAAGGGTATTACCGCGGCATCCCTTGGAAGACTTTTAAAGGGGCGTGGATTAAAAATCGCCTCTCAGAAATTGGACCCCTACATTAACATAGACCCGGGCACCATGAGTCCCTATCAGCATGGAGAAGTATTTGTTACGGAGGATGGAGCCGAAACAGACTTGGACCTCGGACATTACGAAAGATTTATCGATGAGAATTTAAACAAGTATTCCAACCTGACTACAGGTACGGTTTATTGGAATATTTTAAACAAAGAACGCACCGGCGAGTTTTTGGGGGAGACTGTTCAGGTCATTCCCCACATCACAACAGAAATCAAGAACTTCATTTATGCTGCCGGAGCAAAAAGCCAGGCAGATATTGTCATAACAGAAATTGGCGGCACTGTCGGGGATATTGAAAGCCAACCTTTTCTGGAGGCCGTGCGACAGGTGATATTAGAATTGGGCAAAGGAAACAGCCTCCTTATTCATGTGACTTTAGTCCCTTATATAGACGGTTCGTGCGAATATAAGTCCAAACCCACCCAGCATTCAGTAAAAGAGCTTCGTTCAACCGGTCTTCTTCCCGATATCATTGTCACCCGCTCAAAAGATTATATCGAAGAAGAGACAATCGCAAAGATATCCCTTTTCTGCAATGTAAAGAAAGATTGCGTCATACAAAATGTGAACCTGGACAGTCTTTATAAAGTTCCGCTCATGTTGGAAAATCAAAATTTTTCATCTGTTGTGTGCAGAGAGTTGGGCATTGATGCGAAACCTTGTGATCTTACGGAATGGAAAGATATGGTCCGACGGATTGACTCCCGGCAAAAGACAACGAAGATTGCAATCGTGGGCAAATATGTTAAGCTTCACGATGCATACTTATCCGTTGCCGAATCCCTCCACCATGCAGGCTTTGAAAACGAGGCAGAGGTAGACATTCAGTGGATAGATTCAGAAGAAGTAACACCTGACAATGCAGAACAATTGCTTGGAAACCTTGATGGGATTTTAGTTCCGGGCGGCTTTGGCAACAGAGGCATCCCCGGGAAAATAGAAGCTGCGCGCTATGCAAGAGAGCACGATGTGCCGTACTTGGGAATATGCCTTGGAATGCAGGTTGCCAGCATAGAATTTGCAAGGAATGTTCTGGGTTTTCAAAACGCAAACTCCACAGAATTTGAACCGGATTGCGAAAATCCCATTATAGCTTTGATGCCGGATCAACAAGGGAATATACCAAAAGGCGGAACGATGCGTCTTGGGGCGTATCCCTGCAAAATAAAACAGGGAAGCCTTATGGAAGAGGCGTATAAAAGCAGTGAGATTTCCGAAAGGCATCGTCATCGCTATGAGTTTAACAATGAATACAGGCAGGAAGCTGAAAAAGCAGGGCTGCTTGTTACGGGAACTTCTCCGGATGACAAGTTAGTGGAGGCGATAGAGCTTCCTTCCAACCGTTTTTTTGTGGGAGTTCAATATCACCCGGAATTCAAAAGCAGACCCAATCGAGCGCAGCCTTTATTCAGGGAATTTGTAAAAGCCAGCCTCGAATAACAATAAAAAATGGCCGCCTGTATTTGCCATATTCATGCAAATTCCGCGCGGCCTTGTCTGTATTTCTATATTATATTGTTCTATTATATTACTCTTCCCCCGTTTACGCCTAAAACTTGGCCGGTAATAAAAGACGAGGAACTGTCGGTAAGGAAAAGCACGGCGCTTGCCACATCTTCGGGTTCGCCCAAACGGCCCAAGGGCGTTTCATCACGGATTGCGTCTAAATCGCTTTTTGTAAGGTTATTTAACATGGCAGTTTTTATGGCGCCGGGCGCCACGCAATTTACTCTTATTCCGGAAGGGCCAACTTCTTTCGCAAGCGCTTTTGTCATGGCGATCAGGCCTCCTTTAGCGGCAGAATAATGAACTTCGCAAGAAGCCCCCACCTGGCCCCACATGGACGCGATGTTTACAATGCATCCGCTCTTGCGCGTAATCATAGAAGGCAGAAGTTCTCTGGAAAGCATGTAAGCGCTTTTCATGTTTGTATCTGTCATCGTGTCCCACATTTCTTCGCTTATATTCTGAAAAAGCGCGAATTCCGAAATGCCGGCATTATTAACCAAAATATCGACTTCTCCTAAATCCGATCTAATGGCATGATGCATCGCTTTGATTTCTTCCGCTACAGTTAAATCTGCTCCATATGCTTTTGCATATCCTCCTGCTTTTATCAGGGAGGAAACAACAGCTTCGGCTGCATCCTTATTTCGATGATAGTGCACTGCGACACAATCACCTCTTTGCCCCAGAGCCCGGGCGCATGCGCTGCCGATGCCGCCGCTTGCCCCGCTGATTAATGCAATCTTGCCCATAGTAGTCCTTCCTGTGGAAATTTTTTACGGTTGTGGCTGTAAATCTTGAATTTCATATGTATCATATATACGCTTCTTTCGTATTGCAATCTATTTTTTGGGGCGGTATACTGAAACTGCGACATAAAATTATGGCACAAAAATGCAAGGAGGTGCATTGATGTTTAAGGAAGGTCTTCGCCCGGCTTGGGTTGAAATAGACTTAAAGGCGTTGGAAAACAACATTAAAATCATTCAATCCCACGTAGCAAAAGGATCAGAGGTTTGCGGCATTGTCAAATCTAACGCATACGGACACGGCGTTTTAGAATGTGTTAAGGTCATGCAAAAAAACGGAATTCATACATTCGGGATTTCGACCTTAAGCGAAGCGATTCAGTTGCGAGACGCAGGACTTAAAGACAGAATCATTATGCTGAGCCTTGTTCCGGAAATGTACGTGGATACGGTGATCAAATATAACATTACAACAGGTTTCTCCAGCATTTCCTACGCGAAAGCACTTTCGGCGGAAGCGACAAAACAAAAGGCAACGGCAGAAGTGCTGGGCGTAATAGATACCGGCATGGGGCGCATAGGCTACCAGGCAAAAGATCCGCTTGCGATAGAAGAAATCGTGGCCGCCAGCAAATTGCCGGGAATTAAGGTCGCAGGCATAATATCTCACTTCTCTACTTCCGACCACGCAGACAGAGAGTATGCCGACAAGCAGGAACGCCGCTTTAACTTTATCAGAGACGCTCTGATCGCAAGAGGGTTGGATTTTTACCTTTGCACGCTGGCAAACAGCCCTGCGACAATGGACAGGCCAAGCTCTCATTTCGATTTATGCCGTCCCGGCGGAATTTTTTATGGAAGATACCAAAGCGGATGTACGCTGGTGCCGGGCATAGAACCTGTTATGTCCGTCAAGGCGAATATCGTTCAACTGAAAAATGTACCCGAAGGATTCTCAGTAAGCTACGACCGCACATTGATTACTACAAAGCCAAGCACGATTGCAACGCTGGCCATGGGCTATGCCGATGGCATTCCAAGAACGTGGTGGAACGAAGGGCACGCTATCGTGAACGGTCGATTTGCACCCTTTGCCGGCGTAATATGTATGGATCAATGCATGCTGGATGTAACCGATATCCCCAATGTGAAAATGGGAGATGAAGTCGTTATTATCGGCAAGGGCGGAGAACTTGAAATTAAAGCGGAAGACATCGGAGCCGGCTGCGGAACCATAGCCAACGACATTACCTGTGGTTGCAGCGTCAGACTGCCATATCTGTATATAAAATAGCACTGTAAAAAATAAGTTGTCGGATAAAAAAAGAAGAGGGTTTTACCCCTCTTCTTTTTATTCCATACTACTTTTTCTTCTTATTCTTAGCTTTCGCTTTACCTGCGGCTTTTGCCGCTTCTCTTTTTTCTCTGTTCTTTTTTACAACCGACTTTGGCACTCTGCCGCCTATGGCTTTAATTGACTTGGGGGCGGAGACTTTATAATTTCCGGATTTTTGTTCCGCAGCGGAAAGTTCCTCTTCGATTGCCGCTATTTCTGCAGCTTTTTCCGCCTCTTTTCTGATACGCTCCTCTTCGAGCTTTTGCTCCCGCTTTGCAATTTTAGCTTTTTCCTTTTCGACGTATGCCGTGGCATCTTCCAAGGAGATTCCCTTTATTTTTGCAATCTTATAAGGATTGAGATTCTCTTCTTTAATTTTGCCTGACGCTTCGAAGTTATCTTTTTCAACCGCCTTTTTTGTGGCTTTGGATGTGGCAATGAACATGAACGCCATCATAACGACCATAAGTCCCAAACTGACCTTGCTGTCGGTCGAGGTGTTTCTGGTTTTAAAAGTAGTGTTGATGCCTGAATCCAAACTGTTGCCTAGAGCCGACACAATGCCCGGCATGATTTCCACTTTATATTCTGCATCTGATTCCAGTGTACTTTCAAGGACAAGCCATAGTTCATTGGGGTACTTTTCCTTGCTGTAGATGATCTCGAACGGTTGTTGGACACCTTTTTCGTCGGTGATTTTAAATTTAGATTTATTTCGTGATATCACGCCCTCGTCCATCATGTCTTCGCTGAATGTCACTTTTACCGCCATGTTTTGGGGTTGCTTGCCGGTTTCTCCATCTGCAGGCGTAACATTTGTCACTTCCAGCCCCGAAGCAAATGCTATAGGACTCATTACTGCCGCCAGGATCAATATCAGGCTGAGTAGCGCTGTTATACGTTTCATTCTTTATTTTCCTCCAATGTTGCTGGTTTATTTTCGCAATTCCCGGAAAAAATCCCGGAGCAACTGCTGACAATCTTCTTTCAATATCCCCATATGAAGCTCTACCTGATGGTTGAGTCTCGTATCGGTAACGATATTGTTCAGGGATACACATGCGCCTGCTTTCGGGTCTTCCGTCCCGATGTATAGGCCGGACAGTCTGGACAGTACGATTGCGCCCGCGCACATGGAGCAGGGTTCGACCGTAACATACATATCGCAGCCTGTAAGGCGCCATCCGCCCAAAGTTCCGGCAGCCTCTCTTATGGCGAGCATTTCTGCATGAGAAGTGGGGTCCTTAGACTTTTCTGTGCTGTTGCGACCTCTGCCTATGATCAGACCGTCTTTAACGATGACAGCTCCGATGGGCACTTCCCCTTGCGCATAAGCGGTTTTTGCTTCCGTAAGCGCTTCTCTCATATAATCTTCGTGGGTTTGCATCATACTTTCCTCTGCATGCAGACAAAACATGCTTCTTATATTACCATAGTGCTTGTGGATTTTCAACGATTTTGTAATGACGGCGGTTGTGCTTGATATTTATGGCTTTGATTGGTAAGATGAGCGTAGCTCTATTTGGAAAGGACGTTTGTGTGATTTTAGACATTTGTCTGGGAATGATCCTGGTATTATCAATGATAGTCGGTTACAGAAAAGGTTTTACCGAATCTTTTTTGCATACAATCGGTTGGATTTTGGCCATCATTCTGGGCTTTGTATGGACTCCCACAGTTGCGTCTATTCTAAAAGAAAGTACAGGCATGGAAGAAAACCTGCGCCGTACACTTACAGAACGTTTGTCTGTCCTTGGAGCCAATATCGGGGACACTATCTCTTCCGGTATGGGTGTGGGAACAGCTGAAAATATCACAGCTTCCTCTTCTTCGGCCATAGAGCTGCCGTTTTCCGCCGACGGAATCCTTCAAGGCATTCCCCGTGTTCTTTCAGATTATTTTTCGGATGCTGTGAGCGTCATCGGAACAAACACCGTCGACAATCTCGTCAGTATTATTTTTTCCATCGTTGCTCTGCTGATCATCATCGTCGTCATCAAGTTGATATTTTTCATCATCATTCTTCTTTTCAGCAAGAAAAAAAGAAAAGGTATCATCGGGTTCTCGGATGGTATTTTGGGTGTTGTTTTTGGTGCCGTCAGAGGCGCTTTATTGATATGCATTCTATTGGCATTTTTCTTGCCTCTTGCCAATTTTATGGAAAGCGACGTTCTGCTGGAGCAGCTCTATAGCTCTACTTTTGCCATCCGTATATACGACAATAACCCGATATTTATCTTGACGCAAATCTTTTTCTAATACATAATTAAGGCGTTCGCTCATTTGAACACTCATAAATATGCCCCCATAGTTAAACGGATATAACGGAGGTTTCCTAAACCTTTGTTGGTGGTTCGATTCCGCCTGGGGGTGCCACACCAAAAGAGCGACCTGAAAAGGCCGCCCTTTTTAGGGGGATCGTAAGCAATGGATATTTTTAATTTAACAACACTATGTGGAGGCTTGGCATTTTTCCTTTATGGAATGCACGTCATGTCTACCGGGCTTACAAAAGTAAGCGGTGGAAAACTGGAGCAAACCTTAAAAACAATGACCTCCAATCCACTGAAAAGTTTGGTTTTAGGCGCGGGAATCACGATTGCGATTCAAAGTTCATCCGCGTTGACGGTTATGCTGGTAGGCCTTGTCAACTCCGGCATCATGCAACTGGGCCAGACCGTAGGTATTATCATGGGGTCCAATATAGGTACAACTCTCACCGCCTGGATATTGAGCCTTGCAGGGATTGAAAGCGAAAGCTTTTTCATGAAAATGCTGAAGCCCGCGAACTTCTCTCCGATGTTTGCCCTTGTCGGCATCATAATGATCATGGTGTCAAAAAGAGCAAGACGCAAAGATGTGGGTGGAATCATGGTCGGTTTTGCCGTGCTGATGTATGGCATGCAGCTGATGAGTGAAGCAGTTAGTCCACTGGGCGATATGCCGGAGTTTGCGTCTTTACTGGTCGCTTTTAAAAATCCCATTCTGGGTGTTGCCGTGGGGACAATTTTTACGGGAGTCATACAGAGTTCTGCGGCTTCCGTAGGTATCCTGCAAGCACTTTCTTTGACCGGAACCATTTCGTTTGGTATGGCGATACCGGTAATTATGGGTCAGAATATCGGAACTTGTGCGACGGCGATGTTATCGAGTATCGGCGTTAACCGTTCTGCGAAGAGAGTTGCTGCGGTTCATGTATCTTTCAACATGATAGGAACCGCTATTTGCTTGGCCGGTTTTTATGGTTTAAACAGCATCATCGGTTTTAGCTTCATCGATACACCGATTAATGCGCTTGGCATAGCAATTTGTCATAGCACATTTAATATTGTGACAACTATTATTCTTTTGCCCTTTTCGAAAAAGCTTGTAAAACTTGCAATGATTATGGTAAAAGACGATGCTTCGGAGGATACGTACGCATTTTTAGACGAACGTCTCCTTCAATCGCCTTCTTTTGCAATATCCGAATGCGAAAACCTGGTCATGAAAATGGCAGATACCGCAAAAGACAACGTATTCAGAGCAATTGAGTTGATTCATGACTTTAGTTTGGATAAGGCTGATTTAGTAGAAGACAACGAGGAAATACTCGATAAATCTGAAGATAAACTAGGCTCCTATTTAGTAAAAATAGCTTCAAAACAGCTGTCGGACAAAGACAGCTTAAAAGTGGCAAAACTGTTGCACGGGATAGGCGATTTGGAGCGAATAGGGGACCATGCGGTGAACATTATGGATGTTGCCCGCGAACTCCACGATAAAAAAACGGATTTTTCCGCGCCGGCGCGTAAAGAGCTCGATTTGTTGATCGCGGCAATCACGGAAATACTGAACATGACAATTGAGGCTTACAAAGAAGAAGATCAGGCTTTGGCTGTAAAGGTTGAGCCTTTGGAAGAAGTAATAGATGTACTGATCGTCGATATAAAAAAGCGCCATGTTGAAAGACTACAGAGCGGCAAATGCACGCTTGCCTTGGGTTTTGCGCATGCGGACCTCTTGAATAACTGCGAACGCATATCCGATCACTGTTCCAATCTTGCGATTGCGGTTCTCAATGTTGCCCTTGGAAAATATGATGCTCACGAGTATACCGAACAGGTAAAGAGCGGAAACAACCCGGAATTCGAAACGGCATTTAAAGAGTATTCCGAGAAGTATGCGATCGGGGCACTGGAGGCCATATAATCAAGGAAATAAAAAATCCCGATGCGCGCCTTTAACGGTTTGCTTCATCGGGATTTTTTTATTGATAAATTATTTTGAGGCCACCGGGGCTACGCTGTAAAGCTGTTTTACGCTGGAAAGTATGACGTTGGTCTGCGTATGCTTAATGCAGGAAATCCCTTTGATGCGGTTCATCAATCGCTCCAGAGAGGCTGTGTTCTTTGTTGTGATCTTCAGAACATAGTCGTATTCTCCGGTAATATAGTGGCACTCGAGTATTTCTTCTGCCTGCGCCACGAAATTGTTAAATTCCTCTGTTTGCGCGGGAGTCTCTAAACTGATCATCATGATGACAGATAATTCTTTTTCCATTGCCACAGCGTTGAGTATGGCGGTATATTGTTTAACGATGTTGCTGTTTTCAAGTTTTTTAAGACGTTCGCTGACAGCAGACAGCGATAGGTTCACTTGCTTTGAAAGTTCGGAAATGGACACACGGGCATTCACCTGCAGGACTTCAAGAATTTTGACGTCGATAATATCCAAAGACATAATAGCACCTCGTTTTGCAAAAATTATTCCAAATAAATCGCGGTTTCATTCGTGATTATATCGCATATATTGCTATATTACCAAAACTTTTATCAAAAATCAAGAAAAAGCGAAGAATAAAGCCCAAATTTTTCAGTGGTTGAAAACATTTTGCATTATCTCTTATAGTACGCTATAATATTAGACACTATTCAGACTTGATAATCCAGTGTTTCCCAAATAAGGAGGAGGCAAAACATGGCAGACGAAATAAAAAAGGCTTTAAAAGAAGAGCAACCGGAGAAAGAAGGCGGAACAAACTTTATCCATGCAATCATAGATAAAGATTTGGAGCAGCAGAAGTACAGCCGCAAGGTGATGACTCGCTTCCCGCCGGAGCCCAACGGCTATCTTCATATTGGCCACGCCAAATCCATATGTTTAAACTTTGGAACGGCTCTTAAATACGGCGGAGGCTGCAACCTTCGTTATGATGATACAAATCCCGTCACGGAAGACGAAGAATTCGTTGGCTCCATCGAAGAAGATGTAAAATGGCTCGGTTTTAAATGGGATAATCTGCTTTATGCTTCGGATTACTTTGAAACCATGTACGAAGGCGCCGTCAAGCTGATTAAAAATGGAAAAGCTTATATTTGCGAACTTTCCGCAGATGAAATAAAGGCGACAAGAGGAACACTTACCGAACCGGGTACAAACAGCCCCTACAGAGACAGGCCTATAGAAGAGAGCCTTCAGATTTTTTCCGACATGAGAGCCGGAAAGTACGAAGACGGCCAAGTCGTCCTTCGCGCAAAGATTGATATGGGCTCGCCGAACATCAATATGAGAGATCCCGTAATCTATCGAGTACTCCACGCAACTCATCATAACACCGGAGATCAATGGTGTATTTATCCGATGTACGACTATGCGCATCCTATCGAAGACGCGGTGGAAGGGATTACTCATTCTATCTGCACGCTCGAATTCGAAGATCACAGACCGTTTTACGACTGGGTGCTTCAAAATCTGGAGTGGCCGGAACCGCCGCAACAGATTGAATTCGCCAAGCTTAACCTTTCCAACACGATCATGAGCAAAAGAAATATCAAGAGGCTTGTAGGCGAAGGAATGGTCGAAGGTTGGGACGATCCCAGACTCTGCACGATTGCGGGAATAAGAAGAAGAGGGTATACACCGGAATCTCTTCGGGCTTTTTGCGATGCCGTAGGCATTTCCAAGGCGAACAGCCAAGTTGAAATGTCCATGCTGGAGTATTTCGTAAGAGATGACTTAAAAGACAAAGTTCAGAGCCGCATGGTTGTTTTGGATCCCCTTAAGGTGGTCATAACAAACTATCCGGAAGGCCAAACGGAGATGCTGCCCATAGAAAACAACATGTCCAATCCCGATATGGGCAACCGGGAAATCCCTTTTTCCAGAGAAATATATGTGGAAAGAGAAGATTTCATGGAAATTCCCGCAAAGAAATATTTCCGCCTTTTCCCGGGAAATGAAGTTCGTTTAAAAGGTGCGTATTTTATCACCTGCAACGATATTGTAAAGGATGCTTCCGGTAATGTTACAGAGCTTCACTGCACTTACGACCCTGCCACAAAGAGCAACAGCGGTTTTGAAGAAAGAAAGCCAAAGGGCACCATTCATTGGGTAGAGGCCAAGACTGCCGTCGATATTCCGATTCGTCAATATGGCTACCTTGCTTATCCAAACGAAGAAACAGGGAAAAACGAATTTGATCCCCAGTCCAGGCAAGATATTGTGGGGAAAGCAGAACCTTCGATTAAGGATGCAAAAGCCGGTGACAGATTCCAATTTTTCCGCAACGGATATTATATTGCGGACATGATTCTCTCTAAGGACGGCGCTCCTGTGTTTAATCAAATCGTAGGACTAAAGAGCTCCTGGAAGAAAGACTAAATAATATATCATTCTCTGCGCCGCCATCACCATGGCGGCGTTTTTTTATATTCATCCGCCCGCACACAGGGGCGCCCTTGTTTTTCTTCCTTGTGTTGTGGTAAAATACTTTGATATGAACACAAAGAGAAACATTTTGCTTACAATCGCATACGACGGAACCAATTTTTCCGGCTGGCAGCGACAGCCGGTTGCCCGAACTGTCTCGGGAGAATTGGAAGCGGTGCTTTCTGGAATTTGCGGCGTGCCCATAGAACTTAACGGGGCAAGCCGGACCGACGCGGGTGTGCATGCTTTGGGGCAGTGCGCGAGTTTTTCGGGTGTGTTTGGAATACCTACCGATCGAATTTGCCGTGCTGTAGGGGATGCTCTTGCAAAGGACAGATTGGAACGAGTCGGAGAGATCGAGGTTATTTCCGCCGTGGAAAAACCGGAAGGTTTTCATGCGCGCTACGATTCAAAAGGCAAGAGGTACTTGTATATCATACGGAATGCAAAAAAACCGGATTTATTCAGACGCAATTACTGCTATCAAATTCCTTCTCCCCTAGACATCGGGGCTATGCGCGAAGCAGCGTCCTGCTTGGTGGGGGAACATGATTTTCGTTGCTTTATGGCTGCGGGCGGCAATGTCCAGAAAACAACGGTAAGAGAAATATACGATTGCGAAATATCCAAATCAGACCAGGAGATTACCATCTCTGTGTCCGGCAACGGATTTCTTTATAATATGGTGCGAATCATCACCGGAACGCTGGTGGATATTGGACTGGGAAAGAAGAAACCGGGCGATATGACTTCCATCCTCTTGTCGATGGACAGAAGAAACGCAGGGCATACAGCCCCGCCGCAGGGGTTATATTTAAAAGAAGTATTTTATTGATGCGAAAAGAAAGGTGTCTATGGAAAAGTTAAAAAGACCATCCTGGGATGAGTATTTTATGGAGATGGCGGAAATCGCCAGAAAAAGATCCACCTGCCTTCGCAGAAGCGTAGGCGCGGTCATCGTAAGAGACAATCGAATTATGGCAACCGGTTACAACGGCGTACCTATGGGGATAGCTCATTGCGAAACCAGAGGTTGTCTTCGCGAACAACTGCAGGTGCCTTCGGGAGAGCGCCATGAACTTTGCAGAGGCTTGCACGCCGAGCAAAACGCGATCATACAGGCGGCGCACCTTGGACAAAGCATAGCCGGCGGCACACTTTATTGCACGACACAACCCTGCGTCATCTGTACGAAGATGATTATAAACGCCGGTATCAAGCGTGTGGTCATCAAAGAATCTTATCCGGACTCTCTTGCAGAAGAGATGTTTAAGGAAGCCGGAATAAAGGTAGAAGTAATAGGAGATTGATTTCTAATGATAGAATTTCTCTCGGTGTTTTTGATCGCTGCACTGGTAACCGCAGCAATAACACCGTTGGCAATAAAAATAGCCCCTTTCATCGGCGCCATGGATGTGCCCAAGGACAATAGAAGAATGCACGGCAAGCCTGTTCCAAGGTTTGGCGGAATAGCGATTTATCTGGGTATCATGGTATCATTCTATCGTCTTATCCCCTGGAATCAACAGATATTCGGCATAGTCCTCGGCGGCACGCTTATGCTGCTCATCGGAATTTACGATGATCTTCGGGGAATGTCAGCAAAATCAAAGCTTCTTGCTCAAATAGTTTGTGCCGGCATCATTTTTTATTTCAGTGTACAAATACGCGGAGTCGCGAATTTCCTGCCTTTCGGTCCTTCGTACTTCATGTTCCCGCTGTGGCTTTCTCTGGTTGTCACTATATTTTGGGTCGTTGGGATAACAAATACCGTCAATCTGATTGACGGCCTGGACGGCCTTGCCGCGGGGATCGTGTGTATCGCTTGCCTTTCCGTGGCGTATACTTCTGCCATGAACGGTCGTATGGACACAGCTTACATTATTCTTTCGGTGGCCGGGGCGACGCTGGGGTTTTTGATTTTCAACTTTTATCCCGCAAAGATATTCATGGGAGACGGGGGCTCGATGCTCCTTGGCTTTATGCTTGCCAGCGTATCGCTTGTGGGTGATACGCCGACGAAAGGTACTACTCTTTTTGCAACGATTATCCCTGTCATCATTCTTGGACTTCCGATATTTGATACGGCCTTTGCCATTGTAAGAAGAATGATTAAACATCAGCCGATCATGCAGGCGGATAAAGGCCATTTGCATCATCGCATCATGGCTATGGGTTTTGGTCAAAGACGGACAGTGCTTGCGCTGTATTGTATCAGTGCCATCATGGGTGTTGCAGGCATACTTTGGAGTTCGTCCATGAAGTTGGAAGCGTTCATCCTTTCCGGCGTCGGTGCGACACTGATTTTCATTTTCCTTGGCATTGGCATTGTGGATAAAAATCGGGACGGGAAAATCAATAAAGAAGATTTAGAAGAGATAAGCGAGGAAGAGGACAGATGAAAATAATGACGGTCGTCGGGACAAGGCCGGAAGCGATTAAGATGGCGCCTCTTGTCAGGGCCTTGCAGGAAACGGAAGGTATCGAATCAATCCTTTGTGTGACGGCTCAGCATAGAAGTATGCTGGATCAGGTTTTGGATTTGTTTTCTCTGACACCCGAGTACGATTTGAATATCATGAAACCAAATCAGACAATTTCCATGATAACGGCTGCTGTTCTTAAGGGAATGGACGAAGTTTTAGAAAAAGAAAAGCCGGATATGGTTCTTGTCCACGGGGACACGTCTACTACTTTCGCCACTGCATTAGCTTGTTTTTATCACCAGATTGCCGTTGGCCATGTGGAAGCCGGGCTGCGGACCTACAATAAATATTCCCCGTTTCCCGAAGAAATCAATCGCGTGCTGACCGGGCACATTGCCGATCTTCATTTTGCACCCACCCTGCGAAACAAAGAGAACCTCTTGCGGGAGGGAATTTCCGAACAGAATATTATCGTTACAGGAAACACTGTAATCGATGCGCTTTTGCAGGTTGCGGCTAAACCTTACGAATTTGAAGATAAAGTCTTGTCTTCTTTGGATTTTGAAAAAAAACGTGTCGTAACAGTCACTTGCCACAGGCGGGAAAACCTGGGCGAATATATGGACAACATCTTCGGTGCCGTCGCCCGAATTGCGAAGGAGTTTCCTGATGTGGAAGTCGTGTACCCCGTGCACTTAAATCCCAGGGTAAAAGAATCCGCAGAAAGAAATCTCGGAGGAATTTCCAACGTTCATTTGATTCAGCCCCTTACTTACCAACCGTTTGTCAACCTTATGGCTAAATCGTATTTCATTCTCACCGACTCGGGCGGCGTGCAGGAAGAAGCGCCTGCATTGGGAAAGCCGGTTCTGGTCGTTCGAAAAGAAACGGAGCGTCCGGAGGCAGTGGCGGCCGGAACCGCTAAACTGGCGGGCGTGGACGAAGAGGATATATACGCTATGGCAAAAGAACTGCTCGTGGATTCTGCCGCGTACGAGCGCATGGCAAAAGCCACGAACCCTTATGGCGACGGCCACGCCTGCAGCCGTATCGTTGAAGCGTTAAAGAGCGCTTTGGAATAATGCCTTGATAAAAACAAAAATCGAAGACAAACAATTTTACAGAACGCTTGCCGCGGTGGCTCTGCCTATAGCTTTGCAGAGCCTTATTTCTTCGTCTCTGACTTTAGTCGACAATCTTATGGTGGGCCAGCTTGGGGAGAGTTCTTTGAGCAGCGTGGGCTTAGCCATTCAGATTTTTAATTTACAGTGGATGGTCGTCTTCGGATTTTGCACCGGTTGCTCTACGTTTATCACGCAGTTTTGGGGCGTTAAAGACCTTTCTAATATAAGAAAAGTGGCGGGCCTTGGCATCACCGTTTGTTTTTCCATCAGTATGGTGTTTTTTCTTTTTGCCGCGTTTGCCCCGCAAGTGGTGCTTCGAATTTTTACCGACATTCCTTTGGCGATTGAAATGGGGAGTCAGTATGTTCGCACTGCGGCGCCTTGTTTTCTTTTGATCGCCATCACGCAGCCCATATCAGGAACACTTCGGGCAACGCAGCAGACAAAGATTCCTCTTTATATCACAGCGTTTGCCTTTTGCCTGAATACTTTTTTAAACTACATTTTCATATTCGGACATTTTGGCGCCCCTGCACTGGGGATAAAGGGTGCGGCGCTGGCAACGGTTATCGCAAGAATAGTGGAAACCTCTCTCATGGCAGGCATCCTGTTATCGAAGAGGAACATTTTATCCGGTAAACTTAAGGATTTTTTCTCGTTCAATATGGGTTTTGTGCGAAGAGTCTTTAAAAATGCGACGCCCACGACGATCAACGAGGGGCTTTGGGGGGCCGCGGATGCTGCGTACAACGCAGCGTACGGCCGCATGGGCGTAACAGCCTACGCCGCCGTGCAGGCGTCTTCCACGATCATGAATCTCTTTGCCTATGCCGCATTCAGCGTGGGCGACGCCTCTTTGATCTTGATTGGCGAAAGGCTGGGCCGCGGCGATACCGAAGGCGCTTATGAACTTTCCAGAAAGCTTGTTCGTGTCGGAATAACAATGGGTATCATTTTGGGCGCTCTTGTCATCGTGTTGTCGGGTCCGATTCTGAGCTTGTTTGAACTGACCGAAGAAGGATTGTCTCTTGCAAAAAAAGTACTTTGTGTCCGTGGCCTTGTCCTTCCGATGTCGCTATACATCGTGATACATATAACCGGAACGCTGCGCGCAGGAGGAGATACAAAATTCGCAATGCTATGCGAAGTTGCGACCATGTGGCTGATCGGCGTGCCCTTGGCATTTTTAGGGGCACTCTATTTTCAACTTCCGATTTATGTCATTGTGCTTCTTGTTCAAATCGAAAGCATCACCAAGTCGCTGATACTTCGGCACCGATATCGATCAAAAAAATGGCTTAATAACATGATTCGGGATATGGATTAAGCCGGATAACGGTCATTTTTGCCGAAATGCAGATTAATTTATAAGGTTTTACGAACAATAAAAGAATATTATAAAAGTAAATCCCCGTACTGCGGGGATTATTTTTCGCAAAAGAGAAAAACGCCGCGAAATAGGCGGAAATACGGCAATAGGGCGTTTTTCTCCTCTGTTTTCTTGCACATCATCTTATAATTTGCTATACTTTTCACAAGAACTATAGAAGGGAAAACAGAACAGGCAAGGAAACCAACGAGGCGCAAGCGAAGATGGGTCCGTCCCTGTTTTATTTTTAGGCCAGAAAAGGAGGAAGCTCGCGTGGCGTTTGAACAGGTTTTAGAAATTAAAGAAGTGGAAGCGAAAGCTCAGGAAATTCGCCGTAAGGCCGCAGAAGAAGCGAAAAAGCTTATCGAAGATGCCAGACAAGAGGTTATTGATGTGGCCGGTAATGCGGAAACAGAGGCCGGTAAGTTATATAAGGAAAAACTGGCAAAAGCAGAATCCGAGGCGAGTATTATATATGACAGTATTATTCTAAGTGCAGAAAAGGATTGTGAGCTCATTGTCGCCCGCGCTGAGAAAAACAAGAAAAAAGCGGTTTCGATGATTATGGAAAGGATTGTAAGCTAGTGGCTATTGCTAAAATGGAAAAGCTTTCTATCATAGGACTTTCCAAAGAAAAAGAGTCTTTGATAGAAGATTTGATGCGCCTTGGTGTTGTTCAGATCGTCTCCCAAGAGTCGAAATTAGCCGAAGAAAAGTGGAGCCGAATTATAAAAAAAGACGACGGCGGAAAATGGGTTTCCAAATGGGAATCCGAGCTGGCGAAAACGGAAAGCGCGTTGACGCTTTTTGACCGGTTCAGTCAAAAGAAGAAGCCGTTTATTAAAGAGCGGACCAGGGTCACAAAAGCGGAATTCGAAGCGACGATGGAATATGAATATGAAATTCGTCGAAAAATGCTCAAACTGACAAAACTGGCAAGAAAGCTGAGTCAGACCATTGTAAAAGAAAATAAGGCGACCATTACTAAATTGTCTCTTTTACCATGGAAAGATTATGATATCCCCGCAGAAGATTATCAGACGAAAGCGACGCAAATATGGCAGGGGCTGTTGCCTGCCGCCAACGACAGCGCCGACTTTTTAAAGATTCTGTCCGAAAAGACTCAATTTGCCGAAGGACAGGTCGTCAATACCGATAGTGAGCAGCATTATATTTCGATCATGTTTTACGAGCCTGCGGCAGAAGAAGTGCAGTCTGCGCTTCGCGATTTAGGTTTTAACCGGATTCTCCTGCCTATCACGCAAGGCTCAGTCGATGCGGCCATTAAAATTTTGGACGAAGAGCTGGCGGAAGTTGCCAGAGTCAAAAGCCAAATTGCGGAAAAAATCAGAACATATCAAGATTTTGAGCGCACATTGCAGCTTTATCACGACGATATCGCAATGCGTAAGGATTGTGCGGAAATAAGAGATAAATTCCTCGTAACCGATAGCACATTCTATTTAGAGGGATGGTTCCCCCGAATCGGCAAAGAAAAAGTCGAAGCTCTTCTGTCGAAAAAAATCTGTCATTACGAGATGACACAACCCTCCAAGGACGAGGAAACGCCGATCCTTTTGTTGAATCAAGCGGCTGTGCAGCCATTCGAAGCAGTAACAAAACTCTATTCACTGCCTGCTTCCGGCGGCATCGACGCCACCCCTTTCTTTGCATTTTTCTATGCGCTGTTTTTTGGAATGATGCTCGCAGACGTGGCATACGGAATTATTATTGCTGTCGCCACTTTTGTGGTGAACAAGAAATATCATTTAGAAGGCATGCTGAAGCAAATGGTCAATATGTTTTTTGCCTGTGGACTTTCCACAGCTTTCTGGGGGGCTATGTTCGGAGGCTTCTTCGGAGATCTGATTACACAGGTTTCAACAAATTTCTTTGGAACGACAGTAAACTTTCCCACCTTGTGGTTCAACCCGATTAACGACCCCATGAAGCTCCTGTTCTTTTCGTTGGGACTGGGCTTGATCCATATATTCCTTGCCATGGGTTTAGCGGCTTACATGTCCATCCGCGACGGTCATCCGCTTGACGCATTATTCGATATAGGCTTTTGGTACATTTTGATTCTCAGCCTTATAGGATACATGGGCGGCGGTATGATACCGGGAGTTCCTGCTTCTGTTCCTGAAATATGCAAATGGCTGGCCATTGCATCTGCAGTGGGAATCGTAGCCACCGGTGGGCGGGACAGCAAAAGCATTGTCGGAAAGCTCGTAGGAGGCCTTGGTTCACTGTATGGGATAAGCGGATATCTTTCAGATGTGTTGTCCTATTCGAGAATTTTAGCTTTAGGTCTTGCCGGAGGCGTTATTTCCTCTGTTTTTAACACGTTGGGTTCTTTGGCCGGCAGCGGTATCGTTGGAGTTATTGTTTTCATTATTGTCTTTTGCATCGGACATCCCTATAATATTGCAATTAATACGCTGGGCTCTTTCGTACATTCGTGCAGGCTCCAGTATGTCGAGTT
>CAZSPZ010000026.1:0-22632 GCA_964608965.1 uncultured Oscillospiraceae bacterium | reverse complement strand
GCCGCACGGCAATGTCGCTTGTGCGCTTTTTTGTTTGTTTTCTAAAACCGCAGCCTCGTCGAAAGCCGCAGCTTCCCTCTCTTCGAATGTGATAGCACCGGTAGGGCAAACGGGAAGACAATTTCCAAGTCCGTCGCAATAATCATCCCTCAGCAATTCGGCTTTACCGTTTATCATACCTATGGCTCCTTCGTGGCAAGCACTGGCACATGCACCACAGCCGTTACATTTTTCTTTATCAATCTTTATAATTTGTCTCTTCATTTTTATCACCTCCGTGACTTTCTGCTTGAATTATACTATAATAATCACAATTATTCGTTGTAAAAACAACAAAAGGAGAAACTATGGAAAAATATTTTTCGCTGATTCTGGGATCCCAGCTTTTCAGAGGCGTCAATCAGGAAGAGCTTCCGCAAATACTCAAATGCCTGGCCGCCGTCACGCGCAAATATAAGAAAGGTGAATATGTTTTCCGGATCGGTGGCAGCGCATCTTCTGTCGCTTTGCTTCTTTCGGGAGAAGTGCATATCCAGCACGAAGATTACTGGGGAAATCAGACGATTATTTCAGAAATAACGCCCGGAGTCATCTTTGGAGAAACTTATGCCCTGATGCCG
Source organism: uncultured Oscillospiraceae bacterium (assembly GCA_964608965.1). GTDB lineage: Bacteria > Bacillota > Clostridia > Peptostreptococcales > Anaerovoracaceae > UBA10908. The sequence continues at coordinate 22,012 of CAZSPZ010000026.1, read as the reverse complement.
AATACCCCGCTGAATGTGAATGCTTTTGCGGTATCGGAGTGTCGGGTATTGTTCCTGAAAGCATTTAATATCGTATCGCCTTGCGAGAAGTCCTGCGGTTTTCATACGACTTTAATAAGAAATTTAGTTACGGCGCTTGCCGGAAAAAACCTGATGCTAACAGGAAAGCTCGAGCACATGGCGCAAAGAAGCACGCGAAATAAACTCCTGTCCTACCTTTCACTGCACTCAATCAAATCAGGCAGCCCCGTATTTGAAATCCCATTCAACCGGCAGCAGCTTGCCGACTATCTTGCCGTCGACAGAAGCGCCATGTCCAGCGAATTGGCAAAGCTCAGAGACGAAGGGTTGCTGGAGTTCGATAAAAACCATTTCCGATTGATATAATTTTTTACACACTCGCAGAGCGATTGTGTTTCATAACATAAAAAAGCCGTCCCTGATTCGGGACGGCTTTGATGATTTATAAGGTTATTTTCCCATTTGCTTCGCGACTTCTTCCGCAAAGTTTTCTTCCTTTTTCTCGATGCCTTCGCCTACTTCAAAGCGCAGCATTTCTACGACTTGGATAGCTTTGCCGAGATCTTTTGCAAAAGCAGAAACATATTCCTTGACGCTCATGTCGTTGTTCTTGACAAATTTCTGCTCGACAAGGCAAGTTTCTTTCAGCTCTTTCTTTAAGCGGCCGATTACCATCTTTTCGACGATTTCCGCGGGCTTTCCTTCGTTGAGAGCCTGAGCGATAAGAATTTGCTTTTCGTGCTCCATATATTCGGGGTCTACACTTGTCTCGTCAACAAATTGAGGTCTCATGGACGCAGCCTGCATCGCAACATCCCTGCCGACGACACTGACATCCTCGACAGCTGCTTCTGTTTTCAATCCGATGAGAACACCGATTTTTCCGCCGCCGTGAATATAGCCGACATACTTGACTCCGGGTGTGGCAAACTTAGCGAAGCGTCTGATGCTCAGGTTTTCGCCTATTTTAGCAATTTTTGCATGAAGCGCATCTGTTACGGTGCCTTCCGCTTCGTAGGGCAGATCCATAAAAGCTTCCAGCTTGGTTTCGCCTATGGACAGTGCAAGCTGTGAAAGCTTTTCTACGAATTCAATAAACTCTTCGTTTTTTGCCACGAAGTCTGTCTCGGAATTTACTTCAATTGCCGCAGCGGCGGTTCCGTCTGCGTTGAAAGCAAGTTTAACCAAGCCTTCGGATGCTACTCTTCCGGCTTTTTTAGCGGCTTTTGCAAGTCCGTTTTCTCTTAAATAATCGATGGCTTTATCCATGTCTCCGTCGGTTGCAACCAACGCTTTCTTGCAATCCATCATACCTGCGCCTGTGGTTTCGCGGAGCTCTTTTACCATTAATGCGGTTACTTCCATTTTCGTTCTCCTTATATCGTACGAGGAACGGTGTTCGTTCCTAACGCTAAATTTTCTTTTTTTGTCTATTCTTCTTCCGCTGCGATTTCTTCGATAGAAGGCTCTTCGGCAGAAGGTTCTTCGATGACGGCAACTTCAGCAACTGCTGCGGGGGCTTCAACTGCCGGAGCAAATGATTCTCCCTGTTTGCCTTCGATAATGGCGTCTGCCATTTTTGCAGTAATCAGTTTTACGGCGCGAATAGCATCGTCGTTTGCGGGAATCACATAATCCACATCGTCCGGATCGCAGTTTGTATCGCACATACCTACGATAGGAATGTTCAGAATCCGTGCTTCTTTGACAGCGATTTTTTCTTTCTTGGGGTCAACGACGAACATTGCGCCGGGCATCCCTCTCATGGCTTTCATTCCGTTTAAGAATTTCTCCAACTTTGCCATTTCCAGACGAAGTTTTTGAACTTCTTTCTTTGTCAGAGCGTCAAACGTGCCGTCTGTCGCCATTTGCTGAATATCGCTGAGTCTTTTGATACGAAGGGATATTGTCTTATAGTTGGTGAGCATGCCGCCAAGCCATCTCTCGTTTACATAGAACATATTGCAGCGAAGGGCTTCGTCTGCGATAGCGGCCTGAGCCTGTTTCTTTGTTCCGACGAAAAGAATCGGTTTATTTTCCATAGCAACGCTCTTGATGAATTCGTATGCTTCGTCGACTTTTCGCACTGTTTTCTGCAAGTCGATGATATAAATTCCGTTTCTTTCGGTAAAGATGTACGGAGCCATCTTCGGGTTCCATCTTCTGGTCTGATGACCGAAGTGAACGCCGGCTTCCAATAATTGTTTCATAGAAATAACTGCCATTTAAATTACCTCCCGGTTTTACCTCCATTCCGCAGTATCCTGTACGCAAACCTTTAACGGCACCGTGGTACAAGCTTTGGAATGTGCGAATTTAGATACGTTGTGCCACATTAAGCACACCTTTAGGTATATTACACTACCGGGGGCCTATTGGCAAGTATTTTTTGATATGCTACAATAGTTTTCAATGATGTATTTTACCGACGGAAGAAAACGGAGGCCGCCATGGCAATCATCCCTAACAATAAAGCTATGCTAGATGAAATCGCGGAAGAGCCTGCCCTTTTTTCCGCCATATTAAACAACAAAGATTACTATACCAAATATTTCGTGAAATTGTTCATGCAGCATAAAATAAAAAAGATCTTTTTTTTGGGGAGCGGCTCTCCTTCTCATTTATCGCAAACGCTGAAATATGCTGCGATAAAACTTTTAAAGGTCGATGCCGATTGTACTTTGCCTTCGCTGTTGATCCACCATCAAGGCTTCAACCCTGGAAATGCTTACAAATCCGATGAAATGCTGTTGATTTGTCCTGTGGAATCGGGTCGGACAAAGGGACCTGTCCTAGCGGCCAGAAAAGCCAGAGAACTTGGCATTCCGGTTGTCTGCACCACGCTGAACGAAAACGGCATTCTTGCCAAAGAAGCCGATGTCGTACTGAAAAAGCCTTCGGGGGAAGAAAAAGCGCCGCCAACAACCAAAGGGCACTCCACAGGCTTGTTCTTGCTCCTGCTTTGCATGGTGGAAGCGGCCAAAGCAATCGGAAGTATATCGGAAGGCGAATACAACCTTTATATGAAGAGTTTTAACGGCCTTATTCAAACAGTCGACGCCGCCAGAATGAAATCTCTGGAATGGTTTGCGGCAAACAAAGAAATGGTGATGCATGCATCTTCTTACTGGATTCTTGGTTACGGAGCCAACTTCGGCACAGCGACAGAAACAGTTTTAAAATTTATCGAATCTCATCAAAAGCCGACGTTCGCTTATGAATTGGAAGAGTTTCTCCACGGGCCTTTATGCGCTGTAAAATCGGCCGATGTCGTCTTTTTTCTGGCGGCGGAACGTTGTCCCGAAAAAGATCGAATGCTTCTTCTTTATAAGACGATGAAGAATTCTTTTCCCAACTGCGTGTTGATTCAGGCGGCAAGTGATGCAATGCAGGATGCCGGCGCTTTGACCATCGATTCCGTGGACATCGAATTTCTTAACGCGTTGGAATTTTTAGTGCCGATTCAAGTGCTTGCTTACGAAATAGCAGATAACGCGGGCATCGATGTTACGATATGGACAACAAAGACTATCAGAGAAGTGATGCAACCGAGTTTTTTATAAAATTATTCCCACGCCCGATTGATTGGAGGCTGTAATGGAAAAAGCGTTTCTCGCACTGGATTTAGGCGGTTCAAAATATATGACAGGGCTCGTGTCCCCGGAAGGAAAGCTCTTATATAGCAAACGATTTGCATGGGGCGGCTATTCGCATAAAATCATCAGTGAGCAAATTGTCGCTTCGATCAAAGAAACGCTGCGCATCAACCCGGATATGGAAATATCGGCAGCAGGCGTTACCATCCCCGGTCTTGCAGATCCGGGAAAAGGCATTTGGCTGAGCACTGAATTTATGGGAATCAAGGATTATCCGATTGCGGAGCATCTGCATCGAGAGTTTGGTTTTCCCGTGTTCATCGACAACGACGGCAGAGCATGCATTCTGGCGGAGCGATACTTCGGAGCAGGCAAAGATTGTGACGATTTCCTTTATATAACGGTGAGCAACGGAGTCGGAGGCGGCCTGTTTTTAGACGGAAAGCTTTACCATGGAGCGTTTGGAAACGCCGGAGAAATCGGACAATGTGTGGTGGTTGAAAACGGCAGAATGTCGGATGACGGCACAGCGGGAACGCTGGAGATGTACGCCGCAGCCGCCGGCCTCGTCCAAAACTTTATGCAGGCCGGCGGAAGTGCGACAATAGACGGTGCGCCCGCGGACGGAAAGTCTATTGCCGCCCTGGCCGCCGAAGGCGACCCTGCGGCGCTGGCCGCTTTTCATTTAGAAGGTTATTACCTCGGAAAAGTCATAGCATCCGCGAATAATATCATCGACTTAAAAAAAGTAATCATCGGCGGAGGTCTCTCCCTCGCTTTTGATTACTTTAAAGATTCTCTGATGCAAACAGTCCATGAGCAAACATATAAAAGAAGTTATGCTACCCCGGAAATTTTAGCGACGCCGCTGGGCTACGAAGGAGCTTTATTTGGCGCGGCAGCCTTAGCAATGCAAGGATACAGCGTTATTTGATCAAATCCCCGATTATTTTACCTGCAATCATAAGGCCCGCTACACCCGGCATATACGAAATACTCGAAGTTACAGGTTTAGACCCGGCTTGTCCGCGCCTTTCCGTTGTTTCATCCGAAAATAAAACCGAAACACCTTTGATTCCCTGTGCTTTTAATTCTTTACGCATTGCTCTTGCCAACGGACACGTGTTCGTTTTTTCTATGTCTGCGATTTTAAAGCGAGAAGGATCCAGCTTATTTCCCGCGCCCATTGCGCTGATCACCGGAATATCGTTTTGCCTTGCTTCTTTTATCAGAAGTACTTTTGCAGCCACATCATCGATGGCATCCGCCACATAATCGTACCCCGAAACAAAAATAGCAGGTAGCGTGTTTTCGTCTAATTTAAAAGGAAATGTCTTGACCTTGACAGCAGAGTTAATGTCCCCGATGCGCTCTCTTGCCACTTCCGTCTTAAGATTGCCGACCGTCGTAGACAAGGCGTAAATTTGCCTGTTGATATTCGTGATATCCACCACGTCAAAATCGCAAAGCCCCAACGTGCCCACGCCGGCCCTTGCAAGAGCTTCCGCAATATATCCGCCCACGCCGCCCAAACCTACGATAAGGACTTTAGCGTTTCTGAGTTTTTTTAGAGCCTCCGAACCGATCAGAAGTTCTGTTCTGTCATATACAGTAGCCATTCTATCCTTTATTCATGTTTGACTAAATTTAAAAAGGTTTGTATTCTTTCGGAAGACGGATTTTCCAATATCTCTTTCGGAGATCCTTGTGCCAATACAATTCCGTCATCCATAAAAATCACTTTATCGGAAATATCTTTCGCAAAACCCATTTCATGGGTAACGATGACCATGGTCATATTTTGCTTTGCCAACTTCCGTATCACTTTTAATATTTCGCCGGTAAGTTCCGGATCCAAAGCAGAAGTAGGCTCATCGAAGAACAATATTTTGGGAGAAAGCGCCAAAGCCCGCGCAATCGCAACCCTTTGCTGCTGACCACCGGAGAGTTCGCAAGGATAAGCGTTTTCCTTTTGAGCAAGGTCCATTTTTTTCAAAAGATCTCTCGCCGTTTTTTCAGCGTCTTCCCTGCTTTTTCCAAGAACCGTCATCGGCGCGTCGATGATATTTCGCAGAACAGTCCAATGGGGGAAAAGTTGAAAATTCTGAAAGACCAACCCTACGTTCAGTATAGCACTGTGCATGGTTTTTGGATCCGCAAATTTTGCATGTCCGTTCTCCGTCCACATGATTTTTTCATCGCAAATTACAATTTCGCCGCTGTCGGCGGACTCCAATTGGGTAAGGCATCTTAACAGTGTGGATTTACCGGATCCGGAAGGCCCGATGATCGAAATGACTTCGCCCTCTTCAACGCTTAAATCTATCCCCTCCAGAACCTCTTCTCCGTCGAAGGACTTTTTGATTTTTTCAGCTTTTAACAATATCATATCGATCCTCCTAGTGATAGTAATCCAGACGCTCTTCCAGCCGTTTAAAGCCGTACTCCACCACCGTGTTCATAACCAAGTAAAATACTCCGGCCACGATATAAGGCACAACAGTCGCGTGCCTTGAACCGGCTTTACTTGCCACATCAAAAAGTTGCGGTTGGGCAATAATCTGCGCAAGCGCCGTATCTTTTACCAATGTCATGAATTCATTCCCGACAGGAGGAATAACACGCTTCACCACTTGAGGCAGAACGATTTTGCTGAATGTTTGATTCTTGGAATAGCCCAGCACTTTTCCGGCTTCGTATTGCCCAGGAGGAATGGAATTAATGCCCGAGCGAAATATCTCGCCGAAAAAAGCGGCATAGTTGATAACAAACGCTAAAATGCAGGCAAAGAAACGATTCATCGTGATGCCAAACATAAAATAGGGTCCGTACATAAAGAAAATCAGCTGAAGCATGAGCGGAGTTCCGCGAAAAATCAACTGATAGCCTCTGAGCGGGCCTGCTATAAGCGGTGATTTTGATCCTCTGCCCAGTGCGACAAATATACCAAGGGGTATAGAAAACACTATGGTTAATACGAATATCTCTATCACTTGTCCCGATCCTTGGAACATATTGCCTATCATGGCAAAAAAAGAATCGGCATTCATATTCGTTATCGATTTGATGATTTGATCAAATGTCATGAATTTCTCCCGAGAGAACATAAGTGGCCGCTTCTGCATTCAAAAGAAGCGGCCACGCTCTTTGTGCTTTTATTCTACGATAGTAATGTCGGATCCAAACCATTCGGTGGCGATTTCACCCAGAGTTCCGTCTGCCTTCAGTTGGCTTAACGCAGCGTTGACCGCATCGGTAAGAGCAACATCAGTCTTTCTAAAACCAACGGCAAACGTCTCTTCGTATAAATAATCATCCAGAACCGTCATTTGCTTTCCGTTTTGCGCAATCAGATAGTTTGCAACCACAGAGTCGATAAGCACTGCATCCGAAGCGCCGCTTTCAAGATCTAAAAGTGCAACAAGATAATCTCCGAACGTTACGACAGATCCGACCATGCCGGCTAATTCAGCTCCGTCTTCGCTGTTGAGAACCTCTTCTGCAGAAGATCCGCTTTGAACTGCCAATGTTTTTCCGGCCATATCCGCCATTCCGCTGATACCGCTGTCATTCATCACGACAAGCGTCAGGGAGTTGGGAAGATAAGACATCGAAAGGCTCATGCTTTCGGAGCGCTCCTGGGTCCAGGACATGCCGTTCCATATGCAATCGATATTTCCGGCATTCAATTCCACTTCTTTCGTCGACCAGTCAATAGGCTGCGTCTGAAGCTCTACGCCGAGAATTTCGCAAACCGCTTTGGCTACATCGATATCAAATCCTATGATTTCTTCGTTATCATCACGAAAGCCCATAGGAGGGAATGCGTCATCCAGGCCCAAAATCAACACGCCTTTTTCTTGAATCGCTGTTAAAGATGTATCTTCTGCCTCCGGTTCGGCTCCGCCGCCGCAAGCGGCAAACAGGCTCATTGCCATCATCAAAACCAATAATATACTTACAATTTTTTTCATTTTTCTGCTCCTCCGTTAGAGTTTTTTTTAACTATGTCGCTATTATACTTTAATGCGCTAAACTTGTAAAGTATTAAATTAGAAAATTTTTATATTATTTTTTGCATTATAAAAGGCTTGAAATTTCAAGCCTTTTAAGGAACTGATTGATCAAATTGCCTATATATTGCGTCTTTCAGGCTCGTCAGAAACAGGAATATCCTGCCTTTTGTAACTGATAAGATCATCTGAAATTTCGTAGGTTGCAATCGATACAGGTTTATTGCTGTCCATAAGTGTTAATTTGGGTTTGCCGTCCACGAGATCTCTCGCTCTTTTTGCGGCCATGACAACCAGAGTATATCTGCTGTCTACCTTTGTCTTTAACAGGTTTATCGATGGATATAACATCATTATATGTACTCCTCCTCGTATCTTCTTACAAGTTTTCGGACATTTTCCGTCACTTTGCTGTGCTCTGCCTTTATTATTGCTCTTACTGTATTTACGGCTTCTTGAAGATCGCCGTTTATAACATAATAGTCGTAATCGTTTATAAGGGCTATTTCATTTAATGTCGCCTGCTGACGGGTTTTTATTTCATCCTCGTCCTCTGTCCCTCTTTCTATCAGCCGCTTTCTCAGCTCGGCCAGTGACGGCGGAAGTACGAAGATGAGAGTCCCTGCAGGGTACACCGTTTTGATTTGGAAGGCGCCTTGCATTTCTATTTCGAGAATAATATCCTTTCCCTGCGCAAGCATGTCTAAAACGTGCTTCTTCGGGGTACCGTAGCAGTGATCGTAAATTTTGGCATACTCCAGAAAACCGCCCTCTGCAATTGTTTCCTGAAACTCTTCGTCCGAAACGAAGTAGTAACTGCGCCCGGGCACCTCTCCTGCCCTTGGGGATCGGGTAGTCATGGAAACAGAAAGCTCTATGTCTTCTTTCTTTATTAATTCCTTACAAATTGTCCCTTTTCCCGCGCCGGAAGGTCCGGACAGCACGAACAGTCTGCCTTGTTCCATAGTACCTCCTCGCACATTATTTAAAATAACTGTGCAGTTATATAGAATACATCAATTTACGGCTACATGCAATATATATCTGTGGGTTACTCGATATTTTGAACCTGTTCCCGAATTTTTTCGATTTCGCTTTTCAATGACAACACATTGTTTGTTATGGCAAGATCATTAGCTTTTGAACCGATTGTATTGGCTTCCCTGTTCATTTCCTGAATAAGAAAATCAAGTTTCTTTCCAACAGGCTGATCTGCTTTTGCGATGATGTCTTTTAACTGTTGAACATGGCTTTTTAAACGCACTATTTCTTCTGTAATATTTGACTTATCTGCGAATACTGCTGCTTCCAGCAGTATTCTGTCTTCCGGAATCGCTGTCGCGCTTCCGAGAAGTTCCGCTATCCGGTCCTTCATCTTTTGAGCGTACAGTTCCGACACTTTGGGCGCATACGCATCGATTTGCGTTGCAAGGTCTGCTACAAGCTGCCCTCTGTATAAAATATCCTCGGCAAGTTTTGAGCCCTCTGCTATCCGCATGTTGTTGAGATTTTCCGCCGCCGCAAGTACCGGAGAAGTAAGGCTTTTTATGATTGCCTCTTCGTCCTCTACATCTGCAATCACCCTTATAACATCCGGCATTCCCGCAAGCAAGGAAATAGAAATGTCTCCCTGCAGGGCGAATTCGTCTTTCAGCAATGTGAGATTATTGTAATACTGCTTTGCGATGGTCAGATTAAGCTGTACGTTTGTATCGTCCATCGCTGCGTTGTCAACCATGACGGAGACGTCGATCTTTCCTCTTGGTGCTACGGTTTTTACCAAACCTTTCAGCTGCTCTTCCGCAAACGAATAACGCCTTGGCATTTTTACCGAAATGTCGCTGTAACGATGGTTCACTGCTTTTATTTCCACAACAACATTGCGCTTTTCATCGGTGTACTCGGCACGCCCAAATCCTGTCATACTTTTTATCATACGTTCCTCTTTTCTGTTTAACACGCAATTTTACTGTGAATACAGGCTTATTCGTGTTATCATTACATAGATTTTAGCATAAACAAATACAGTTTTCCACAGAGGTTTTTATGAGTTACGACGGACTGTTTGCAGGCGTCATCGCAAGACAGCTTAACAGAGAATTAATCGGAGCAAAAATCGAGAAAATCCATCAGCCGGAACCCGATGAAATTGTCATGCAGCTGCATTGCAACGGTCGGAGGAAAAAACTTTTAATCAGTGTGGCGTCCACAAGTGCCAGCGTATATTTTACGGAACAAAACATAGAAAATCCGCCGACGGCGCCTGCTTTCTGCATGCTTTTAAGAAAGCATATCCAGGGAGGCCGCATCGTAAGCGTTTCTCAAATACAAACAGAACGAATCATCGAGTTTTATGTGGAAACAGTGAACGAAATGGGGTTTTCCGTCAACAAAAAACTGATTGCCGAAACGATGGGAAAACACAGCAATTTAATCCTGGTCGACATCTCGACTGAAAAAATAATCGACAGCATAAAAAGGATTTCAATCGATATCAACAGGTACAGACAAATATTGCCCGGACTTTCTTATGTCATGCCCCCTTCTCAAAACAAATTGGACTTCTGGACTTCGGAAAAAGCAGAAATATATGAACGGATACAACAAAGCAAAGAAGAAGGATCCAAAGCTCTTTTATCGTCTGTTCAAGGCATCGGCCCCATAGCCGCGGAAGAGCTTTGGACAGCAGGTCCCCGAGAAAAACTGGCAGATCGTATCATCGACTTAAGGGTAAAACTTTTATCTCCCGAAGGCATTGTACCGACTGTATATTCAGATGAATGCGGCATTCCAAAAGATGTTCATGTCTTTCCTCTTTCCCATGTACTCGGCAATTATAAAACGGATATATTTCAAGATCCCGGAACCGCGTTGGATTTTTACTTTTCAAACCGCAGACAAAGCAATCGTGTATCTCAAAAAGGCACAAATTTAGAACGAACCGTCGGCGCATTGCTGGATAAATTGCTCCTGAAAAAGCAACGCCTTCTGGAAGATATCAAGCAGGCGGAAGAGGCAGATATATTACGATTGAAAGGTGAATTGCTGAATGCAAACCTCTATCAAGTGGCTCCCGGCGCCAGAAGTGTGACAGTAAAAAGCTACTACGATCAAAGTGATGTGACGATCGAGTTGGACACCCGTTTTTCAGCGTCTAAAAACGCGCAGAATTATTATAAAAAATATGCGAAAGCAAAGACGGCAAAAAAAGAAAAGCTGCTGCAATTGCTCGATACCGAAAAAGATATCGCCTACATAGAATCTGTTTTTGCATTGATTTCGCTGTCGGAGACTTACGAAGAATTAAACCTGCTGCGTCAGGAACTTGCCCAGCTTGGTTACATCAGAACAAGAAAAACGAAGGATAAGCCGGTTAAAAGTAAACCGACTCCTCGAAAATATACCTCTTTAGGCGGGCTGAAAATTATGGTGGGCCGCAACAACACTGAAAACGACTACCTTACATTCAGCCTTGCCGGTAAAACAGATCTTTGGTTTCACGCAAAGGGCATGCCCGGCTCCCATGTGGTTTTGTTCTTAAAAGAAAAGGAACCCGAGAACGAAGATTTGTTGCAAGCCGCAGCTTTGGCTGCATATTATTCCAAAGGTAAGGATTCTGAAAACGTGCCGGTAGATTATACCTATGTCAAACATGTAAAAAAACCTTCCGGAAGCAAGCCCGGAATGGTCATTTTTACGCATCAGAAAACTGTTTATGTAAATCCCGAGAAGTACGATAGCGAATAATTTACAATATTTACATATTTTGGTTGTTATTTTCTATATTCTGTGCTACAGTTCTCTTAAGGATAGAAATTTACCGGGGCGGCGTAAACCGGTGTTGCTGCGACAAGACAAATGCCTTTCGCAGCACGCGCAGCACATCAACAACAACCAATCTATGATTGACGCTCCCGTTCCCCAAGCACACAATAACCATAGTAAAAATTTACGTCGACAAGGGCATCTATCCGGCAGAAAGAAAAAAGTACCGCCTGTTAAACGGCGGTACTTTTATTATGATCTCATTTCATTGTTATTCTATTTACTTTTTGAAATGCGCTTGCTTTTTCCCGTAAAAAGTTTATGCGACTTGTTTTTCGTTTCTTTGCCTTGTTCTTTGGCTTGTTCTTTAGCTTTTTCCTCCGCCTTCTTTTTTACAGTCTTAGGTTTCATGACCGAGTAGCCGAACGTCCCTAATCTGTGCGTGCGAAGCCCCACATAGTCTCCATGGCTAAAGCAGATCAGGCCGGCCTTTTCCAAAGCGAGCTTCCCTGATTTTTCCATTAAAGATTCATGCGCATGCACGGCGACAATTTCGGCCATAAACATGTCGTGCGTCGGGAATTCCCGAATCTCAAATACTTTGCATTCCATCGAAACCGGGGATTCGGCTATCATGGGGCAACCGACAACAGAAGCTTTTTCTTTTGTCAGATTCATTTTGGCAAACTTGTCTTCGCGAGCGCCGGTTTTTACGCCGCAGTAATCTGTGGCAAAGAGTAAATCTTCTGTCGTCAAATTGATGACAAACTCCATATCTCTGGCAATGATGTCATGAGAATATCTGCTTTTTCGCACAGAAATGTAAGTATAAGGAGGTTCTGAGTTAATAATGCCTGTCCATGCTATCGTCAGGATATTTGCGTCTTCTCCTCTTCCGCAGCTGACCATCACTGCAGGAAGCGGGCTGAGCAACGTTCCAGGATTAAGTTTCACTTTTGCCATGTTTATCTCCTTAATTTTTCCAATATAGTGTTGAACTCTTCAGGCGGTTTTACCGTAAATTCGATATATTCTCCGCGAACCGGATGCATAAAGCCCAAAACACCGGCGTGCAGAATCTGACCGCTCAACCCGAAAGGCTGCTTTTTGGGTCCGTAGAGCACATCCCCCAGAAGAGGATGTTTTATGTGCGCCATATGCACTCTTATCTGGTGCGTACGACCCGTTTCAAGTCTTGCTTCTATCAAAGTAAAAGTGGATAACCTTTCGATGACTTTATAATGTGTAACGGCTTGCTTCCCATCCGCAACGACAGCCCTTCTGAGTCGGTTCCCCGGGTCTCTTCCCAAAGGAGCGTTTATTGTGCCCTCTTCTTCCTTGATCCCAAACCAGACAATCGCAGTATAAATTCTTTTCATTGTATGGGCGGCGAGCTGGCGGGATAATTCTCTGTGAGCCAAATCACTCTTGGCCACAACGAGAAGCCCCGAAGTATCCTTGTCGATTCTATGAACGATTCCGGGTCTTGCAACACCGTTAATCGATGAAAGATTTTTGCAATGGTAGAGCAAACCATTGACAAGCGTACCCTCGCGATTCCCTGCGGCCGGATGAACAACAAGGCCTCTTGGCTTATTGACAACGATTAAATCGTCGTCCTCGAACATGATTTCCAAATCCATCTTTGACGGAAGGATTTCCAAAAGAGTCGGCAAAGGGAATTCTATTTCCAGACGCTGTCCGGCATACAGTTTTTCTTTTTTTGACAGCAGCTGTTTACCGTCTAAAAAAACAGAACCACCCTCTATGAGCTTCTGTATATAGCTCCGGGATGCCTCTTCGATCAATTCCGCCAAGACAGAGTCCATACGAAGTCCGTCGTGCTCTTCTTCAATTAAAAAGCTGTATTTACGATCTTCGTTCATATGAAACGCTCATTTCTTTTCGTTGAATTTTGGTTCAAGCACCATAACACTGTAAATCAACAATGCCGAGCCGCAACAAACAGACATATCCGCTATGTTAAAAACCGGAAGAATGTATATATTGAGAAAATCCACGACATAACCGTACATGACCCTATTGATCAGATTGCCAAGGCCGCCGGCTACAATCAATGCAAAAGCAACCACTTCGGCCCTGGGCAGCTTTTTCTGCTGCTTCAAAGTATATATCGTGATCGCAAGCATCGCTATTGCTGTGAATGCAATGAGAAACGCTTGCTTATTCTGGAGTATGCTAAAGGCCGCCCCGTAATTATGCACATAAGTTATATCCAATATACCGGAAATAAAAGGAACCGTTTCATTCAGAATATAAGACGTCTGTATCACATATTTCGAAAGCTGATCTGCAAAAACCACTGCGGCAAGAATCATCCAGAACACTATTCTTCTCTCCTGAAGTTTGTTACCGTTTTAAAGAAATCTTCCTCTGCGATAGGATGCCCTTTCATCTTCCTGGTCTTTCCGTCGGAAACATTCTGAAAGCCGTTTTCTTCCGACGATCCGAATAATTCTTCGGCCAGCACATCAAAACGATCCAGCTCCGACTCCAGCATACTTTTAAATCTCGATCTGACCGCAGTTACACGCTGAGAAAGAGCTATTTCTTCTTCTTTTAGACGTTCAACCGACTCTCTTGCTTGTTTTTGCAAGAGTTCCGCATCCAATTCGGCATTTTTCACCATGATCTCAGCACGCTTTTCCGCGCTGGCAGATATATCGTTCATCAAGGCCTTTGCAGCCTTTAAAGTTTCCAGGACCGCACTTTCTGTCGTCTTATATTCTTGAAGTTTTTCCGTCGTGTCCGCAAGTAATTTTTTTAAGTTTTCGTTGTCGTCAATCAGTCTTTCGTAATCGACAGTCAGCAAATCAAGGAATCCGTCAACATCCTCTTCTTTATAGCCCCTTACCGCACGGGTAAAAACTTTATTCTGAATATCAAGTGGTGTAATCATATGTTCTCCCTTTCCGGAAAGTCCGCGCCTTCTTTTTAGATGATGAACCTGAAAGCCAGCATGTAGATAAGCCGATAAAGCATCGATAGAGCAATAATGAGCAGGAATGGAGTAAAATCCAAGCCTGTACGCATAGTAACGCCCTGAGTCAATCTTCTGAAAGGCATAAACAAAGGATTCAGAAGCTCTCCTAATTTCTGATAAAGGAAATACGTCCTACCCCCGGGTTTAGAAAACCACGAAAGTATAACATATACCAAAACCATATATTGGATTACTTGGGTAAAATAGTATAGTGCCAGTAGTATTTTAGCGCCGACCATAATTATCTCCTATTTCCAGGGGCTTTTCATCCCGCTGCCGGAAACGCTTGCCTTTTGCTCCATGTTATAAGCGACATCTACATTTTCGGGGACAAAGACAAATATATTATTGGCAACTTTTTGAACATTGCCGTTTAAAGCGTACGTTGCACCGCTCAGAAAATCAAATATTTTTCTGGCTGTGTCCGTCTCTAAATTTTCCAAATTGATGATGACAGGTTTCTTGGCTTTTAAATTATCCACCAAACGAGGACTTTCATCAAAGCCGGCAGGTTCCACAACAATCATTTTAAACTGGTCGGTTCTTCTGCCTCCGGGAAGTGTTGAATTTCTGAGTTCATTTGATTTGTTTGCCTCTGCAAGTGAACTGCTTTTCATGGGTGGTCTTATATCCGGGGCTTTTCTCTCCGGGGCAACAGCCGGTGACTTTACCTCTGCTTCATCGTCCTCGAGCTCTTCGATTCCGATCATTTCTTTCATTTTGTTAAATAAACCCATTGTGTTCTCCTCTCTCCGGCAGGCTACTTGTTGGAATAGTCCCGCTCACCGAATATGGATGTACCAACTCTGATTGCGTTGGCCCCTTCTTCTATTGCTACGCCAAAATCATGAGACATGCCCATAGAGAGCATGGTGAATTCGGCTCTCGGATGTTTGATTTTCGCAAATTTATCGTATAACTCTTTGACTTGTCTGAAATATATTCGAACCTCTTCGGGGTTTTCAGAAAAAGGCGCAATATGCATAAGGCCCTTTACTCTGATGCTCTCGCATCCCTGGAGAATATCCGAAAGCAACGCTTCCACCCCATCTGTGGTAATGCCGAATTTACTCTTTTCTTCGGCCGCATTGACCTGTATCAAAATATCGCAGACAATGCCGGCGGCGGCAGCCCTCTTGTTTATTTCCTGGGCAAGATGCAAGGAATCCACCGAATGAATCAAGTCAACTTTATCGATGATATACTTCACTTTATTGGTTTGAAGATGGCCGATTAAATGCCAGCGCGCCTTGCCTTGCACTTTATCGTATTTATCCAAAATTTCCTGGACTTTGTTTTCGCCTATGTCTGTTATACCGCAAGCCAGAGCTTCGTCAATTTCTTCGGGAGTTCTGGTTTTCGTGACGGCGATTAAAAGAACCTCGTCCTGCGTCCGTCCCGCTTTTTCGGCAAAATCGGCTTTTTTCATTTGAATTTGTTTGATATTTTCCTTGATGCCCATCTTTTACTTCTCCGAATCGACATTCCTTAAGATTTCATCATAAATTTCCACGGTATTAACCTTTGTCTGTACGCCCTGGCTATCTGTTTCATAGAAGCAGGAGGATTCGACCAGGGAATCTTTTCCGTCTGTGGTAATCACCTGAATTCTTGTAAAAGTAAAATCTCCGCCCAGCTCTTTGACGTAGACGCCGGTAAGACCCTGCTCTTCCGCAATCGCCGTATTAGGTACGATAAGTCCCTGATAGTCTTTTGTCACGACGGTAGCTTCTGTCTTGCGCACGCGTGCAAAGCTTTCGTAATATCTGTCTATTTTTATAACGGCAAGCCAGCCTTCGGTCTTTTGTATCAGTTGTGCCGTACTGCCTTGCACTTCGCCGTCGGGGAATTTAACGGTCACCTTGGAATCGAGTGTGTATTTATTGATATTCTCTTCCGGCACAAGCAATACCGCATACCATACATCTTGCAGAATCAACTTGTAAACAGGTTCGCCGGTACTGACCTGGGTTCTCTTGGTGTCTTCGGGAGCAACTTCCAGTTCCAGAAGCTCTGCGGGTTCTAAAGCCTGCATATTTTCAGGAGTAAAATAACTCTCGTATCCATCGACGTAATAACTGACAATCCCTGTAGTACTGCAAATATATCCTGAAGCGGTACCTCCGGCAGGATATATGTCCAATATTTTGGTCCCTTTGCGAGTTTTTGAACTTTCGTCGATATAATAACTGATGCTTCCGGATTGTTTGGCTTGAACGACAACTTCGTCTCGCACCACAAAGCAAGTAGTGGTATCCGTTACCTGCAGGTTTCCGTAGGATATGACAGCTGTTCTTGTCAATGCTCCCGATATACCCGGAATCACATAAATAAAGGCGTATAATCCCACACATACAACCAGGAACACTGTTAATGCGGCTATCATTTTGTTCTTTTTATTCTTCTCTTTCATAGGAGCATTTTACCAGTATTCTCAGCTTTCTTCAAGACCTCGGGACTCGGACATCACTTGATACAAAATACGTTTTTCCTCTTTGGAAAGAGGTCTGTCCTGTTCAAGATACGCTTTCAATAAATCCGGTCGCCTTTCTTTTGTAAGCCTTAAAGAATTCTCCCATTGCCAAAGATGAATCAACTTGTGATTGCCGTTATAAAGTACTTCCGGGACAGATAAGTCCTCGTAGACTCTGGGTTTGGTATATTGATCGTACTCTAAAAGACCCGAATAAATGGATTCTTCGAAATGAGAGTTTTCACTGCCTAAAACACCTGGAATCAAACGTGCAACAGCATCGATAAGAACCATCGCGGCAAGCTCTCCTCCTGTTAAAATGTAATCTCCGATCGAGACTTCTTCCATGTGCCACCGGTCGATGATCCGCTGGTCCACTCCTTCGTAATGTCCGCAAAGGATGACGAAATCATTTTCCAGGGAGAGTTCCTGAATAAGCTCTTTATCCAGCACCCTTCCTCTTGGAGACATGTACAATATGCGTTTAGAAGCAGCCTCCAGAGAGCGTAGCGCATCGAAAGCGGGTTGCGGAGACATAATCATGCCGGCGCCTCCGCCAAAGGGCGTATCGTCCGTTTTTTTGTGTTTATCCTTTGTATGGTCTCTGATATCCGTAATACGAATGTCCAGAATATTATTTTCGCCGGCTTTCCCAAGAATACTGTCTTGCGTAACAGGAGAAAACATATCGGGAAAAAGAGTCAGCACGTCGATTCTCATAGTTCGGCCAACCCTTCAATTAAGCGTACCGTCATTTCCCGTTTGTCCATATTCACATCTAAAACAAACTCTTTGACAGCAGGAAGCAAGAAAGTCTTTCCCTGCACAGTTTTAATTTCGTATAAGTCTTGCGATGTATTTTTAATAACATCGGCAAGAACACCGATCAGTTCGCCATCCGCAGCACGAACACTCAGCCCGATAAGGTCTTTGATAAAGTACGTATCTTCGGGAATATCCCAGAGAAGCTCCTTATCAAGAAACAGCTCTTTCCCACGCAAGGCTTCGGCCTCATTTCGAGTATTAACCCCGCGAAGTTTAACAACGACCATGTTCTTGGAATATCTTACGTTTTCAATATCATAAGAAACGCCGCTCACATCTAAATTTTTCATATCAGAAAATCGCGTCGGTTCATCCGTGAAAGGATAGACGCGAACTTCTCCCCTGATTCCGACAGGCGCGGTTATTTTGCCAAGTTTAACAGACTCCATGGATCCTCCAAAGAACGCTATGAAACGATCTCTACGACCACCTTTTTGTTCTGCTTAATCGCCGCGGCCTTGACCACTGTCCGAAGGGCTTTTGCGATACGGCCTTGCTTGCCGATCACTTTTCCCATGTCTTGCGCAGAAACACGCAGTTCAATAATCGTGGAATCCCCTTCTCCGGGAACTTCACGAACTTGAACCTCTTCCGGCTCATCCACAAGTGATTTGGCGATGGTTTCTACCAATACTACCATATTGTCACCACTTTCTTACTCGATTATTCCGGTCTTTTTTAAGAGAGCGCGAACTGTATCGGTAGGAGCAGCGCCTGTAGAAAGCCATTTCTTGGCCTTTTCCGCGTCGATCTTAATGTCCGAAGGCTCAACGAGGGGATTGTAGTAACCGATTTCTTCGATAAATTTGCCATCTCTTGGTGAACGGGAATCTGCCACAACTACTCTGTAAAAGGGCTTCTTATTTGCTCCCATTCTCTTTAATCTGATTTTAACTGCCATTTTTTCCTCCTAAATATGCTCTTTGCTAATATTATGTGAAAGCCGCTTTGTACGGCTTGTCAGCCTTTTTTGTAATTCCGAAAATCCTTTTGCGCTCGTTTCGAAAAGTTGTTTATCTAAAAGCCCGGGAACATTCCCCTGCCTCTTTTTGCCATTTTATTCATTTTGCCGCCCGAGAATTGTTTCATAAGTTTTTTGGTCTCCTCGTAGCGCTTGATCAAATTGTTGACTCTTGTGACGGTAACGCCGGCTCCTGCCGCAATTCGCTTGCGCCTGCTTGCATTCAAGAGTTGAGGGTTCTTGCGTTCTTCCTTTGTCATGGATAAAATGATGGCTTCCATGTACCGGAATTCCAATTCACCTTTATCCAGTTGTTCCTCGGATGCCTTGGCTCCGCCTCCGGGAAGCATGTCCATCAGCTTGGAGAGTCCGCCCATTCCCCTTATCTGAGAAAATTGATCCAGAAAATCTTCCAGGGTAAACTGGTTTTTGCGCATTTTCTTTTCAAGTTCCTGCGCCTTTTCTTCGTCGTAGTTTTCTTGAGCTTTCTCGATAAGGCTCATCATGTCGCCCATACCCAAAATGCGGGATGCCATTCGTTCAGGATGAAATGCCTCCAGGGCATCAGATTTTTCGCCCATGCCGATAAATTTTATCGGCCTTCCGGTAACACTTTTTACGGATAAAGCTGCGCCGCCTCGGGTATCACCATCCAATTTCGTCATGATAATTCCATCGATGCCCAGCGCCTGATGAAAAGCTTCGGCCGCCGTCACTGCATCCTGGCCTGTCATCGCGTCCACGACCAACAGTATTTCGTGAGGCTTGATTTCCTTTTTTATGCGAACCAATTCGGCCATCAGGTTTTCATCCACATGGAGTCTGCCTGCCGTGTCGACTAAAAGAACATCGTATCCCTTGTATTCCGCTTCTTTTTCAGCTCGCTTGGCGATATCCGCGGGATCTTTGCTGCTCCTGTCGGAAAAGACAGGTACATCCACGGACTTTCCCACGATTTCCAACTGGTCTATCGCTGCGGGCCTATAGATGTCGCAAGCAGCCATCATGGGCTTTTTGCCGTTTTTCTTTAAGTAGGCTGCCAGCTTGCCGCAAGTCGTTGTTTTTCCTGTACCTTGCAGCCCCACAAGCAGAATCGTCGTAAAACCCCTTGGGGAATAAGTAAGCTTGCTGTTTGTTCCGCCCATTAATCCGATCAGTTCGTCGTTTACAATCTTGACGACTTGCTGTCCGGGGGTAAGGCTTCCCATAACGTCTTGTCCAAGAGATTTCTCCTTGACGACGGAAACGAAATCTTTGACTACTTTGTAATTAACATCCGCTTCCAGCAAGGCAAGCTTTACTTCCCGCATGGCCTCGTTGATGTCGGCCTCGGTCAGTACTCCTTTACCTCTCAGTTTTTTGAATATTCCGTTTAGTTTTTCTGAAAGTCCCTCGAAGGCCATATCATTCTCCTAATGCATCGGCGGTGTTTTTTATTTTAATCAGCTGTGTCGCAAGTGCTGTGTCTTCTCTATATTTTTCTATCAGTTCATCCAGGGCGCTGTCTATTTTATTGAGAGCTTGCTCTGTCTTATGAAAGCGCAGCATCAGTCCGAGCTTTTCTTCGTAACCGTACAACGCCCTCTCGGCTTTTTTTACGCCATCGTAAACGCCCTGCCTGGAAAGTCCGAATTCGGCGGCAATTTCTGAAAGAGAGTAATTCTCTTCATGATAAAACTTCAGAAATTCCTTTTGCTTTTCAGGAAGAAGGTTTCCGTAAAAATCGTATAACATGCTGATTGTAATTATTTTATCCAACATGCGCTCACTCTCCTTACTTACATCGGTAATTTATCATAAAAAAATAAAGGCGTCAAGCAATTTGCTTAACACCTTGTCGTTCATTTACGATATCTTTATTGTTATTCTTTTACGATATCTTTGTCCTTATTCTTTTACGACCACATACGTAGACAGTGTCCCGTCGGAAGGCCCGTGCAGGTGCCCGTTTCTTTGACGGAAAGCTTCGATGTAATCCCAAACTTCGTCCGACATGCACTCTCCGGGATAGATAACGGGTATGCCCGGCGGATAAGGAGCGATTAATTCCGCTGCGATTCTGCCTTTTGCATCCACCCAGGGAATACGCTCTCTGTCTGCGAAATAAGCCTGCCGCGGCGAAAGAATATATTTCGGCTGAGGCGGTAGTTTTTTTGCTGAAGGCAGAAGCGTTCCATCCGGATTCTTGCGGGAAATATCCTCCAAGGCGCTGACCAAACGATCCAAATCTTCTTCTTCGTTTGCAAAAGTTACGATGGCCAGCGCATTGCGATAGTCGGCAAGCTCCATATCGATGTTATAGTCAAAGAAAAGCATTTTCTTTAAATCAAACCCCGTTATACCGATATCGTCCGCGCTGACAACGAGCCTTGTAATATCGTAATCATAGATTCCTGCGCGGCCGATCAGTTCTTTGCCGGCACAGGTCATTCCCGGAATAGCGTTGATTCTGTTTCGTGCATCGATGGCAAGAGATGCTGCTTTATCGATCATTTCCTTGCCGCGCATAGCCATATCCTGGCGAGCGACATCCAAAGATGTCATTAAAAGATAAGACGGGCTCGTGCTTTGAACCAGCGTCAGATTGGCTTCCAATCTGCTTTTTTTAACTAGGTCGGATTTTACATGAAGCATCGAGCTCTGCGTCAGGGATCCGGTTACTTTGTGAATGCTTTGCACGCACATATCGGCGCCTAACTCCAAAGCCCCTTTAGGTAATTTATCGCTGAAATAGCAATGTGCTCCGTGGGCCTCGTCCACCATAAGGATGGCTCCGTTCTTATGGCAAACATCCGCAATGCCTTTAATATCGCTGGCTATGCCGTAGTAAGTGGGACTGACGACCATCACCCCTTTGCAATCAGGGTTTTCGGCAAACATTTTTCCCACTGCTTCGGGCGTAATTCCGCCATGCAAGCCCCATTCGGCTTCAATTTCGGGCATGATATAAACAGGATTGCCGCCGCCTATAATCAATCCCATCAGAGCAGATTTATGAGCATTTCGGGGTATAGCCACCTTACCGCCGCCATGGGTGGTTGTGACAATCATCGCTTGATTGCCGGACGTGCTCCCGTTCACTAAAAAGTGCGTGTAATCGGCTCCCCATAATTCCGCCGCAAGCTGCTCCGCTTCCTTGATCGGACCCGAAGCATGATGAAGGTCATCCGTCAACGGAGTCTCCGTTAAATCAAAAGAAAAAATCGCATCACCCACAATGTCTCTCCACATGGGGTTGATGCCCTTTTCATAACGATGCCCGGGTATACAAAAGTACGCAGGCCTCTTCTTATTATAATCCACAATTGCATCAAACAAAGGTGCACTTTTTTGGTTGTTCATCGCCGTTATCAA
>CAZSPZ010000025.1:0-24370 GCA_964608965.1 uncultured Oscillospiraceae bacterium | reverse complement strand
ATTCTATCATAAAAATTATGCATTTTTTAAAAAAATATTGCACTTATTTGATTTGCTGTGCTATAATGACTTTTGTCTGAAATCAAAGCAATGCCAAGTGGCATCTTTTAATAAGATAATACCGACCCCTCGGGGTTTAAAAGGAGGTGCAGAATATGTCTAAGAAATGCGAATTTTGTGGTAAAGGTCAGGTTTCCGGAAACAACGTTTCCCATTCCAATCGCCATACCAGAAGAAAATGGAACGCAAACATCCAAACCGTTAAGGTAGAGGAAAACGGTACTGTTACCAGAAAGAGCGTATGCACAAGATGCATCAGATCCGGTAAATTTACCCGAGCAATATAATTTTGTAATAAAAAAGACGGCATATGCCGTCTTTTTTTCGTTGTGCTGATTATTCCGCTTGATTGTTGAGTTTCTTCATCTCTTCAAAACGCTTTATTTTTGCCGTGGTGGTTTTTGTCGTGGGCTCGTCGTTAAGGATAAGCCTCTTAATATGCTTATACGTGGGCAGCATTTCGTTGATTTGGTCAATTTCCTTCTGAACGATTGCATGGAGTTGATCTTGGTCCATCCCGGAATCAGTTTTTATTTGAGGATAAAGTTCTAAAACACGTTCCTGATTGTAAACAAGCTTCGCACTGATGACATAATCTTCGCCTTTTTCCCAGCCAAAGACCATATTTTCATCTAAATATGGAATTTTATTGATTAGAATTTCGAGTTCTTCCGGGTAGACATTCTTGCCGTTTTTAAGAACGATGACGTTCTTTTTTCTTCCGCACAGGAACAGGAAGCCGTCTTTATCAAAATAACCAAGATCGCCGGTGTAGAACCATTCATCTTTGATCACTTTATCTGTTTCTTCTTTGTTTTCATAATAACCGAGCATGATATTCGGGCCCTTGGCAATCACTTCTCCTATGCCGTCTTCGTTTGGTTCGGATATACGAAGGAGAACATTGCACATGGGGACTCCCACGGATCCGGTTCTTATATTTTCAGCGTTTTCAGCTGACAGAACCGGTGCTGTTTCAGTAAGTCCGTAGCCCTGGACTGTTAATATTCCAAGATCGTTGAACCCTTTCGCCACTTCCGGCGCAATGGCGGCAGCGCCGCTAATGACAAAGCGAAGATTGCCACCCAGCTCGTCGATGATGCTTTTAAAGAGCTTTCTGCGCACATCGATGCCGACTTTCATAAGAACGGAAGACAATTTCAACATGCGGGTTAACAGCACGTCCTTCTTTTGCTTTTTTGCCTGCTGGAAAATTTTCTTGTACATCGCTTCAATGATTAACGGTACGCAAACAAACACCGATACTTTATATTCTTTTAAATTTTGTCCGATGTATTTTAAGCCATCGCAAAAAACATTGGTTGCGCCTTTGCTGAGCATGAAAGTGACGCCTGTCGCGCTGAACGTATGGTGCAGCGGCAAAAATGCCATGTTGACATCTGTGCTGTAGACCATTTCGCAGCATTGCAGCGCGTAGTTGTTCGATGCTAAGTTTTTATGAGAAAGCATGACTGCTTTCGATGCGGAAGTAGTTCCTGAAGTAAAAAGTATGACGCTCATAACGTAGGGATCCGGACTGACGTCTGTGTAGGAACTGTCACCCTGTGCAACGGCTTCCTTCCCTTCCTGAATCAGCTGTTCAAAAGTGGAATAATCGCCTTGCGGCTCCATCGCAATAATCAGCGATATCATTGTACCGCCTTTTTTTATGACGGAATCCACTAAATCCGTGTGCTCTTTGTCGAAAAGAATAATATCCGCCTTGCTTCTGAACAGACATGATTCCAGTTCTTCCAGCGGTAAGCCCTTGTCCAACGGTACTACGATGTTTCCGGCGTTAAGACCCGCAAAATAGCCGACAAGCCAGGGGTAACTGTTTTTTCCTATAATCGCTATTCTTTTCCCCTCGTAGCCGCGCTTGATCAGTGCGGTGCCGAAAGCTTCCATATCTTTTCCGAAAGCATCATAGCTGATATGTTTATATGTTATATTTCCGTCGATGACGCGCTTGAGAATGAAAGCATCATTTTTTGAATATTGCCTGATTGTTTCCGCCATCAATTCCTTGAGAGTGGAGTGCTCCACAGCCGGGTAAAGCATTGATTTATCTTTCAAATTCATAGCCTCCTGTATCATTTAAAATGCAAAATTAAGTGTTATTGATTACAATTTTATGTGGTAATCGAAACTATATTATCAGTACATAATAACAATGTCAACTGTTGACTGCGGTTTCAGCTCGTGATAACATCTCCTTGTATTATAAGAAATTCAGGGGGTTTCAAATGGAAAATATGAACAGTATAAAATTGCCTCGGTGGGATGATTTGCCGGATATCGACTTATATCTTGAACAAGTTTTGTCTTTGCTCGACAAATGGCTGGGCGATTCACTTTTGTGTGACGGAAAAAAGTTTATGACAAAAACCATGGTCAACAATTATGTGAAACAACAGGTCATAAGGCCTCCGGTCAACAAGCGGTATGACAAGCTTTCCGTGGCATCCTTGTTTGCGGTAAGCGTCTTAAAATCTGTTTACAGCATGCATGATATCACGAAATTAATTCATTTGGCATTAGAGGTCAATGCTCCGGATATATCGTATAACCGATTTTGTGAAACATTGGAAAATGCTCTGGCGAAAGTGTTTAACGGTGAACCTTTTCCCGGAAAACAAGATTTGAGTGACGCGCAGTATTTACTTCAAGTGATCGCTCAGTCCTTTGCCTGCACGCATTATGCGCGCACCACTTATCTTTCCAAGCCTTAACGGACATTCGCACATCTTAAGCAGATTCCGGTTTTTGGCGGAAGTTTTATATGACTGTGCTCCCGAATAATAGGCTCATTCGATATACTTTCCAAAATCTTTTCATTCTTATCTATGTTAAATAAATGCGCTTCGCCGCTCATGTTGATGATAATAATAAGCTTTTCAGAGACACCTTTTCGTATAAAAGAGAAGGTGTCTTTTTCTCCGCGGACTTCACAAAGTGCCATTTCGGCAAGGCCTGAAACTTTGCGACGAAAACCGAGGACACTTGTGTAAAATTCCTGAACATCCGAATCGGCCCATTCCGGTTCAAAACAACGGCGATTCATCGGGTCCTTGTCGCCCTGCATCCCTATTTCGTCGCCATAATAAATACAAGGAGTTCCCGGCATAAAGGCCCATATCAACAAGGCCCCGTACAATCTGCGCTTTGCTTCCCAGTCCGTAACATTTTGAGAAAGAACAGTTCTGATTCGTTGGGTGTCGTGCGTGCCAAGAATGTTCATCAGACTCTTGAATGCAGGTTCAGGGTAGTGATCTTTCATCAAATCAATCAGATGCGCTAAATCCTCTCCGCTCCCTTCGCCTTTTAAAAAGTTCAACATACTGACTTTAAGCGGATAATTCATCACACTGTCCAGCTGAGACCCTAAAAAATAACGTCTGCGCATGCCATAAGCTATTTTGTTTGTGGCATCTTCCCAGACTTCGCCGATGATACAGGCATCCGGGTTAATCTCTTTTACTTTAATACGCAACGCATCTAAAAAGCCATCGGGCAGTTCATCCGCAACATCAAGCCGAAAGCCCGAGGCGCCGGCTTTCAGCCAGTAGGCAATCACAGAATCTTCGTTTTTAATCATGTAATCCAACACGGCAGGTTCTTCTTCGCAAAGACCCGGAAGCGTATCGATGCCCCACCAGGAAGCGTATTCATCCGGCCAGTTTGCAAAAGAGTACCAGGAATAATAGGGCGATTCTTTACTTTGGTATGCGCCGATGGAATCATAGGCTCCGTCTTTATTGAAATAAACGCTATGGCTGCCGGTATGATTGAACACCCCGTCCAAAATGATGCGAATTCCTCTGCGTTTTGCGGCTGCACACAAATCACGAAAATCTTCTTCCGTTCCAAGCAAGGGATCTATTTTCATATAATTTGCCGTGTCGTAGCGATGGTTGGAATACGCTTCGAATATTGGGTTAAGATATATTATCGTAACGCCAAGCGTTTCAAGATAGGGCAGATTCTCCTCTATTCCTTTCAAATTTCCGCCAAAAAAATCGTTGTTTTTCACGATACCGTCTTCGTCCGGTCCGGATAATGGGTCTTCTCCCCATATTTCGCGGAAAATCCAATCTTTCTTTATATTGGGAACAAGAACTTTTCCGGATTTTTTAAAGCGGTCGGGAAAAATCTGATACATCAGCCCGCCGGAAAGCCATTCGGGCGTCGTAAAACTATTACTGTAAACTGTTTGTTGATATACCGGAGTTTCATCAAATGTAGTGCCATCCGGCCTTTTAGCAAAAAATTTATAAAAATATATTGACTCTTTTGGTGCTGTCCAGTGAATTCCGATGTGTCTTTCTCCCGTCTTCATTTGAGAAATTTCGCGGCATGTATGTTCTTGCCAAGGCCCTCCGTCCTCTTGTATCGCAAAAATGACGGGACAAAACGTCTCGTAATCCTTTGAAAGTACAACGAGAAACTGAATTGCGGATCCGATGGTGGCTGCTCCTTGCGGATTTTTATATAGGGTTGAATGAGGTGAAAACTTAAGCATGCAAGTCCTCTTTTTTTATGGGTTCGATATGCCAAATTTTTTCCGCATATTCACTGACGGCCCTGTCGGCCGAAAACAGACCGGATTTTGCTATATTGACAAGAGACTTGTGATTCCAGGAATTTTTATCCCGATAGGCTTTATCCACTTTTTCCTGCGCGGTTTTATAAGAGTCAAAGTCTCTTAATATGTAATATTGATCAGCCGCTCCGCCCTGTCCGGTTGCCAGAGAATTAAAAAGGTCGGAAAATTTCGAGCCTGAAATTCCGGTGGAAAGAAAGCGCATAATTTCCGCCAACTCCCGGTTCCCGTGCATAAGATTCCATGGGCTGTAAGAACCTGATGCTTTTAATGCTTCGACTTCTTCTACCGTCATGCCGAACAGGAAAATATTATCGGCCTGAACCTGATTATATATTTCTACATTCGCACCGTCGAGCGTACCGATGGTCAGCGCGCCGTTGATCATCAATTTCATATTGCCGGTACCCGAAGCTTCTTTCCCTGCTAAAGAAATTTGCTCAGATACTTCGGCTGCAGGCATGATGATTTCCGATAAAGACACAGAGTAATTTTCGAGAAAAACAATACGAATTCTGTCTTTTATCGCCGGGTCGTTTTCCAGCATATGCGCAACGCTGTTGATTAATCTTATAATTTCTTTTGCCATGTAGTACCCTGCGGAAGCTTTTCCGGCAAAAAAGAATGTCCTGGGAGTAATTTCAGCATTGGGATTTGCCTTGATGGTCTGGTAAAGATAAATAATATGGAAAACATTGAGAAGTTGCCTCTTATATTCGTGAATTCTTTTTACTTGCATATCAAAAATTGATAGAGGATCCACGCAAACACCCATCGTGCTTTTTACATGCATTGCCAACTTTTCTTTGTTTGAGTTTTTAATGCGTTCAAGCGATGACAATACAGAGGAATCTTCTCCGTACTTCATAAGTTGGTCAAGTTCGCCGGAATCTTTGAGAAAACCGGGTCCGATTAAACTTTCAATCAACGATGCAAGTATCGGATTGGATTGATCCAACCATCTTCTGTATGCGATTCCGTTCGTAATATTTATAAACTTTTCCGGATTGTACCTTGCAAAGCCAGGAAAGAGTTCCGTTTTAATGATATCGCTGTGGAGAGCTGATACACCGTTAATTGTATGCGCGGATTCAACACATAGGTTCGCCATGCGGACCTGTCCGTTGGCGATAATCGCCATTTGGTTTCGCAGTCTTTCCTCTTTGGGAAAAGTTTGCATTAACTGAACGCCTTGACGTCGGTTGATTTCCTGTACAATGTCAAAAATTCTGGGCAAAGTGTCCCTGAAAAGGTCGATTGGCCAGAGTTCAAGCGCTTCGGGCATCACTGTATGGTTCGTGTAAGAAATGCAATGCCTTACGTTATTCCAGGCATCCTCCCATTCCATGCCGTAATCATCCACAAAAATGCGCAACAGTTCGGGAATGGCCATCGTCGGATGTGTATCATTAATATGGATCGCTATTTTATCAGAGAAATTATTCAGCGTACCGTATTGTCTTAGATGTCGCTTTACAAGGCTTTGCATGGAGGCGGAAATAAAAAAATACTGCTGCTTCATGCGAAGAAGTTTTCCTTCTCTGTGTGCGTCTTCCGGATAAAGAATCTTTGAAATCACTTCTGCCATATGCTTTTCTTCCATGGATTGAAGGTAGTGACCCTGAGCGAAAAGCTTCATATCTATCGTGATCGGCGATGTGGATTCCCACAATCTGAGCGTATTAACGACTGAACTGTCATATCCGCTGATCAACATATCTCTGGGTAAAGCGATCACGGTGGTATAGTCCATGTGAACAACCTTTAATTTGCCTTGCTCATTCCAAACTTCCTCTAATTTCCCTCCGAAATGAACTTCTTCCGCCTCGTCGTCTTTATTGAGAAGCCAGACATCGCCAAGCGTAAGCCAATCGTCAGGAAATTCAACCTGGCTTCCGTCTATGATTTTTTGCTTGAAAATTCCATACTCATAACATATGGACATGCCGTGTCCGGACATACCCAAAGAAGCCATGGCATCCAGATAACAGGATGCAAGCCTTCCAAGTCCTCCGTTACCCAAACCGGCATCGGGCTCCATATTTTCGAGTTCGTCGAGTTCAAAACCCAGCTCATGAACCGCCGTTTTGAATCTCTGCGAAAGTTTTAGATTATAAAGATTATTTTTGAGCGAGGCTCCGGGTAGAAACTCCATGGACAAATAGATTACTTCTTTGCTTTGATGGTGTTTGTCTTTTGAATGGTTTTCAAACCATTTTTCAGCCATAATATCCCGAAGAACATAACATGTAGCCCTATATACTTGCTTTTTAGTCGCAGTGCTGTAATCTCTTCCGAAATGCCTTTGCAGTTTATCGATAATTTGTTCTTTTATATTGAATGAGTCCATGTTGAATTTCATTATTTATTTCCTTCCCTGTTGCGTGTCCGAAGATTTTATGAGGCGTTTATATAATTTTTGATATTTTTCCGCGGAATGTTTCCAGGAATTATCGCTTTCGCATGCATTGAGCATGATTTTTTTCCATGTGAATGAATCTGAATAATATTCTAAAGCTCTGTTAATTGCCCAAAGCATGTCGTGGGCATTGACAGTGCAAAATGTAATACCGTTGCCTTCTCCCGATACCGGCGAAAAAGCGGTTATCGAATCCGCAAGCCCTCCGGTAACTCTTACGACGGGAATTGTCCCATAGCGAAGCGCTATCATTTGAGATAAGCCGCAAGGCTCGCTGACGGAGGGCATTAAAAACATGTCTGCTCCGGCATAGATCCGGTTTGCAAGTGCTCCTGAAAATGCAACGACTGCAGCCATTTTTCCGGGCCATTGGTTTGCTTTGCGCAGGAAAAAGTTTTCGTAACGCTCATCGCCCGTACCTAAAATAACAAATTGGATATCTTTGGCGATCAGTTCATCCAATACTCTGCTCACCAGCGCTATTCCTTTGTGATCGACCAATCTTGAAACCATGCCTATCATGGGAATTTTACCGTCGACATGCAAACGTAATTCCTTTTGCAAGGCAATTTTGTTCGCTGTTTTTTTATCTATGGTTTTTGCACTGTAATTTACGGCTAAAGCAGCATCCGTGGAGGGATCATATAAATCCGTATCGATTCCGTTGAGTATACCGGTTAATTTTCCCGAATGCTCTTTGATGATGCTTTCCAAACCATGGCCGTAAAACGGATACGTTATCTCCTCTGCATAGCTTGGACTGACAGTCGTCAATGCATCGCAACATACCACGGCACCTTTCATAAAGTTTATGCAGCCGTCAAACTCTAAAATACTTCTGTATTGTTCTTCTATTCCGATCACATCGCCAAGCATATCGGCGCCGAATTTTCCCTGATATTCGATGTTGTGGATCGTGAATACGGTATGCAATTTTGCATACATGCTGTTTTGATTGAACTGAGATTTCAAATAAACCGGAATCAGTGCCGTCTGCCAATCGTTACAATGTATTAAATCGGGGAAATCATCCAACATCGGGAGGACTGCAAGCGCTGCTTTTGAAAAAAAAGCAAAACGCTCTCCGTCGTCGTAATAGCCATAAAGCGCCTCGCGATAAAAATATTGTCGATTATCCAGGAAATAATAAGTGATGTTGTCTGCCCTGTAGCGATAGAGTCCGACATACTGCTGACGCCATGCCAACGGTACTGTCGTATTCCCTAAAAATTCCATTTTATCAAGAAGCGTTCCTTCCAGATGTTTATAGAGCGGAAGCATGACAGCTACCGCCATGCCGGAGGAAGAGATGGCTTTGGGAAGAGAACCCAACACATCGCCCAGTCCGCCGCTTTTGGCAAAAGGCGCGCATTCAGAGCCGACAAATAATACGTTTGACATAAATCACCTTTCGAACATTTTTACAGAAACTCCGTCTACACAGGAAACTTAAGTTTCTCCTCGGCTTAGACGATGGATAATTTGGGAACAACGATGGGATACGTTTCATGTCCGATCACTTCTTTCCCCTCTCGCACGATGACATCTTTGTCCAATATGGCATGTTCCACTTTGGAATTGGACATAATCACGGTGTCTTGCATCAGGATGCTGTCTTTTACAACGGCGCCTTTTTCGATTCTGACACCTCTTGACACTACGCAGTTTACGACAGTGCCGCAAATATCGCATCCGTCGGAAATAATCGAATTTTCAACATAGCAATTGGCGCTGTAAAACACGGGAACGCTGTCTTTGACTTTTGTGTACACGGTTTTTTCGAAAACTTTTTTTGAAAACTCCCGGTCAAGAAGCAGCATATTCGCTTTTTTATAGTCGCATACCGTTCCTACTTCCAAAAGCTGTTTTTTGTACTCATAACCCAGAATGTTCAATTTGAGCGCCAGTCGTTTGAACACGTCTAAATACAGGTCGTACCATTGATGAGAAATGGCATCTGCCACAAGGGATTCCAGCAAAGTCTTTCGGATGACACATACGCCGATTCCCCAGGCGCCGGGTGTATCGTTCAATTCTTCTTCTATTACATCCACTTGCGTAATGCGGCGCTTTTCATCCATTTTAAGCATAGGAACTCCCTGAGGTATCCTGTTTTCTCCGTTTAAACTGTTGGTATAGGCGACTGTAATGTCTGCGCCGCTTTGAATATGGACATTGATCATATCGCGGAAGTCTATGTTGTATAAAATCTTTGATCCCGTGATAATCACATAGTCTGCAAGAGAATGCTTAATGGAGTGCATGTGATTTGCCAAAGCGTCCAATGTTCCTCGATAAATGTAACTTCTTTCTATTGCTTCGGGATTGGAAAACGGTGTCAGTACGCGCAGACCCCCTCTTTTTCTTGACATATCCCATTCGGCACCTGCTGCCAGATGGTCTATAAGAGAATGATAATTCGTCTTTGCGATGACTGAAACTTCGAATATTCCCGAATTGACGAAATTCGAAAGCACAAGATCTATAATCCTGTATTTCCCGCCGATGGGAAGAGACGCCATGGCTCGTATGCTTGTCAATTCCCGAAGGTTTTCTTTGTCGGAATAGGAATAGATCAACCCAAGATAACTCATGTTTCCCCTCCTATATATTCTGGGAAACAACTGTTCCCGCTTCTACTTTTGCTGCTTCGCTTATTTGAACACCGCTTGCCACAACGCAAATACCCTGACGCTCTTTCCCGCGTTTTACATTTCCGACCAGAGCATTTTCGCCTATCGTTACAGCTTCTGCGACAATCGCATAATTGACATGAGCCGATTCCTGAATAGTTGTACCGGACATCACCACCGAATGATGTACGCTTGCGCCTTTTTTTATGGTGACATTCGGAAAAATAATGGAAGATTCAACCTGTCCTTCTATCGTGCAGCCTTCGGAAATATGCGCTGTCTTTATATCGGCTCCGTATCCGATATATTGAGGCGGCAAATTGGCATTTCTGGCATATATTTTCCAGCGCGGGTCGTAAAGTTCCAGGGAAACGTCATCTTTCAGAAGATCCATATTCGCCTGCCAAAGCGACTCGATGGTTCCCACGTCTTTCCAGTATCCCAGATATTTATATGCGTATAAGTTCATATCGCATTTCAACATGGATGGGATGATATCCTTGCCGAAGTCATTGGAGGAGTTTTTATTTTCCTCGTCTCGAATCAGGTATTCTTTTAGAATCGGCCAGTTGAAAATATAGACGCCCATAGAAGCTAAATTGCTTTTGGGTTTTGGCGGTTTTTCCTCGAACTCGGTAATTTTTAGATTCTCATCGGTATTCATAACGCCAAATCGACTGGCTTCTTCTATCGGAACTTCTATGACGGCGATGGTGCAATCTGCGTTTTTCTGGATGTGATGATCCAGCATCCACCTGTAGTTCATTTTATAAATATGATCACCGGAAAGAATGATGACATAATTGGGATCGTACTGCTCAATATATGGGATGTTTTGGAAGATGGAATTAGCGGTGCCCTTATACCATTCTCCTGCTTTTCCTTTGATATACGGCGGTAATATTCTTGCCCCTCCGTACATTCTGTCAAGATCCCAAGGCTGGCCGTTTCCTATGTATGCGTTCAGTTCCATCGGTTGATATTGCGTCAGAACACCAATTGTGTCGATATCCGAGTTAATACAGTTGGACAGAGCAAAGTCGATAATTCGATATTTGCCGCCGAACGGCACAGCAGGTTTTGCGACATCCTTTGTAAGCACACCCAACCGACTCCCCTGCCCTCCGGCAAGCAGCATGGCAATCATGTCTTTCTTTTTAATAAAACTCATACTTTCACCTCCCACAGATATTATTTTACTGTTTGACAGCGATCCAAAACTAAAAAAGTCAAGGGCGGAATTGTCAGACAAACCGAATATTCCTTTCCGTGGCTCTCGTGTTTATCGACACGAATTCCTTTCAATGGCGAGCCCGAACCGCCATATATATCCAAATTTGATTGAAAAATGGCTTTGTAAGGTCCTTTTGCGGGTACACCGAAACGGTAAGCTTTCCTTTCTTCCGCAGAAAAATTGCATATGCAGATGAATTCGTTCCCGGAATGATCTCTGCGAATATATACGATTACGTTATTTCCGCTGTCGCAGGCTTCTATCCAGGAAAATCCGGTCCAGTCATTCTCTATTTCCCAAAACGGGCGATTTGCATGATAGAAATGGTTCAGGGCCTCTACATACTGTTTATATGCCGCATGCATGGGAAAAGAAAGTAAATTCCAATCTAATTCCGATTCATAGTGCCATTCGTTGAACTGGGCAAACTCGGCACCCATAAACAAGAGCTTCTTGCCTGGATGTGTCCACATATATCCCAAATATGTTTTGAGATTTTCAAATTTTTGCTCGTATGTCCCAGGCATCTTCGTAATGAGCGAGCCTTTCATATGGACGACTTCATCGTGGGATAACGGTAAAATATAGTTTTCGGAAAAGGCATATTCCATAGAAAAAGTAAGATTTTTATGTCCGTATTGGCGAAAATACGGATCGGTTTTCATATATTCGACAGTGTCATTCATAAAGCCCATATTCCATTTGAAATTAAAACCCAAACCTCCTAAATGCGGAGGCATCGTAACCATGGGCCAAGCCGTGGATTCCTCTGCAATCATAAGGATGTCGGGGTGCTCAGTCAGAATACTGCTGTTCAATTTACGTAAAAAGGCTACAGCTTCCAGGTTTTCTCGCCCGCCAAAACTGTTAGGCTCCCAGTCGTCTTGCCTGCGATCATAGTCTAAATACAACATGGATGCCACAGCATCCACGCGCAGTCCGTCAATGTGATATTTTTCGATCCAATAAAAAGCGTTTGAAATAAGGAAGCTTTGCACTTCGGTTTTGCCCCAGTCAAAGACCATAGTGCCCCATTCCTTATGTTCGCTTTTGGAAGAATCACGGTATTCATAACAAGCCTTGCCGTCATACTTATATAATCCCGCAGCGTCTTTGGGGAAATGGCCGGGAACCCAGTCCAATATAACACCGATGCCTGCCTGGTGTGCTTTGTCGATCAAATACATAAAATCGGAGGGAGTGCCATACCTTGAAGTCGGCGCAAAATAACCTATGATTTGATAGCCCCACGAGCCGTCAAATGGAAATTCTGCCACCGGCAATAACTCAATATGCGTAAATCCCATACTCTTTACATATGGGATTAATTCATCTGCGGTCTTTCTGTAATTAAAAAAATTTCCGTCTGCATAACGCCGCCAGGATCCCAGATGCACTTCGTATATGCTCATGGGTTTATCGTATATCGGCTCCTGAAGCCAGGCATTGTCATTCCAGGAATACTGATCGATGTTATAGACTTTAGAAGCGGTATCCGGCCTTGTCATAGCATGATAGGCATATGGATCCGCTTTAAAGAGAGTTTCTCCTTTTTCTGTTATGATTTCATATTTATAAGCCTGAAATTCTTTTACACCATGGATCGTGGCTTCCCACAGTCCTTGCTTACTTATTTTTTCCATGGGATGCTGACGGCTCCAGCCGTTAAAATCACCAACCACATAAACAGCTTGCGCAGTGGGCGCCCATGTCCTGAATACACAGGCATTCCCCTCTTGAACGCCAAGTAAATGAGAACCTAAAAATTCGTAAGCCCTTTGGGCTGTCCCTTCGTGAAAAAGGTGAATGGCGTAGTCTTTTTCTGCACTCATGGACGAATCTCCTGACAG
This sequence comes from uncultured Oscillospiraceae bacterium, assembly GCA_964608965.1. GTDB lineage: Bacteria > Bacillota > Clostridia > Peptostreptococcales > Anaerovoracaceae > UBA10908. The sequence continues at coordinate 11,571 of CAZSPZ010000025.1, read as the reverse complement.
GAGTTACAACTCCTCGCTTTTAAAATGACGATAGTATTCGTTTCGCAACATAGACATCATATGAAAATCAAGATATATTCCGTTTTTTTTGCCGCCGTGCCGTGCAATACCCTCTTGAATAAAACCCATCTTTAAATAAAGCGATTCCGCCGTCGTATTTCCATCGACGTAGTCAAGCGTGATGCGCTCCATGTGCAGCTGAATAAAGCAGTATTCCAGGACAAGCCGCAATGCTTCTTCGCCCAGACCTTTTCTTCTGTGTTTATCCTCGGCGATATAAATTCTCGTGATATCCAACGAGTCATAATGCGGGTCGATTCTGCTGATTTGAATCCTGCCTATCGACTCGCCTGTTTCTTTAAGGACAATTGTCATCTGTAAACGACTCTCATCAAGATGATGAATGACAAACTGCTGTGCGATCTGGTTGTAATCCCAGTCGTCGTTCATCGTAAAACTCGATCTTACGGAGGGAAGCGCTTCCCATTCAGCGAAGACCTTACAGTCTGCAAAAACAGATGGCCTGATTTTTAACCTGTTTGATTCCATTTCTTCCTCCTTGCGTAATTCGTTGAGACAACAGCTATTTATATTATACTCCACCCACAGGAATAAGATAAAAAAGTATTGTGAATATACGCGTCAATATTGCTTTTCCAGCAGACACAATGCCTCGGTGTGCTTTGTAAACGGAAAATTATCATAAATCGATAAGTGCGAAATCTTGTACCCTTTTGCCTGTGCCGCCGGTAAATTTTGCATCAACGATTTCGGGTTGCATGATATATATATTAGCTGGGAGACGCCGTAAGAGCAAATCATCTCCATGGCTTTTGGGTGTATTCCGGCTCTGGGTGGATCCAGGATAATCACATCGGGCTTTTGAGGAATATCTTCCAATACCTTTAAAACATCTCCTGCGATAAAACGACAATTTGACAGATTGTTTAATTTTGCGTTTTCTTCTGCGGCACGCACTGCGTCTTCGTCTATTTCGACTCCGATCGCAAATGCTGCGGAGCCCGCAATCGCCTGGGTTATTGTGCCTGAACCGCAATATAAATCATATACTACTTTCCCTTGCAGCGAATCAATCAATCCGATGGCATCTTTATATAGCCTCTCTGCCGCAGGTACATTCGTCTGAAAAAAGGAGAACGCATTGACCTTAAATCGCAATCCCAGCACTTCTTCCATGTAGTACAGCCGGCCATAGACTATATTCATCGCGTCGCACAACACCGCATCAGCTACATGATCGTTTACCGTATGGAGAATACCGACCACTGAGTCGGCACATTGAAGCGATAGGATCCTATCCTTATATTCTTCTTCCGGAAAATCGAAAAAAGAAGAAGTAACGATATTGATCAATAACTCCCCCGTCCGAAATCCCTTGCGCAGGATCAGGTTTCGAAGCAAGCCCTCGTGAGATTTTTTATGATAAAAGCTCAGGTTGTGTTCATTGCAAAATGCCAGAGTGGCCCGCAGCACTTCATTAAATTCAGGAGGAACGATGCGGCAGCTTCCGGCGTCCGTTACAGACATAAAGCTTTTACGTTTATGCATCCCAAGAGTAAGCGGCCCCCCTATTGTTTCGTCGCCGAACGTATATTCCATTTTATTTCTATATTCGTATCGATCCGGAGAAGGAATAATTTTCCCAAGAACATTCGGATCGATTCCCGCAGCCAAAAGCAGCCCGTTCACTTCTCCCTGCTTGTTTTTTAATTGATCGGCGTAGGGAACATCCTGATACGAGCACCCTCCGCACATAAGCATGTGCGGACAGCGGTCAGATTCTATTTGTAGGGAATAAATATCTTGCATTAAAGGTCTCCGTATTTATCAAAGAATTCCTTCTTATATTCAAGAAAACGATCTTCTTCGATCGCTTTGCGCATTTTTTCCATCGTGCTTACGAGAAAGTGCAGATTATGCTCTGTGAGCAGCATGGAAGAAAGAATTTCATCTGCTTTATACAAGTGTCTTAAATAGGCTCTGGAATAATTTCTGCAAGTATAACAAGTGCATTCGGGATCCAGAGGCGAAAAATCTCTTTCGTGCCGTGCGTTCTTAATGACTACTTTCCCTCTTGACGTAAACGCTGTTCCGTTTCTTGCGATTCTTGTGGGGAGGACACAGTCGAACATATCGATGCCTCTCTGCACACCTTCGAAAAGGCAATCCGGGCTGCCCACACCCATCAGGTATCTGGCTTTATCCTTGGGCAGATCTTCGATACATTCATCCATGATCTCGTACATCAAGTCCTTTGGTTCGCCCACAGAAAGGCCTCCTATGGCATAGCCCGGCAAATCCAGATCCGCAATCTGCTTGGCGCTTTCATGTCGCAGGTCTTTATACATTCCTCCTTGCATAATCCCAAAAAGCGATTGATTTTCTGTGTTGGTATGATGTTCCTTGCATCGAATGAGCCATCTGGTCGTACGTTCCAAAGAGTTTTTTACATAATTTCTGTCCGCAGGATAAGGCGCACATTCGTCGAAGGCCATGATGATATCCGAGCCAAGAGCATTTTGCACGTCGATACTGTGTTCGGGAGTAAACATGTGCTTGGATCCGTCGATATGTGATCGAAACGCAACACCTTCTTCCGTAATTTTACGAAGGTCGCCGAGGCTGAAAACTTGAAATCCGCCGCTGTCCGTTAAAATGGCGCCGTTCCAGTTCATGAACTTATGCAGTCCGCCTGCTTCCCGGATGAGTTCGTGGCCTGGGCGAAGATACAAATGATAAGTGTTGCTTAAGATGATGTGAGCGCCTTTGTTTCCTAAACCGCTCACGGATTCAGGCTTCATCGCTTTGACTGTCGCCTGCGTACCTACCGGCATAAAAACCGGCGTTTCAATCGGGCCGTGCGGAGTATGGAGCACACCCCTTCTTGCCCGTGTTCTGGTATCTTGTTTTTTTAATGTGAATGTTACCGCGTTTTTCATATTTATCCTTATAGTATAAGTGTAGCATCTCCGTACGAGAAAAATCTATACTCCTCTTTTACCGCAATTTTATAGGCTCCCAGAACTTTTTCCCTGTCATAAAAAGCCGATATCAGCATCAGCAACGTTGACTTGGGCAAATGAAAATTTGTGATCAGGCAATCGACGATTTTAAATTGATACCCGGGATAGATGAAGATGCCCGTACTTCCGGACCCCGATTGCAGAATTCCTTTGTCGTCCGTCGCACTTTCCATCGTTCTGCACGCTGTTGTGCCTACGGAAAAAATTCGTCCTCCGGATTTTTTTGTTTCATTGATCCGGTCTGCATTTGCCTGGTCTACAGAGTATTCCTCGAAATGCATTTTATGTTCTTCGACGATGTCGCATTTGACGGGACGAAATGTCCCTATGCCCACATGAAGTGTAACGAACGCAATTTTTATACCCTTGTTTTGAGCTGCAAGAAGCAGTTCCGGTGTAAAATGCAGCCCTGCTGTGGGTGCGGCAACAGACCCTTCTGTTTTACAGTATACGGTTTGGTAGCGAGCCCTGTCGGCCGGGGTGCTTTCCCTTTCTATGTAGGGAGGCAACGGCATTCTTCCCAGCTTTTCCAATGCATCCATAAAATTTCCTTCGCAGGAAAAGCGCACTTCCCTCGTTCCCTCTTCTCCGTAAGAAAGCACTTCGGCGCTCAGTTCGCCATCGTCGCCGAAACAGACGACATCTCCGGGTTTAAGCCGTCTGCCCGGCCGCACCAGGGTTTCCCAGACATCGTCCTTTATCCTTTTGGAGAGCAGGAACTCCACAGAAGCACCGGTGTCTTTTTTTACTCCGAACAACCTGGCCGGTATCACTTTGGAATCGTTCAACACAAGGCAATCGCCGGATTCCATGTATTCTAATATGTCAGAGAAAGTTCTGTGCTCAATGAAACCTGTTTCCCGATGCATGACCAGCAGCCTCGAAGAATCTCGCTTTTCGGCAGGAGTTTGAGCAATCAGTTCTTTGGGTAATGTATAATCAAAATCGTTTACGTTCATATATCCTCAATAAGTAAGGCCTGAAAGGCTCTCAATAGTTATATCCGTATAGTAGTACTTTAAAATATCTTCATAACCATATCCTTGATTTGCCATCGCTCTGGCGCTTGTCTGAGGCATTCCTACACCGTGGCCATAACCAAGTCCGTTAAAGAAAATTGTACCCGAATTCACTTCTTCTTCGGTAAATTCAGTGCCGGAAGCCTCAAAAACAGCGCCGCTTAGGAATGACACACCGTCAAATAAGGTCAGGTCCGAAATTGCCGCATCTGCAGTTTGTCCGCCTGCAGACAAAATTTTTATCGACCCGGTAACCGTCTTGACCTCCCCGGAATTTTGAACGGACAAGCCGCCGCCCTCATAAAGACTGATTATTTGGGGATTCTCCGATTCGCCCATAGAAAATCGCAGAGATTTTAGAACAGTCGAGCCCAAAGTCGATCTGATTGTTTCTTTTTTGAGAGAAATACTCTCGCTGCTTCCGATGATTATAAGCTCGCTTACGGATCCTGTTTCATTTCTGTTTGCGACAGAAACCGATTGGATTGTCCCGGGAGAATAGCCGGCATTTTCCAGCTTTGATTTTAATGAGTCAAAAGACATGGATGTGCTCCAGGCATAAACCGGGGCAAATTCATCTTTTACAGCTCGAAGGTATCCTAAAGCAGATACCCAAACATCTTCCGAATTTTGAGTATAACCGCCGCTGTTGGCGCAATAATATCCGGCCACGACTTCCCCGCTGTACAACATGACAAGCCCTGCTGTGGACTCGCAGGCGTAGTTTGTTTCGTCGTGTTCGGCGGCAACTCCCTTATATACTTGACAGCATGTGTCCGTGCAAAGGTCAAATCCGTTGCGGCTGTGCTTCCCCAAATTATCCATCGTAAAACTGCGGGCAGAAATCGCCTGGGCTTTGAGTGCCTCTACCGGATAAGCGTAGGACATCTCCGCGTTAAGCACTCCTTTTAGATAGTGTTCCAGTGTAACATAATTAACAAGGCAAAGCGCCGCATCAGAACTTGCAAGAGCGATAATCCCATCTCTGAACTCAAGATTGTTTACCGTGATGATTTGGTTTTCTTTGTCGGTTGCCGCACTCATCAAGACGCTGTCCGCGGCCATATCGATCGAAAGCAAAGAACCCGATGAATCTCTTAAAATGACATCGCCGTTTTCTACTGTAAGTGCAAGTGTTGTGTACGTCGCAAGAGATTTCAACTGCGTAAGTTCATTGTTTTCTTCCCGAAATAAAATAAAGCCGTCTTCCGATTCTAACGTAGCCGAAGAAAGAGCGGTACGGTCATAATATAATCCGACTTTAATATACGTGTCTTCCTGGGATTCCGCGCTTGCCAAAACATAGCCGAAGCATAACATAATGACAAAAACGGCAGTAATTCGTACTCTATAATTGTGGAGAAAGGATTTTATCATAATTTCAGCTGTTCTTCCCTTGGTATATCCAATCCCAAATGACGATACGCCTCGTCCGAAACCATACGTCCCTTTTGCGTTCGGTGAAGAAGGCCGGCCTGCATTAAGTATGGTTCATAAACATCTTCGATGGTAATTCTTTCTTCTCCGATCGAAGCGGCAATCGTATCGATGCCCACCGGGCCTCCGTTGAATTTATTGATGATTAGCCGAAGAATGGCCCGGTCGAGATTTTCGAGGCCCAATTCATCGATTCCAAGGGATTGAAGTGTGGATTTTGTGATATCCATATCAATACGTCCCGAGCCTTTCACCTGGCTGAAATCTCTTACCCGTTTCAACAACCTGTTTGCGACTCTTGGGGTTCCTCTTGAACGAAGTGCCAATTCTTGCTTTGAAGATTCGTCGATGGCAACACACAGGATATCCGCAGACCGCCGAAGTATTTCTGAAAGTTCATTGGAATTGTAAAGTTCGAATTTACAGATCACACCGAAACGATCGCGAAGCGGAGCAGAAAGGCTGCCGGCTCTTGTCGTTGCTCCGATCAGAGTAAATTTCGGAAGGTTTAAGCGCAAAGAATGGGCAGCCGGACCTTTCCCGGTCACAATATCAAGGGCAAAGTCTTCCATTGCAGAGTATAGTACTTCTTCGACGCTGCGGTTGAGCCTGTGGATTTCATCGATAAAAAGGACTTCTCCTTCGTTTAAGTTGCTTAAAATCGCAGCCAAATCTCCGGCTCTTTCTATCGCCGGGCCGGATGTAATCCGAAGATCGACACCCAATTCATTGGCGATAATTCCGGCCAGAGTTGTTTTGCCAAGACCCGGAGGTCCATAGAACAAAACATGATCCAAGGGTTCTTTGCGCATCTTGGAAGCTTCTATAAAAATTTTTAAATTATCCGTAACGATTCCTTGCCCTACATATTCAGAAAAACGCTTTGGTCTGAGCGTTCTTTCCATGTTTTCTTCGTCTTCTTGCAAGGTTAACCCTATAATCCGATCTTCGCCGTCCATCATCTCTCCGAAACCTATATGCCCTGTCTAAGAGCTCTTTTTATATACTCTTCTGCTGTAAGATTCGCTTCGTTTATCCCAACCATCGCACTCATCGCTTCGCTTTTCGTATATCCAAGCGATATCAATGCTGCGACTGCCTCTTCTTTTGCGCTGCCCGAAACAACGCTTTGCCCTGCGGAAGCAATCGATCCGGCATCGAATACTCCAAGTTTATCCTTTAGATCTAATACAATGCGTTGAGCGGTTTTTTTACCGATGCCGTTGGCCGAGGTCAGCATAGTCACATCTTCGAATGCAATGGCTCTTATCAATTCAGAAAGAGGCATGGCAGACAAAACGGCCAGAGCGGCCTTTGCTCCGACCCCCGAAACCGTCATTAACTTCCGAAACATCGTTAAGGAGTCCTTTTCGGTAAATCCATATAAACTGATATCGTCTTCTCTTACAATCATAGCGATAAACAGGCGAATTTCTTCTTCGGGCCTTGCAAGATAAGCCGGTGAATTATCGGGAACAAATACTTCGTATCCGATACCGTTGTTTTCAATCGCAACCATTCCGGGAAGCACTGTGGTGATTTTTCCTTTGATATAATGCAGCATCTTCTCTCCTACTTCATTGCGTACATACGTTTTTTTGCGTTGCCCGAATATCCATGGCACAGGGCTGCCGCCAAGGCATCCGCCGTATCGTCGGGTTTTGGCGCTGCCGCTAAATTCAATAGCATTTTTACCATCGTCTGCACCTGCGATTTATCGGCCCGTCCGTATCCGGTCAAGCTGGTCTTGATTTCCAGCGGAGTGTATTCAAAGATTGACAAGCCCAGATTTGCGCAGGCCAGTATGGCAACTCCCCGTGCTTGTCCCACAAAAATTGCCGTCGTGGTGTTTGTATTGAAAAACAGCTGTTCTATACTTGCTTCTTCCGGTTCAAATTCAGCGATGACCTCTGTGAGTCCCTGATATAGATGTTTTAATCGATCGGGCATGTGCATATTTTTTTCTGTAGTGATCGCACCGTAAGCCACAGGGGAAAATTGATTGCCGTTTTTGTCTATGATCCCATATCCCATAATTGCATAACCCGGGTCGATTCCTATGATTCTCATCGAATTGCGTGCCCAAAACCGGACATTTCCCCTCTCCGTTATAATCTATGTCATTTTACCATAAAAAAAGTGCCTTGTCTTTGAAAAAATGAGCTGACATAATTAGGATGTGATATAATTATAAACATATTTATGAATAAATATGCGGACTGAATCATGATACAAATAACACGTACAGCCTATATGGAGGACAGCCATGCGATATGCCAGACAGAATAAAATTTTGGAATTGATCAAATCCCACGAAGTCGACACGCAGGAAAAGCTTGCAAGCCTTCTTCGAGCCGGAGGCTTTAAAGTTACGCAAGCCACGGTATCCAGGGATGTGAAAGAACTCCAGCTCCTTAAAACAATATCCGACCGGGGCAAGAGTTGTTACGCTTTGCCCGCGAAGGCAGAAGCACCGGTAAGCGACCGTTTTAAAAAAATACTGAGAGAAACCGTTCAAAGTATCAATTCGGCGGAAAACCTTATCGTTATAAAAACGTTGAGCGGTTGTGCAAACGCAGCAGCCGAAGCCATCGACACATCCGAATACCCTGAGATTATAGGGACATTGGCAGGCGACAACACAATTCTTGTTATCGTGGATGCAAAAGAACATGTACCCCACCTTCTTGATGCATTCGACAAGATAATCTCATAAAAGAGAGGTCTATATGATTACGCATATCAGCATTCAGGATTTTGCTATTATAAAAGAACTTAGTGTGGATCTCCACCCTGGATTGAACATTATCACAGGAGAGACCGGAGCCGGTAAATCCATCATTATAGAAGCGATCAGCATGGCTCTTGGCAGTCGGGCAGACACGGATTATGTACGTTCCGGCGCAGAAAAAGCAACGGTCACCATGATCGTCGATACAGATGATTTAGCTGTGGACGATATTCTTGATGAAATCGGAGCAGACATAGAAAACCCTATGGTGCTTCATCGACAAATCAGCGCCGTCGGGAAAAGTGTCTGCAGAATAAACGGATGTATCGTCCCTCTCTCTGCTCTTAATAAACTTTGTAAGCGCATTGCGGATATACATGGCCAATACGATCATCAATCTCTGCTGAATGTTGAAAACCATGTGGAGATTCTCGACTCGTATGGGAAAGAAGATATAGAAGCAGTCAGAGGGATGACTGCTGATTTTTATAAAAACTATATACAAACAGTTGCCTCTCTGAATAAATTAAAGGCTCAAATGGCAGATTCGGAGCGACAAAAGGATTTATTGGCTTACGAGCTTGCCGAAATTCGTTCAGCAGCCTTACTTCCGGGAGAAGATGAAGCTCTTTGCGATGAGATTAAGCTCATGCAAAACAGCGAAAAAATATTTGAAACACTTACCTTGTGCTATTCATCGATTTTTTCTCAAGAGCGTTCAGCCTCCGATTTATTGGGCACGGCCTTGCAGCATTTAGAAGGGATATCCGGATATTCAAAAGATATCGATGATATCTCTCAAAGCATAAGCCAGGCATATTACACGCTGGAAGACATGAGCCATACTTTAAGAAAACATAAAGATTCCATGAATTTTTCTGCAGAAGAGCTCGATGAAAAAATCTCAAGGCTGGATGTTATCGATACATTGAAACGCAAGTATGGGGGCAGTATCGAGCGTATTTTCGCCTATGCTCAAAAAGCTGAAAATAGCCTTCGAAGCATTGAAAATGCAGACGAAGAAACCGCGGAATTAGAAAACAGGCAAGCGCTCCTTAAAGAACAATACGAAACAGCCTGCCAAAGATTATCCGCCTTGCGAAAAAGAACGGCTGTCATGCTTTCCGGGGAAATTACCAAAGAGCTTCAGGAACTACATTTTAAAGACGGACTTTTTCTCGTCAAACAAGAAGTTGGTACACCCGGCGAAAAAGGGACAGACAGTATTGAGTTCTTAATCAGCGCAAACAAGGGAGAAGCTCCAAAGCCTCTGGCAAAAGTTGCGAGCGGCGGAGAGTTATCCAGAATCATGTTGGCAATGAAAAGAATTATCGGAGATCTTGACCATATCCCTACCATGATATTTGATGAAATAGACAGTGGCATCAGTGGAGCTACAGCCGGAATTGTGGGAAAAAAGCTGGAATCGATTGCAAAAACACATCAAGTTATCTGCATCACCCACCTCCCGCAAATTGCTGCGTTCGGAGATCACCATTACAGGATCGGGAAAATAAGCGATGAGATTAGTACGCACACAACGGTAACACCGTTGAACGAAGAACAAAAAATCGAAGAATTAGCACGATTATTAAGCGGGACAAGCATCACCGATTTATCAAGAGAAACAGCAAAAGAATTGTTAAAACTTTCTCGTGGTTGATTACCGGTTGTCTCCGGGAAATTCCAAGGTGATTCGACCGATGGTTCCTGCACGAAACTCATCAAGAACAGTTCTGGCAGTCCTTTCGTAATCGATACGGTTGCCGCTTAAAATAAAGCCTCTCTTTTTAGCGATGTCTTCCATTGTGTCAAGAGGGCTTTCTTTTATTGCATCCAACTTGTACCTTGCGGCCAAAAGGTCGGGATGAACGGCAGAGAGCTTCTTGATCAATTCCAGACCTAAAGTCGGAAGGTCCATAATCTCATCTTTTATGGATCCGCAAAAAGCGAGATTAAGCCCGACTTGAGGATCTTCAAATTTCGGCCACAAAATTCCCGGCGTATCCAACAACTGCATGTCTGTTCCTAAATTCAACCACTGCTTTCCCTTGGTTACTCCGGGCTTGTTGCCGGTTTTTGCACTTTTTTTGCCGGTAAGTCGATTGATCAGAGAGGATTTGCCTACATTCGGAACGCCGACAATCATTAAGCGCAATGGTTTTTTGCGTAAACTTTCCCTGTTTCTTTGATCTCGTATATTTTCCAGAAGTTTAATCAATGCAGAAGATCCGTCTCCGCTCACACAGTTCATCGTAAGTACGGTGGCACCCTCTTCGGAAAATTTCAACGCCCATTCGGCATTGGCGCGACTGTCGGAAATATCGCTTTTATTGAGAATGATTATTCTTTTTTTATTCGCGACCAACTCATTGATGATAGGGTTACGGCTGGAAACCGGTATTCTGGCGTCGAGCAATTCGCAGACAACTTCTACCATCTTAAGGTTTTCTGCTATGAGCTCCCTGGTTTTTTTCATGTGTCCGGGATACCAATTAATGCTTTCCATGCCTTTTCCTTTCTTTTCTTTGCTTGGAATAAAACAGGAGAACCCTTCGATCCTCCTGAGTTTTGCGATTATTTTACTTCTTTAACCTTAATTTTAGCTGCCTTGCCTGTTCTCTGTCTCATGTAATTCAGCTTGGCTCTTCTTACGTCGCCTTTTCGGGTTACTTCGATCTTTTCGATTCTGGGTGAGTGAAGAGGAAATGTTTTTTCCACACCTACGCCTGAAGCGATTCTTCTGACGGTAAATGTCTCGCCCAAACCACCATTTTGTCTCTTTAAGACGAAACCTTCGAATATCTGTATTCTTTCCCGGGTTCCTTCTTTAATTTTGATGTGCACTTTGACCGTATCGCCTACGGCAAACTCGGGAATATCTGACCTTAGATAATCTTGTGAAATAGTTTTCATGATATCCATGTTCGTATCCTCCTTTCTTCTTAGACGTTCTTGGTATCCAATCGTCGTTGCCAATCTGTTGTGGCGCGTGCTCTACCAGCGGACCGTCCGTAATACGCAAATGTAATAATACCATAAGGGTTTCGATGATGCAAGATATTTTTCACATGGTTTATTGTGTTGATTTATATGTTTTTAGGCTCTGGGATGGGTTTTGTCATAAACATCCATAATCCTGTTTTTTGACACCGACATAAATATCTGTGTCGCGGCAATGTCTTCGTGGCCCAACAATTCCTGCAAAGATTTTAAGTCCGCGCCGTTCTGGATCATATGGGCGGCAAAGGAATTTCTGAGAATCTGAGGAGATAATGTTTTATTCAGTCCGGCTTTTTTCGCATATTCTTTCAGAACTTTCCAGACACCTTGTCGAGAC
>CAZSPZ010000024.1:0-26237 GCA_964608965.1 uncultured Oscillospiraceae bacterium | reverse complement strand
AACAAGCATAGGATTGTGAGTCTGACAAAGAAAACCAATTTGAATGGGCCACGCATGCGTGGCCCATTTTTAACAGGAGGATAAAATGGCAAATCATTTTTTAAAGGGAATGTTTACAGAGCTCATTACCCCATTTCATGAAGATGGATCCATCGACTATAAGATGATGGGAGAATTGATTGATTTTCAGGTAAAAAACGGTGTCCACAACTTCTTCGTCAACGGCCTTGGCGCAGAATGTCATTGCCTTTCCAATCAGGAAAAGATGGATCTGCTGAAAATCGTCAGAGACCATGCCGGAAAAGACGGCTTTATCATGGGCTGTTCTTTCGAAGCATCGCTGCTCCAAAATAAAGAACTATTAAGCTTATATATGGAAAGCGGACTGTGCGATTGTTACTGTATCAGCGCGCCGCCCTATTTTCGCCATACGCCGGAGGCGCTGTACGACTGGGCAAAGCAGTTGATTTCATTTTGCGATAAGCCTTGCTATATTTACAACAGCGTTCAGATGGGCACATTATTCGATCCGGATACGCTGGAGAGAATATGGAAGGACGTGCCCAATTTCAGGGGTTATAAGGACGCGACGACCGATATGATTCACTTTATGCAGGTGATGCTGCGCATAGATAAGGAAAACTTTGATTTTCTCGGAGGTTGCGACGCAACCGATGGCCTTGCGATGCTTATGGGCGCAGTAGGCTGTGTTTCGTTCATGGCAGTTCCGTTCCCGTCTCAAATGAAAGAAGTAATCGATTACGGACTTGCGGGTGATACGGAAAAATGTTTGGCAGCGCAGAATAAGATTCTCAAAATTCGAAACGCTCTAAAAAAAGCGCCTTTCAACGCAGCATATATGTATGCCCAGAAATTTACCGGCGGACCTGTGGTGGAGCATTCCAGAATGCCGGCCCATCAAGACTTTGTTTCGGACGAAGTAAAAACCTATATCGATAAGACGATGAAGGAATTAGGCATAGCGAAATAGCGGAGGATACTATGGCACATGTTGACGTAATCGTTTTAAACAGCCATGGCGTGGGACAAGTATGTTATGTAAAACGCCTGCCTCGCCGCGGAGAAACTCTCGCCGCTAAAAATTGGAAAGTAGAAGAGGATGGCGGAAAAGGCGTTACCGTTTCGGTTGCTTTAGGACGTCTGGGTATAGCGACGGGCTATATCGGAAAAGTCGGCTGCGATCCCTGGGGAGAGATGGGGCGTAAATGGCTGGAGGAATCGGGTGTGGATGCCACCTTTATGATATTTGACGATACCGTAGCCACCGGTACCGGACTGATCATGATCGACGAAGAAGGATATAATACAATCGTTGACGGTGACAGTGCGTGCGAATACCTGACGGCCGGAGAAGTCGAGCAAGCCATGGACGCCATGAAAGATGCGAAAATTTTTATCACCGGCTTCGGCATGCCTTTTAAAAAATCACTGGCAGGAGCAAAACTCGCAAAAGAAAAGTTCGGTCTTACGACAATATGCAACATCAGTCCGCTTCCGGACGAACCGATGGAAGAGCTTTCCTATTTGGATTACATGATATTGAATGATATAGAAGCTAAGGCTCTTTTAGGACTGCCCGAAGATGCCACCGACGATATGCAGAGCATCGCGCAAAGACTTCGGACGCAATACCGGTGCGGCGGCGTAATCGTTACCTGCGGCGAGCATGGCAGCGCAGTGCTTTCAGCGGACGGCTATTTCCTGGTGGGGCCGATCAAAGTGGATGCGGTGGACACAATAGGCGCAGGGGACGGTTACCTGGCGGCTTTTGCCGCCGGCCTCGTACGCGGCCTTGGCGTACGGGATGCCGCCGAATATGCGGGAAAGTATGCAGCCTTTAAAGTGACGCGCAAAGGTTCCATGACAAAGAAACCCGGCATGGGTTATCCTTATAACGAAGAAGTCGAAGCCTTTATTTCGTCGCTATAACATCATCGTCAACTCAAAACAAAAGCGCTTCATATTTTATGCATAGGATGAATCAAAAAGCGAAATCCTTTAGATCAAAAGATTTCGCTTTTTTATTTCTGCTTCTATTTTTTTATTGACTTAGTCCAACTTATTTCTTGTGCCTTCGTATAAAGGCTTCCACTTCTTCCAGCGGTCTGTAAGCGGGGATCGTCCCGTGGATCGTTACAGTCAGGGATGCGTACTGGCTTGCCCAGTCCGTGGCCTCCTTTAGTGTCGCTCCGGAGAAAAGCTTATATACCAGCGCTGAAAGATAGCCGTCTCCGGCTCCCGCCGTGTTGATGATTTTCTCCGGTCTTGGGGCCGGCGTGGACCAAAATTCGTCCTTTTCATTCAGCGTGCAGCTACCTTCTGCTCCAAGTGTCAGAATAATATTAGGACATTTGTATAAGGATTTTAAATCGCGGAGTATATCCCTTGGTTCTTTTCCGTCTTCTTCGGAAACTCCCACTAAAAATTTTGCCTCCACCTGATTTAAGACCAGGTAGTCTATATACGATAATTCTCCTGTCGGATTCGTTGGCAGAGGACTTGGATTTAAGAAGGTTATCATACCCAGCTGCTTTGCATATTTTGCTCCGGCAAGCGAAAGATGCTCTGGAATTTCAAAGCCCGTAACGAAAATCTTCGCTTCCCGGCGTGCATCTATGGCTGCGATGACTTCTTCTATTGTCAACATTTCGCTGCTGGAATCGCCATCGATTATTGCATTCTCTCCGTTGGGACCCAAAATAATCAGCGCTGTTCCTGTGGAGACTTCATCTGTTCTGTAAAGAAAAGTGGTGTCGACTCCTGCATCCTGCATCCATTTTTCTCCCAAATCACCCCAGGGATCATTCCCGACTTTTCCTACATAAGACACACCAAGGCCCAACCGCCCAAGTGCGACTGAAATATTCGTCCCCTTGCCGCCATCCTGGTCGATATGCCAGTGGCTAACCCTCATGGTCTCTCCCCATTTGGGCATTCTGTCTGCATAAGCGTACTGGCCGACTCCGTGGCTGTTCAGTACGATCACATCCGTTTTTCTTTCCATATTACCAACCTCTCTGTTCGTGTGACATGGGATGATCCATGGTGTTGTAATCGGTGCATAAAGTAATATCGGGTATGTATCGTGTCAGTATGGTGACGGGGTATTCAAGCGTCGGTTCGCTGAATAAAATGACGCGGACGACCGTTTGTTTCCATGACCCGGTTGCAACCATATACACGGCTCTCTTGGCTGTGGTCATAATTCCAAAGCCGATGGTAACCGCTCTGGGCGGCACTCTGTCGTAACAACCGCCAAAGGACCTTTGCGAGAGAGCGACGATCGTATCGTCGTTTAAATCCAATATTTTGGTTTTAGATTGAGCATATTCTTCTATGGAAAGCCGCATGGTATATCGATAGGGCGGCTCGTTAAACGCCACTAAACCCTTCGCTCCGATTCCCGCCCATAATGTGTCGATTCCGCCCAGCTGCCTGCATAACTCATCCGGAGCATCCAAGTCGTAAATCTTTGGCCATATTCGCTGGTTGAACGGCACATTTAATTCTTCGTCAATTCGTCCGTAAAAGCATGCGTTCATGGTGCCTTCCAAACTTTCATAAGTATCGCCGACAGGATAAGGTCTTCCCTCCCAATCCAAAAATTCATCCATATGAAAAATCCACAAATTCTTTAAGCTGATCCTTTCCCGATTGACTCGTTCGATAAATACATCGTATTCATCGGTCGGCCCTGCCGGAAGCACCCATTTGAGCATTTTTGCTTCTTTGTTGAATCGGATTACTTCTTCGGCCATCATGTTGCCTATCATAAACATGGTATCCGGGCGATTTGGTTTCATTGCAAGTTTCACTTTCAAATCTTTGCGCTCCGCCAGTTCCTGATAAGGGATGCTGCACCATTTGAATAAGTCGCTTCTTGAAATATTATTGTCCATTCGTTTCCTCCCGGGCCGGTCTTTATCGGAGCTTATTTTTATTACATTAATTCTATCACAACAGCAATCGATAGACAAAGTCAAAAGCACATAGATTTTATGTGGGAAAACCACAAAAAATATTTGACAAATTTGTGTACAGCACTTATAATCTGTCCATATAATTTAAAATAAAATGCGTAGACGGAATTACGCGGTATTCCAAAAGGCAAAGAGAGCCGGCGGCAGGTGTGAGCCGGTGCGAAAGGATATCAGCGGTCTCATTCCCGAGCAGGATTCCCAAAACCTCTCCGAAAGAGAGAATTAAGGAGTCACGGATGCCCCGTTACCATGGCAATAGGCTTGACAGAGTCTTAAAAGAGACTGCATTGTGTGCAGTAATGTGGGTGGTACCGCGGTAGATTTTATCGTCCCAAAGCAATAGAATGCTTTGGGACGTTTTATTTTTGAAAGGATAAGAAGAAAATGAAGAAGATCACAATAGTGGATACGACTTTACAGGAGATAGTTTCTCAGGGAGAAAATGCAGTCGGCTTTAAAGAGAAAATCGAAATTGCCAAAGCTTTGGATAAAATCAGAGTTGACACGATCGAACTCCCTTGCAGCGCCGAAGAAAAAGTCAATGAACTGTTGATTAAAACAATAGCCCCTCTTCTTCGCCAAAGCCGCTTATCCTGCCAGGGCGGGCATACTGAAGCGGAAATTTCCAGAGTTTGGGATGCGATGAAAACAACGAAAAAGCCCGTCATTCGCATTGCGATGCCTGTTTCTGCAATCCGGATGGAGTATGTTCTGAATAAAAAGCCAACGCAAGTATTGGAATTGATAACACAGCTGGTCAGTTTTGCAAAGAACCTGGCACAGGAAGTCGATTTTGTCGCAGAAGATGCAACCGGAGCCGAATGGGATTTTCTCTGCAAAGCGATAGCTTCAGCTGTTCGTGCAGGCGCCACGATAGTTACAGTCAGCGACTCTTCCGGAATGCTTCTCCCTGATGAATTTGCATCCTTTGTGGGAAAACTGAAAAGCGCTGTGCCGGAATTGTCTTCGGTTGAATTTGCCGTTTCATTTGCAAATACGTTAAAGATGGCAGAGGCCGCCTCCATTGCAGCGGTTTCCATGGGAGCCAACGGTATAAAAGTCAGTACAGCCGGAAAAGCTGCTGCAGGCCTCCAGGCCGTTGCGGATTTGTTTGCACATCGAGGCGATGCACTCGGCGTATCCATAAGTGTTTCTCAAACGCAAATGCAGCAGACCGTCAACAGAATTGCCCAGATCGCTTACGGAACGAAGTTGCCTGCAGAAGAGACCAAAGACATGGGACGGACCGCTGACACCGACGTTTTAATTTTAAAAGAAGGAGACAGCATTCAAACCGTCACCAGGGCGGCAAAAGAATTAGGCTACGACCTTTCTCCCGAAGAAAAGAAAAAAGTTTACGAAGCATTCTGCGGCCTCGTTCAAAAAAAGGAAATCGGCGCAAAAGAACTGGAAGCCATTATCGCGAACGAAGCGATGCAAGTGCCTCCCACATATAAGTTAAAAAGCTATGTGATTAACAATGGCAATTTAATAAGGGCGACGGCGCATATTATACTTGAAAAACAGAATGGTAAAATAGCTACAGTGGAAGGTTTTTGCGTCGGGGACGGACCCATCGAAGCGGCGTTTCTGGCGATTGAGCAGATTGTGGGAAGAAAGTTTGAGCTGGATGAATTTCAAATTCAGGCAGTCACCGAAGGTCGGGAAGCCATGGGCGATACACTTGTTAAAATCAGAGCCAACGGAAAGCTTTACTCAGGCAAAGGGATATCGACGGATATCATCGGTGCGAGCATCAGCGCGTACATAAGCGCTGTGAATAAAATAGTATTCGAGGAGAATGTAAAATGAAACTGACGTTTTCAACAAACGGGTGGAGTGAATTCAGAAAATCCGAATTTCTCGACATTGCAAAAGATTTGGGCTTTTGGGGTGTGGAATTTCATGAGAGCAGCCGGGACGTATTTCGGGGGGAAACCGGCGATGCGGACCTTAGGGTTGCTCAGAATCTCAAGAAAGAGTTGAACAATCTCAATTTGAACGTCCCTTGCTATGATATTGTTGTCAACATCGCGGATCCGGAAAAAGTTCAAGAAAACACAGCGAAAATTCTCCATTCAATCAGGCTTTGCGAAGGTGCCGGAATTGATTATCTTAGAGTGTCGGCGCAGCAAATAGATGGAGTGGAATCGATCCAAGCGCAAGGTGCGGTCAGAGAATGCGTGTCCAAAGCAATGGAATATGCCGAAAAAGGAAAGGTTTGTCTCCTTATTGAAACGACCGGCTTATATGCAGATACAGCAGCTCTTCGTCAATTATTGAACGAGTTCGCAAGCGATAACCTGGCTGCGCTTTGGGATACCCATCATCCCTATCGTTTCAACGGCGAAGATCCGGAAGTTACGGTGCAAAATCTTGGCGCATATATCAAGCATACACACATCAAGGATTCAATCATGGTCGACGGAAAACCCGAATATTGTTTAGTCGGAGAAGGAAATATTCCTTTAGACTCGATTATGAACGCATTGCGCTCCATTAACTTCGAAGGGGCCCTATCTTTGGAGTGGCTGCCGGGATGGCTTCCCGAATTAGCCGATCCGGGCATTGTATTTCCGCATTATATTCACTTTATGAGCCGGTTTGACCAATATAGTAAAAGAGAAGATATTTTATACGACAACAAAGCAAAGACGGGCAAATATCCATGGAAAAAGGATACGCTCATCGACCTTAATTTTTCGCAGGTCCTGGACAGGATTGTGGACGAATTCCCCGATCAATATGCCATTCGCTATACGATGTTGGATTACACCAGAACATATTCCGAATTCAGACAGGATGTTGATAATTTTGCAAAGTCACTGATAGCTTTAGGCGTAAAGCAGGGAGACAAGGTGACGGTTTGGGCCACGAATGTCCCACAATGGTATGTAGCCTTCTGGGCAGCCACTAAAATCGGCGCTGTGCTGGTAACGATGAATACAGCCTACAAAATTCATGAGGCGGAATACCTGCTCCGTCAATCCGATACCCATACGCTCATCATGATAGACGGATACAAAGATTCGGACTATGTCGGAATCATCAAAGAGCTTTGTCCGGAGTTGGATCAAGCCCAGAGTCCAGGCAGGCTGCACTGTAAAAAACTGCCGTTTCTTCGCAATATAATAACGGTTTCTTCTTCGCAAAAGGGATGTTATACTTGGGCAGAAGCGCTTGCTCAAGGAGCGCAGATTCCGGAAGAAGAAGTCTACAGAAGAGCTGCCCTGGTGGATAAGCACGATGTATGCAACATGCAGTATACTTCCGGAACGACGGGATTTCCCAAAGGCGTGATGCTGACGCACTACAATATCGTCAACAACGGGAAATGCATCGGTGACCGAATGGATCTTTCCACAGCGGACCGCATGATGATACAGGTACCCATGTTTCACTGTTTCGGCATGGTTCTTGCCATGACAGCCGCCATGACCCACGGCGCAACAATTATGCCGCTGCCGTATTTTTCTCCGAAAGCCGCCTTGGCCTGCATCAACCAGGAGAGAATAACCTGTGTCCACGGAGTTCCAACCATGTTCATAGCATTGCTCGAACACGAAGATTTCGGCAAGGTCGATTTTTCAGCCATGAGAACAGGGATTATGGCAGGAAGTCTTTGCCCGGTAGCTGTTATGCGCGATGTCGTCGAAAAAATGAACCTGAAGGAAATCACCATTGTGTTTGGCCAGACGGAAAGTTCTCCCGGCTGCACGATGAGCAGCACCGACGATCCTTTGGAAGTCAGAGTTTCTACGGTCGGAAGACCTTTACCCCAAATAGAATGTAAAATTGTCCATCCTGAAACCTACGAAGAACTGCCCGCCGGAGAAATCGGCGAATTCGTCGCAAGGGGTTATAATATCATGAAGGGCTACTACAAGATGCCTCAAGCCACTGCGACGGCAATAGACAAGGACGGATGGCTTCACACCGGAGATCTGGCAGTAAAAACACCGGAAGGCAACTTCTGCATCACAGGGCGGTTAAAGGATATGATTATCAGAGGGGGAGAAAATATATACCCCAAGGAAATCGAGGAATTTGTCTATAACCATCCTAAAGTCGCCGATGTTCAGGTGATAGGTGTCCCCGACAAACAGTACGGCGAAGAGATCATGGCTTGTATTATCCTGAAAGAAGGAGAAACAATGAGCGCAGAGGATGTAAAGGCCTACATCCGTGAGCATATGGCAAGGCATAAAGTTCCGAAATACGTGGAATTCGTGGAAGAGTTTCCGATGAACGCCGCGGGTAAAATATTAAAATATAAGATGCGAAATGCCGCGATGGAAAAGCTTGGATTATACGAAGCGGCAAAAGTGGAAACGGCTTAGGCCGAAGGAGGAAAGAATGCTTAATATTAAAATCGAAAGAAACACGGCCCCCAAGGCAAAGCCCGTCGACGAAAGCAAATTAGGATTCGGTACGATTTTTACGGATCACATGTTCATTATGGACTTTACAAAAGGCATCGGCTGGCACGACGCCAGGATCATCCCTTATCAGAATTTTGATATTACACCTGCCGCAGCTGTCTTCCATTACGGCATGGGCATATTCGAAGGCCTAAAAGCATACCGCCGCAAAGACGGTAAGGTTCAACTGTTCCGTCCGGACGAAAATGCGAAAAGAATGATTAATTCGGCAAGGAGAATGTGCCTTCCTGAATTTCCGGAAGAATATTTTGTGGAAGCAGTCAAAGCTTTGGTCTCTATAGATTCTGATTGGACGCCCAAAAGTCCCGGCACGTCGCTTTATATTCGACCGACGATCATTTGCAATTTTGGCGACTTGTCAATGCACAGCCTGGACGAAGCAATGTTTTATATTATACTCAGCCCTGTGGGGAGTTATTATAAAGAAGGCCTTAAGCCTGTTCGTATCCTGATAGAAGAAGAAGAAGCCAGAAGTGTCAAAGGCGGAACCGGTTTTGCAAAGTGCGGCGGAAACTATGGCGCTTCGTTCCATGCGACTTCGAAGGCGGAAGAAATGGGATATTCCCAGGTGCTTTGGCTGGACGGAGCAACAAAGAAGTACATCGAAGAGGTCGGCTCCAACAACATCATGTTCAAAATCGGAGACAAAGTGGTTACGCCGATGTTGGAAGGAACGGTCTTGCCGGGTATTACACGCAAATCCTGCATCGAACTGCTCAAGAAGTGGGGAATTCCGGTGGAAGAACGCAAATTGTCTGTAGCCGAACTCATAGAAGAGGTTGAAAAGGGCAATGTAAAAGAAGTGTTCGGAATCGGAACGGCTGCAGTTGTTACCCCCGTAGGCGTTTTGGGTTACGGCGGAAAAGATTACGAGTTCAACGATGGAAAGATCGGCGAGACAACGCAGAAATTATATGATGAATTAGTGGGAATTCAGTGGGGCAACAGGCCGGACGAGTTCGGTTGGATTGTGCAAGTAGACTAATGATATATAAGGGGCGGGATATTCCCGCCCCGTTAAGAGGAAAGATATGAATCAAAGAAAAACAGTTGTCATGGACGGAAACGAAGCTGCCGCCCATATTGCTTACGCTTTCACGGAAGTTGCGGCCATTTATCCCATTACCCCTTCTTCTCCCATGGCAGAAAAAACAGATGTGTGGGCAGCGGAAGGAAAGAAGAATTTATTCGGGCAAACGGTCAGTCTTGTAGAAATGCAGTCGGAGGCCGGCGCTGCAGGCGCAGTGCACGGAGCGCTTGAAACGGGGGCCTTGGCAGCCAGCTTTACATCTTCTCAAGGCCTTCTTTTAATGTTGCCTGTCATGCACCGGATTTCCGGACAGAGGCATCCGGGCGTTCTTCATGTTGCGGCAAGAACCGTAGGAACCCACGCATTTTCGATATTCGGCGATCATTCCGACGTAATGAATTGCAGAAGTACAGGATTTGCAATGCTGTCAACCGGAAGCGTTCAGGAAGTCATGGATTTGGCGTGCGTCGCGCATCTTGCGGCAATTGAAAGCAGAGTGCCTTTTTTGCATTTCTTCGATGGTTTTAGGACTTCTCACGAAATATGCAAAATAGAAGCTCTCGAATACGAAGAACTTGACGAATTGCTGAACAGGGAAGCTTTAGCTGAATTTCGCGCGCACGCGCTGAATCCGGAAAAACCGGCATTGAGAAGCACAGTGCAAAATCCGGACATTTACTTCCAGGTAAGAGAAGCAAACAATCGTTTTTATGACGCGGTTCCGGGAATTGTGTCGAAGTATTTGGAGAAAATATCCGCATTGACCGGCAGAGAATATAAGCTTTTTAACTACTATGGCGCTCCCGATGCAGAAGAAGTCATCGTAGCGATGGGTTCTGTCAGCGGGACGATTCAGGAAGTTGTAGACTATCTGAATAACCGGGGCGGTAAAGTTGGATTCGTTCAGGTGCATTTATTCAGGCCTTTTGATAAGGATGCTATTTTAGCTGCCATTCCAAAGACTGTTCAACGCGTTGCCGTTCTTGACCGTTGCAAGGAAATGGGTTCTGCGGGCGAACCGCTTTATCAGGATGTATGTACGGCATTTTCAGAAAGTGAACGAAGCCCTTTGATTATAGGCGGCCGCTACGGATTATCTTCCAAGGATACGACGCCTGCCCAAATCGGTGCCGTCTACGACAATCTTTCCAGAATAAAACCTTTGAACGGTTTTACCATAGGGATCAACGATGATGTCACGCACCTGTCCCTCCCGGAGAAGACATCCATAACAGGGGACAAGGCCGGGATTTTTGCCTGCAAATTTTGGGGTCTGGGTTCGGACGGTACGGTTGGAGCGAATAAAAATACAGTTGAAATTATAAGCAATCATACGGATTTTTACGGACAGGCCTATTTTGAATACGATGCAAAAAAATCGTTTGGAATCACAAAATCGCATCTCAGGTTTTCCAAAGAGCCTATCCGATTGTCTTATTTGGTGAAAGAGGCAAATTTTATTGCCTGCCACAACCAGACTTTCCTTTCAAAATACGATATGGTTTCCGAACTTTTGCCGGGAGGAACTTTCCTTTTAAACTGTTCGTGGTCTCAAGAGGACTTGGAAAGCAATTTGCCGGGAGATGTGAAACGTACTCTGGCAGAGAAAAAGGCAAACTTTTATATCATTGACGCCAGTGGTATTGCGCAAAAGCTCGGCTTGGGTTTTCATGCGAACATTGTGCTGCAATCGGCATTCTTTCAACTGATGTCTGTCATTCCCGCCCGGGAAGCGGAAGAATATTTAAAGAATGCGGTCAGAGAAACGTATTTTGCGAAGGGCAGCGCGGTAGTCGACAAAAATCTTGCTGCCGTAACAGAAGGTGCGAAGGCTGTCGTGAAAGTTGAAATACCGGCTTCATGGCTTTGCGCGGAACCAGATAGCAATCCGGAATCGGATCATGTGCCCGAAGCGGTCAAACGCCTGCTTCGGCCGATTAACGCTCAAAAGGGTGACGATTTACCTGTAAGCGCTTTCTGCGGCTACGAGGACGGTCAAGTGGAATTGGGTTTGACGGCTTACGAAAAAAGGCGGATCGCCGCAGAGGTTCCCGTCTGGGAACCCGAGCATTGTCTGCAATGCAACCAATGCTCCTTCGTCTGCCCCCATGCGGCCATAAGGCCTTACCTTCTCAGCGCAGACGAAGCTGCGGCAGCTCCCGCCGGACTGGTCGCCGTTCCGGCAAAAGGGCAAGCCGCTGCAGGTCTGTTGTATTCTTTGGCTGTCAGTACAGACGACTGTACCGGTTGCGGGAGTTGTGTCTCCTCTTGCCCTGCAAAACAAAAAGCCATATCGATGAAGCTGATTGATTCCGTTCCTGCCGCAAGAGAAGAATGGGACTATGCGCTTCATCTTTCAGACAAGAATATTTTCGATTCTTTTACGGTAAAAGGCAGTCAGTTTAAGAAGCCTTTATTGGAATTTTCGGCTGCCTGCGCAGGCTGCGGAGAAACTCCTTACGCTAAACTTTTAACGCAAGTATTCGGTGACCGCGTCTATTGGGCCAATGCCACCGGCTGCACACAAGCATGGGGCGGCGCTATGCCCGGAATCCCTTATACAACTACAAAAGACGGCAAAGGTCCCGCTTGGAGCAACTCTCTTTTCGAGAACAATGCCGAATTCAGCCTGGGGATGGCATTATCCGTAAAACAGCAAAGAAACGGTCAACTGCTTCGCGCCCAAAAATTGGAAAGCATCACTTCAAATTCGGCTTTGAGAGCCGCCTTAAAAATGTGGATTGCGGCTTTCTCTGATTTTGAAAAATCAGCTCAAACAGCGAAAACCTTAATCGAGCGGCTTGAATACGAAGCTGAAGCAGGAAGCACAAACAAAGAAGAAAAAAATCTTGTGTCAGAGATGCTGTCAGCGAAAGACCATCTTTCCAGAAAGACTTTTTGGATGTACGGAGGCGATGGATGGGCTTACGATATAGGATACGGAGGCTTGGATCATGTTCTTTCTTCCGGCGAAAATGTGAATGTGTTTGTGGTGGATACCGAAGTATATTCCAATACGGGCGGACAGTCTTCGAAGGCTACTCCTTTAGGTGCGGTCGCTCAATTTACCGCATCCGGAAAGAAATCAAGCAAAAAGGATTTAGGCGCCCTTGCAAGAACCTATGGGAACGTATATGTAGCCCAGGTTTCCATGGGGGCAGATCCCGCTCAACTCCTGAAAGCGATTAAAGAGGCGGAGTACTACGAAGGACCTTCCGTTATCATTGCGTATGCTCCGTGCATTGCGCACGGCATCGTCGCCGGAATGGGTAAAACACAGCAGGAGGCAAAAAAAGCCGTGGATGCCGGATATTGGCATTTATACAGATACAACCCCAACGGCCGAACTTTCGTGTTGGACAGCAAAGAGCCTACGATGGATTATCAAGATTTCTTAAAGGGCGAAGTGCGCTATGCGTCTCTTGAGCGAACCTTCCCTGAAAACGCCCGGAAGCTATTCGGTTTGGCCGAAGAACAGGCAAAAGAGAAGTACGAAGAATATAAAAAGCTATAAAACATAGAACAGGAGAGGCTTCGGTCTCTCCTGTTTCATATCGAAATATCTCTTGCATTTTCATCTGGCCGGATGTATTATGGCGGTAGATAAAATCCGGCCCTGCTCATGCGGGTCTTTTTAGATTGAAAGGGAGTACAAATGGGTTACGAAGCAGTTAAAAAATTCTTCGAAGACAACAACATTCCCAATGAAATCATTCTGCTTGGCGAAAGCAGCGCCACTGTGGAATTGGCTGCCAAAGCATTGGGAAGAAATCCCGGAGAGATTGCCAAGACATTGGCAATGGAACTCAAAGACGGCAGTTGCCTTGTTCTTGTCGTCATGGGAACCGCCAGAATAGACAATCGCAAATTTAAAGAACGATTTGCCTGCAAGGCTAAAATGCTTTCCCTGGACGAAACTCTTGCCGCGACAGGGCATCCGGTGGGCGGAGTCTGCCCGTTCGGCTTACCCGAAGGTGTCGGCGTATATCTGGATGAATCCCTCTTAAAGTACGAAACCATTTTCCCCGCCGCAGGCACCCCAAACTCAGCTGTGGGTTTTACTCCGGCAGATCTCCAGAAGGCAACCGGAGGTATTTGGGTGGATGTAACCCAGGATGTTAAGGAAGAGTAGACTTTCAAACAGCTAAAGGGGAAAAGCGTTGACAGAAACCCTCAACTGTGATAACTTAACAAGGTGACGCTATGGTACAATTGTTTGTATTGTGTCACGAATTTGATGAACAAACCGTCTCAGGCGGATTATTTTATGGAGGTCAAAAGACATGAGAGTTAGAATTACACTGGCATGTACAGAGTGTAAACAAAGAAATTACAACACTACAAAAAACAAGAAAAATGATCCCGATCGCATCGAGATGATGAAGTATTGTAAATTCTGCAAAAAGGAAACTTTGCACAAAGAGACAAAATAACGAAAGGAAATGGGTAAAATGGCAGATACTACTGCAACGAAGACCAAGAGATCCATCCGGATGAAAGAATACTTTAAAGGTATTCGCTCCGAACTCAAAAAGGTCGTGTGGCCCACAAGAAAAGAAACGTATCGCTATACCGGCGTTGTCATTGTCACGTGCGCTCTGTTTGCGTTTTTCTTTTGGATTCTTGATACGGGCTTCTTAAAGTTATTAGAAGTAGCTCTCAACATTACACTGTAGGAGACGATATGTCCGAAGAAAAGGTGTTGACCCCGGAAGAAATGGATCAGACTTCGCAAGAAGAACTCAGTTCTGAAATGCCCGAGGAAAAAGTGTATGAAAATGCAGAAGTCCCCGCGAGCTTTTCAAGGCGGAGCAAAGAAGCCAAATGGTATGTTGTACATACTTATTCCGGCCACGAAAACAAAGTAAAGGTTAATATTGAAAAATTAGTTGAGAATCGAGGGATGCAAGACCTGGTTCTCAGCGTTATTGTGCCCACGGAAGACCATGTTGAATTCAAGGACAACCAGAGAAAAATAAAAACCAGAAAAATGTTCCCCGGCTACGTCATCGTAAAAATGATCGTAACGAACGAATCCTGGTATCTGGTCCGTAATACACAAGGTGTTACCGGGTTTGTCGGTCACGGTTCCGAACCCATTCCCCTGACAGACGAAGAAGTCAGAAGAATGGGAATCGAGAAAACAATCATCGTCCTGGATATAGGAGTCGGTGATACGGTCAAAGTGATCAGCGGACCGTTCAAGGGTTTTATGAGCGTAGTGGAAGAAGTGAATATAGATAAACAAACCTTAAGGGCAAGAGTTTCTATGTTCGGAAGAGATACGCTGGTTGAATTGGAATACGATCAGGTAGATAAAATATAATCTGCCATTTGTATACAGTAACGGGGTCGCCCCGTAGAAAGGAGAATACAGTATGGCAAAAAAAGTTGAAGGCTATATTAAACTGCAAATTCCTGCAGCAATAGCAACGCCGGCACCTCCGGTAGGTCCCGCGCTCGGACAAAAAAGCGTGAACATCATGGAATTCGTCAAGCAGTTTAACGCCAGAACAGCTGACCAGGCAGGAATGATCATCCCCGTTGTTATCACCGTATACGCGGACAGATCTTTTACCTTTATCACAAAGACACCGCCGGCAGCAGTACTGCTCAAGAAAACTGCAGGTCTGGAAACAGCCTCAGGAGAACCCAACAAGAAGAAAGTCGCAACCATTACGACAGAACAAGCTGCGGCAATCGCAAAGACAAAGATGCCCGATCTGAACGCCGCTAACCTGGAAAGTGCAACAGAAATGATCAAAGGCACAGCCAGAAGCATGGGCATCATAGTAAAAGACTAATTAGGTGGGAGGCGAAAGCCGTCAGTACCACGAGGAGAAAAAAATGCCAAAAAGAGGAAAAAGTTATCAAGATTCGGCAAAGCTTTATGACAAATCTGAACTGTTTGATGTAGATCCCGCGTTCGACTTGATCACAAAGACGGCGAAAGCCAAGTTTGACGAAACCGTAGAAGCGCATATCAGATTAGGCGTTGACGGAAGACATGCTGACCAGCAGGTCAGAGGAGCAATGGTGCTGCCCCACGGAACAGGCCGGAGCAAGAAAGTCCTCGTATTTGCGAAGGGCGATAAAGTGCACGAAGCTGAAGCGGCCGGAGCAGATTACGTAGGCGCGGAAGAAATGGCGCAGAAAATTCAAAGTGAAAACTGGTTCGACTTCGACGTCGTCGTTGCGACACCCGACATGATGGGCGTTGTAGGAAGACTCGGTAAGATTCTTGGACCCAAAGGCCTTATGCCTAATCCAAAATCCGGAACAGTCACAATGGATCTGACAAAAGCTCTGGAAGAAATCAAAGCAGGTAAAGTGGAATACCGCTTAGACAAAACAAACATCATCCACACACCGATCGGCAAAGCATCCTTCGGCGCAGACAAGTTAAAAGAAAACTTCAATGCACTTATGGAAGCGATCATTAAAGCAAAGCCCGCTGCGGCTAAAGGTCAGTACCTGAAAAGTGTCACCGTTGCAACAACGATGGGACCCGGAGTCAAACTGAACCCGCAGAAGCTTACACTCGGTTAACGAGATAAGGCCGAATCGCAACTAAAACAGAATACTAATACTGTAGACAGCAGGTGCGCATCAAGCGCTTAATATCCAGCCGAGGTTACGATTCATACATTATGAGCCTTTTCCGTCTGCAGACACGAAAAGGCTTTCTTATCGGAAGCCGGAAAGGAGTATCAATGTCAGTAGAAAATCTTAAAGCCAAACAAGCAATCATTGATGAGATAAAAGGAAAACTGGACAAAGCAGAATCCGCAGTTGTCATCGACTACCTTGGAACAACGGTCGAACAAGCCAACGCGATGAGAAAGAAACTTCGCGAAGCCAATGTGGATTACACGGTCTATAAAAACACAATGATGGCAAGAGCAATAGTAGGCACAAAATTTGAAGCCTTAAAAGAAATCTTGGAAGGCCCAAGTGCGATTGCTATAAGTTATGACGACGCAATATTACCCGCAAGGATTTTAGCGGGCGTCATGAAAGAATATAATAAAATGACCTTTAAAGCAGGTATTGTAGAAGGAGTCTTCTACGATGAAGCCGGCGTTAAAGCTTTGGCAACCATCCCATCCAGAGACGAATTAATCGCAAAGTTTATGGGAAGCATCCAATCTCCTGTCGGGAAATTCGTTCGCACACTGCAGGCTGTGGCAGACGCCAAGCCCCAGGCCGGCGGCGCAATCAAGGCAGTAGAATCCGCTCCTGCGGAAGCAGCAGAATCTGTAGAAGCACCTGTAGAAGTATCCGCAGCAGAACCCGCAGAAACACCTGCAGCAGAATAAGCAATAAAAAATATTCATTTAAAATAATTATATGGAGGAAATATAATGAACAAAGAACAAATCATCGAAGCCATTAAAGCTATGACGGTTCTCGAATTAAACGAATTAGTAAAAGCATGCGAAGAAGAATTCGGCGTTTCCGCCGCTGCTCCTGTAGCAGCCGCTGGCGCAGCCGCAGAAGAAGTTGAAGTCAAAGAAGAATTTGACGTTGTACTGACATCTGCCGGCGCAGAAAAAATCAAGGTAATCAAGGTTGTAAGAGAACTGACAGGATTGGGCCTCATGGAAGCCAAAGATTTAGTCAGCAATGTTCCTGCAAAAGTAAAAGAAGCCGCACCCACGGCAGAAGCAAACGAAATCAAGGCGAAGCTGGAAGCAGCAGGCGCTACAGTAGAACTCAAATAAAAAAAATCCGAAAAGCGCGATAGGGTTGCCCGGACGGGGCAGCCCTTTCTGCGCTTGTAAAGGATGAATTTTTTTCTTGACTACTTGTAGTCATTGTAGTATTATAGTACATTGCCACGCATAGTTTTTCGTTTTCTATATAAGGAGGGAATACGATGCCCCAACCCGTAAAAATAGGTAGAAAAGAGCGCATGAGCTACTCAAAAATTGAAGCCGTTCTGCCCATGCCAAACCTCATACAAATTCAAAAGGACTCCTATGATTGGTTTATCAAAGAGGGTCTTGCTGAAGTTTTTGAGGATATATCTCCAATAAGAGATTATGCAGATAATCTCGCACTCGAATTTGTCGATCATTTTATTTCCAACGAGACAAAATATGACCAGGAAGAGTGCAAAGAACGGGATGCAACTTATGCCGCTCCTCTAAAAGTTAAAGTTCGACTCATCAACCAAGAAACAGGTGAAGTAAAAGAGCAGGAAGTTTTTATGGGAGATTTCCCCATAATGACAGAAAAAGGCACGTTTATATATAACGGAGCCGAGCGCGTAGTTGTTACTCAATTGGTCCGTTCCCCGGGACCATATTACGATTTAGCCATCGATAAATCAAACAATAAACTTTTTTCCACCACGATCATTCCTAACCGTGGTGCCTGGCTGGAATACGAAACGGATTCCAACGAGATTCTTTCTGTTCGTGTAGACCGCACGAGAAAGCAACCGATTACAGCGATCTTAAGAGCGCTTGCATATAAGTCGGTAGACGATAAGGTTGAATCTGAAAAAAGGAAAAATCCGTCCATAAAAGAAGAAGACCTGCTGAAAAAAGTTCGTCGCTATGGCGAATTCAAGACAAGTGTGGCAGCGCTTCTTTACGAAGGGACGAACGAAGAGATAGAAAAAATGTTTGGTATTAACGCCAGACTTCATAAATCAATGGAAAAAGACCTTACGACAAATTACGAAGAAGGTCTTAAAGAGATATACAGAAAACTGAGACCCGGCGAGCCTGCTACGTTTGAAAGCGCTTATGATTTAATCGAAGCGTTGTTTTTCGACGCAAAAAGATATGATTTGGCCAAGGTGGGCCGTTATAAATACAACAAGAAACTTGGGCTTGCAAACCGAATTATAGGTTGCGTGCTGGCAGAAGATGCCATTGCACCTCTCACCGGCGAAATCCTCGGCGAAAAAGGACAAAAGCTTTCAAGAATCGATGCCAAAGCGATAGAAAATTCAGGTTTGGAATTTGTCTTTGCGCAAAGCAAAACAGAAGACGGCGCAGTCGTAAAAGTGATCGGAAACAACTTTGTCGAACTGTCCGGTTACGTCGACTTTAACCCTGCCGAGTATAAACTTCCAAAGAGAGTTTTCTTCCCTGTACTCAGGGCGCTGCTCGAAAACAAAGAAGAAATTTATAAAGGCTCCGGCAAAAGCAAAAAGGCGAAAGAAGATGCAGATGCAGCTTTTGCGGCACTTTTACTTTCCAAGAAAAACAACCTTTCACCCAAGCACATCATTTTAGACGACATCATTGCATCCGTAAGCTATCTGCTGAATCTGAGCGATGGTATCGGCACAATTGACGATATAGATCATTTGAGCAACAGAAGACTCAGAACCGTTGGAGAATTGTTGCAAAATCAGTTCCGTATCGGTCTTGCCAGAATGGAACGCGTCGTAAAAGAACGTATGACCATTCAGGATATCGAAGCGACAACGCCACAGGCATTAATGAATATAAGGCCTGTAACGGCAGCAATCAAAGAGTTTTTCGGAAGCTCACAGCTTTCTCAGTTTATGGATCAGACGAACCCCTTGGCAGAGTTGACTCACAAGAGAAAACTTTCCGCTTTGGGACCCGGCGGCCTTTCCCGAGAAAGAGCCG
Organism: uncultured Oscillospiraceae bacterium; assembly: GCA_964608965.1. Lineage (GTDB taxonomy): Bacteria > Bacillota > Clostridia > Peptostreptococcales > Anaerovoracaceae > UBA10908. Next base: position 7,150 of record CAZSPZ010000024.1, on the reverse strand, counting down.
GTTTCGAAGTCAGAGACGTCCACCATTCCCATTACGGACGCATGTGCCCGATAGAAACACCCGAAGGTCCCAACATCGGATTGATCGGTTCTTTAACGACGTACGGAATTATTAACGAATATGGCTTTATCGAAACGCCATATCGTAAAGTAGATAAAAAAACCGGCATCGTAACGACGGAAATTCAATACCTTACCGCAGACGAAGAAGAACAGCTGATCATCGCTCAGGCAAACGAGCCATTGGATGAAGTGGGACACTTCGTCAATCAGAAGGTAGTGGCAAGAGGCAATTTGGGCGAAATAGATTTGTACCCCAAAGAAGTTGTGGACTGCATGGACGTTTCTCCGAGGCAAGTGGTTTCCATTGCAACAGCAATGATTCCTTTCCTTGAAAACGATGACGCCAACCGTGCCCTGATGGGTTCCAACATGCAACGTCAGGCAGTTCCCCTTCTGATTACCGATGCGCCTATTATCGGCACAGGTGTCGAAGACACTGCAGCCAGAGATTCCGGTGTTGTCGTGCTTGCAAGACATTCCGGCACGGTAGAATATGTGGATTCCACTAAAATTACCGTCAGAAGAGCAGACGGAGAGGGTAACGACTACTATAAACTCCTAAAATATAAACGCTCCAACCAAGGCACGTGCATTAATCAAAAACCGATCGTAAGTCACGGAGAGGTTATAAAAGAAGGCGAAGTCATTGCCGACGGCCCATCCACAGACCAGGGAGAAATTGCCCTTGGCAAGAATCTCTTGATCGGATTTATGACTTGGGAAGGTTACAATTACGAAGACGCAGTCATATTGAACGAACGACTGCTTATGGATGATGCTCTCACATCAATCCATATAGAAGAATACGAATCCGAAGCCAGAGACACGAAGCTGGGACCCGAAGAAATCACAAGGGATATTCCCAACGTAGGCGAAGATGCTCTCAAGGATTTGGACGAAGAAGGTATTGTCCGTATCGGTGCAGAAGTGGATTCTTCGGATATTCTTGTCGGAAAAGTCACACCGAAGGGCGAAACCGAACTGACGGCAGAAGAGAGACTTCTTCGAGCCATATTCGGAGAGAAAGCCAGAGAAGTAAGAGATACATCCCTTCGTGTTCCCCACGGAGAAACAGGTATCGTCGTCGATGTAAAAGTCTTTTCCAGAGAGAACGGAGATGATCTTTCTCCCGGAGTAAATAAGCTGGTTCGCTGTTATATCGCAACAAAGAGAAAAATAAACGTAGGCGATAAGATGGCCGGACGCCATGGAAACAAGGGCGTTATATCCCGAATACTACCTCAGGAAGACATGCCTTTTACTGAAGACGGCACAGCACTTCAAGTCATGTTGAATCCCCTTGGTGTACCTTCCCGTATGAATATCGGACAGGTGTTAGAGGTCCACATGGGTCTTGCGGCAAAGAAAAAAGACTGGTACATTTCCACTCCGGTATTTGACGGAGCCAGCGAAAACGACGTAATCGACCTATTGAAAGATTGCGGCTATCCTGAATCGGGCAAACTGATTTTGAGAGACGGCAGGACCGGAGAAGAGTTTGATAACCCTGTAACGGTTGGCTACATGTATATGCTGAAGCTTCACCATCTTGTCGATGATAAGATTCATGCCAGAAGCACAGGACCGTACTCCCTGGTTACCCAGCAGCCTTTGGGCGGTAAAGCGCAGTTCGGCGGACAGCGTTTCGGAGAAATGGAAGTATGGGCGCTTGAAGCTTATGGTGCTGCGTATACTCTTCAAGAAATCCTGACGGTAAAGTCGGACGATGTCGTGGGTCGTGTAAAGACTTACGAAGCAATCGTTAAAGGTGAAAATATTCCCGAACCCGGCATCCCTGAGTCCTTTAAGGTTTTGATAAAAGAAATGCAGAGCTTGGCCCTGGATGTAAAGATTCTTGCGGAAAATGACGAAGAAATAGAAATCAAGGAAGCAAACGATTTGGAAGCTGTCACGAACATCAACCTTATCGAAATGGAGACCATTGCAAACGATGTTGAACTTTTCGGAGTCGGAGCCGGTTATACCGAAGTTTCCACCGACGGAGAAATCGTTGAGCATGCAGACCCCTTGGAAGAACTGATTCCAGAGGATGATTTCAAAGACGACGAGCTCTAAAAGGAGCAAGCCGGAATCCGTTGTCGCTTGTTTGAAATGGAATAAAGGAAGGAGAGAACTCCTTGGAATTAAAGAATTTTGAATCATTGAAGATTGGTTTAGCTTCTACTGAAAAGATATTGAGTTGGTCTCACGGCGAAGTAAAGAAACCTGAGACGATTAATTACAGGACTCTGAAACCCGAAAAAGAAGGCCTGTTCTGCGAAAAGATATTCGGACCAACGAAAGATTGGGAATGTCACTGCGGAAAATACAAGAGAATTCGCTACAAAGGAATCATCTGCGATCGCTGCGGTGTCGAAGTAACGAAAGCAAAAGTCAGAAGAGAGAGGATGGGTCACATCGAATTGGCCACTCCTGTCTCGCATATTTGGTACTTTAAAGGCATACCAAGTCGTATCGGTCTTGTGTTAGACATATCACCGAGAAATTTGGAAAAGGTTTTATATTTTGCTGCTTATATTGTAACCGACCCGGGAACGACGGATTTGGGTTATAAGGAAATTTTAACAGAGCAGCAATACAGAGAAAAGAAAGAGCAATACGGCAATCAATTTAAAGCAGGCATGGGCGCAGAAGCGGTCAGAGAGCTTTTAGTTCAGATTGACCTGAATGAAATGTCTGCAGATCTGCGCGCAAAACTCAAGGAAGCCTTGGGCCAGAAAAAAGTGCGTATTGTCAGAAGGTTGGAAGTCATAGAAGCATTAAGAGCTTCCGGAAACAAGCCACAGTGGATGATATTGGAAGTAATTCCGGTTATTCCTCCGGATCTTCGCCCCATGGTTCAATTGGACGGCGGACGCTTTGCGACATCTGATTTAAACGATTTATACAGAAGAGTAATCAACAGAAACAACAGGCTTAAGAGACTCTTGGAACTGGGCGCTCCTGATATTATCGTCAGAAACGAAAAGAGAATGCTCCAGGAAGCTGTAGACGCTTTGATTGATAACGGCCGCAGAGGCCGCCCTGTCACAGGGCCGGGTTCCCGTCCTTTAAAATCCCTTTCAGATATGTTAAAGGGTAAGCAGGGACGTTTCCGTCAGAATTTGCTCGGTAAACGTGTCGACTATTCAGGCCGTTCTGTTATCGTTGTCGGTCCGGAACTTAAATTCTATCAGTGTGGTCTTCCAAAGAAGATGGCGCTCGAATTATTTAAGCCCTTTATTATGAAAAAACTTGTCCAGGGAGGACTTGCACACAATATCAAGAGTGCAAAAAGAATGGTCGAGAAAGTTCGCCCGGAAGTATGGGACGTGCTGGACGAGGTCATTAAAGATCATCCTGTTCTTTTAAACCGTGCACCTACGCTTCATAGATTGGGTATTCAAGCTTTTGAACCGGTCCTTGTAGAAGGAAAAGCCATTAAGCTTCATCCGTTGGTTTGTACTGCTTATAATGCAGACTTCGACGGCGATCAAATGGCCGTTCACGTACCCTTATCTGTCGAGGCCCAGGCAGAAGCCAGATTCCTGATGCTTTCTGTCAATAATATCCTGGCGCCCAAAGACGGTTCACCGATTACAACGCCGACCCAGGATATGATCTTAGGTTCTTACTATCTGACACATCCCGGTGTGGAAGAGAGAAATACAAAGGCGGAAGCGGGAGACAATAAGATTTTCTGCGACTATTCGGAACTCCTTATGGCTTATCAGGCTGGAGTGGTCGGAGTGCATGCAAAAGTAAAAGTCCGTAAAAAGCTGTACGCAGGAGACAAAGGTCAATTGGTCGAATCGACTGTGGGAAGGTTTATCTTTAACGAACAAATCCCGCAGGACTTAGGCTATGTTGACAGAGAGACAGATCCTTATTCGCTTGAAATCGATTTCCTTTGCGATAAAAAGAAACTGAGTCAAATCATCGATCGTTGCTATCGTCGCCACGGAAACACGGAAACTGCGAAAGTACTGGATCATATCAAGAGCACAGGCTTCCACTATTCGACAAAAGCGGCCATTACCATCAGTGTTGCGGACATGGTCATGCCCGAAAGCAAAGGCGCTATTATCGCCGAAGCACAGAAAAAAGTGGATGGTTACCAGGCTGCATACCGCAGGGGCTTAATGAGCAATACCGAGCGCTATGAAAAAGTTATCGAAATATGGCATAAAGCTACAGATGATGTGGCGGATGCCCTTATGGAATCTCTGGGAACATTAAACAACCTTTACATCATGGCGCATTCCGGTGCCCGTGGAAGTAAAAACCAGATTAAACAAATCAGCGGTATGCGTGGTCTAATGGCAAACGCTACCGGTACTACAATAGAAATTCCTATTACCGCCAACTTCAGAGAAGGCCTTTCCGTTATGGAATATTTCCTTTCCAGCAACGGCGCAAGAAAAGGCCTTGCAGATACCGCTCTGCGTACAGCAGACTCCGGTTATCTGACAAGACGTCTTGTAGACGTTTCTCATAATGTAATCGTCAGAGAAGAGGATTGCGGCACCGACGAGGGTATCGAAGTTCGGGCATTCAGCGACGGAAAAGAAGTCATTGAAGCTCTCCGTCTGCGTATTGTCGGCAGAACGGCATTGGAAGATATTCTTGACAGCGAAGGAAACCTTCTTGTCGAAGGCGGCGAAGAAATAAGAGAAGATGCCGCTCTCGCAATAGAAAGAGCCGGAATTGATGCGGTAAAAATTCGTTCGGTCATGACTTGTAAGAGCGAATATGGTATTTGCGCCAAGTGCTATGGACGAAACCTTGCCACAGGGGAACCTGTGAACATCGGCGAAGCGGTAGGAATTACTGCTGCCCAGTCCATCGGCGAGCCGGGTACTCAGCTCACAATGCGTACGTTCCATACAGGCGGTGTATCCGTTGCAGGACACGATATCACGCAAGGTCTTCCCCGTGTCGAAGAGCTTTTCGAAGCCCGTAAGCCAAAGGGTATTGCGGAAATTTGCGAATCGGACGGAACAGTTGTTTCCATTGATACACGAAACGACAATAAAACTGAAGTTAAAATCAGAGGCGAAGAAGAGAGAGTCTATATTATTCCTTACGGAGCCAGACTCCGTGTCCAGGAAGGCAGCTACATCAATGCGGGAGAAGGAATTACCCAAGGGCCTCTTAATCCCCACGACATTCTGCGCTTAAACGGAATTGAAGGAGTATACCAGTATCTTCTTAAAGAAGTACAGAGAGTATATAAACAGCAAGGTGTTGATATCAACGACAAACATGTGGAAGTCATCGTAAGCCAGATGTTGTCAAAATGCAGAATAGACGAAGCAGGAGACACCGGTCTTCTTCCCGGAAGCCTTTACAGCCAGGCCGAAATAGTGGAAGCGAACGATGCACTTGCAGCGGATCAGGAGCAAGCCGTCGGCAAGTCCATCTTGCTGGGAATTACCAAGGCCTCTCTTGCGACGAATTCGTTCCTGTCAGCAGCTTCGTTCCAAGAAACAACAAGAGTTCTTACCGATGCGGCTATCAAAGGTAAAACGGACAGACTGCTTGGATTAAAGGAAAACGTTATCATCGGAAAACTGATACCGGCAGGTACAGGAATGAAGCGTTACAAAAATATAACCATAGACTACGGTGTCAATACAGAATATATGGAATCCTTTAATGTAAAAGAAGAAGACGAAGAAAGTATAAAACCTCTGATTCGCTCTTTGGATACTCTTCCCGACGAAGAATTTACGGAAGATGAATTCAATGCCGAAGAGTCAATTTCTGCCGAAGATGAGCACAGCGACATCGTGGAAAAAGCAGCGGAATTCATCGCGGAAGAGGAAATCGATACGGACATTCAAGAAACGGAGCTATAGTCGATAATCGTTGACACGTCAACAAAAGGCGTGATATACTACATTCCGTGTGCTATTAAAACTGGCTGTATTCAGACAGTAAAAAATAGAAATTATGATGAAAGGAGAACAGTATGCCTACCATTAATCAATTGGTAAGAGACGGAAGATTCAGAGCGGAAAAGAAGTCAAATTCACCTGCACTTTTAAAGAGCATGAACACCCTTAGAAGAGTGCCTACAGACACAGAAGCACCTCAAAAGAGAGGCGTTTGTACGTCTGTAAAAACAGTAACGCCGAAGAAGCCGAACTCCGCATTGCGTAAAGTAGCTCGTGTTCGTTTAACAAACGGAATCGAAGTTACCGCTTACATCCCAGGCATCGGCCACAACCTTCAAGAGCATAGCGTTGTGCTGATCAGAGGCGGCAGAGTCAAGGACCTTCCGGGTGTCAGATACCATATCGTAAGAGGTACTCTTGATACGTCCGGTGTTTCCAACAGAGCACAGGCACGTTCCAAGTACGGCGCCAAAAGACCTAAGAAATAGGCCTTAAAGAAAGTTATTACAAGTGAAAGTCGGGACTAATAAACAGTGCCCTTATCGATAGATAGGTGGCACCGCGGCGTTCGTTGGAACGTCGAGTACCGAAGTAGCAAGCGAAAACAAGTTATGCTTGCGCAAGGAGGGAAGAGAAGTGCCAAGAAGAGGTAATATCCCCAAGAGGGAAGTTCTCCCCGATCCCATTTATGGTAATGTTGTTGTGGCTAAGCTCATCAACAGTATCATGTTGGACGGTAAAAAGGGAGTAGCACAAAAAATCGTCTACGATGCCTTCGATCAAATCAAAAAAACAACAGGAGAAGAACCTGTCGTGGTATTTGAAAAGGCAATGGCAAACATCATGCCGGTTGTAGAAGTAAAAGCAAGAAGAGTCGGTGGTGCAAACTACCAGGTTCCCATCGAGGTTAGAGCAGATAGGCGTCAGACCCTGGGTCTTCGTTGGTTGACCAAGTATACGAAGCTTAGGGGAGAACGGACCATGTCTGAAAGACTCGCTAAAGAACTTATGGATGCCATGAACGGTGCCGGAGCGTCTGTCAAAAAGAGAGACGACACACACAAGATGGCAGATGCAAACAGAGCTTTCGCACATTACAGGTGGTAATAGAGCGAAGGCTGTCACACCTAGAGACAGGTAAGGAAGGAGGAGTTATTCATGCCCAGAAATTTTTCATTGGAACATACG
>CAZSPZ010000023.1:27222-27897 GCA_964608965.1 uncultured Oscillospiraceae bacterium | reverse complement strand
CAAGATTTAACATGGTGAACTCGTTGAGATGTTGAGATCCCTGCGATTCTTTGCGAAAACATGAACCGCATTCAAATATTTTGACGGGTTCACCGCTTATCCGCTTCAATTCCCGCATCATGACGTAAAGATTGGGTGCCAGCATCGGACGCAAGCATTTATTTCCGCTTAACCAAAACACCTGATCGGAAAGGTCGCTGTCTTCGTTGATGTTCATTTTTTTAAGCATATCGCCCGTAATAATCGAGGGAGTGGCGACTTGCGTAAACGCTTCCGTTTTTTTTAACCAATTCTCGAGCACATGCTGCGTGCTCAAAAGAATGGGTTCGTGACGTTCATGGAGCAAATCCCAGATGTTGTCGCGGTTTTTTACGACCCAGCCCTTTTCAATTTGCTGGAAAGCGGCATTGCGTGCATTCTCATTTTCAAACTCGGCCTGCTGAAGGCTTTCATCTGCTGACAATTCCGCCAATCTTTCCTTTTGGGTTGTTGTGAATAAAACCATTGCATTCTCCTGTTTCTGACTACACCAATTTTGCATATGCCTTTATTGTGTTATTTGCTTCTTCTGCTGTTTTCGGACATACAATACGAACAACCTGCTGCATTTCCCACACATTGTTCACAGGATTGTTTGGGAAGGCTTTGCTCGTCGCACGTTACGAAATAAAGACC
>CAZSPZ010000023.1:3835-27212 GCA_964608965.1 uncultured Oscillospiraceae bacterium | reverse complement strand
TTAATCTGATTCCGATTCCGCCTTTAGACGGGTTCGGAATCATCAACCCGCTGTCTTTTGTATGGATTCCAATGGAGTCTGCAGACAGTAACCTGCAAAGCGTAATGTTTTCCGTTATGGGCATCCCATAAAAACCTGGACCGAAATGAGCCGAAAGCGATACATTCTGCCCTTTAAAGTTTAACGCCATCTCCTCTTTAAATGCTTTTTCCAAAAGCATTCTTGCCACATCAACGTACGCAGTTCCCCAAGTATCGGCAAAAAGTTGATTGGTGATCGGATCATCATCATTATAAAGACATTCGCCCGCAGTGACGGCAAACGCATAAATTTGCCTGATGCTTCCGTCGGGTATTTGGGAAAACGCCCGGCATTCCAAAGCGGTCCCCTCTTTTTCCAGTTTGCCATTCGAGATACATTCGCCATCCCAGCGAGAAACTACAGCACGTACATTGATGCCCAACAACCCGTCCAATCTTACTTTTTCAGCTGTCGATATCATACGTCTGTGCTTTTCCTTGGACGCATCAAGGCCGCTATAATCCATAAAGTATTTTTTTGCTATAGGATATAGTTCAGCTTCATTCAATTGTAGGATGCAATCATCATTCATTTGGGGAAATGCATGCTCCTTGCATAACAATGTTCAAAATCGGGATGCGTGGACAGATTGATGTGCCTGACGGAGGGAGGGATCGATTCGGCCAGGATTGCGGAGTCTTTCGACAAGAGTGCCATACACGCGCCGACTCCGGCAGCATTTCCGACGCTCGTTATTTTTTCATGTTCGACGGGCGGGAAAAGTCCGATCTTTAAAGCACTCACTTTATCAATATAATTGCCGAAAGCCCCGGCGATTAAGATCGCATCCAACTCGTCGGGACGTTTGCCGACTTCTGCCAACAGTAAAGTTGCGCCCGCTAAAATCGCACCTTTTGCCAATTGCACCTCTCGAACGTCTTGTTGACTTATAAAAACATGTTCTGTCAGCGAGAATTCCGGGCCATTTTCGGAAATACGAATGCGTTTTGCAAGGAAAGAAGGAAGTTGTTCCGACGCTTCTTCCGGCTTTAACATTCTGCCTGTATAGTTTATGATACCCCGGTTTAACATTTGCGCCACGGCATCAATAAGTCCCGATCCGCAAATACCACAAGGCTGCGCATCTGAAATCACACGGCACAAGACATCAGAATCAGTGATTTCAACTTTTTCCACAGCGCCGGTTGTAGCTCTCATGCCACAACAGATACAAGCTCCTTCGAATGCAGGGCCTGCGGCAGTGGAGCATGCTGTAATCATCCCATCCGAAGCTACAACAATTTCGCCGTTTGTTCCGATATCGATATAAAGCGTTGTTCCTTTGGTTTTTAACAGATCAGTTGCCATAATCCCGGCAGTGATATCAGCGCCGACATATCCGGCAATACCCGGCAATACCCAAAGCCGCGCATCCGAAGACGCCTTTATGCCTGCATCTTTGGCATTTACATTGACTGATCCGCTGTACGCAGGTTGAAAAGGTGATCGCGCCAGAGTGGATGGGTCTTTGGATAAGAGGAAGTGGCACATCGTTGTATTGCCCACAGCGACGACAGCTTCCAATTTTTTTCCGGGAAGATCTTTTGTAAGGCAGTGTATCATCTCATTTAAGCAGTCGATCATCAGCCGGTTGAGTACGTTCAATCCGCCGGCATCCTCCATGCAGAAAGCGATTCTGGATATCACATCCTGACCATATGCGCTCTGCGGGTTGGACCGCGATGAAATGCCAAGTAATTTATGATCCTGCAAATCCCATATAAGCCCTACCACCGTGGTTGTTCCGATATCAAAAGCCACGCCATACCCGTCTTGATGACCCGTTGGTATACTGCGCAAAAATCCTTCGGGTAAAAGCGTGATTTGTTCTTTGCGGGTATCTATGCCAAGCGACTCACACCGACCGCATTCCTGGCATGTACCGCCGAATATGCAATTTTTTGTGCCGCCCATGCTTCCCCCCGTATTTTTGAAAAAAAGGGTGGCATTCTGCAATACCACCCTTAAATTACACTGCGTTGAATTTTAAGACTCCGCCGGATAACAATACAACTCCTTGCTGTATTATTTTATTCCCGCATGCCTTTTAAATCTTTCCACAGAGTTGATTCGAATATCCAATGCTTCGGCGATCCTGAACTTTGCTTCCATTCCCATGGTAGACTCGGTACAGGGCTCCTGGTGTCCCAGCCCAAAGCCTCGCTCCTCGCGGACTTCTGACATGGTGACCACGTCGCAAATCTCCTCCAGCGTTAAACCGAGTTTATCGGCCACATACTGCTTCGCTTCGTTTATTCTCATCTTTTTACTGAGCTGAAGGCGCATAACCATATCGCCTGTGGTACGGACACCGCCCATACTGGAAGCTACCGAATGAGCCGCTTCCATGCCCAGTGGATCACCTACGCCTACCTACAATCCGTCCAGGCGGCAAATTTCAATTAAGCATTTGTCTGCCCTGGTAACCACATCCGCAGGAACGTTCTCGCACATCGGAATACCGCATACGCCCATCCCCACATCTGCATGAATGGGTATGCTTGAAGCTTCTACCGTAGCTTTTATAAATGTGCAAACACGTGCGATATTCCACGGAAAAGATTCACTGCAATTCGTATTCACGACCGGTCCGAATATCGAAGCTCCGGCTTTTTCGGCCAACTTTACCTGCTTGTGAGGATAAAGGCCTGCCAATCGAACGCCGTCATATTCCAGTTTTCCATGCATGCCGAGCACAAACTCGCCGGCCATACCGATAATCACAGGCATATCGGGGTAAGTTTTTGTGATTTTCTCGCAAGCCTTAAGCGCTGCCAGAAAATCAGCGTCACCTGCTGCGCCGCATGTGTCAAGCTCAATGGCATCAGCACCGACTTCGTGCGTTTGTTTTGCCAGGGACATAATATCGTTTACGGAATGTTCGACTGCCTCTTCCTGCGCGGCAAGAGCTTCCTTGATTTTACCTTGAGGAAGAAGTTCCGCCCAATTATCGACGGGGCCGTCCGGTTTTGTATAGAAACCAAGGTTGGGCATCGCTCCGTAGTAAAGTGGTATGGTCGTCCTGTCCAAGGCGAGTTTGAGAATGCCTGCCTCTCGCTTTGCAATTCCTTTTGCGGTTTTGTAGTTGTAATCGGGATTTCCGATATCAACACTGTCGCACCCAAGGACACGCTCATGTATCATAGCTGTCGTATCTCTGCTGATAGGAATGCCGCATTTTGTGGGGATTTTGTCTGAACCCGAATCCGAAGTGGTTACAACCGCATCGATGGGATTTACGCCGACGACACCGCCAGGCATCGTTACAATGTCAAAAATCTTTTGTAACTCTTCCTCGGACAAAGGCGGAATTTTGCCTCGATCTACAGCATCAGCCATCCCATCCCGCAAGTCTGCCCATATTTCGTCGGCAGTCATATAAACGATGGAGCCGTCTCCCATTCGGGTAAAGTATTTCTTTTGATCCATAAAATCCATACCTCCCTAATTTTCCAACTGTCCTAAAATATAATCAACCGTATCGGATGCATCTTCGCAATAGCAATCCGCTCCGATTCTGTCTGCCCATCGCTGCGTGACAGGCGCTCCGCCTATCAAAGTTTTGACCTTATCGCGTAAACCGGCTTCCTGCAGCTTTTTTTCAATTTCTTTTTGAACAGTCATCGTTGTGGTCAAAAGGGCGCTGCTTCCGACAAAACCCGCTCCTGTTTCGATGACTTTTTGAATAAAAGCGTCTGCCGGAACTTCTCTGCCTAAGTCGAACACCTCGACTCCGTTGGATTTCACCAAAGCGGCTACGATGCCTTTTCCGATATCATGGACATCACCTTCCACTGTGCCGATTACCATTTTGCCCTTGGTTTGAGCATAATCGCTGCCAAGTTTGGTTTCTATTGCATCGGCAGCGAGCTTCATGATTTCTGTGGAAAATATCAGTTCCGGAAGAAAAATTTCTCCTCGTCCGAATAAATCCCCTAAATGCTTTATTCCGGCGCCAAAGCCTTCCGTCAAAAGGACCAACGGAGCCAATCCGGCCTCGTCGCCTGTGCTTAGGGCTTGGTTAGCCATATCTTCATCGCAATCCACAACCGAATCAAAGGCCAGTTTTAAGACTTCTTCTTTTGTCATAGGCACTCCCTTCTATGGTGTTTTCAGTGATTTTTTCGCTTTGTTTATGTACAGTTTTACTTAACTATACAATGTACCCTTGCGATTGGCAAGGAAGAAATCTTCCGCGAAACTTACGGCCTTGCGATTTTTTCATTTAGTGGTTATTATTAAAAAAACCCTTAAAACATGACTTTTTTTATCGACATTACACTTTCAGCCAGCATGCAGAATACGGAGAAGAAAATGAATCACATTTCCACAGAGCTAAAAACAAAAAAACCGTCCAAAGAAGGACGGCTTCAAAAAGAACTCGATGCATTTAATTTGCTGGATGAATTGAATATCCCCTATGCGTGGTTGGACCACGAAGTAAAAATGACCATCGCTGACTGCGCGGATATCGACAAACTGCTGGAGATAGAGTTATGCAAAAACCTGTTTCTTTCGACAAAGAGCAAAGATAAATTTTTTATGTTGATGATGCCTGGTACAAAGAAATTCATTACAAAAGACGTTTCCCGTATGCTTGGCACAACCCGTCTGGAGTTTGCGCCCGAAGAGTATATGGAAGCACTGCTCAATCTTACACCGGGATCCGTAAGCGTTATGGGACTGCTGTACGATAAAGAAAATAAAGTGCAGCTTTTGGTCGATCGAGATGTGCTAAAACATGAATATATCGGATGCCATCCTTGTATTAATACCGCAAGCCTTAGAATGCCCACAGCTGATTTTATAAATAAATTTCTTCCGGCCGTTCGGCACGAACCCATTCTGTTGGATCTGGAATAGATTTCATATCCGACTATTCAAATACCGCAGCCGCTTCTTTCATGTTTCGGATAATAGAAACGCCGAAGGGGCAGCGTTGCTCGCAAATTCCGCACTCCATACATGCGGAAGCCTTTACACGGTTTTCGAAATATTTTGATTTCAGGCTTTCGTTTAAACCGGAAGCTTTAGACTGATCCAAAAGTTTCGTTATTTCGGCAATATTCAGCGATGCCGGACAAGGAAGACAATGGCCGCAATATAAGCATGTATTCCCTTGATAATCCGAGATGCTTTCGAATATTGCGCTGTAATCCTTCTCTTTTTCTTCGGCAGTAAGATAAGATAAGGCCTCGGTTAATTCTTCCGTGGATTTTACTCCAATCAACACACTGGCTACTGCGGGTCTTGAAAGAGCATAATGAATGCATTGGGGCACAGACATAGCCACTTTAAACGGAGAACTTTCCGCAGCTAAAAGCCGCCCGCCCCCCAAGGTTTTCATGACAGTGATTCCCACACCCTTTTCTTCGCAGAGGTTGTATAAATCTACCCGATCCAAATCCACATCCAGTTTTCCCGGAACTTGTCCGCCTTCTTTGATGCCGTCTAATTTTCCGAAAAAATCATCGATAGTATAATGATTGTATATCATGTCCATTGCAGGGTTGATGCTGAACATCAAGACGTCAAATATCCCCATGTTGACCAATTTTTGAGCAATGGTTGAATTATGGCATGCGATACCTATTTTTCGAAATCGCCCCTGCTGCTTCAATTCAAGACAATATTCAATAATTCCGTTGGATTTCAGCAGTTCCAAATCTTCTTCCGTATCACAATAGTGAATCATTCCGATATCGATATAATCCGTATCGAGCCGATTAAAAAGATCGTTCAGAAAAAATTTACTCTCTTCGAAATCCCTGGTTTTACTATATTGTCCATCTTTCCATGCCGTGCATATTTGTCCCTGAAGGTACATTTTATCCCGCCGGCCCTTTAATGCCGCTCCGATATTGGATCGCACTTCCGGTTCAGACATAAAAATATCCATCATATTGATGCCGGCATCCATTGCCGCATGAATCACATTGATTGCACTCTTGCGGTCCAGGCCTTCCAGGTATTCCCCTCCCAAGCCGATGACACCGGCAGAAATTCCGGTTGTCCCCAGAGGTCTATATATCATTCTTTATCTCCTTAGTCTAAATCAAGCTGCTTATAAAATTCTGTTCCCTCGAAAGTTTTAAAATAATCATGCAGTGTTTCCGCACGACGGATCATTTCAACAGAGCCATCTTCGTGCAGAAGCAATTCCGCGTGACGGAGCTTGCCGTTATAGTTGCTTCCCATAGAATGTCCATGTGCCCCGGCATCATGTATTGCGATATAATCGCCGATTTCGATTTTGGGAAGCAACCGGTCTATCGCAAACCTGTCATTGCTCTCGCAAAGCGAGCCGGTAATATCATATTTGTATTCGCAAGGCTCATTTTCTTTACCTAAAACAGTCACATGGTGATATGCGCCATACATGGCAGGGCGCATAAGATCCACGCAACATGCATCGCAGCCTATAAATTCTTTATGTGTATGCTTTTGATGCAGACATTTTGTGATGAGAAGATCATAGGGTCCTGTCATAAAGCGTCCCATTTCCGTAAAGATAGCAACGTCTGTCATGCCTTCGGGTCCAAATATTTCGTCGTAGGCTTCATGGATTTTTGCCCCGATAATTCCAATATCGTTTGGTATTTGATCAGGCTTATACGCAATTCCGACACCGCCGGAAAGGTTAACGAAAGCAATATGAGCTCCTGTTTCTTTTTTTAAATCTACCGCCAATTGAAAGAGCTCTTTTGCCAAAGTCGGGTAATATTCGTTCGTCACCGTATTGCTGGCAAGAAATGCATGAATCCCAAAGTGCTTTACCCCTTTTGTCTTAAGCATTTTAAATCCTTCGAACATCTGCTCTTTTGTAAATCCGTATTTTGCCTCGCCCGGGTTATCCATAATGGCTGTGTTAATTGTAAACTTTCCGCCCGGATTGTATCGACAGGAAATCGTTTCCGGAAGTTGTCCGATCGATTTCTCGAGAAACTCAATATGTGTAATATCATCCAAATTTATGATGGCGCCGATTTTGTGAGCGTATTGATATTCGCTTTCCGGTGTGACATTCGAAGAAAACATGATATGTGCTCCGTCTAAACCCATCGCCTTTGCAATGCTTAGCTCCGCCCTTGAAGCACAATCGCACCCGCAATCATATTCCTTGAGAATAGCTATGATTTCAGGGTTTGGGCAAGCTTTTACAGCGTAAAACTCTCTATAGCCTTTGTTCCATGAAAAAGCTTTTTTGACAGCTTTTACGTTTTCTCTGATTCCGTGTTCATCATACAGATGGAACGGTGTCGGAAATGCTTTTACGATTTCTTCGATTTTTTCCTTTGTCACAAAGGGTTTCTTGTTCATCGTCGCACCTTCCTATTTTTTTAAAACTGCTTTTGCGCATTTGATGACAGACGCTGCCACCGCATCCACATCGGCTTCTTCTATGCCCCAGTTGCTCAGGCTGCAGCGAAGAACCGGTTTTCCGCACACCTTTGCCCCATTCAAATAAGTAACGCCGTCTTTTCTGATCATAAGACCCCACTCCGCAATCTCTGCATCTGTCACATTCTCTTTGTTCAGTGTAAACGCAAATCCATTGATGCGGAGTTCTCCGTGAACGTTTATTACGCCGGAATCGGAAAGAGCCTTAGCAAAGCGTCTTGCCATGGCACAGTCTCTCTCCACCATTTCCGCATATCCTTGCTTTCCGTAAGCCATTAAAGAAAACCAGACGGGCAGCGCTCTGAATCTCCGGCTGCCTTCGTTTCCAAGATTGGTAAAATCCGTCGTTTCTCCCACATGGCCGGTTACTGTTGTTGCTTGTGCATAAACACGGTATTGATATTCTTTTAAATCTTTGCGAACGAGCGATATTGCGCAATCGTACGGAATGTTTAACCATTTATGACAATCGATTGTTAAACTGTCGGCAGCCTCCATCCCCTCAAATAAATGTTTATACTTTGGCGAAGCTGCTGCGACAATACCGATCGCTCCGTCTACATGGAGGAAGAAATTATATTTGCTTTTAAGTCGGGCAATGGACTTCAGGTCGTCTAAATCGCCCGAATTAGCGGTTCCCATATTGGCAATCACAATACAAGGCTTTTCTTTATTTTTTGCCAATGCTTCTTCCAGCTTTGCAATATCTACGGATTCTCTATTCTCGAGGCAGCCCACTGAGGTAATGCTGTTCCTTCCCAATCCCAATATCGAAAGGCCTTTATATATCGAGGGATGCGCGGTGCCGGACAGTATGACAGGTCGTTCGAGGCCGTATACGCCGTCGTCTGCTGTCTTTCCTTGCGTATTTGCAGCCCATTCTCTTGCGACAGCAAGTGCAGCTGTCGTTGCCATGGTTGCCCCGGAAGTAAAGCTCCCAACCATGTCGCTTGGGAGATCAAGGAGATCTTTCAATCCTTCCACTGCTTCCAGTTCGATTTGTCTGTCCATGCAGCCTGGAAGACCGAAAGCGTTCTGATCATATAGCGATGTTAACCAATCGCCGGCCAACGCCGCAGGCGTAACACCTCCCACGACATATCCATAAAACCTTTGACCGCTGTCAAGCGCTATGTACGGAGCGTAGTCATTTTTAAAGACATCCCATGTCCCTTGAGCGCCGAGGCCTTCTTCGCCAATGTGTGAAATCTCTTTATCAGGGAAAAACGGATACACCGTATCCTTGTTTCTGCGCCGGAGAAAAGACTCGGCTTCCTCCAAAACGGTCTTAAGAATTGCGACCTGATTCTGCTTATCCTCTTCCATTTTTTTATACATGATGATCCCTCCGATGAAGTGCAATTTTTTTTCAGTATAACATATCCGCTTAAGTTTATAAAAACAAATAAAGAGAAATGACGGATGATTTCGGCATTTCTCTTCTTGAAAAATAATATTTTTTTAAGGTTGTACAAAACTTTCAGGACGATCTCCCTGACCCTCCGGTCTTGTTCCCTGCGGCATTTGCATTCCGCCGCCGCTTGTGCCATCGGGTCGAGTTATTCCGCCGCCGCTCGTGTCATCGGGTCGAGTTATTCCGCCGCCGCTCGTGCCTTCAGGTGTATTGTCAGCTCCGCCATGACTTTCGCCACCCATTTCCCCGAAATTTTCCACTCCTACCAACTGGGATATTTCGGAAAGTTCAGCATCCAAAACAGATTCTCCGTTGATATAAATACTATAGGTATCGCCCTCCTTCAATTGAGGAGACGTTGCAACCACTGAACGGAAAGCTTTGTCCGGCGTATATGTTGCAATCACAGATCCTTGCGCATCTTGAATTTCAATAACAGAACCAGCCTCATAAACGGTTGAAAAGCCAAACATCATCGAGTATTGCGTCGAAGAGGAACTGAAACTTTCCGCCATTCCCGAGCTTTCAACGATAACGGATATTCCTCCGGTCACGATGCCCTCTGATTGATAATCCAAGGCACAATTTGCGCTGTCCGTGGGTCCGCTCACATATAGTTCGCCACCGTCCAGATAGATGCTGCCGTTGGAATCCAAGCCATCGCCAGTAGAATTCACATAAATTACCCCGCCTGAGATTCTGATATAGTAATCGGAAGCAGCATCCATGCTGTGCGAAGCCTCCGTCGCAGCAAATTCTCCGTCAAATCCCGAATCGTCGTTGCCTCCGGCCGCATTGATACCGTCGTCGGCGGCTTGAATGGAAAGGTCGCCGCCAGAGATAACAACATTGGTCCCTTCCACTCCTTCTTCGCAAGAAGAAATCGTGATATCACCGCCGATGATTGCAGTGGTGAGATCCGCATGAATTGCGTCGTCTTCTGCCTCAATACCCAATGTGCCGCCGGCAATGCGTATTACTGCCGCAGCCTTTATTGCATCGTTGGCATGAACGATGTCAAAAATACCGCCCTCGACAGACACGAAACCTTTATCTTCTTCTTCGTCGTTATTGGCATGAATCGCTTCGTCTCCCGCCGATATGATAAAATTTCCGTCCTTGATTCTTACGCTGTCTTTGCCTTGGATGGCATCTTCCACAGCGGTGATAATATAAGTTCCGCCTGTAATCGCTAAATCATCCTTACATACTATCCCGTTGGCATAATTTGCGTTAATCGTAAGTTTGCCGCCGCCATTTAGAGAAAGATCTGACTTACTGTAAATTACGCCGTCGATGCCTTCTTCTCCTGTCGCAGGAACGCAAGTTGTTCCGCAGGAGAGAGTATTGACGCTCCCATCGGCTAATGTGATTGAAGTGTTTTTCGCCTGTTGGATTAAAATCGGGCAGCCTGTTTGGCTGTGAATGTTGACATCGTTTAAAACGATATGGACATTATCCTCCAACTCAGCCATCACAAGAATACTTCCGTCCGCCAGGGAACCCTTGAAAATGTATGTTCCGACATCAGTTACCGTAATTAAATTACCGTTAACTGTTACGCCTTCGCCTTCGAAAGTGGTATTTCCGTCAGACAGATTGATTTGAGTTGCTTCCGTTTCGCTGTATTCTTCCGATAATTCGAAATCCGAATAGCCAAAATCATAACCGGCAAGTTCAAACAATACAGAGTCTGTATCAGCAGCGACATCTGCACCGTTCACACCGCATCCTGCAAGCCCTGAAATGCCTACCGCTAAAATCAATAAAAATAGGAATGCCTTCATTTTAGTATTACTCAGTTTATTCTTCATGCATCAATTCCTCCTTTGAGAATGTACGGTAAGAATAACTGAGTATTGTGTGCGCGCCATGGAGGTTTTGTAGGGAAAGGTTAAAATAATCGAATGGTACGTGGTTTTATTGCAAAGGCAAAACAATGGTGATATGCGGCAAAGAGAGAAGCTCCTGCAATATTTCCGACTCGTTGACTTGTGCCAGTATATGCACAGTGATTTGAATTCCCACCTGCCCGGGTAAAGCACTTTTAGCCGGCAGGACCTCCAATTCGTGGGTTTCGAATTTTCCTTCGCTTAATACTTCAATCGTCGGGTTGACGGCCGCAGGACTGTCCACTTCCAGATAGTAAGAAAAAAGCCTGCTCCTTCTTTTTTTGCGTTCTTCCAATTTGGGTAAAAGGGCTACAGTTATAAGTGAAATGATAGTGCAAATCATTGCACCCGAATAAAAGCCTATACCACAGGCAAGGCCGATACATGCCATGCACCATAGTCCCGCAGCTGTCGTAAGCCCCGTAACTTTTGATGTGCTCTTGACGAGAATCGTACCCGCGCCAAGAAACCCTATGCCCGATAAAACCTGAGCGCCCACACGCATGGGATCCGACTCCAAATGCAGTACTTCGGAAGCGTAAAGCCCCACCATGACAGCCATCGCCGAGCCTATACACACCAGGATGTGCGTACGAAATCCCGCAACCCGTCTATGGCTTTCCCGCTCCAAACCGACCATACCCGAAAGCACTGCAGCTAATACAAGGCGAAAAATTACTGAAATCAGATTAAAATCTTTTAATACCTCGATAGATCCATTCATGTCGGAAACCTCCTTTCAATGCAAGTTATACTCTGCACAAGTTATACTCTGCATATGATGGAAAAACCATTAAAAAAATATTCCTTTATACTGCCCTCTTCTTCCAAATACAAATGCTGGATTGATACAGGGCCTCCTTCTTCTGTTTTTCTGTCAATGATTTGACGGAGAGCCTCTGCCGCTTCGGCCAACTTGGCGGGCGGCGCTATGAATTCGTTGTGTGAACAATATAAAAGTTTAACAGCATCTCCAAGACCGACTATTTTCTCCAAAGAGGAGGCATAATCATTCAAATTGGAAATGCCGAATTCCTGACAATGAAAATGAGCGTATAGCGTGGCAAGATAAAAAGAGTCACCGGTAAAAAGTATCCTGTTTGCACGGTCCAGCAACATAATGGAATCGGAGGAATGCCCGGGCGTGTGAATGATTTCCAGCTTGCGGTTTCCAAGATCTATGATATCACCCTCTTTTACAGCGCTGAATTTATAAGGCGGGACAGCAAAATTTTGAGAAATAAACCCAAGCGGATAACCATAAAGGAAGAGCTCTTCTCCAAGTTGGTCTGCAAACAGAACATTGGGCGCGCCTTGCGCTGCAGTATAAAGTGACTGATCATCTTCGAAAGCCATTACCGTATCAAACAAATAATTACAGCCGATATGATCAAAATGAGAATGACTGTTGATGACAACGATTTCTCCGTCAAACAACTCTTCGGCAAGCGTTTTAATGTTAAAAAAACCTTCGCCGGTATCAAAGAGCACCGCCTTATCTTTGCCGAGAATTAAATAAGAATTTACTTCCTGACAATGATTCGGTTCCGTAATAACATAGACATCTGCCGGCAATTTATATACTTCAAACCAACCGAAATCATTTTGAACCGGCACGCGCTCGTACTTCGCGTAATATGGCCTGGGACAATTTTCTTTCCAGCTCATGGCATTCCCCTTTCACCTACATTGCATCTGTTACAATCGAGTATATCAACTGTGGGGTAGTGTGTCTAATGCGACTTTTTTATGCGCTGAAAAAACTATAGCCAAAGTAGTAACCTGCAGCGATGAGCACGCCATTCCAAATGGCGATACCGGCCAAAGACGCCACAATGTAATCCTTCATTTTTACTTTTGCGGCCCCTGCGGGGAAACAGATAAGCGTCCTTACGACGGGAATTAATTTCGACAGGAAAATTGTCTCTTTGGCGCGTTTGAGCATTTTCGACTCATAATAGGCCAGTTTTTGACCTAAGCGGCCGTTCTTTGCCATGATTTTTGAAAGGATTACATCCTGCCCCAAGTATCCGATTGCATATAGAACAATGCTGCCGATAAGCCCGGCTATCTCGGAAAGAATGAAAGCAAGAAAAATATTTCCGCCTGAATACGAAAGCCAAACACCGGTGGCGGGCAATATAATTCCGGCCGGAAAGCCGGGAAGGTTAAGATATTCTAAAAAAACAACAATGAATATCACAACCATCCCGTATTGATCCAAAAAATTTAATATTTGCTGATAATCCATTTTTATACCTCCGAATCAGGCTTTGATATTCGGTGAACCGCTCATTTCCAAGCCTTTGCGAAAGTTTTTTATCAATGTATTCCGTTCGTGCTGTCCTTCAGTTTTTTCCTATAAAATGCTGCTTATCCATAAGAGACGGCGCCTTTTTATATAAGGCAAAAGCTGCAACTACGGTCAGTGCGGTTTCGGGTACCATATAGCTGGCGTTATACCCCAAAGAAAATATGACAGCACCCATCCCGTCTTCGGTTAAAGACCCCCATATCAAAAATCCCGATACAAAAGAACAGATGAACCGAATAAAGCATACCGAAAAAGTTCCGGCAATCACGCCTGCCAATCGACGTTTTTCTCCGAAAGGCCTTGAAAACATTTCGGCCAGGCCAAGCAGCGTAAAAGCCAACACATAGTCTAAAAGAATTGCACCTGCCATAGCTGTCGCTGTCCCTGCGGGTGGCGCGTATAGGCCTCCAAGCAGCATTTGAAGCAAACTATTGGCAAACCCCGCCAACAAACCCCACCTCGTGCCGTGTCTGAAAGAGATCAGAATGAACGGCAACATGGAAACAGCCGTTACAGATCCGCCGTTTGGCATCCGAAAAATCTGAATTTGCGCCAAGACCGTTCCGATCGCAATTAATATTGCGCATTCTGCCAGTATACGTACCTTTGAATCACTTGTACTCATATTATGAGCCTCCTTGTTATTGTTGTACATAAAAACAAAATGCGCACCGGAAGGTGCACACGTAATGTAACGAATTATCATAAGATAGTCCGACAGATATGCTCCCTACGCCGGTATGAACCGGATCAGGTTTAAAGAGTGTAATCTCAGCCGCGTGGCGGCACCCCTGTTTTTATGTCTCTTTCATTATAGTTGCTTGCTTTGCAATGTCAAGAGCCGATCTTCCGATCGGCTCTTGTTTTTAAACAGTTTAAATTTGTGATTTAAAGTTGCTTTTATGATTCCCGGCTCTTTATTTTATATAGCCTTTTTCTTTAAGCGCAGCTTTTGCCTTTTGTGAATTTGAATCATTGATCATCACGACCGGTCCGGTACAGCCCATACCTGGCTCTGCATAAATACCCGACTCCCACAGAACAAGAACCGCTTCGTCTAAATCCATCACTTCGATGCCATGAATTTCTTCCGTGCAGGTTTCTTTGGCCGGTGCGACTGCTTTGGATGTCGTGTTTTCACTTTTTTGATTTGCTTCACGTACAGATTTTAAAATATCCGCAAGCCCTGCTTTGTTTGCTTTTGCAAATTCCGCTTTCGCAATTTTCTGCACATCGTTTTTTACTAACTGCGTGGCATATTCGATGGCGTTTGCGATGACGGGCGCTCCGGATGCTCGGGATATGATCAGGACCAGTTTGTTGTAGTTTTCCCCGATACCGGGGCCATATCCGTATCCGGTGGACTCAAAACTTCCTCCGGTCGTGTAGGCGGAAAACATCTTCATCATCAAATTCCCCGTCAACGGATCCATGACCATGACATCTGCCGAAGCTTGAAGTAAATCATTACCTCTCATGACAAGCCCGCCATCCGCTCTGGAAGATTCCGCGAATTTTATCGGATACCCTTTCGCCGCTAATTCAAGCAGTGCTCTTTCGCACTGTCTTGCGCCGTCGATATTCGCAATTCCAAGAGTGGGATCCTCTACGCCGGAAGCTTTTGCCGCAATGATTCCGTACATTGCATTTTTTACCATTCCTTCGACTCTGTCTGTGGAGGAGGTACCGGTGGTTGTGGCTAAAAACATTTCTTTGCCTTGCGCCGGGGTGATGACTCTGCCTACGGTTGATACGCCTATGGGGAACGGGTAATGGGACGTTACTGCGGCGTCAATTTCGCCGTCGGAGAGCATTTTTTCCATTTTGAGGTGACATTGCTCGCCATCTACGATGACGGCCTTAAATCCGCGTTTTTCAGCCATGGCGATAGCCAGACGCACATTTTCCGCACCAAGCTCTGTTCCTTCGGCAGCGACACCGATGACAGGCATCTTTATAACGGCGGCCGAAGTCGTTGGCTGCGAAAGTTCACTTGCCTTTGTGTTGGCTTGAACAAGGAAGGATATACCATCGAACTGGTTTGTCATGCGCCCCAGGAATAAGGAGCCTTTGCCAATGATCATAGCGTTCTTTGTTTTTCCGCTCATGATACTTTCTCTTGCAAAGCCCAAATACGGAACGCCCGAAGGAATATGTCCCTGTGTAGGGGCAAACCCTCTTAATCCATGTTTCTTAACAAAACCGGGAATATCCGTTCGCTCCAATTGTCCAAGTTTAACACCCAACGCGGCAATCATTTTATAGTTGGATTCCGGCACATCGCCGGCGCCCGCGGGCTTCGTGATATCCGGGTTTTGCATTTCCGGGGAATACTTGTCCACATCGGTGATCTTTAAGCCCGCCCCATCCAGTGGGTTTGTGACCAAAGACTCGATGACAGCCTGGGGAGATGAACCCGTACCCACTGTATGCCGCCCCAAAACACCCAAATTAAACTCGGGGCTGGCGCCGTCGTTTTCAGAAACAAGAACCGCAAAGCCACCCAGGCAGTCTTCCAAAACAGGAAGACCCTTTTTTACATGGTCTTTGCCATTCATTCCAAGTTTTGCGGTGCAACCGCCTCCGGCAACCACAACATTGCGGAAAGCACCGGATTTTACCAAAGCAGCCGCCTCCACAATGGCGTGGGCAGGTCCGGCACAAAAACCACGGGTATCAGATCCGGTGGCGTTTAAAAGGCCGGCAATTTCCGCCGAAGCCTTGGCAAAATTACCGCCGCCCCGCTGGTTCATATCTCCGCACGCTTCTTCGCTGCAATCTATTACATAATCCACATCCAACGGGCTTATGCCGGCATTTTTTATTAAATGCAAAATGGACAGCACTTCCGAAGCCTTGGAAACAAGATTCTCAAAAATGACATGCGCGTTCAAGTTCACATCCACATCGTGAGCTTTTTTGACATATCCGACAAGCTTATCATCCACGATAAGAGGTTCTGCATGCTCTTCTTCGACAAAACGCCGTATTTCCTCCGGATCGGTTCCCTCTTTAATCAATGCCAGCATCGATTGCGTTATCAGGGGGTGCGCTTCCAGTTTGGGCTTGACGCTTTCCACGAAGGTCTTATTTAAATGAACCAAATCAAAAGCATCACAAATCTGCATGAGCACTACAAATTCATCTTCGGGCATCATTTCGCCGAAAGGACCGCTTCGTTGGGGATGATCTACTTTTTTATCCGCCCAAGGCTCCGGGATTGCACCGAGGTCTTCGATAGCCAAATTGCCTATATATGTTTGATTGGGAGGATAGGCCAAACATTCTTGATACGACCTCATATGTTTTGGCATTTCTTTTAAATATTCGGAATCCGGGTTGACGATTTTCTCGGTAGTCTGGGTCGTTCCGTGGTGCATGACCATTCCCGGAACATGAACCAGGATATAACCGGTTCCTTTTAAAACACTGTTACTCATGTGAAAAAATTCCTTTCATGATGTGTAAGGGGTGGCAAAACCACCCCTTTTTCAGATCGCAAACTTTAGAATTTACCGTACTGTTCTCTGATAGCTGACATCTCTTTGATGATATCGTCTACGTCCAGCACCATTTCCATCATACTGACCTGTTCATCGTAGATGCTCGCATCCACTTCGTCTTTGACTTCGGGTTCACAAATGTGATAAACGCTGAGTCCTAACTGGACTCCCGCCAACGGGCCTGCATAAGTCGGGTCGCCTGCCGTTACAGTCTCTGCCGCCAAACCTGCAGCTTCGCCCTCGGATGCTCCGAGGATCACTACTACATTTTCGGGGCCGTATTGTTCGGCAATTTCCTTGACTCTTTTTTGGTTTTCCAGGTCCATGGCTCCTGCTGCGGTTCAGACAAAGCATTCTGTCGAAGAAAAGATGACTTCTGCTCCGGCAGATTCGACACACGCAGCAATCGCAGGACCCGGAATGCCATCGCGATCTCCGATGATGATTGCCTTTTTACCTTGTAAAATGGCCATATTCATTCCTCCTTTGTTTGCATAATATATTTATACCGACGTTGCGGGATAAACCTAAATATACTTTTGAATCATCGCTTCTACATTAGAGGCAGTGGCGTCGTCTTTAATCAACTCTTCCACTTTTGCGCCGCCTTTGTATATAACGATGGTGGGAAGGCCCAAAACCTGCTGACCTATCGCAAGACGTCTGGCTTTTGTCGTGTTAAGGCTGACAAATTTAATCTTATCCCCGTATTTTTCGGCAAAACCGTGAATATGCGGCATTAACGCTTCGCAAGGCACACAGCCGTCGCCGAAAAAATCACACAAAACATAACCCTCTGCCTTTAATACTTCTTCTTCGAATGTCTCTTTGTTGACTTCCAACATCATAAAATCCTCTCTGCTATTCTAAACTTTCAATATACTTTCCCGCCTGATGTGCCGCAATCGCGCCGTCCGCCGCTGCGGTTACGACTTGTCTCAAACTTTTGATCCGAAGATCGCCTGCGGCGAAAACACCCGGGATTTCAGTTTGCATATCGTCGTCCGTCTTGATATATCCATTTTCCAAGGCTAATTTTCCTTCGAAGAGCGCGGTGTTGGGTTTATATCCGATAAAGACGAATACACCGAAGAGGCCGTCGTTTTCGTCGGCAAGAATTTCGCGTCTTTCGCCGGTCTTCGTATCTTCGACAACCATGCGGGACAAAAGTCCGTCGCCCGACAATTCTTTGACTACAGAGTTCCACATAAATTCAAGGTTTTTTGTCTTAAAAGCCTTTTCTTGAATGGACTTAACAGCCCGCAGTTCATCTCTTCTGTGGATAATGGTAACCTTTCGGGCGAATTTAGTCAAATACATTGCTTCTTCGACGGCAGCATCGCCACCGCCTACGACAAAGACTTCGAAATCTTCAAAAAAGGCGGCATCACATGTAGCGCAATAGGATACGCCCTTTCCTGTAAATTCGGTTTCGCCGGGGCAGCCGATTCTCATGGGATAGGCCCCTGTCGCAATAATGACACTCTTTGCCTGATATTTTTCCTTTTGTCCGATTACGGTTTTGATTGGGCCTTCCAATTCCACGTCCACAACCGTATCCATCACTTTTTCCGCGCCGAATTTTTCTGCCTGCTTAGAAAAGCGCGCGACAAGAGAAGGTCCGGTTTCTTCTTCGATTGATCCCGGATAATTCTCTATTTCTGCGGTTTGTACGATTTGCCCGCCGTCTTTTTCTTTTTCGATGATAAGCGTGGACAGTCTTCCCCTGCCGGCATAAAGGCCGGCCGCAAGCCCTGCCGGACCGGCTCCGATAATAATTAAATCATATAGTTTGCTCATAAGTCTTTCCCCCTTAAATGTTATTCAAATACTGTCTGTCCGTCCACCGGGGTAGACAAAGCCTTCAATGCCTTCGTAAGAAGATTTCTCCTGATGGCCATTTCTTCTTCCATAGACAGTGACGGATTGCCCAAAGGATGCGGAATCGCCACGGTCGGTACGATTCTGTTTGCGCCTACCGTCAAGGAAATGGGAACGACTGTACACATATGAACCACCGGAATGCCGGCACGTTCGATTTCTTTCACCATTGTTGCACCGCAACGTGTACAGGTTCCTCAGGTGGAGGTTAAAATGACTGCTTGTATACCGTCGGCCACTAACTCCTTGCTGAATTCCGTCGCAAATTTCTTCGCTGAGGCAACAGCGGTTCCGTTTCCGACCGTGGAATAAAAATATCTGCTTAAACTGCCGATTTTCCCGGCTTTTTCAAACTCGCGAAGCACATCGACAGGCAGCACTCTGTCCGCATCGGCGTTTGCATACACGGGATCATATCCGCCGTGAGCGGTTTCATACGTCGCTTCGGTAAGATTTTCCACCCCTTGAATGTCGTATTTACCGAATTTGGAAGCCGAAGAA
Organism: uncultured Oscillospiraceae bacterium; assembly: GCA_964608965.1. GTDB lineage: Bacteria > Bacillota > Clostridia > Peptostreptococcales > Anaerovoracaceae > UBA10908. The sequence continues at coordinate 8,225 of CAZSPZ010000023.1, read as the reverse complement.
GATTCAATGTGATCCGGATTTCCTTTGGGTACGATTCCTCCCGAAGTGACAAGAGCAATCTTTGCTTTTGTTATGTCCACAACAGCCGCATTTGGCGTTACTCTGTCGAAATTCGGCATAGGAAATTCTGTTTCATAAGGTTCTCCGGCAAGCTTTTTAAGCAGCATATTTACCGCACGCTTTGAACCACGTTCTTTTTCAAAGAAATTTTTGCGGATCCCTTGCGGTATATAACCTTCTTCGGCGGCAGTACCCACAGCCTCTCCTCTTGCCAGCTTTAAAGCAAGCGGCGCCATTTTTTCCACAGCGTCTCTCATGCCGGCAGCGTTATCCTTTGTGGAAACAATGTATGTTTTGGATTTGAACATATCAACGCCGGGATTTTCCTCGTACATGCCGGTTATTCCGGGAATACCAAGTTCTTCTTTTACTGCGGAAGCAACTGTTGCGCAGGCTACGCCATACCGTCCCGCATTAAATGCCGGGCCGCAGACGACTAAATCCGGCTGCTGGGACGCAATCATATCCAGAATCGTCTTTTTTGCCGTTTCAAGGTTTTCGTTAAAATAGGAATCTCCGCAAATGACAGTGGCGATGATTTCGGCTTCTTCGCCGAAAGCAGCGTTAAAAGCCATTCCCGGACCGACAAAACCTTTTCTTAACTCCGCAGGGATATTTGCTTTTTCCTCTCCGCCGATTTGGGCGAAGAATTGATTGATGTAATGAACTACCTTAATTTTACTCATGTTCTCCTCCTATCTGGCACTGAGCGTATTAAAGCCCATCTCGTTTGTCGCACCGGTAATTACTTGCAATTCGGCGATGATGGTTCCGTCTTCCTGCAAAGATCCCGACCATCCTCCGGCAATATGATCCACTCTGTCGATATGGCCGATTGTTTTGTCCATGGCCGGCAAGTGAATGACCATATTGGCATTTCCGCCTGTAACAACAGCATCTGCCGCGGCGTCCGCATCAGCCAAAGATTGAGAAGCTCCGTCTTGCCCTGCGTATTCATCTGTAATAATAACAGTTTTTATACCTTTTGCCTCAATTTTTTTGCAGTTCATAATCAAATCCGTATCAGGATTGCCGAAACCTTCCTGAGAAATGATCACACCGTCCAAACCTAAGTATTCGCAGAGTTCGGCAGTCCTATCCGAGGACCTTTCCTTATCTGCCAGATATACATTCTCGTTCGTAATCATCATAGCCGCAAAGTTCAGCGTCTTGCCGTGTTCTGCGAATAAGTCCTGAATCACAGGATTATTCAGGTGGTGATATGTGGTATTCTTGTCGCACGCGGAAACGCAATTGCCGCTGATAATAGCCCCATCCATCAATTCGGTCGGATTGATCAATGTCGGAAGAATCTGCTTGGCATCGACTCCATACACGTATGTATCGTGTAAGAGACCCTGGCTCTGCAGCATCAGAACATAGCCTACTTTAGGTAAATCCGGATACTTTTTAATGCTTTCGGCGATGGATGTGGTTTCGTATGTAGCGACATCCTTGGCAATTAAATCCTTGGACAGTTTTCCTAAATATTCCGCTGCCTTAAGTCCGGCCAGACGCATTGACTTTTCGTAAACGTGCGCTTTTGCTGTTTCGACTGGTTCTATAATGATTACAAGGTTGTTCAGCTTTGAAAATGGAGTGTACTTTGCCCCTTCTCCGGACATATCGATAATGCCTTCCTGAAAACCCACAACTTTTCCGGTCGTTACCACAGCGGCTCCTTTTAAAACATTGGTTCGACCGGAGCCTACCGTTCGGACTTTTGTCATCCAGCCGGGGAAGACACCCCCATCGCCGCTTACTTTTACACGAGGCTCCACGACATCTTTTACCGGTGTGATTCGAACGGATTCACCGGGTTTTGCGATTTCCATCTCGATGGATTGAATGACTTCATCCTCCAGGAGTAACGCTTTCAGCTCTTCTTTGTTAACATAAAGAATTTTATTGTCTACTTTTGATTGAGGACCAAACTGAATGTCCTCGATTGGAATATAGCCTAGCTCTAGTTTCATAAATTGACCTCCTTCTTACATAGTATCGATTGATCAGTCCAATGCGCTCTTCAGCAGCGAAAGATCGATTTCCATAAAGTCTTCCCTATTGTTGTCCGTTGAATGCTCACCCCTGTCGTTCCTTGCGGTCTTTGCGAACTTATCAAAAACGATGATGCTGTCTTCGATGATCATCACCGAATCAGAATCAGTAACGCCTAAAGATTCATTGCTTAGGACGACGGATCGATAAGGGGTTTCGTTTGGCTTAAGGCTTCCCATCAATGGATGGGTCAACAGCTTATGTCCTTTGTGAATAAAATTTCGTGCGCGCACAAGCACATCTCTGTAAGTTCCTTCCACAAAAATGACTTCAAATTGGGAAAAGTAGTTTTCTTTGACTTTCGGATTGTTTGTTACGATCAAAATGGGACCTCTCTCTTCTGAATAAATAAAAAAACAGGAAAACTAAATGCCTTCCTGCTCTGTATATGACCTGAGAGTTTCTTCCTTGCGGAATTGCCCCTTCGGTGCTTTCGCTCTCCAGAGTTGCGTCCGAATGCGGTCCATTTACCTGAGATCATCGCCTGTTCCTTGGCAGGGTGACAAGCTTATTCCTTCGGTGTGACGGTAGTCCCTCTCCCGCATTCTTCTTTCGCTTATTTTATTACTCTGTAATTTTATCATAGCATCTTGCCATGCACAAGGCATATCTATTTAAAATCATTTGATTTTCCGCTAATAAAACGTTCGCTTATCCCCTTCTAACTTTGTGAGCTTTAGCGCGTCGCAGTATTCCAAAATTTGCAGCGCGTACTTTCTGGATGTTTGTAATTCGTCTCGCAGCTGGGCCAGTGTTATGCTTCCGTTTGCGTCGATATTCTGTTCGATTACATGGATTACCGACTGCAATGCTTCCGAATCCATATATGTTTGACCGTTTAGCCTCGTAATTCTACCTTCATCGGAAAGTGCAAGTATTAACAGCTTGCAATCGTTTTTATCTTTTCGCTCACCCAAGAGTTCTTCCAATTCAGGGGCTTCAAAACCGGATTTTTTATAGATGTCGGCAAATTCATCCATCAATTTTTGCTGGGCCTTTGTATAAGAAACTTTAAAGTCTGAAGCTGAAACGGTATTCGTCCGCCAATTGACAGTTCCGGTATCTGCCATGTATTCAATCAATCGTTCAAGAGATTTGACATCTTTTGCGCGAAGCAGCGAGGAAAGCTTATTTCGAAACTCTTCCTTGGGCAATCCCGGAGATAACGGGATTTTATGATGGTGCTCCCATAGAACATGAAGCGCGGTATCTTGCGCTTGTTCCACATAATTCTTATGCACGAAAACACTTTCTGACAATTTGATGATTTTCCCGTTCGAAAGCATTGTCTGGCAATGCTCCAATGCTTCTTCTTTTGATAAGCCAACCTGTTTTGCCAGGATATCAATTGTTGAAAAATCCTTGCTTTGTTCTTTTATTGCTTGCTCCAGAACATCAAAATCATCTCCCGTTTCTTTAATTGCCAAAGCGCTCAGCACAGCCGGATCTCCGGATTTGTGTTTTCTGGGGTTTGCATCTAAAATAATGCCGCCGCCTATGGTTTCCAGCGGAGAATAATAGCGTACGACAAAGAAATCTCCCTGTTTAACGGCAATGTTCTCTTCCAATCTGAGCTGAGCAAAACAACTTTCTCCGGCAGTCAATGTTTCCGTATCAAGGAGGACAGCTTTGCACAGCACTTCGTCTGAGCCATAGTAAAGATGAAGCCTCGTTCCGCTGTTTAACTTTCGTTTCGTTCCTTGCGTCATATGAAGCTTCACATCCAGCATCATCGTGGGCTTTAAGCTTTTTAAAGCTGCAACGACTTGCCCTCTCTCCAACTCATCTTTCTTTATATTGACGAGATTGACTGCGGTTCTTTGTCCTGCATAAGCAGCTTCCACCATTTTCCCATGGACTTGCAGGTTTCGTACTTTTGCCGGTTTTTCTGTGGGATAAATCGTCACTTCCTGTCCCACTTTTATCATTCCCTCGATCAAAGTCCCGGTAATAACGGTACCAAAGCCGCCGATGGTAAACACTCTGTCTATGGGGATTCTCAGGAGTGTGGGGTTATTGTTTCTTTTGACGGCGACTTTTGCCATATCATAAATCATAAGGCGCAGCCGATCCATGTTTTGTCCGGTTTCAGAGGAAACCGCTATAATCTCCGCGTTTTCCAAAAAACTGCCTTTGACGGTCTTTTGAATATCCGCAGCAAGGTCTTCAATCCTTGCCGCAAGCTTACGGATGCGCTCCGCTACTTTGATGCTCTCGATCTCGATCAGCATGATCAACCCTCCAGCGCAAGCCGGTTCTTGCTGAGCGAACT
>CAZSPZ010000023.1:0-3825 GCA_964608965.1 uncultured Oscillospiraceae bacterium | reverse complement strand
TTTTCGCATCTCCAGCCATTCGTCTTCCACCAAGTCGGCTTTCGTCATGACGATGATGCCTCTTTTGATGTGAAGCAGCTTTAATATGTCAAAATGTTCGATTGTCTGAGGCATGATTCCCTCGTCTGCGGCCACGACAAGAAGAACCATATCGATACCGCCGATACCGGAAAGCATATTCTTGATAAATTTTTCGTGCCCGGGTACATCGATAATTCCAATGTCCGTTCCATCCGGGGCGACCATGTCCGCAAAACCCAGTTCAATGGTGATTCCCCGCTGCTTTTCTTCTTTTAATCTGTCTGTATCGATCCCTGTCAATGCTCTGATCAGACAAGTTTTACCGTGGTCTACGTGCCCTGCGGTCCCGATGATGATATTATTCATAAGACTCCTTGATTGCCCGCTCCGAACCTTGCCGGAGCACCGTCATAATTATACAATGTAAAATGTGTTTTCAAAAGGGAGAATGTTCAGTATAATTAATATATTAAATGACGAAAGGAGAAAATGCATGCCTTGTGACAAACCAAGACTCACCGCGATGGCAAACCACAGTGGTTGAGCAGCCAAAATAGGCCCCGGCGCCCTTGCACAAGTTTTGTGCAAGCTACCAAAATTCTCCGACCCTAATCTTATGGTCGGCTTTGACACTTCGGACGATGCGTCCGTATACAAACTCAACGAAACGACGGCTATCATTCAAACCGTGGACATATTCCCTCCTGTTTCAGACGATCCTTACGACTTTGGCCGCATTGCCGCGGCTAACGCCTTATCAGACGTGTATGCTATGGGCGGGGAACCTAAACTTGCCCTTAATATATTGTGCTATCCGGAAGAGTTTCCCATTGAATACGTAGAGGGAATTCTTCGGGGAGGATACGATAAAGTGGCAGAGGCGGGAGCCATGATCACAGGCGGCCATACGATAAAAGACCCTATTCCTAAATACGGCCTTTCCGTAACCGGCTTTGCCCACCCTAAAGATATTCGTACAAACAACGGCATCAAGCTTGGAGATGTGCTGATTCTCACAAAACCTCTCGGCATCGGGATTTTAAATTCAGCGACAACGGCAGGCATTATACCCAAAAGTCTTGAACGCCTGGTTATAGAAACAATGTGCATGCTAAATAAAACTGCATTTGAACTTTCAAAAGGTTTTGATATACATGCATCAACAGACGTAACAGGTTTTGGCTTATTGGGCCACACGCTGGAGATGGTAAAAGGAACCGACTTGTCGTTGGTTTTAAATTCTTCTTCTATTCCCCTTCTAGATGGGGCAATGGACTATGCCAGGCAAGGTGTCGTGCCGGGCGGAGCATACAGCAATAAAACATTTTTGGCTCCGGAAATTGATTATGACAGTTCCGTGGAAGAAGCTATGCGATTGATGCTTGTCGATCCTCAAACTTCGGGAGGTCTCCTTTTCGCGGTATCAGAAAAGGAAGCAATCCCCTTACTTAAACGCTTACAAGACCATATTCCCTCAGCCGAAATCATAGGCTCAGTAACAAAAAAAACAGAACGGCCGATTCAGGTAACGTAGTCTGAAAACACACTATGTGACAGTACTTCGCAAAAAAAATGCAAGAGCGGTATTCCTTAAGAATACCGCTCTTTTTTTGGCGGGAGCATGTGAGAATCGAACTCACCCGAGAGGCTCTTAACCCCTCACAACGGTTTTGAAGACCGCAAGGCACACCAGAACCCATCTGCTCCCACAACGAGAAATAATATATATTATTTAAGCAAAAATATCAAGAAAAACCTTTTTTACCAGAGGGATTTCATCGTCGCTGATTGTCCGCATATCCAGCAGCAGCTTTCCTCCTGCGATTCTGGCAATGATGGGCGGTTCTGATTCTCTGAGCTTTTTCTCCAGTTCTGTAACGTTCATATTCCAAGGTTGAACGGCCACAGCCATCGTTTTTAAGTCCATCATCGGAGCGGAGCCCCCTCCTATTCTTCCTATTTCATCCACAACAAAGAAATCAACGGCGATGCATTGATCGGCAAGGTCTGCAGCGAGAGATTCCGCCTTTGTTCTTATTTCGTTTAACGGTCTTGTAATCATGGACAAGACGGGTATTTGAACCAACGCCTGTTTTTTGTCCCGGTAGATTCTGAAGGTTTCCTCCAGTGCAGCGAGCGTCATTTTATCCACGCGGACCACTCTGGCCAATGGATTTTGCATCATGACATCAATGTATTCTTTTTTTCCGACAATAATACCTGCTTGAGGTCCGCCCAGCATTTTATCTCCGCTGAACAGCACCACATCCGCCCCGTCGGCTAAAGATTTTCCAACAGTAGGTTCATCCAGTCCAAACTGCTGGAGGTCGATTAAAAGTCCGCTGCCCAGATCATAGATCATAGGAATATGGTGCGCCGATGCAAGCGCGGACAATTCGGCGATGCCGACTTCTTCCGTAAAACCCACGATCCTGTAATTGCTGGTATGTACCTTTAAAAGCGCTCCCGTATTATCGTTGATTGCCTTTTTATAGTCTGAAAGATGTGTCTTGTTTGTCGTCCCTACTTCTTTTAATGTCGTTCCACCGGTTTCCATGATTTCGGGGACCCGGAAAGCTCCTCCGATTTCCACGAGTTCTCCTCTGGATACGATCACTTCCTTATGATTGGCCAATGCCACAAGGCAAAGCAATGTAGCTGCGGCGTTGTTGTTGACAACCATCGCTGCCTGGGCGCCGGTGATTTGTGCAATAAGAGCGTTGACATGATCGTGTCGGCTTCCTCTGGCGCCTGCGTTGACATCGTACTCCAGCGTAGAATACCCCTTCGCTGCCTGGACGACATTCTCTGTCGCCGCGCCGGCAAGTTTTGCCCTTCCCAGATTGGTGTGTAAAATAATTCCCGTTCCGTTTATCACGCGGCGGAGACTTTTCTGATCAACGATGCGCAAATTATTTTTGACAGATGAAATGACTGCTTCGATATCCACCCGGGCGTCTTCTCCGATTTTCAGTTTGCCGCGAATTTCTTGGATCGCTTCCCGTATGGCTGAGACAACAACTTCCCGGGCAGTCGTGCTCAGCAGATTCTCCATTGCCGGATGCTTTACAACTTCGTCGGTTTTCGGTAAATTCTTGAGTTTGGCATTCATGTCGGTCTGGTTAATCATCGTTTCACTCACCTTTGAAACAGCAGGGATATCATTTCATTTTAAAGCTTTCATTCTGACATCAATTATTGCATACTCGCCCGAATAATCAAGCACCACTTCGCAAAAAAAAAGGACAAGCCTTTGGAATACATCCAAGGACCTGTCTTTTATCGATTTAATCCAAGATTTTGCCTTCTGCGGAAATGGTCACGACCTGCCACGGAATAAACTTTCCGCTCGCCTGCAGCGCGGTCTTTGCGGCATGTTCCATTCCGCCGCAGCATGGAACTTCCATACGAACCACTGTCAGACTCTTGATATTGTTGTTCTTGATAATCGCTGTGAGTTTTTCCGTATAATCGCCTTCGTCCAATTTGGGGCAACCGATCAGAGTAATCCTGTTTTTGATGAATCGATTGTGGAAATCTCCATAGGCATACGCCGTGCAATCTGCCGCAACCAAAAGGTTGGCATTGTTGAAATAAGGCGCATTGACGGGCACTAATTTTATTTGCACCGGCCATTGGGATAACTTGCTGTTTAAAGATGCGACGACGGGAGTATCTTCGCAGGAACATGCACTCTCACCCTGCGCCTTTGAATCTTCGCTGCAGGAACATGCACTGTCACTGCAGGAAGAGGATTCTTCGTTTCTGCTTATGGTTTTGCTCAAAGTACCCGGACAGCCGCAC
>CAZSPZ010000022.1:0-29603 GCA_964608965.1 uncultured Oscillospiraceae bacterium | reverse complement strand
CGGCGAGTGGAGTCGAACCACCGACCTTCCGGGTATGAACCGGACGCTCTAGCCAGCTAAGCTACACCGCCACACGTGCGATTTTTGTAAACATCGCAAGAGAAATAGTACCATTTACAGACCAAACTGTCAATAACCGAAAGCACTTTTTTATAAAGTTAAATCGCTTTCCATTGCGTTGAGCTGTCCGGTCATCTCCTTTGTCCAGTCGGCGGGTGAATCTTTTGCTTTGTCGTATACGATCCTTCCGGCTAAAACTGTCATTGCAGCCGTGCAGTTCTTTAATTCTTCTGACGAACGAAGCAGAAATGGATTGTTTTCAAAAATTGCAAAATCCGCCCATTTACCTTTTCCCAGGCTGCCGCACAGAGAAGAAAGTCCCATGCGTTCCGCGGCAACAACTGTTCGCTCATAAATTGCTTCTTCCGGGCTTTGGACGGAAAAGAGCGTCCGTGGTGAATATTCAGGGATGCCACCTGTGAATATTTCGGACAACTCATCTTCCGATAGAACTTCGTTGTGCTCAACAGAAAGATATAATTTTTTATAAGAAGCCTTGAGGTTGCCTAAAATGTCCAGTGCTGTCAATGCGGCGGCTTTATCCATCGCCGAAATTCTTATTCCATATCCTTTATCCGCGACCATATCGCAGATAAGTGAAAGGTAATCGTGACTCATCAAGCAGGGGCTTTCCTCGTTTCCTGAACATACAATATACAGGGTATCGAAGTTGATCTTTTGATCAAGTTCCGCACATGCTGTATGCTTTTGCGCCATATTATAGACGACCAAACGCTCTGAAAACTGACGATTGAGCAGAAAGGATCCATAATAGCGTTGTTTGAGAAAATCATTCTGATATGCGTCCACCAAGACATCCCTATACGCGTTATCAAAATAACTGAGTGTTGCTTTATTAAAGATGGAAGTATAGCCGTGTTGAGCTGCGTTAAAAGCCTCTGTAAACACATTTTTTATTAAAAGCTCATAATCGACAGCCAGGAGAGTTTGGGTTACAAGGGGCGGTGTAATCGCAGGAATATCCAGCTCTTCCGCCCTGGCCAGAACAATGTCATTGGCAAAAGTGTTAAGAATCATGTGGAGTCCGTCCGCAGCCATAAGAAGAAGCGGTTTTGTGTCGCATAGATCATCCAGATTTCTGCGAAACTCTAAAATAGTGTCCTCGTCCACAACGCTTTCGTTATAGCCGTAAGCCAAATAATGTTCTTCAGAGGCATTTCTGTCTATATAAGTTTTTATTGACGACAGTATGTCTTTCGGGTTCATTGCTTCTGAAAGCTCCACATAGCTTCCTTTGAACGCATCAGCTACAGGCGTCCCATGTTCCTGGATAAATCCCGGGAGCAGCGTAGCGCCTTTTAAATCTATAACTTCAGTAGCATCATTTCGCAATGCCGCGATTGTGCCTTCGTCTCCGAGGGCAATGATCATACCATCTTTACACGCCAGGCTTTCTACCGTCGGAATCTCCGGATCCATCGTGTAAATTGTGCCGTTTGTGAATAGCACATCGGCGAATTCTTTTTTCTTAAATAGACTAAATGCCATGTTCTTCCTCCGTTTCAGGTAATTGTCATCATTATGAAATGCAAAGAGTTATTTGTCAACAAAAGGTGAGGTATGCTATACTGAAAACACTTGCAGGAGGTGAGAAGCATGCTGAACAATAAGTGCGATATTGATGCGATTCCCGGAGAAAAATGGTTTCCCAAAGAGTCACTTTTCGAAGATGATATGAATTTATATTGGGGAGACTGGGGGGTATATTCGGAAGTTGAAAAACTGAAAGCTTGCCTGATGAGACGCCCGGGGAAAGAAGTAGAAAATTTCGATGCTGCCGCTGTTCGCTTTACCGACGAACCGTTGGATGTCGAACTTATGAGAAAGCAGCACGACCAGGTTACTCAGGTTTACAGAGATTTTGGGACAAAAGTCTTTTATGTGGAAGAACAGAGAGAAGACAGGCCCAATGCCGTATATTGCAGAGATTTGATGTTTATGACACCCGAGGGTGCAATCATCACACGTCCGGGTATGGCTACAAGAAGAGGAGAGGAACGTTATATTGCACAAGCGCTCGCCAAGCTTGGGGTTCCGATTGTAAGGACAATTAACGGCGACGGCATTTTCGAAGGCGCAAACGCCATGTGGGTCGACAGGCATACATGCGTGCTTTCTACAGGCATACGCTGCAACAAGAGCGGCTACGAGCAAGTGGCAGAAGAACTTCGTCGCCAGGGAGTAACCGATATTATTCCGATGCAGCTGCCATACAGCAATATACATATTGACGGCTTACTCAACCCGGCAAGCAATGATGTCGTAATCGGACATGTATCCCAAATTCCCTATGACGTTTTGGATGCATTAAAGAAAAAAGGATATAAAATTCTGGAAGCTCCTTCTCAAACAGAAGTCCGGGCTTTGGCGTGCAACTTTGTGGCTTTGGAACCCGGACATATTCTTATGGCCGAGGGTACGCCAAGAACGCAGGAACTTCTGGAAAAGAACGGTATAAAAGTAACCACGATCAATGTTTCGGAGATTTTAAAAGGGAGAGGATCCCTGCACTGTATCACGGCCTATCTGAAGCGCGGCTAATGTAAAAGGAGACAAACGATGGATTATACATACGAATATTATAAAAAGAGTGCAGATTACATTAAAGAGAGAATCAGTGGATTTGAACCTGAAATCGGTATTGTTTTGGGTTCAAACCTTGGAACCTACGACAAGAATGTTGTGAATCCGATTATTATTCCTTATAAAGATATTCCAAACTTTTTACTTTCAACGTCTCCCGATCATGCCGGAAACTTTATCTTTGGAACAATAGAAGGGCGTAAAGTTTGTTGCATGTCCGGACGCTTTCACTCCTACGAAGGATACTCTTTCGAACAACTTGCCATTCCCGTCCGCGTCATGAAACTTTTGGGCATTCAAAGCCTGATTCTTACGAATGCAGCGGGTGCAATCAATAAATCTTATAATGTCGGGGATATTATGGTGATAAAAGACCATATCAAACTTATGGGGCTTTCTCCCATGGCCGGGAGGAATGTTCCCGAATTCGGCGATCGGTTTTTCGATATCACCAACATGTACGACAAAAATTTTCGCAAAATTGCTTTAGACTGCGCAAAGTTGACCGATTTGAAAGTGCACGAGGGTGTTTATTTTTTCTTTGCCGGGCCTCAGTACGAAAGTCCCGCAGAAATTGTAGCTGCCAGAATTTTGGGAGGCGATGCCGCAGGTATGTCGACTGTTACCGAAGCGCTTACCGCCGCTCATTGCGGGATGCCTGTATTGGGTCTCTCCGTTATGACAAATATGGCTGCCGGTGTCCTTGACAAGCCGCTTTCCGCTGCCGAAGTTAACGAGACATCGGCAAGAGTGGCCGATCAATTTGCCGCGTATTTCACGGAGATATTAAGGAGACTGCCGTGAGACGGCTTTTAAAGAACTGCAGTATACTTACGGAGAATATTACCGGCTTTCATATCTTAAAAAACGCTTATCTAGGCATCGACAATGATATCATCGATTATGTAGGTCAGGAGATCCCCAAATCATCCTATGATGAAATCAAGGACATGAAAGGGTTTTTGCTTCTGCCCGGATTGATTAATTGCCATTGTCATGCTGCCATGGTCCTTGTTCGGGGCGTTGGCAGCGATTTACCTTTACAGGAGTGGCTTTTCGATAAAGTGATGCCCATAGAAAACAATATGAATGAGCAAGATATCACCGCAGGCACAAATTGGGCCATGATGGAAATGCTTGCTTCGGGCACTACTTCCTTTACGGACATGTATGATTATTCCTGGATGACCGCAAAAGCTGTGGCTAAGGCAGGCATGAAAGTTAACCTATGTAGGCCTTTGGTTTGCTTTGACCCGACACTTCAATGGGATGAGTGTGGACGTATTGAAGAATCGGTTCAATTTTACAAGGAGTACAATGATACAGCCAATGGCAGGGTACTGGTTGATTTCGCTATTCACTCCGAATATTTAAGCACAAAAAATACAGTGGAGCACTATGCGAAGGAATGCAAAAAAGCAGCAGGACGAATGCACGTTCATATTTCGGAAACCCGCAAAGAGCACGAGGAATGTAAAGCAAAATACGGAAAAACGCCCACGGGTTGGTTCGATGATCTTAAGGTTTTTGATTCTCCGACTTATGCCGCGCACTGTGTGCATTGCGATGAGAAAGATTTAGAGATATTTAAAAGCAAAGGCGTTACAATCGTGCACAATCCTTCCAGCAACATGAAATTGGGAAGTGGATTTGCGCCGATCAGCAAAGCGCTTGATATGGGCATAAACATAACGCTGGGAACCGATGGCGCCGCAAGCAATAACAACCTCAACTTATTCGAAGAAATGCACTTGGCGTCCATTATTCATAACGGCCGCCAGCAAGATCCTACGATAATAAAACCGGAGCAAGTGATTGCGATGGTCACAAGAAATGGCGCAAAAGCCCAGGGCCGCACAGATACGGGAGTATTATCAGTTGGTAAGAAGGCGGATATAACGGCTGTATCCTTTGATGCGCCCCATATGTACCCGGCTTTGGATGTTTTACCGATGCTTACGTATTCAGCGCAAGCTTCCGATGTGAAAATGACAATGGTTGACGGTAATATATTATATGAAAACGGTGAATATAAGACGATTGATGCCGAAAAAACGATGTGGAAAATGAAAGCATCCGTTCAAAGGCTGATCAATCCCTAAAAAGCCTGCATATAATGATGAAATTAGACAGAAGGGACATTAAAATGAAGAGGCCGGACGATCATCTAGCTTTCATGCTTCAATACGAGAACATCGCATGGTATGAAGACGGAGCCGTTAAAATCTTGGATCGCAGAGTGTATCCAACGCAGATTCAGTTCGTTACATGTACAACCCATCAAGAGGTAACGCAAGCGATAAAGGATATGGTCACACAAAGCGCGGGGCCCTACAGTGCCGCTGCCATGGGAATGGCCTTGGCTGCATACGAGTGCAGAAATCTTTCACAAAAGAAGCAAATGGAATATCTGCAGAATGCCGGAGATACAATTTCTAACGCACGCCCAACGACAAGAGCACGGATGCTGCAAGTGACCCAAAAGTGCATTGCGGCTGCAAAAACAGCTATGGAAAACGGAACGAATCCCTGCGATGCAATATTTGAAGAAGCTGTTGCTTCCAATGACAGGCGTTATACCCGTGTGGCTAAAATTGCAGAGTATCTGGTCGAGATGTTTCCTGCTCACGGTGCAATTATGACGCAATGCTTCGGAGAGACGGCAGTGGGTATGATGCTGCGTCAGGCACGTGCAAAAGCAAAATATATTCGTGTTTTTTGTCCTGAGACCAGACCTTATTTTCAGGGAGCGAGGCTTACGGCTACGGTCGTGCGCGATATGGGATTTGATGTAACCGTCATTACCGATAATATGCCTGCTTACGTGATGCAAAAGGAAAAAGTGGATTTATTCACATCTGCGGCAGATGCAATATGTATGGATGGGCACGTGGTCAATAAAATTGGTACTTTCCAAATCGCGATTACCGCAAAATATCATGGCATTCCATATTTTGTAACAGGTGTGCCTGATATTGCGCATCCCAATGTGGGTACGGTTCACATTGAACAAAGGGACCCGGAATTTGTTCTTCAAGCGATGGGCGTTCGAACTGCTGCAGAGGGCGTAAAAGGTTATTATCCAAGCTTTGACATCACACCTCCACATTTAGTCAGCGGTGTTGCTACCGATTTGGGGATTTTTACCCCATATGATCTGGCTCGATATTTTGATTTGGGTGCAGAAGCATCCAGAGAAATGGTTGTATAAAAGGCAGTAAGGGAGAAAGACAGTATGTTGAAAAATACTCGCTTAAGTGATCCTGAAGTATATGATATTGTTGCAGGCGAATTGTATCGCCAAGAGCACAATATAGAAATGATTGCATCAGAAAGCACTGCTCCGTTAGAAGTGATGGAATTATCCGGATCGATTTTTACGAACAAAACGTTAGAGGGATATCCCGGCGCTCGTTTTCAAGCCGGTTCGAGCGAAGCAGACAGACTTGAAATTTTAGGGATGGAACGTGCTAAGGAATTATTTGGTGCGGAACATGCAAATTTGCAAGTATATTCCGGGTCTTCAGCAAACTATGGCGTTTATGCCTCTGCCTTAATTCCGGGCGACAGGGTGTTGAGTATGAGACTGGATCAAGGCGGGCACTTAACGCATGGAAGCCCGGCAAATTTCCTTTCCAAAGTGTATGATTATAGCTTTTATGGCGTGAGCCATGAAACTGAAATGATAGATTTAGATGCATTGGAAACGAAGGCTAAAGAGTTCATGCCTAAATTAATCATTGCCGGCGGCAGCTCTTACCCGAGGTTAATCGATTATAAAAGAATAAGTGAAATCGCAAAATCTGTCGGGGCATATTTTATGGTTGATATGGCGCATGTGAGTGGACTTGTTGCGGCTCGTGTCATTCCAAGCCCCGTACCATACGCTGATTTTGTAACATCGTCGACGACAAAAACATTCAGCGGGCCAAGAAGCGGATTTATTTTATGTAAGAAAGAGCATGCAAAGATGGTTGATAAAGGAGTTTTTCCCGGTTCAATCGGTTCGATGCATTTGACAACGATGGCGGCGAAAGTATGGTCGTTTAAATATGCAGCTTCTCAGGAATTTAAAGATATTATGAGGCAAATACTTGTCAACGGGAAGACATTGGCAGAGGAATTAACGAAGCGCGGATTTCGTATCGTCAGCGGAACAACAGACAATCATATTGTCATGGTAGACCTTCGGTCGAAAGAAATCAGCGGTAAGACATTTCAAACCGCTCTGGACAAGATAGGTATAACCGTAAATAAAAATCAGATTCCGTTCGACCCGGCTTCGCCTTTTGTCACAAGCGGCGTGCGTATAGGCGTTACATCGATTACGCAGCGCGGACTAAGAGAACCTGATTTGAAAATCATCGCAGATATAATGAATCAGGTGGCCTCTGCGCCGGAAGATGAAGCGAATTTATCGGATTGCATGAAAAAAACTGAAGCATTAATTTCCAATTTCCCACTGTATCCAAGCGGCAGCTTTGTCGATTGAGATGTAGTAATATGGGATAGTAGGATTAGAATTTTTCCAACTGCGATATAACATATGTAAACAATTTTGTTCTGTCATACATTGTGTGAAGCAGCGCGAATTCTTTTTTATCGTGAGAAAACTCACCGACGATACCGCAGGAGCATAAAACCGGTATATCTGCTATTGCCATATTCCCCGAATCGGCGGCACCCCCCCGATAGCATTTACCATAGTGGGGCTGGCCGATTTCTTCTGCCATTTTATTCACAAAATCATGAAGTTTCTTAATTTTATCGTTCTCTGTATAACCTTCATATTTTGCAGCATAGCATTTGTAGGTTGTCTGTGTCTCTTCGATGAAACTTTTCGCGCAAATAGAGTCGATCGCTTTGTAAATTCTTTCTTTTTCCGGAACAGAAGAGACTCTTGCATCGATGGTTACATCGCAGCTGTCCGGAATTGCGCTTGGATGATCGCCTCCGTGGATTACAGTAGTTGCAACGGTGGTACCTTGTTCTAAATCTGTAAGCTTTATGATTTCAAGCGCTTTTTGCATCGCTTCTTCCACAGCGTTTTTTGAACTCAAAAAATCATTGCCTGCATGGCCTCCTTGACCCTGGACGTGTATATCAAATATGTGGCAAGATTTTCGGGCTACCGTAAAAACACCCTCGACTCCTGTTTCCATATTGAATGCGGCCAGCGCGCCACAACTTTGTTCTGTATATAGAAGGTTCGTGTCAGTGCCTACATGATCGCCTTCTTCGTCTCCGGCAAACAGTATTTTTAACGGCGTTCTTTTGTATCCCATCTGGTTTAAAGCTTTAACAATATATAGAGCTTCAATAATTCCGCCTTTCATGTCGTTGACGCCCGGACCGTAGACGATGTCACCTTCTGTTTTCCAGATGTCCCGGCCGAAGCTGCCTTGACGATGAACGGTATCAATATGACCCGATAGAATAACAGGGGGTGCATTTCGTTCCTCACCTAATATTCCGATAAGCAGACCGGCTCTTTCATCAGTGCTTCCCTGTATATGGCACGAAAAACCTTCGGCTTCGAATTCCTTTGTTAACCAAGCCATTGCTTTAAGGACATTTTCCTTTTCTTCAAAATGACTTTCCAACCGGACCAACTCTTCAAATTTAGCCAGCATCTCCGCTTTGTGAATCTCCACAAAATTGTTGATTACTTCATATTGATTATCCATGTAATTCCCTCCATATAAGTGACCGATGAGCGTTTATTAAAGTGATATTCTTGCTTTTTAAAACAATATAAGTATAGCACCGCACCCGTAGGAGCGCTATAGAAGGGGTCTTTGATTTTTTGAAAACCATAAGATGATCCGGAAAATATCTATTGCCTCTATTTTTTGTTGAAAGTAAACAAACATGTGAAAAAAACAACAAAAGGGATTGTATACAATTTCGATTTGTGATACAATGCGTATCAAATGTTAAGTTCCGGGCGGTACTACGTTTTCCAGAGAAAAACGTAAAATCACGACCGTCGGAAATATGGAGGAGAAGACTATGGGAACATCAGCATCGGCAAGAAAGAGGATTGATTTAATCTTGGATGCCGGAAGCTTCATGGAATTGGGGGCAAATATAGTCGCCAGAAGTACGGATTTTAACCAGGGAGAAGAAAAAGCCCCATCGGATGGCGTAGTGACCGGCTATGGCACAGTAGAAGGCAGACCCGTTTATGTTTACAGCCAAGAAGCCAAGACGCTTGGCGGCTCGTTTGCAGAAATGCATGCATCAAAAATTCTCCGTATTTATGAAATGGCTCAAAAAACCGGGGCACCCATTATCGGGTTGATTGATTGTGCGGGTTTGCGACTGCAAGAAGGGGCAGACGCCTTACATTCTTTCGGTAAGATATATAAAGCTCAATCTAAGGCAAAGGGCTGTATCCCGCAAATTGCCGGGATTTTTGGACCATGCGGCGGAGGCATGACTCTCGTACCTGCTTTGTGTGATTTTACTTTTGTACAAGATCAAGCCGCGGTGTTTATCAATCCTCCGGCAGCAAGACCAATAGAATCAGAACGAGTGGATATTGTTTCCGCTTTAAATAATAATCCGGCTGGCGACAGCCTTTCAGATGGCAGAGGCAAAGAAAGTGAAATATGCGAAAGCATAAAAACACTTCTGAGTTATCTGCCTCTTTCTGCGGAAGATATTATCCCGTCTGTTCCTTGCTCAGACGACCTGAATCGTTTAAGTTTTGGCCTTGAGAATGCGGGGAAAGATCCTTTGCATGTTATCAATCAGGTTGCAGACAGCGGTTCAGTCTTTTTGCTGGGAGAGGGAAGAGCCGTTAATGCCTTGACATGCTTTGCCCGATTTAATGGACGCACGGTAGGAGTAATCGCTAATCGCGGAGACTATATCACTGCATCCGCATGCGAGAAAATGGCCGAGTTTGCGGACTTTTGCGACGCTTTTGGCATCGCTCTCTTAACACTTACCAACGCGAAAGGGTTTATGCCTGATAATTGCGAAGAAGGTATCCTTCCAAAGTCTGCAGCATATTTACTCAGTGTGCTGGCATCTTCCTCTGTGCCTAAAGTCAATGTGATTACAGGCGATGCAATAGGAAGCGCCTATACAGTAATGAACAGCAAAGGCTTGGGTGCGGATTTTGTCTTTGCATGGGAAAATGCAAAGGTACAGGTGATGCCCGAAGCGGAAGCCGTCCAAATTCTTTATGCGGATCAGCTTGCCGATGCGGCAGATAAAAAGTCATTTCTTTTGCATAGAGCCCAAGAATATATTCAACAAGCAGGAACAGCCGGCTTTGTTTCGCGGGGTTATGTCGAGAGGGTCATCAGCCCTGCAGATACTCGGAAGTATATCATCGGTGCATTTGAAATCCTTTCAGGAATATTGGAAAGTTAAGAGGCGAGCGAAGAATGGGACTGACAGAAATATTCACTAAAGCAATATTAAATACGATTCTGGGAATGGGTACAGTTTTTTCTGTCTTAATATTTATTTCCTTTATCATTTCTTTATTAAAATACCTACCGGGACTATTGGAACGTTTTCATTCGAAGAAGTTTAATCACATTTCCTCTGAAACTTCGGAGGAGGAAATACTTTCCGATGAACCTTCGTCGGACGACGGTACAATTCTGGCTGCCGTTATTACCGGTGCCCTCGTAGCATCCATATCTTCTGCGGGCGCAAACCCTGATGATTATGTCGTTCGCACAATCAGAAGAAAATAATGGCCGGTTTTGTTCATATCATAGAATTACAGGGACAAATGAAAGTAGCCCTCAAATAAAAAAAGGAGATTGCAATGGAAACATATTCAGTAACAGTCAACGGAGTCACTTACGATGTACAGGTGGAAAAAAGAAGCGGTAATTCAGCTCAAGCTGCACCGGTTCAACAAGCAATGCCTGTCATGCCGGCTCCTGTGCAACAACAGGTTTCTAAACCTGCTTCCGTAGAAGCCGGCATAAAAATAACCGCCGGAGCTGCAGGAAAAATATGGAAGGTCGTTGTGAAAGTAGGACAGAATGTAAAAGCCGGTGACCCTGTTGTCATATTGGAAGCGATGAAAATGGAAATTCCGATTGTCGCTCCACAGGATGGAACGATCGCCCAGATACTTGCATCGGAAGGTGCACCCGTAGAAGCAGGAGATCTGCTTGCTACGATGAACTAAGCACAGAGGTGTTTTAAAAGTGCACTGTAAAAACGGAGGACAATCGTGAGTTATATCAGAGAAACACTAACTAACTTATTAGACCAGACCGCATTTTTCAGCCTGAGCATGGGAAACCTTGTTATGGTAATCGTAGCTTGCGTATTTTTATACCTTGCCATAGCAAAAGGCTATGAGCCCTTGCTATTATTGCCTATTGCCTTTGGTATGTTATTGGTCAACATCTACCCGCCGATTATGGAAGATGGAGGTCTGTTGCATTATTTCTTCCTGCTGGATGAATGGGCGATTCTTCCTTCTCTTATATTTATGGGAGTCGGAGCAATGACAGATTTTGGACCTCTTATAGCTAATCCCGCGAGTTTTCTTTTAGGCGCCGCTGCCCAGTTTGGGGTTTATGCAGCATATATGGGTGCTATGCTTCTTGGGTTCGACGAAAAAGCAGCTGCTGCAATCGGCATCATCGGAGGCGCGGATGGTCCTACTTCTATATTTTTAGCCACAAAATTGGGGCAGACAGCCCTTATGGGCCCTATCGCGGTCGCCGCCTATTCCTATATGGCGTTGGTGCCGATTATTCAACCTCCTATTATGAGGGCTCTTACAACAGAAAAAGAGAGAAAGGTCAAAATGGAACAATTGCGTCAGGTAAGCAAGGTGGAAAGAATATGTTTCCCCATTATCGTCACGATTGTAGTCTGTACCATTCTACCTTCGACCGCGCCTTTGGTCGGTATGCTGATGTTGGGTAATCTCTTTAGAGAGAGTGGAGTTGTAAGGCAGCTTACTGAAACGGCAGCGAACGCTTTGATGTATATCGTTGTCATTTTGCTTGGCACATCTGTAGGCGCAACGACTTCTGCCGAAGCATTTCTTAATTCTTCCACTATTAAAATCGTGGCATTGGGACTTCTTGCTTTCGCTTTCGGAACGGCAGCAGGAGTACTTTTCGGCAAATTGATGTACAAAGTGACGGGTGGAAAAGTCAATCCGCTTATAGGTTCGGCCGGCGTATCGGCTGTTCCGATGGCCGCGAGAGTCTCTCAGAAGGTCGGGGCAGAGGCCGATCCCACCAATTTCCTTATCATGCATGCAATGGGTCCGAATGTGGCCGGTGTTATCGGTACGGCTGTTGCAGCGGGAACATTTATG
Source organism: uncultured Oscillospiraceae bacterium (assembly GCA_964608965.1). Lineage (GTDB taxonomy): Bacteria > Bacillota > Clostridia > Peptostreptococcales > Anaerovoracaceae > UBA10908. The sequence goes on along the minus strand of CAZSPZ010000022.1, from coordinate 17,623 downwards.
GCCATCTTCGGAGTAAAATAGGTTAAGGAGTAAAAAAATGGACACAATAACGAAAAAGCCCGTACTCATTACGGAAACTATATTAAGGGATGCACATCAGTCCCTGATTGCCACAAGGATGAGTACGGAAGAGATGTTTCCTATCATCGAAAAGCTGGATCAGGTAGGTTATCATTCCGTGGAATGTTGGGGAGGAGCTACTTTTGATGCATCGCTTCGCTTCTTAAAGCAAGATCCCTGGGACAGGCTTCGCATGCTTCGCAAAGGTTTTAAAAACACAAAACTTCAAATGCTGCTCAGGGGACAGAATATTTTGGGATACCGTCATTATGCAGACGATGTCGTCGCCTATTTTGTTCAAAAGTCGATTGCCAACGGAATCGATATCATGCGTATTTTTGACGCCTTTAACGATCTTCGCAATCTTGAGACCGCAGTAAAAGCCACAAAACAAGAGGGCGCCCACGCGCAGATAGCCATTTCTTATACTTTGGGAGATTCTTATACTCTCGAATATTGGACAAGCCTTGCAAAACGGATTAAAGACATGGGCGCGGATTCTATTTGCATAAAAGATATGGCCGGCCTTTTGCTTCCATATTCCGCAGAATCCTTAATCAAAGCAATGAAAGAGACCGTAGATCTTCCCATCGACTTGCATACGCACTGTACAAGCGGTGTTGCACCGATGACATACATGAAAGCGGTTGAAGCTGGCTGCGACATTATTGATACGGCGATGTCTCCCTTTGCTATGGGTACCAGCCAACCGGCTACCGAAATTATGGTAGAATCTTTTAAAGGGACGCCTTACGATACGGGATTTGATCAAAAACTTCTTGCTGAAATTGCAGAGTATTTTCGCCCGCTTCAGGAACATGCTTTGGAAACGGGATTGCTCAATCCCAAAATGCTCGGAGTCGATATTAAGACACTTTTATATCAAGTACCCGGCGGCATGCTTTCCAACTTGGTTTCGCAGCTTGCAGAGCAAAATGCTTCGGATAAATATTACGAAGTGCTTGCTGAAATTCCACGGGTACGCCAGGATTTGGGAGAACCGCCTCTTGTCACTCCGTCATCGCAAATTGTCGGAACCCAAGCCTTATTCAATGTTTTGATGGGTGAACGTTATAAAATGGTCACAAAAGAAACCAAGGCAGTTCTTATGGGAGAGTACGGACAGACCGTCAAACCTTTCAACAAAGAAGTTCAGAAAAAAGTGATCGGCGATGCAACGCCAATTACCCATCGTCCGGCAGACGATTTAAAACCGGAGCTCAAAAGGCTGGAGCAGGAAATGGCTGAATGGAAGCAACAAGACGAGGATATTCTCTCTTATGCGCTGTTTCCGCAGGTCGCCATGGATTTTTTCAAATTCCGTAAAGCGCAGCAGGATAAGATAGATATGGGGATGGCAAACACAGAAAATAAAACGTATCCCGTCTAGATATGATATAATCGAGCATGAAAACCGTCAGGTTTTTGTGCTCGATTTTTTTATGATTCAACGGAGGATTTACAGAATGAAAAAAGAAGTGATTGAAACAAGCAAGGCGCCAAAAGCCCTTGGACCTTACTCGAATGTTGTAAAATACGGAGATTTGCTCTTTATATCCGGCATGGCATCGGAAGATGCGCAAACCGGGCAAGTAGTCCATGGATCTGTAGCACTTCAGACCGAATATATCATGAAAAATATAAAAGCTATTTTAGAAGATGTCGGAAGCAGTATGGACATGGTTCTGAAATGCACCATTCACATGACAAAGCCTGAGTATTTTTCTGAAATGAACGAAGTCTATGGAAGGTATTTTAACGAAAAAGCCGGGTATCCCGCAAGGATTACCACATTCGGCTCGCAGATATACGACGGGTTGGATTTGGAAATCGATGTCATTGCAGGGATTGAATAATACAATATAAAAAGCCTCTGATTTCCAAGATATCGGTTTTGAAAAAGCGATAGGAGAGATCAGAGGCTCTTTTAGTTTTGTGGTTGTTTATTGATTCAATTCCTCGTCGATGGATTTTGCGGCAATTTTGCCGGCGCCCATCGCAAGAATAACAGTGGCTGCGCCCGTTACGGCGTCTCCGCCGGCGTAGACGTGCTCTCTGGAAGTCTTTCCGGTTTCTTCTTTGGCAATGATGCCGCCCCATTTCTCGGTTTCCAGCCCCTTGGTTGTCGATTTAATCAGCGGATTGGGAGAAGTGCCGATAGCCATTACAACGCAATCCACATCGATTACAAATTCGGAACCTTGTTTAACGATAGGACGTCTCCGTCCGGAATCATCGGGCTCGCCGAGTTCCATCTCCACGCACTTGATACCCGTTACGAAAAGTTCATTATTTCCTAAAATCTCAACAGGGTTTGTCAGAAGCTTAAAGATAATGCCTTCTTCTTTTGCGTGTTCGACTTCTTCGATACGCGCGGGGAGCTCTTCTTCCGAGCGACGGTATACGATATAGACTTCTTTTGCGCCCAGACGTTTTGCACATCTTGCGGCGTCCATCGCGACATTTCCGCCGCCTACGACAGCGACTTTCGTATTTTCTTTGATGGGCGTAGAGCTGTCCGGTTTATAAGCTTTCATCAAGTTGACTCTGGTTAAAAATTCGTTTGCCGAATAGACCGCTTTAAGATTTTCCCCCGGAATTTTCATAAAGGTGGGAAGTCCCGCACCCGAGCCTATAAACACAGCTTCAAAACCCTGATTTTCCATGAGTTCATCGACGGAAAGAACTCTGCCGATGACCATGTTCGTCTCAACTTTAACGCCCAGTTCTTTAAGGGAATCAATTTCCTTTTGAACAATTGCTTTTGGAAGACGGAATTCGGGAATCCCATAGACCAATACGCCTCCGGCTAAATGCAGCGCTTCGAATATCGTCACATCGTAGCCTTTTTTTGCAAGATCTCCGGCGCAGGTTAGTCCTGCCGGTCCGGATCCGACAACGGCCACTTTATGTCCGTTTGGAGAAGGTTTTACGGGTTTTTCTTTTGTGTTTTCTATATGCCAGTCCGCCACGAAGCGTTCAAGACGTCCTATACCTACGGGCTCGCCTTTTATTCCGCGCACACAATATTTTTCGCATTGAACTTCTTGCGGGCAAACGCGTCCGCAGACAGCGGGAAGAGAGCTGTCCTGCGCGATGATCTGATACGCTTCTTCGAACTCGCCCTTTGCTGCCTTCATAATAAAAGAGGGGATGTCGATTTCTACAGGGCATCCGGCTACACAGGGTTTGTTTTTGCAGTTCAGACAACGTGCCGCTTCGTCCAGCGCCTGTTCTTTTTCGTAGCCCAACGCTACCTCCAAGAAATTACCGTTTCTGATGTTGGCATCCTGTGCCGGCATTTCATTTTTCTTCAATGACATATTGGGCATTTATTTCACCTCCATTTTGAAGAGATTGCAGGTGTCTTCGTGAGCTTTTCTCTCGAAGTCCTTGTACATTGTGCCCCTTTGCATGGCCTGGTCAAAGTCCACCAGGTGACCGTCGAAATCCGGGCCGTCCACACAAGCAAATTTAGTTTCTCCGCCGACGGTCAATCGACAGCATCCGCACATTCCTGTACCGTCAATCATAATCGAGTTCATGCTGACGACCGTCTTAACGTTATATTCTTTGGTAAGTCTGCATACGAATTTCATCATGATGACGGGGCCTATGGCAATAACTTCATCGTATTGCTCTCCTGCATCCAAAAGGCTTTTAAGCGCATCCGTTACAAGGCCTTTTTCGCCGTAGCTTCCGTCATCCGTCACCATAACCAGTTTATCGCTGGCCGCTTTGAATTCGTCTTCCAGAATAACGAGATCCTTCGTTTTAAATCCGACGATGGAATGGACAATAGTCCCTTGAGCATGAAGCTTCTTGGCGATAGGGTAAGATATCGCGCAGCCCACGCCGCCGCCGACGACAGCGACTTTTTTCAGGCCTTCTACATGAGAGGGAATTCCAAGCGGGCCGACGAAATCTTGAATGTATTCGCCTTCGTTTTTATGGTTCAGTTTTTCCGTTGTTGCGCCGACAAGTTGAAATATAATGGTGACGATACCTTTTTCCCTGTCGAAATCGGCAATCGTGAGCGGTATGCGCTCGCCGTCTTCATCCACACGCAGAATGATAAATTGGCCCGGCTCCGCCTTCTTGGCAATGAGCGGCGCATCAATTTCCATCAGCGTGACAGTGGGATTAAGCTCCACCTTTCTTAAAATTTTATACACCTAACGATCCTCCTTTGTATCATTCTTCGGGGAACACAGAGAAAAAGGTTCCCAAAGAAAATTAATCATATCATTGTATCATAGCGAAAGAAGGAAATAAACCCCAATAATATTGTAAATAAATGTTAAAAATGGGTAATATTTCTTGACAATTTAATGGTAATATATTATAATAATGACAAAATCTGCAAATACAACTACATCAAGGAGCGGAACATGGCATGGAAGACGATTGTGGGAATATGTTTGATTATAGGTAGCCTTCTTACTCTTGTTTTTTGGGAAGTAAAGGGCAGAGAATATCTTTTATCTCCGACGCTATTAGCCAGTCGCGATATTCCTGCAGGCACGCTGATAGGTGCGGAAGATTTAACAAAATCCAGAATACCTGCGGAAAACGTTCTAACAGGAGCTGTATTGCCTCAAGATGCTGACATGTTGGTTGGTCTTGCCGCAACATGCGACTTATTGGCGAATCAACAATTGGTAGCGTCTTATTTTCAACCCGAGTCCTCTGTGATGTCAAAAGGTCAGTCGGTATTTGTACTTCCGGAATTTTGGATATATTCCCGCAGCAGTGCCTTGCGATCCGGAGATACCGTGTCTCTGTACGTGATGCCTGAAAGTATATCGATAGGGACATTTATCGTTGCGTTCGTAAAAGACAGTAACGAAAATGAAGTATGCGATACAGACGGACAAAATTTTGCTCTTCTGGATCGAAAAAACACGATGTCCGGCATATCTCATATTGAGATTATCTGTACGCTGGAGGAATACTTGTCTATAAACAGGAAAGTGACTGAAGCAGGATTCGGGAATTTGTTGATAGTGATTCAAGGTGCGGGATGAATAAAGTATTTGCATTTCACGGAGCGGACCATAAATGCGGAACTTCGATGATTTGTCAATCTGTCGCTGAACGGATTGCAATGGAATTCCCACAAAAGAATATCCTTGTAGTGCACACAGAGGGTCGAAGAGGGACAGATTATGCCACAGGCGTGGGAGAATCGTTAGATCGAATTAAGCCTTATCTGGCAGAAGGAGTTCTGGACGGAGACGAAGTTTTCGTGAAATCCAAATGGAAGGATAACCTCTTTATGGTTGCAGGCTCGGGCCAACTTGACAGCGCCCACAGCTATCATCCCGATATGTCAGATTTCTTTTTAGCCAGCATGCGGGTTCGATTTGATTTAATTCTTTGCGACAGCGGCAGCGAAATAGAACACGGCCTTGCCTTAGGTTCTTTGTTTTCGTCAGATGGGATATATATCGTGATGGTTCCCACGGAAAGCGCCATCAAAAGGTATGAATGGCTGGCCCCTTTATATCAGAAACTCAAATTGAACCTGGCCGGATATGTGATTAATCGTTTCGATTTGGACAGTCCATACAATAAGCCGTATATAAAGGATAGATTAGCCATCCGAGAAGACCTTATCGTCACCGTTCATGATTCTGCGCAGGGGAAGCAGGCAGAAACTGAAGGGCATACTCTCCTCAATTATCACGATGGAAATTACAGCAAAGATATTACCATTGTCGCAAACAAAGTGCTTTCCAGCGCGGGCTTGGACATGATCGAAACAAGAAAGAAGCGGCTGTGGAAAGGTTTGAAATAGCGGATTATATAAAGATGCGGAGCGGCGTTGTTGAAGCCGCGCAAAATGATTCGGGTTCAAGCTATTCGTTTGACACTTTATGCCTATGTATAAAGGAAGCATTCTTCCTGGATTGGGACAGGCGGGAAAGTTCAAAATCAACGCTGGACATCCAGAAAAAAGCAATTATCGGATATCCCAATGAAAAAGAATTTTTCAAGAAAAGGATAGCGGAGCTTATCGGCGAACTATGCGCAAAAAATACGGAATATCCATTATGGTATGGTTCGTTAGTCGAAGGAATATACCATGAAAATTGGGGGTTCGCAGGAATCAGCGAATGGTTTTTACCTCCTTATTTTCAGAGCAGCTCCGCAAAAATAATCGGAGAGCGAATATACTTTCTGGAAAATGGGAAAATGGTCTTAAAGCCTCAAAGAATATCGAAAATACGAAAAGAACAGCTGATTAGGGCATTTTTACTTCTTACGCCGGAAGAGCGTATGGACAAGGTTTATCACGAAACATATCTTTTGGACGGAACAAGAGTAACGGTTTTTACAGAGCCGATGGCAAAGAAAGGGCAAGATGCAATTGTCTTTAGGCGGTATGTTATTCCGGTTCTTACATTTGAAGAGCAAGCAAGAAGAGGAACTATACCCATCGAAGCGATTCCGCTTTTTCGGACCATGGTGGAGATAGGGTTTAACGTGGTTTTTCTCGGTGCCGTGCGTACAGCCAAAACTACTTTTTTGACAACATGGCAAAGTTACGAAGATCCCGCCTTAGAGGGCGTTATGGTGGAGACCGATCCGGAGATCCCACTTCATCTCATCATGCCGGATGCGCCTATTCTCCAACTCATCGCCGATGGCGAAGAGCTGTCTAGAATATCGAAAAACCTGCTTCGAAGCGATGCCGACTACTTCATCCTGGCGGAAGCAAGAGACGGCATCGCTTTGGACACGGCTGTTAAGCTGGCAAGCAAAGGCACAAAGAGAATGAAACTCACATATCATTCCGGCAATCCGGTGTATTTCCCGTTGAATGCCGCAGACGAAATTGTTAAAGCCACAGGAGGGGATCTTAAGCTTACGATGCAGAAAGTGGCTTCCAGCTTTGATTATCTTTTTCACTTTATTCAGTTAACAGATAAAAGAGAAAAAAGATTAAAAAGTATCCGGGGAATGAGTTGTTTGGAAGACGGGTGCATTTTAATGCAAGTAATCTGCGAATATGACGTGGCTGCGGATGCATGGAAATTTTATGATCAAATAGGGGCGGAACAATTAAGATATGCTATGGAATCCACACCTCTAAAAAAGAAGGAGATGCAAGATATATTGACCGATTTGGCTCATTGTTCGCCTATATGCAATCGATCAGAAAAGAACGGGCAAGGGGACTGTTGTGAAAATTGAATGGATTGAACTCATTGCAGATGCAGTCATATATTTAATATTTCTATCTGGGCTATCCCTTGTGATACATAAATATATTAATATTGGCCTTCAACGGCTTGCACTTCGCCATAGGTTGAAGGTGACTCGCAAGCCCGCAAGAGAAATATCTTTGGTTTTCAGATACATACGTAATATGCTTTTTGTCGTTTTTAAAAAACCTCCCGATGAAAAAAACTTTATATACGCCATCGGATGTCTCTTTTTCTTTCTTTTTGTTTTGAGTCTTCGTGATTTTTCAATGCCTTGCGCTTTTGGAATTGCTGCGATGGGATCTTCGATGCCGATACTGCTGATAACGATTAAGGTCGAAATCATCAGAAAGAAAGGGAGCAAAGAGGGTATAAGCGTAATTTCTGAATTATACAGGCAATATTGGATCCATAATAAGAATATTTTTTCTGCCATGGAAGAAACGGTAAAGGGGAGCGCTAAATGTCCGATATGCAAAAATCTCCTCTACATGCTGCTGTTGAGACTTAGGAATACAGGAAATCCTTTGGAAATAAGAGAGAGCATTGATCAATTTGCGTTTTCATTAGGCACTGTCTGGGGGCGCATGCTCGGCGTATGCATCAAGTTGGCCGCAGAAAAAGGAATCGATGTATCCGATGGAATTTCGGATATAGCCGAACAGCTGAAACTTGCTGGAACGCGGGCAGAAGAAAGAAGGAGAATAAACAGCGAATCTGCAAGGATAACCGTTTTCCTGGTGCCGATTCTTTACTTGGGTACGATATTTGTAGCTTTTTACTATTTGGATGTGAGTATTTGGGCGTTGATGAAAAATCAATTTGGAACACCGGAAGGATTTCTGTTTTTTCTCATGATAACATTTTTATTTTTAATCAATTTTTCCATTCTGGAATTGATCCAAAATCAGAAAATAGATTATTAGGAGTCGGAATGAGCATTCGTATTTTGTTCGCATCATATTTATTGTTTTGGACAGGGTGGTTCTTGCTTTTGGGTAAGAAAAAATGGGATTTGAATAGACGTGCGCGTCAATATAAAGAGGTCGTCGGAAAAATAGTTTCGGGAAATTTTGTTCTGTCCGGATGGAAAAAGCTTTTACTTGCAAGAAAACGAGAATTCATGCAGCGCGAATTATCCGATTGCCTCGCGTATATCAAGAATATCGTCGTGTTGGGAAGAGGCCAGACGATGAGCACGGAGCTTCTTTTGGAAGAGTTGGCCGAAATGACGGAGATTCTCAGTCCCACATTTATTGACATGGCTCACTGCCTTCATATTTGCGAAAATCAAAAGGCTTGTCAAATCCTATATGATGCTTTCAACAACGACTATGCAAACGATATCGCTCAATTTCTGATAGGATGGGAAAACATTCCCACGCAAGAATTGATGGGTACGGTCGTCGCTTACCGCAATATTCTTTTACAAGAACGCCTGACAAAGCAAAAGAAGCGAGATGAATTGATCAGCGACTTAATTTATTTTCCCGTTGTGCTCAATTCAATGGCTGTGCTTTTAAATTTCATTTACATCGCCTATTTTATCGAACAACGCGAAGCATTAATGGGGATATTTTAGAAAAACGGAGGAAAAAATGAAACAGCTGATCGTCATGGTGTCAACTATTATGCTTGGAATTGCCATTGCAGTAATCGTAATGAGTTTTTCCACTCAGGCTGAAACAGTCTCAGAAAGCGTAAACAGCGGTATAACCGACCTTATTCTGGAATACGAAGAGACCGGCAGTACAGATTAAGGGCAAGTTATTATCGTCATGATTTCAGCCATTGTGCTGGGATTATATATTTTTAATATGATTATCGGACCCCAAGACGGGAGTGTTCTTTCTGTTGTCAGGGAAGTATGGGTGCATGAGATAGAAGCTCGAAATATGGAAGAATTTTCGGAGGATGCTCCATGAAACAACTTTTGGTGCTTATAGCGGTTCTTCCTTTGCTTTTGATATTCTTTGTGCAATTTTCTCTCGATCAGATCAACAATTCCCGTCTGTCATTGTTTGCCGATTATGTGTATGCCGCAAAGGAAGAGGCGAAGCAAGAGGGCCGTTTTACGGAAGAAATTGTGGGAAAGCTCACCGAAAATATCGCCCGTGCCTTTAATATTCCGGCTTCCGATGTAATCATTGAAGTTTCTGATACGATAAAATATAGAGTGACATCAAACGATCCCTTGTTGACAGAGGATCTGGAGCGAGGGTTGATCTATTATAAGATTTCCGTTCCCATCGCTGAAATAATGGCAGGCAGGAAACTTTTCGGGATAAGAGAGGAAGATAACACTTATTACTACAGTATTGAAAGCTATGCAGCCAGTGAGCGTTTGCCTTAGAAAGAAGCATGAAATGAAGATATTAATTGTCTTTTTTGCCATTGCAATATTAAATGTAACATTTCTTTGCTATAACACAGATATGGATCGATATATAAAACTCCAGGCACATTTGAAAGCCTTGGCCGAAGAAAGCGCAGCCGGTGCAGCGCTCTTCGTCGACGAAAAACTTTATTCCCAGGGAATTTTAGCGGTGGACAAAGCGGCTGCCGATGCGTACATTGATTTTATCGTAAAAAAAGCAGAGGAAGATGCAGTTGTTTATAGGGACGGAAGCATTACCACATCGACGATTCTTATGGATGATATTCGTGGTTATGAACAGGCGGAATACTATAAAATATACCGCCGGCGCCCCGCAGTGATCGTCACATTGCTCTATTTGGGCCAAGATCTTTTCCGATTGCCGTTTGCTTGCGTGGAGCGCGTGGAGAGAACCGCCACATATCAATGGGAAGATGGCTTGACAAGTCGATTCTAAGAGATATAATGGTTTTATTAATTTAATAAAACAAAAGCGAAGAAGAGAAGGATACGTCCAAAGCGCACGGCAGAGAGAAACTCCAAGGCTGAAAGAGTTTGTGCACAGAACGTTCATCTACCAGCTCCGAGCTGCGCCCGAAGAGGGACTGCCGGCACAATGTGTCGTTATGTAAGATCAAGTATTCCATTTGGGTGGAACCGCATTTTATGCCCCAAATACCTTTCAGGTGTTTGGGGTTTTTATTTTAGGAGGAAAAAAATGAGCAATTTAAGATTTGAAACAGAAGAACAAAAAAAGGCCGTATGGCATACGTCCTCTCACATTTTGGCTAATGCTGTCATGCGTCTTTTCCCGGAAGCTAAATTCGGAATCGGCCCTGCCATAGACAACGGGTTTTACTACGACATAGACTTGGAGCACCGCTTTACGGAAGAGGACCTCTTAGCGATAGAAGCAGAGATGGCAAAAATCGTAAAAGAAGAGGTGCCATTAATCAGAAAAGAAATGAGCAGAGAAGCTGCGCTTAAATTTATGCAGGACCGCGGAGAAATTTATAAGGTGGAACTGATCAATGACTTACCCGAAAGTGCCGTGATTACTTTTTACGAACAAGGCGATTTCGTGGATTTGTGTGCAGGGCCCCACCTTCCATCTACTGCCGATATAAAGGCCATCAAGCTTCTGAGTGTTGCCGGCGCTTACTGGAGAGGCAGCGAAAAAAACAAGATGCTTCAGCGTATTTACGGTATCACTTTCCCAAAGAAATCCATGTTGGACGAGTACTTGGAAAAGCTGGAAGAAGCGAAAAGAAGAGATCATCGAAAAATCGGCAGAGAAATGGATTTGTTTGCCATTTACGACGAGGGTCCCGGTTTCCCGTTTTTCCTGCCAAGAGGGATGATTATCCGCAACGAGCTGGAGTATTTTTGGAGAAAGGCACATACATTAAGGGGTTATGACGAAATTAAAACTCCTTTGATATTAAACGAAGAGCTTTGGCATACTTCCGGCCATTGGGATCACTATAAAGAAAATATGTATTTTACGAAGATCGACGACATGGATTATGCAATTAAGCCCATGAACTGTCCTGGATCGCTGCTGGCATATAAAAGGAAGATGTACAGTTATCGCGACTTTCCGATGCGGGTTGCCGAGCTTGGCCAAGTGCATAGACATGAACTTTCCGGAGCGCTCCACGGCCTTATGCGGGTTCGTACCTTTACGCAGGACGATGCGCATATCTATATGCTGCCCGAGCAAACGAAAGACGAGCTGAAGGGTGTTATTGAGTTCATCGGATATATTTACGGAATATTCGGTTTTAACTACCGGATTGAGTTATCGACAAGACCCGAAAATTCTATGGGCTCGGCAGAAGAATGGGCCAATGCCGAAAAAGCTCTCCAAGAAGCCATGGAAGAGCTTGGAATGCCTTATAAAGTAAATCCCGGAGACGGTGCTTTTTATGGTCCCAAATTGGATTTCCATCTCGAAGACAGCATCGGAAGAACTTGGCAGTGCGGTACGATTCAACTGGATTTCCAGATGCCGCAGCGCTTTGATATCACCTATGTTGGCCCGGACGGCGAAAAACATAGACCTGTTATGATCCACCGGACTATTTTCGGCAGCATTGAACGGTTTATCGGTATTCTTATTGAGCATTTCGAGGGAAAATTCCCCCTATGGCTTGCTCCGACACAAGTAAAACTGCTTACTGTTACAGAAAAATTCAACGATTTTGCCACGAGCCTTAAAAAGCAGTTGGCAGACGCAGGTCTTCGGGTAGAAATGGACGGCCGCAACGAGAAAATCGGTTATAAAATCAGAGAAGCAAGAAACGCCAGGGATGCGTATATTATTGTCATCGGCGAAAAAGAAATGGAATCGGGAATGTTCCCAGTGCGTTCCAGTAAGGAAGGCGAATTAGGCGAAATGAGCCTGGCCGATATCATTGAAAAGCTCCAAAAGGAAATAGCGGACAAAAAATACTAAGCGATTAATCAAGGAACCGGATCTGCAGCCGTTCTGAACAGGATGGCTTGCGGGTCCGTTTTTTGTTCCAAGCAAAAGAATATCGATATCTTTATTTTGCATAATATTAAAAAACTTAATCTAAAAATGATTAAAAAAGTGATATTTAATAAAATAAGTTCATAAATATTGAATAAATCTGCTTGACAATGAATATTTATGCGAGTATATTAATCACTGTATTCAAAATGAAATACGCAGTATACGACAGTTTTTTGAAAGAAAAGAAACGTGAAAGGAAGTAAATTTAAATGAAAAAAATCCTTGTAATCTTATTGGCCATGACAATGGTATTCGGGCTTGCTGCTTGCGGCGGCGCAGAAGAAACAGAAAAAGCAGTGCTCCATGTAGGAACTTCTGCCGATTATCCTCCCTACGAATTCATTAACATCGATGAGAGCGGTAACGAAGTCCTGGTCGGCGCAGATATTGAGCTGGCAAAAATTTTGGCGGAAAAACTTGATATGGAACTAAAAATCACGAACATGAGCTTCGACGGTCTTCTTGGAAGCCTTGCGGAAGGTCAGTTTGATTGCGTAATAGCAGGTCTTACCAATGATCCTGAAAGAGAAGTATTGTTCTCTGATAATTATTTTTCCCGTAACCAGGTTTGTATCATCAATGCTGCTTCCGCAGGAACAATCGCCACGTTAGAAAACCTGGCCGGATTGAAGATAGGCGGACAGACAGGTACCGTTCAAGAGACATTGGCTCTTCAATATGCAGGAGAATCGGCTGTTGCGGTTCAGAATTACAACGATATGATCATGATGCTTCAAGGCGGGCAGCTGGATGGCGTCATTTCCGACAGCGATGTCGCTGAAGGTTTTGTCTCCACAAACGATGACCTTCAGTTGGCTCCGTTTACAATTCCTTATGAAAATGATGCTGTTGCCATCGCATTCCAGTTGGGAAATCAGGAACTTTGTGATAAAGTAAATGCTGTCCTTGCCGAATTGACGGCAGACGGAACCATCGACCAACTGATGGTAGACGCAAAAGCTCTTCAGGAAGAGCTGACCGCAGAATAAATATTCGGCTGAAATTCAATCAATAAAAAATTGAACGGAGAACAATAGTGATAACTAAAATCTTGGATATGCTCATAAGCTACGGACCCTATTTCTGGAAGGGCACAAAAGTGACAGTAATACTGTCTGTCAATTCGGTTATACTGGGGGTAATCCTAGCCATCTTCTTAGCTTTTATGAAAATGTCCAAGCATAAAGTTTTGAGTAAAATCGCTTCCGTGTATGTTGATATTATAAGAGGAACCCCCTTGATTGTTCAGCTATGGATTGTATATCTGCAGTTGTCAAAGTTCGTTGCCTTTCCCGACGTAATGATCGGCGGCGTGGATATGACTAGATATCTTCCTTGTCTGATTGCACTTACCATGAACAGCGGAGCCTATGTTTCCGAAATAATCCGCGGCGGTATTTTGTCGGTGGATAAAGGACAGACAGAGGCTGCCAGAAGTTTAGGCATGTCCCACTGGATGTCTATGCGGCTGGTGATTCTTCCGCAGGCCATACGCACCATACTCCCCGCCATCGGCAACGAGTTGGTGACGATGATTAAGGAAACAGCAATCATTCAGTACCTTGGTATTGCAGACATCATGTATGCAAGAAACACAGTGGCTACCATCACTTATTCCATCTTGCCGTCCTATTACTGCGCGGCAATCATATATCTGGCTCTGAACATTATCTCCACAAGAGGCCTTCGGATCTGGGAAAGAAAGCTGCAGAGAGCTTACAATTAAAAGCATTGCATGAGCAAGGGCGGTAAAAAGTCAAGCTGTCGTTAGCAATAGAAGACCTCCGGGAAACCGGAGGTCTTTTTCGTTGAGCAGGAAATAGTTTCAGTCTTTTGCCTGAAGAGGGGTTGACAGCGTATTAGTACGCGTAGTACACTAACGATATCAATCAAAGGAGGGGAGATCTATGTTTCAACTTGATCTTAAAAGCAGGAAATCGATTTACGAACAAATCGTGGACAACTGCAAAGAGTTGATTGTCGCAGGAGTACTGGCTCCGAAGGATAAACTTCCGTCCGTTCGGGAACTTTCAGCCACGCTGACAGTCAACCCTAATACTATTCAAAAGGCATATCGCGAACTGGAGCAAAAGGGATGGATTTATACTGTATCCGGCTTGGGTTGCTTCGTGAGCGAAGTAAAGCATAGGCCGGATGAAGTGCAGGCGAAGGAACTTTACGAAAAAATCAGAAGTCTAATAAGGGAACTTCTTTTTTTAGGCGAGCCGGAGGTTTCAATTTCTGAAACTCTGGAGAAAATGGTAAAGGAAAGGAGGAGTTCCAATTGATTCAAGTAAGCGAACTTTACAAAAGTTTCGATGATTTTACAGCTCTTTCGGGTTTAAATGTGCATGTGGAAAAAGGTTCGATTTACGGACTTATCGGTGTAAACGGATCCGGAAAAACCACCTTGATAAAACATCTGACAGGTGTGCTTCGCCCCGATTCAGGTGAAATCACGATTCATAATGAAAATATTTACGACAATATCGCTCTAAAAGAAAAAATGGGCTATATACCCGATGATCTTTACTTCTTCAATTCGTACAACCTAAAGGACATGGCCGGATTTTACAGCAAAATTTATCCGTCGTGGAATCAAGAACGATATCAAAAGATGCTCAAAGAGTTTGATTTGTCTTCTACGAGAAGAATCAGTAAATTTTCAAAAGGTATGCAAAAGCAAGCCGCATTTATTCTTACCATGAGCTCTATGCCCGACTATTTGATTCTGGACGAGCCCATAGACGGCCTGGACCCGATTATTCGAAAGCGCGTTTGGAACTATGTGGTGACGGATGTCGCTCAAAGAGAAATGACGGTTCTTGTCTCTTCGCATAATTTAAGAGAAATGGAAGGAATATGCGACTATATCGGGATTTTATCCGGCGGTAAAATGGTGATTGAAAGAGACCTGGACGAATTGAAATCTGACATTCATAAGGTGCAAGTTGCTTTTAAAGATGGAAAGCAGCACCAGTTCGACGGATTGAACGTACTGCATCAGGAGACGCGTGGAAGTGTGGAACTTCTGATCATACGCAATGCTAAAGCTACGGTAGAGGAAGTTATCGGGAGCCAGAATCCGGCTGTTTTTGACATTTTGCCGCTTTCGCTGGAAGAGATATTTATTTATGAGATGGGAGGAGAAAGCAGTGAAATCCAAAGCATTTTATTCTAAATTTTACTCATTGCCACTCGTCTTGGAAAACATAAAAAGATTTTGGGCAATCGGGGCCGTAGGTTTTCTGATTTACTTTTTGTCGGGAGCCTTCCCCTTGCTTATGAGCTACGATGACATGGATGCCTCTATGATCAGCGGCATGCTGACCAATCAAAATGCCGGTTATATGGCATCGCATCTTTTTCTTGCCGTCACATCTGCAGTAGCGATGTTTCGCTATTTGCAGGCAACCGGAAGTGTAAGCGTGATGCACTCCATGCCTTTTTCCAGAAAGATGCTTTACATTTCGTCGTATGCGTCGGGGCTTAAGCTGGCTTTCTTGCCTGCGCTGGTCAACGGACTGGTTTTGTTCCTATTGAAAACGCCTGTTTATCAGAGCGCTACCGATAGCGGACTGACTGTAAATATAGATGTTTTTACAACATCGGCCATTCTGACATGGTTGCTGGAGACGTTCATCATCATCGCTTTTATGTACACAATCGCAGTATTTGCAGGTATGGTGACGGGTACCGTCGTAATGCACGCATTGACAGCGGTAGGCTTCAATTTTCTTTTGACGGCTTTATACATGACATTCATCGGTTTCTCTGAAATGTACTTTTTCGGATATGCCCAAAGCACGTTTATAACAGAGCTTGTCCTTAAACTCAGTCCGTACACCTATGTGTTCGATCACGGCGGTAATTTCAGTGCGAAGGCATGTATTGTCTATAGCGCTGCAGCGATAGCTCTGGCAGCGGGAAATTATTTTATCTATAAAAAAAGGCCTCTCGAACGGGCAACAGACAGCACAGTTTTCAAATTCATGGAGTATTTTATCTGCTTCCTCGTTGTGTTCTTTGCCTCCAGTTTGGTTGGAATGATATTCTGGGGCAATGATTACGGTTACGGCGGTTACGCTCTGGGCGGAATTTTAGGCTTCCTTGTCGGACAAATGATCGTCAAAAAGACAATGAAAATATTCAATGTGGAAAGCCTTCGCACCTTTATAATTTTCGGAACAATTATGTCCGTCGTCATCGTAGGGTTTAACACAGATCTGTTTGGATACGAACGAAGGCTTCCTGCGGCGGACAAAGTTCAATCGGTAGGAATAAACTGCTACGACCTTTCCACCGGAGAGCCTGTCAATTATTTCAGCGAAGAGGAGAATATTCTAAGCGCCATTCGTTTTCATGAGTCAATCGTGGATGGCAGAAAAGAATATCGGGCGTTCGAAGGGAACGGCATCAGCATCAGCATAGATTACGAGTTGACAAACGGAAATCAAATGACCCGGAGCTACGTACTTCCATACTCGGCGATTCTGGAATCGGAAAACCTTAAAAATTTATACGAATCCGCAGAAGCGGACAAGGGTGCCGCCACGATCAGGACATTGGATGCCTCGATTACACAAATAGATGTCTACAACAACAGCAGCGGTTCATCTAAGAATGCTGTGACATTGCACTACTCGGATGAAATGGCTTCCAATCTTCTGAAAAAAGGGTTGCTGGAGGCTTTGGCGCTCGATATTTCAGAAATGAGTTTCCAGGAGCGTTGCGGCAACGGCGTTGCGATTTTACAAATTGAAGTCGCGCAAAGGACGGAAGTTTCGGAAGAGGAATTAAAGGAAAGGAGCGGAATATACAATTCGACCTCTTATTACGAAAGCGGACCCGTCAACTACAAGTACTCCACTTACAGTTTCAGCATTACAAAAGAGTATGTTCATGCCTTGGAATGGCTGAAGAACAACGGATACTCCAATCTGATGCAATTTACCGGAGAGCGGGATTTTGCGATTATCACGGCAAATTGTGATTCGGATACGCAAGATGTAATCAGTGCGGAGCAACAGAAGTACATGGAGTACGAAGAAAAGTACATGCAGCTGGAGCAAATTCCGCTGTCTGAAAAAGGAAAGCTTGTTGTAACAGACAGAGAAATACTGGATGTCCTTCTAAGTGATTACGCAGCGACGGATATGCGCTTTATACAAGAGGAAGAAGATGTGCTGTGCATTTCCACCTATGCTTTGTCAGAATATGACGGCTATGGTTACTACGAATCTTACAATTGGTACTATCTGGACAAAAACAACCTGCCGGAGGGGATATCGGCAGAGGTACACAACTACTTATAATCAAAAGGGGTTTCGAAGTCCGGTGCGTTTCACCGGACTTTTTTTATTGACTTTTGGTATAAAACTGCGATAATTGTAGTTGCGCCTGCTCGTGATCGAGAAGGCGACTATACGGCTAAAT
>CAZSPZ010000021.1:18753-31058 GCA_964608965.1 uncultured Oscillospiraceae bacterium | reverse complement strand
GCACTTCAAGATGGTGGGTTTTTTATTGCGTTTCGTATTGACAAAATTCGATTTGAGATATATTCTTAACACATCAAATTAATTCGATGTAAGGAGGAACCATGTCAAACGTATATGATGAACAAGCAAAAGTATTTAAAGCGTTTTGTGATGAAAAGCGTCTGAATATTCTGGAACTGCTCCGAGAAGGTGAAAAATGCGCCTGCGTGCTGATGGAGAAATTGGACATTCCTCAATCTTCCTTAGCTTATCATATGAAAATTCTTTGCGAATCAGGCATTCTGGAAAGCCGGCAGCAGGGAAAATGGACACATTATCGAATCAGCAAAAAGGGAAGCGACGACGCAAAGCGTTTATTGGAATTCATCACATCAACAAACTATATGGACATAGATAGTGGATGCTGCGATGAAGAGAAGGTGAGAGAATAGTATTATGCAATTTATAAAGTCCGTGTGGGATATATTTCAAAATCAAATTTTAGGCATGAAATGGCTGAGCCAGTGGATTACATCCGGCTTGTCGTCTTTAGGCCTTGACACTTCCAATCGATGGGTCGGAAGTTTAAGTTTCTTTTTATATGATGTCATAAAAATAACCGTACTGTTATGTGTGCTGATCTTTTTTATCAGCTATATCCAGAGCTATTTCCCTCCGGAACGCAGCAAGAAAATATTGGGACGTTTTAGTGGCATCGGAGCAAACGCCGCTGCCGCCTTGCTTGGCACCGTCACACCGTTTTGCTCATGCTCTTCGATTCCGCTATTCATTGGCTTTACCAGTGCAGGGCTTCCGATTGGCGTTACCTTTTCGTTTTTAATATCCTCTCCCATGGTGGACCTTGGGTCGCTTGTTTTATTAATGAGCATTTTCGGACCGAAGGTGGCCGTCGTTTATGTCGCTGTAGGCTTAACCATAGCGATTGTCGGCGGAAGAATCATCGAAAAATCGCATATGGAAAAATATGTGGAGAGTTTTATTATGACGACAGGCAGTGTGGATATTGAATCTCCCGACTTAACAAGGCAGGATAGGATTGTCTATGCCAAGGAACAGATGCAGGCAACATTTAAAAAAGTTTTCCCGTATATTCTTATCGGGGTGGGCATAGGCGCCGTCATTCACAATTGGATTCCGGAAGAGTGGATAGCGGCAGTATTAGGAAACAACAATCCGTTCGGCGTTATTTTAGCAACGCTTGTCGGGGTTCCCATGTATGGAGACATATTCGGTACGATTCCTATTGCGGAAGCACTGTTCGCTAAAGGTGCGCAGTTGGGTTCCATTCTTGCTTTTATGATGGCTGTCACCACGTTATCTTTACCTTCCATGATCATGCTGCGAAAAGCCGTAAAACCGAAACTTTTGGCGATGTTTATTGCAATATGCACTTTCGGCATTATTATTGTGGGATATTTTTTCAACGCTTTGCAGATGTATATTATTTAGGAGGCAATTGCTTATGTCAAAAGTTCGGTTTCACTTTAATAAACATTTAAAGCACAAAGAGGAGCCCACCTGTTCCTGTGGATGCGGCGAGCCGTCACCCAAGATCATATCCGTAGATTACTTATTCCTGGATTTAAACACCTGCGATCGGTGCATAGGTACAGACAAAGTCCTGGAAGAGGTATTATCTGAACTTTCACCTGCCATTGAGCTGGCCGGATATTCATTTGAATATAAAAAAATTGAAATGACAACAGCCCAAAAGGCGGAAGAGTATCAATTCCTTTCTTCTCCGACCATACGGGTCAACGGAAACGATATCTGTCTTTCGGTACAGGAAAGCAGTTGCGGCTGCTGCAGCCAAATCAGCGGGACGGATGTGGATTGTCGTGTTTTTGAATACGGTGATAAAACTTATGAAGTGCCGCCAAAAGCGATGATAGCGGAGGCGATTCTTAAAGGGGCTTTTCTTGAAAAGAATGAATGTGGTTGTAGCTGCTACGAATTACCCGCAAACTTAAAAGCATTTTATGACGGAAAAGAAAATCTAAATAATTAACTAATATTGTAGCGATAAAAAAGGAGATAAAAAAATGGCATTGTTCGGTAAAATCAAAAAAACAGAAAACTGCGGCTGCAGTTGCGGTTCTTGCGATGCAGAAAGCATCAAAAGGGCAGAAGCATCAAAATCGGAGGGTCCGGCAATTAAAGTACTCGGTTCGGGCTGCGCAAAATGCAATCAATTGGAGGCAGCTACAAAAGAAGCGCTTCAAAAGCTCGGCATGGACACTGCGATTGAGCACGTTACCGATTTTTCTCAAATTGCAGCTTATGGCGTTATGACAACACCGGCTCTCGTAGTGGACGGTAAGGTTGTTTCGTTTGGCAAAGTACTGAAGACAGAAGAAGTCGTAAAAATTCTTGAAAAGGCGAGAGGGTAATCGATATGAAAAATGTTCCAAAGGTTGCATTTGTATGTGTTCACAATTCGTGCCGCAGTCAAATTGCCGAAGCATTGGGTAAACATTTTGCGTCCGATGCTTTTGAAAGTTATTCCGCCGGAACTGAAATAAAAGACCATATCAACAAGGATGCAGTCCGGTTGATCAAACAATTGTACGGAATCGATATGGAATTGACACAACATTCGAAATTGCTTTCGGATCTTCCACCGGTGGATATTGTCGTTACCATGGGATGTGGTGTGGTATGCCCGTATTTACCCGCCGACCGCAGGGAGGATTGGGGCTTGGAAGATCCCACAGGTAAACCGGATAACGAATTTATTGCTGTCATAAAAATCATCGAAGAAAAAATCAAAGAATTGAGAGCCGACATCATAGCTCGCACATAGTACACAGCGCAAACGAATAATAAAGCGCGGGTATGGGGCGATAATAATTTATTTAAAAAAAGTTTTGTCTGTTGACAAAGCTTTTTTTGTTGCTTATACTGTACATGTTGTATATATACAGTATGCAGGAGGAGATTCTTTGGATATTATCATAAGCAATGCCAGCAATCGGCCCATATACGAACAAATATACGAGCAGATTAAATCCTGGATTATTTCGGGGAAGCTGAACGAGGGCGATATATTGCCTTCGATAAGGGCGCTGGCAAAAGATCTTAGAATCAGCGTCATCACAACGAAACGTGCTTATGATGAGCTGGAGAGAGACGGATACATTAACACGGTTGCCTCTAAAGGTTGCTATGTGGCGCAGAAAAATGTAGAGATCATCAGAGAAGAGCACCTGAAACAGATAGAAGAGCATATGCGCTCCATATCAGCCTTGGCAGCATCCTGCAATTTATCCCAAAAGCAGATCATCGAAATGTTTCAATTGGTTGACAGAGAGGACTAATTTTTTATGAATGCTATCGAAATCAGAGATTTAAATAAATCATATCCGGGTTTTTCGCTCCGGGATATCAACCTCGTGCTTCCCGAGGGGAGTATTATGGGCTTGGTGGGCGAAAACGGAGCAGGAAAAAGTACGCTGATTAAGCTGATCATGAACGCAGTTTCAAGAGAGAGCGGCAGCGTGAGTGTTTTGGGTCTGGACAACAAAAGTGCAGATTTTCAAAAAATAAAAGAAGATATAGGCATCGTGTTGGACGAAGCATACTTTGCAGAAGTATTGACGCCTAAAAATGTGAACAATATCATGAAAAACACATACGATAACTGGAACGAAATAAAGTATTTTCAATTAATCAGCCGGTTCCGCCTGCCTGAAAATAAAATTTTTAAGGACTTTTCCAGAGGGATGAAAATGAAATTGGCCATTGCAGTGGCTTTGTCCCACAACCCTAAATTGTTAATATTGGACGAAGCGACGAGCGGACTTGATCCTATGGTGCGCGATGAAATGCTGGACATATTCAACGAATTTACCCGGGACGAATCACATTCCATTTTGCTTTCTTCTCATATCGTAAGCGATCTTGAAAAAATTTGCGATTTCATCGCATTTGTGCATAACGGGAAATTACTGTTTTGCGAAGAAAAAGATAAGTTGATAGAGGAATATGCCATCGTCAAACTGTCAAAATCAGATTTTGAAGCCATCCCAAAAGAAGCAATTCTCGGACAAAAAGAGGGGCGATACGGTACAGAGGCGTTGATTATGAAATCAGCCGTCTCCGAAATATTTCAAACGGAACACACTACATTGGAAGATATTATTTTGTTTCTCGCAAAGGGGGAAAATTGAGGATGAAAGGCTTATTGTTAAAGGATTACTATACGCTGTTTAAACAGATGAAAATATTTATTTTAATGATCGTCGTGTTTTCTTGTCTTCCCGGCTATTCCAGTTCCAGCTTTGCGATTGTTTATGCCGCGATGCTGCCTATCACCGCACTGGCATACGATGAACGATCCAAATGGGACAGTCTTGCTGTGATGATGCCGTATTCCTCAAAGGATATCGTTTTAAGTAAATATTTGATCGGATACGCTATGATAACCGGTGTGTTTGTGCTGACGGCCCTTGCGCAAGGCGCCCTGATGCTTATAAAGGATGTTCCTTACGAAACGGAAAATATTGTTGCCCTGGCTCTTACCGTTTGCGTTGCGTTTGTTATGCAGGCGGTCAATCTTCCTGTCATGTTTAAACTGGGTGTGGAAAAAGGACGGATTGCATTTTTCCTGGCTATTGCCGTTACCGTCTTTGCTACAATGTCTCTGGGAGGGAAATTGTTGGAGATGATATCCGTTATCAACAGCAACTTAGTGTTCATACTTCTAGCTTCATTTATAACCACCTTAGTATTCAACATCACATCCATTCGGGTTTCAACACTCATTTATCAGAAAAAAGAGTTTTAACATGAGTTACTGGGTATATATGCTTCAATGTAAAGACGGTACGTATTATACAGGCATGACGGATGACGTGGATAAACGCCTTGCGGCGCACAATGCAAAAAAAGGCGCAAAATATACGCGCGGCAGAGGGCCGTCGGAAGTAGTATTTCGACAAGAATGTGCGGACCGTTCGGAAGCATTGAAACGGGAAGCGGAAATAAAAAAATTAGCGCGAAAAGACAAGATTGCGTTAATAGAAGAGAAAAAGCACTTTTAAGAGTATTAACAGAAACTCGGCCCGAAGGCCGAGTTTTTTCGAGATGAATATGATGTCATAAAAATAATATCATTGAATACTTAAATTCGCCTCTGCTACCTTTGAAAAGCTTTATTTTCTTGGATTTCTTTCATGGAGACTATCTTTACTTTTTACACGGCGAGGAGTAAGATATACTTTAATATAAAAAGGAATTCGTTCAATTCACTCAATGTAAAAAAGATAGCCATCAAGGTAGTTTGGAGAATTTTCCCATGAAAAAGAGCTATACAAAACAATACCATAAAGTGAAAGAAATCTCGACGTTAAAGCAGATGCTTAACGAGAGCTGTCAAGAGTTTGCAGAGAGACCGGCTTTCCTGGTCAAGAGGGTAAAAGGCGGAGAATACGAAGAAATAAAATATGCGCGATTAAAAAGTGATGTGGACGCTTTGGGGACTCGGTTGATGTCCTTGGGCCTTGCCGGAGAAAAAATAGCGATTATAGGCGAGAACTGTTATCAGTGGATGACCGCATACTATGCTGTTACAAACGGTGTAGGCATCGTGGTGCCTTTGGATAAAGAACTTACAAAAGAAGAAATTTTTAACTTTATAAAAATTGCAGAATGCAAAGCGATATTCTTCACAGAGACCTATGCTCCATATTTTGAAAACAGTGATATCCCGTTTAAGTTTTCCATGAAAATGTATGCCGACCAAAAACCGGTTGTACCATCAAAAAACAACACAACTGAATCTAGCGACTCCGTTTCGTGGGAAACATTGGTTTCTGAAGGAGAAGGATTAATAGCTGCCGGCGACAAGAGCTTTCTGGACGCCCCGCTTAATCCCGACGAACTTCGGATTCTTTTATTTACTTCGGGCACAACGGATTCCGCGAAGGGTGTCATGCTATCGCATCGCAACATCGTTACCAACATTATGGATACCTGTAAAATAGCGCGGATTGATCCGGAAGATCGTACGCTTTCGATTCTTCCGATACACCACACATTTGAAAACACTTTGGGCATGTCGCTTATTTTATATCGAGGAGCCTCGGCAGCCTTTTATGAAGGTTTAAAATATGTGGCAAAAAATCTTGCGGAGGCGCAGGCAACCGTTCTTATCGGTGTTCCTCTTATTTTCGAATCCATGTATTCGAAAATATGGAAACAGGCAGAAAAAACCGGCCAGGCGAAAAAGCTGCAAAAGGGCATAAAGCTTAACAGAATGCTTATGTCTGTCGGAATAAATAAAAGCAGAGTCCTCTTTAAGTCGATTTATGACAGTTTCGGCGGCAAACTCAGAATGATCATCACGGGTGCCGCAGGCATCGATCCTAAAATCAGCAAAGGGTATCAAGATATGGGGTTCACTGTTTTGCAGGGCTATGGATTGACGGAAACAGCTCCTTTGGTTTGCGGCTCTCCGGACTTTGGAGACACCTATAAAAAAGCCGCCTCTTCCGGTCCTTGTGTCGCTTCGGGCGAAATTAAAATAGACAATCCGGACGAAGAGGGTATCGGAGAAATTCTTTTCCAGGGACCGAATTTGATGTTGGGATATTACAAGCGACCCGATTTGACAGCGGAAGCCATCATTGACGGGTGGTTTCATACCGGCGATTTAGGATATTTGGACGAGGACGGGTGGATATACATTACTGGCAGAAAAAAGAATGTAATCGTTACAAAGAACGGAAAAAATATATATCCGGAAGAAGTGGAACTCTACATGAACCGAAACAAATACATTCAGGAATCTTTGGTGCATGGTGTGGAGAAGGACGATGATACGATTGTGAGCGCACAGATCAGGCCTGCATACGATGTCATCTACGAAGAGTTCGGGAAAGATTTAAGCGAAGATGATATTAAAGCGCTTATAAAAACAGCAGTTTCGGATATCAACGAAAAATTGCCCATTTATAAGCGAGTTAGAGACTTTAGCGTACGGGCCAATGATTTTGTAAAGACCACGACACATAAAATAAAAAGACACAAGAATATGTAAGGTTTTGCCTTAGGCGTAACCTTTAAGGAGATTTGGTTGGAACATGTCCTGGAAAGATAAATTAATAGAAGTTTCAAGTGGCGATGATTCACTTTTATTGGGAATGGATATCGGTTCTACAACGGCAAAAGTCGTTGTCTTGGACAAAGGAGTCATCGTCTGGCAGAAGTACGAGCGACATTTTTCGCAAGTCCGTCAAAAAGCGGTAGATTTGATAAAAGAAGCGGCGCCCTTTTTAAAGGGGCGGCTTTTTTGCGCTGCCATATCCGGGTCGGCAGGCTTGGGCCTGGCGAAGGCTGCGAAGCTGCCCTTTGTGCAGGAAGTCTTTGCCACAGGGGAAGTGGTGGAAGCTTTGCAATCGGACACAGATGTCGTCGTGGAACTTGGCGGGGAAGATGCGAAAGTGATTTTTTTTCATGGAGGCATGGATGAACGCATGAACGGTACTTGCGCCGGTGGCACCGGAGCATTTATCGACCAAATGGCAACGCTTCTTTCCATAACGGTAGAGGAACTGGATCATTTGAGCCTTAAACACGAAAGGCTTTATCCCATCGCCTCTCGTTGCGGAGTTTTTGCCAAATCAGACATACAACCGCTTTTAAACCAGGGAGCAAAAAAAGCGGACATTGCTGCCAGCATTTATCAAGCCGTAGTCGATCAAACAATCGCAGGGCTGGCTCAAGGCAGAAAAATCGCCGGCCATGTAATGTTTTTGGGCGGTCCTCTCCATTATTGCTATGGCCTTCGCACAAGATTTAAAGAAAGCTTGGGATTGTCCGAGGAAGACGCTATCTTTCCTGAATATGGACGATTTGCTGTAGCTCTTGGCGCGGCACTTTATGGAGCCAAGCACGGCGTACTTTTTACTTATGATCAATGGATAGACAATCTGGTGGGCGCCACGGAAGCCCAATACGGAAAAGTGAGACACGAACCTCTGTTTGAAAACGAGGAAGCATATAGAGAATTTTTAGAGCGCCACAATAAAGCGGAAGTAGCCAGAGAAAACATTACAGTGTATCGAGGGGATGCATATCTTGGAATCGATTGCGGAAGCACCACGACCAAGCTTGCAGTGATTACACCCGAGGGAAAGATCCTTCATTCCTACTACAGCCCAAATCGAGGCAATCCTGTGGAAGTCGTTCGGGAACAGCTTGCTGTCATATATGAACTGACTGGAACGGCTATTCAAATAAAAGGAAGCTCTGTGACCGGCTACGGAGAAGAGTTGATACAGAAAGCTTTTCATCTGGATGGAGGGTTGGTTGAAACAATGGCGCATTACCGCGCTGCTAAATTTTTCAATCCCAATGTGGATTTTATTCTTGATATAGGAGGCCAGGATATGAAATGTCTGGCCATAAAACATAATTCAATCGACTCGATTATATTAAACGAAGCCTGTTCTTCGGGTTGCGGATCCTTTATCGAAACATTTGCAAAAGCATTGGGTTATCCCATTGCCGATTTCGCTAAGCTGGGTTTGTTTGCCCATGCGCCGGTGGATCTTGGCTCCCGCTGTACTGTATTTATGAACTCCTCTGTAAAGCAAGCCCAAAAGGACGGTGCAGAAGTGGGCGACATATCCGCGGGTCTTTCTGAAAGTATTGTGAAAAATGCACTATATAAAGTCCTACGGGTACATTCTGCAAAAGAACTTGGAAAAGAAATTGTGGTACAGGGCGGTACGTTCCTGAACGACGCTGTCCTTCGTGCTTTTGAGCGGGAATTGGACGGCGAAGTGACGCGCCCCAGAATCGCAGGCCTTATGGGAGCTTTTGGTGCAGCACTCTACGCAAAAGATTTAAGAGTCGCCGATCCTTCTATGATTTCGCAAAGCCAGTTAGAAGAATTTTCTCATTCTTCGGATACTGTAATTTGCAGCAGCTGCACGAACCATTGCCCCTTGACCGTTAACACATTTTTCGGGGAAGAAAAATTCGTCTCGGGCAATAAATGCGAAAAGGGTGCATTGATGGCGGAAGGAAAACCCGAAGCAACCGTTTTAAACGACCCGGTTCCCAATTTATATCGATATAAAAGAGAAAAGCTTAAAGCTTTATCTAAAGGTAATCCCGCTCAATTCAAAGGCACCATCGGCCTGCCTCTTTCTTTGGGCATGTTTGAATTGGCGCCGCTTTGGAACACGGTGTTTCGAGAGTTGGGCTTTAAAACAATATTCACCGGATTTTCAGACAAAAAAATATACGCTAAAGGACAATATACCATTCCATCCGATACGGCATGCTACCCGGCAAAGTTAATGCACGGACATATTGTCAGCCTGCTCGAAAAGGGAGTGGATGCCATATTTTATCCCTGCTTAACCTATAACATTCGTGAAAACGACGCTACGGACAATTTCTACAATTGTCCTGTCGTCGCGTATTACTCGGAAGTTCTGAAGGGCAATATGGATTCGCTGAAGAGCACAAAGTTTTTATATCCTTATCTTTGCATCAATGACAGCCGGCAATTAAGCAAAGGTATTTTTGACTGCCTTTCTTCCAATTTTTCCGGCATAACAAAAGCACAGGTAAAAGCAGCCGTAAAAGTGGGAATGAACGTATATGCAGAGTCGATGAATGACACTTATAAAGAGGGAAGGCGCGCGCTGGATTATGCCCGAAAGACGGGACGGCGAATCATGGTCCTTGCGGGGAGACCTTATCATATTGATCCGGGTATTTGCCAGGGTATCGATCAGTTGATAGAATCGCTCGGGTTTGTTGTCATAACAGAGGATTGTGTCAACTCTTTTGCCGAGCCGGTGTCTGTGAAAGTTCTCAATCAATGGACTTATCACGCAAGGTTATATAATGCGGCAAACTATGTGGCAAGAAATAAAGACTGCGAAATGGTGCAACTGGTTTCGTTCGGTTGCGGCCTAGATGCTATTACGACGGACGAGATTCGAAGTGTCCTTGAGTCGGCGGGAAAACTCTATACGCAAATAAAAATAGATGAAATCAGCAACTTGGGCGCTGCAAAAATAAGGCTTCGCAGTTTGCTTGGAGCCTTGGAGGAAAGAGAGATTGCAAGATAACGACAGAGTGATATTTACTAAAAAAATGCGTCGAGATTATACAATCTTAGTGCCGACCATGCTTCCCATGCATTTTGAATTGTTGTCTGCGGTCTTTTGCAAACGCGGCTATAAAATGGAGTTTTTGGAGACAGACGGGCGTAATATGGCCGACGTAGGCATAAAATATGTGCATAATGACATGTGTTATCCTGCGATTATCGTGATAGGCCAATTGATTGATGCGCTGCAAAGCGGTAAATACGACACGAAAAAAGTGGCGCTCCTTATTATGCAGACAGGCGGTGGATGCAGAGCCTCCAACTATCTTTCTCTTCTTCGAAAAGCTCTTGTGCGAGCAGGTTATCCTAATGTGCCTGTCGTTTCACTGAACGTAGCCGGATTGGAAAAAAATCCCGGTTTTAAAATATCAACATACATGTACGGCGAACTGGCAACCTGTGTGCTTTATGCAGATCTTCTTATGCTCTTGAAAAACCAATGCAGAGTAAGGGAATTGAATAAGGGAGAAACCGATGCAAAAATAGAAAAATGGATGGCCTTTCTTTCCGCCCAAATGAGCAGACCCCGAACATCCTATGCCACCGTGCAAAAGACCATGCGCAATATTGTCCGCGATTTTGCTGCGATAGAAAGGTCGAAAGATCCTGTAATCCGCGTAGGTATTGTGGGCGAAATCTATGTAAAATACTCGCCTCTTGGCAATAATAATCTCGAGAAATTTCTTTTTAAAGAAGGTGCGGAAGCGGTTGTCCCCGGCCTTTTGGATTTTTGCCTCTATTGTGTATATAACAATGTGCTGGATAACAAGCTTTATGGCATGCGAAAACGCAGCGTCTTTATTTGGCAATGGGTTACGAATTATCTTGAAAGAAAGAAAAATGATATGATTGCCATTATTAAGGAAGAAGGTCATTTCCAGGCGCCGTCATCTTTTAAGCACATAACAACATTGCCTCAGGGCGAAGAATGTGTGAGCATCGGAATGAAAATGGGAGAAGGATGGCTTCTGACGGCAGAAATGCTGGAATTATGCGAAATGGGAGTAAAGAACATCGTCTGCACGCAACCGTTTGGCTGCCTTCCCAACCATATCGTCGGGAAAGGTATGATGCGTCCGATTAAAGAGCGTCATAAGGATGTAAACATCGTGGCAATTGACTATGACCCGGGTGCATCGAAGATCAATCAGGAAAACCGATTGAAGTTGATGATTGCCAACGCAAGAAAAAATTTGTAAGTGCCGGAATAAAGCAAGGGTCGCCATAAACGTTTTAAAACACAGCGTTTATGGCGACCCTTTTTTATCTTAATTTTAAAGTTCTCTTTTTACAACACCTGATGTCTTATTTTAATAAGGCTTTCATAATCGATTTGAAAGAGCCGAAGACGCCTTCCAGTTGTGTCAGTTCAACGTATTCATCCACCACATGAGCCAGGCTTTCGTTGGACGGACCCATGCCCAGAGTTTTTATGCCTGCTTCGCCTGCATAATGGCTGGCATTCGTGCAGAAGTTATACTTTGTAATCTCCGGTGTAAACCCATCTTGCTTCAATTGTTTGTATACCGCTTGAACAAAATCGTCCTCTTTGTCAAATACCCATCCCGGGAAAAAGCGTTCTCCATGGATTTTTTCGCCTGTATAGCAAGTTTCCTCTCCGACGGCATAAGATACTTTTGCTTTCAATTGCTCATCGGTTTTCATGAGTTCATCCAGGAGTGCCTGAATAGGGGCAAGAACGGATTCCTTTGTCTCTCCGACGAGCAGGCGTCTGTCGTAAGTGCAGCGGCAATATTCGGGCACAACAGAGGCACCGGGGTAAGGGGATGATTTTATATCCGTTAATTCCAAAATCCCTTTTCCCAGAACAGGGTGTTCGGGAGGTGTTAATGTTCGAATGGCATCGATAACTTTTGACATTTTATAGACTGCATTGATTCCTTTTTCCGGATTTGCAGAATGCGCGGGCTTCCCGAATGTTTCCACGACGACTTCGGCACGTCCTCTTTGCCCGATTTTCAAATTTAAATCCGACGCTTCCCCAATCACAACATAGTCAGGGTTTACTTGTTTGCTGATTTCTCTGGAAGCCACGCCTTCGAAACATTCTTCGTGTACGACGCCCGCAATATATATTTTCCCGGCAAAATCTTTGTCCGTTTCCTTGGCGAATTCAGCCGCTGCACACATCATCGCAGCAAGAGAACCTTTC
>CAZSPZ010000021.1:7485-18743 GCA_964608965.1 uncultured Oscillospiraceae bacterium | reverse complement strand
TCATATCCGTGGCACCGCGACCATAGAGTTTCCCGTCTTTTATCTCGCCTCCCCAGGGGTTCATGGTCCAGGCCGAAGGGTCGGATACGGGTACCGTATCCATATGGGCATCGAAGAGAAGTTTCTTCCCCGGATGCTTGCCTTTTATGCAACCGATAACATTTCCGTAGGAGTCTATTTTTACTTCGTCGAAGCCGTTTGCCACAAAAAAGTTCTCCAATATTTTCGCTACAGGACCTTCTTCTCCTGACAGAGTACCGCTTTGGATAAGTGTTTGACACAAAGCGATAAGTTTATCGTTCTTTTGTTCCATAATTACACCTCGTAAACTATAAAAGATACCTACGATTGCAGGCTGCATATCATGAAATGATTGTAGCATAGTTCATGATTGAAAATAAAGGAGCATTTGTTGTATACTGAACCCGACGTTTATTCACCGGACGTATAAAATTCAAAGAAGGAGAACATTATGAACGCACACGTTGATCAATGGCTTGCCGATCATCAGGAAGACATTGTAAAAGACCTCCAGGGCTGCATTGCCGTTCGAAGCTTAAAATCCGAGGAAAAGGATGGTGCTCCGTTTGGAGATAAAGTGCAGGAATGCCTGGATTATACTCTTGGGATTGCAAGAAATCTGGGCTTTGACGCCAGAGATCACCAAGGATATTTCGGCTGTATCGATTACGGCACAGGAGCAGAGACGCTGGGTATTCTTGCGCATCTTGACATCGTACCCGAAGGCACCGGCTGGGATTACGATCCTTACGGCGGTCAGGTCGTGGACGGCAAATTGTACGGGCGAGGCACACTGGACGACAAGGGCCCCGCAATCGCGGCTCTTTACGCACTGAAAGCCATCGATGAATGCAATATTCCACTGAAAAGAAAAGTTCGCATTATTTTAGGTTGTGATGAAGAGAGTGGAATGGAGTGCATGAAACGATATAAAGAAGAGGAACCTTTACCTGATTTATCCATTTCTCCCGACGGAGAATATCCGCTGACCAATTCGGAAAAAAGCATCGTGCATGCTGTTTTTGAAAAGAAATTTTCCTCGACAATCACCTTACACGCCGGCGAAGTTGCCAATGTGGTTCCCGGCGAAGCGGTTGCGACGGTACCGATGAGCATAGAAGAGATTAAGCCGATTGCAGAAAAATTTTCGAAAACCAGTCCTTGCGGAATTGTGATGACAGCGAAGGGCGGAGCTACTCAAATCAAGGTGCTGGGCAGTATTTCGCACGCTTCCATGCCCGAAGACGGATTGAATGCAATACAGGGGATGCTTTCTTTCCTGAAGTTGCTGCCCCTCGAAAAAGAAGATGCGGAAACGATAACATCGCTGGAAGAAAATTTTAAAATGGAATATTACGGACAGAGCATAGGTTTAGATAAATCGGATGAATCGGGTCGATTAACTTTGAATATCGGCATTGTGAACTGGGATGAGCAAGGATTTGTTTTTACTTTCGATTTGAGATGTCCGACATCTCTTCCGTCAGACGAAATAAAAGGAGCACTCAGCAAAGCGATGGCCGGAGCCGAATTGAAAAGCTTTATGTACAAGCCCGGGTACTTTTTACCGGATGAATCGGAAATCGTCACGAAACTTTTAAATGTTTTCAAAACCCGCACAGGCGAAGATATGCCGCCCAAGAGAATAGGCGGAGGCACGTATGCCAGAACTTTGCCCAATGCTGTAAGCTTTGGACCGGAAGGGTATATGTGTGAATCTTCAGCTCATATGGCGAATGAATTTATAGGCGTCGAGCAGTTAATGTTCAATACTAAGATCTTGGCGGACGCTATTATTGCGTTGGCCGGATAGAGCCGCACAGACATTGAATTGTGTCGGGATTGTTAAGGGCATGTTAAGTTTTTGTTGCAATGGGCTTGCCCCATATGGTAAAATGACATCACTGAATTGTCAGAGCGTTTGAAGTTTTCAACGAAAACGACGATTTGACGGAAATTTTGATAAGTTTTTGGAGGTAAAGAATGATGAAAAAACTAGTAGTCTTGTTGCTTGCGCTGGCACTCGTTATGGGTAGCTTTGCAGCTTGCGGCGGCGGGACTGAACCCGAGAGTGACGCCTATAAAATCGGTATCATCACTGGTACAGTTTCTCAGGGAGAAGAGGAATATCAGGCAGCCCAAAATGCTAAGGCAAAGTATGGCGATATGATTGTCACCGCAACTTATCCTGACAATTTCTCCACCGAAACAGAAGCCACGATTGCTCAGGTTGTCGGCCTTGCCAGCGACCCCGAAGTAAAGGCGATTGTATTTGTACAGGCAATCCCGGGCGCTGCAGCTGCTATCGACAAAGTCAGGGAAACAAGACCGGACATGCTGTTTATCACCGGCGTTATTGCAGAAGACCCTGCAACAATCGCAAGCAAAGCAGATATCTGCTTGCTGGTAGATGAAATTTCCATGGGTACTACAATTATTGAACAGGCCGCGAAACAGGGAGCAAAGACATTTGTTCATATCTCCTTCGCACGTCATCTGTCCTATGCTACCATCGCAGCACGTAGAGAACTCTTTATCTCCACTTGCGAAAGCCTTGGCATCGAGTATGTAGAAGCTACAGCACCCGATCCAACAGGCGATGCAGGCGTATCCGGCGCACAGCAGTGGATCATCGAAAATGTTCCCGCACTCGTTGCCGAATATGGCGTAGACACAGCATTCTTCAGCACAAACTGCGCAATGCAGGAACCGTTAATCAGAACCGTTGCAGAACAGAAAGCAATATTCCCGCAACAGTGCTGTCCTTCTCCCTATCATGGCTATCCGTCGGCATTCGGAATTGACGTAGCCGGCCACGAAGGCGATGTAGCTTGGATGTTGGAAGCAATTAAAGCAAAGGTCGCAGAATATGGAAACACCGGAAGAATGTCCACATGGGCAATTCCTGTTAACATGCTGATGATCGAAGCCGGCGTTGAATATGCTATCGCATTCTGCGAAGGCGAAACATCGGCCCCATTAGACGAAGAAGTCCTTTTGGAAAAACTTAAAGCAGTAGGCGGCGAGAGCATGCAAGTTTCGTATTTCAAAGACGAAGCAGCCGGCGAACTTAAGAATTTCTACATGATACTTTGCCCGTTCTATGATTTTTAAAGAGTACGAAAATATCTTTCTGAGTCGCAAGGCTCAAACCAATTAAATGATTCAAAAGTGCCTACGGGTAATTCTGTAGGCACTTTCTGACTGTATTTATCCTGTTTGTTATTCCATTTCGCTGATGCTTTTTTATGCATCAATATCGAAAGGAGGATTGGGAGGCCTATGAGTTCCCAATACGTATTAAAAATGGAGGGCATCACCAAAGAGTTCTTTGGTAATCGCGTTCTCAATGGTGTAAATTTATCCGTTAAACCGGGAGAGATCCATGCTCTGATGGGTGAAAACGGAGCGGGTAAATCGACATTGATGAACGTTTTGTTTGGCATGCCTGTTATTCACAATACCGGCGGCTTTTCCGGTACAATAGAGGTGGACGGAGTTGCCGTCACGATTGACAGTCCTCAAAAAGCCATGGAACTTGGAATCGGTATGGTTCATCAAGAGTTTATGTTGATACCCGGTTTTACCGTTACCGAAAACATTAAAGTCGGAAGAGAGATTACGATACCCGGTATTGCAAGCCGTATCTTTGGCAAGTCACTGGAAAAACTGGATCGAGCTACTATGGGAAAAGACGCCCGTAAGGCGCTGGATACGATCGGGCTTAATATAGAGGAATATGTCAAAGTAAAAGGTCTGCCCGTCGGGTATATGCAGTTTATAGAAATCGCCAGAGAAATCGATAAATTCGGCATTAAACTTCTGATTTTCGACGAACCTACTGCGGTTCTTACCGAAAGCGAAGCCGAACGCTTGCTTGCGGCCATGAGAGTCATCGCGTCCAAGGGAATTGCCATCGTGTTTATCACACACAGATTAGACGAAGTCATATCTGTCACAGACAGCATGACCATTTTACGTGACGGTCAGTTTGTGGATCGACTGGATACAAAAGACACAAGTGCCGTTCGCATTGCCGAACTGATGATCGGTCGAAAAGTAGAAAAACTTTTGGATGATGCAGACGACAACAGAACTCTTCGCGAAGACGATATCATGTTGAGCCTTCGGGATTATTATGTCGACATGCCCGGAGAAAAAGTAAAAGGAGTTGATCTGGATGTCAGGAGAGGAGAGATCTTCGGCATCGGAGGGCTCGCCGGCCAAGGTAAATTAGGCATTCCAAACGGAATCATGGGTCTTTATGATGCAGAAGGTGAAATTAAACTGGATGGCCAGACCATAAATCCCGGAATCCTCGGAGATGCCTTGAAAAAGGGTATCGGCTTTGTATCCGAAGACAGACGTGGCGTAGGACTTCTTCTGGAAGAATCCATTGAGCAGAACATGGTATTTTCAGCTATGCAAATCAATGGTGCTTACCTTAAAAATATTGGCTTCGGTAAACTGTATGATTCTAAAAAAAGCCGGGAACATGCAAATGAAATGATCAAACGACTGGATATCCGGTGTACGAGCGCCGCACAAAGAGTGGGCGCGCTTTCGGGTGGAAATCAGCAAAAAGTATGTCTGACCCGCGCCTTGACACTCAATCCAAAATTGATGATGGTTTCCGAACCGACGAGGGGAATCGATATCGGAGCAAAGAAGCTCGTTATTGAACTTCTTGCAAAATTAAACAGGGAACAGGGCATGACCGTTATCATCGTCAGCTCTGAGTTAAACGAACTTCGCAGCATATGTGACCGTATTGCCATCGTATCGGAAGGCAAAATTGCACGAATCATGCTGCCCGAAGATTCAGATGCAGAATTTGGGCTTGCGATGGCAGGTTATAAGGAAGGAGGCGAAAAACAATGAAAAGCAAAGTGATATCGGCTTTAAAAGCGATTGGTTTACCTCGAATTATTATCTTCGCTTTCTTCATCCTGGTTGTGTTTGGTGCTTCACATTACGGACTTGGCCTTCCTGCACTGTTTGGAAGCGTACTTCGCAGATGGGGAATGTTCGGCGTTCTTGTCCTTGCGATGATTCCCGGCATACAATGCGGTATCGGACCCAACTTCGGGGTCAGCCTGGGCATTGTCAGCGGTCTTTTGGGATCTTTGATCGTCATTGAATTCGATATGGCAGCTTCCATAGGTCCTTGGGGCGCAATCACTGCGGCCATCATTATCAGCGTGATATTTGCATCGTTGGTGGGCGCGGGTTACGGTGTACTGCTCAACAAAGTAAAGGGTTCGGAAATGACCGTTTCTACTTATGTCGGATTTTCAGCCATCGCCTTTATGAATATCTGGTGGGTTGCCTTGCCGTTTAAGAACGGAGAGATCAATTGGCCCATCGGCGGAGAGGGAGCTCGTACGACGATCAATTTAGCTTCCAGCTTCGGAGAAGTGCTCAACAAGGCCGGCGGGTTTTATTTGATGGGCGAAGGCAGCACCGGATTGTATGTACCTACCGGATTGTTGTTGTTTTTCTTTATCATGTGCTACATCGTTTATCTCTTTATGAAAAGCAAGACTGGCAAAGCCATGAGCGCTGCCGGTGCAAATCCTGTATTTGCAAGAGCCAGCGGCATTAATGTAGACAAAATGCGCATTCTAGGAACAGCTGTTTCCACTGCGCTTGGAGCCGTGGGAATTGTTGTTTACGCTCAAACTTTCGGATTTTTACAGATGTACAACGCGCCTCTGATGATGGGGTTTGCTTGTGTAGCTGCGGTTTTAATCGGAGGCGCAACCACAAGGTATGCCAGAATAAGCCATGTTGTCGTCGGAACGTTTTTATTCCAGGGAATTTTGGTTATAGCACTGCCTGTTGCCAACAAGATTTTTGTAGGCACGGACCTTTCGGATATTATGCGTATCATCATATCAAACGGAATTATTATTTACGCATTGACAAAAGCAAAAGGGGGTGCGTCCAATGAAGAATGATTATGCGGGCTACATGAAAGACAATGCCGTCAATTGGTTCAAGGCCTTATATGCGAATAAAGTTGTGCTGATGTTCGTCATCCTTTGTGCTTTCGGTATTTTTACAACCGGAAAACCTGTATCCTACACCGTTGTGGAAGTTTTTACACGATTCGGACGAAATACCTTTCTTGTTTTAGCTTTGATTATACCGGTTCTTGCCGGTTTGGGACTGAACTTTGGTATTGTTGTAGGTGCAATGGCTGCACAGATTGCTATTTTCTGGACAGTGTACTGGGGTTATTCCGGAATTCCGGGACTTCTGATTTGTGTGGTGATGGCAACGCCTATCGCGATATTTTTCGGGTGGCTTGTCGGCAAGCTCTATAATAAGACAAAAGGCGCGGAAATGATTACCGGTTTGATTCTTGCCTATTTTGCAGACGGACTGTATCAGTTTTTCTTCCTGTTTCTTATAGGCGGAGTGATACCTGTTACAAATCCGACGTTGATTATTGCAGGTGGTACAGGCGTAAAAAATACAATCGACCTTGCGGACAATTTAAAATATTCGATTGATACCATCAGCCTTCTGACGGTAGTAAGAGCTTTTGTATTAATTTACATTATCATGTCTGTGCTTGTATGGGCTGCCAACAGCAAAAAAGCGCTTAATTTACAGCGGCCTCTCAAAAGGGAAAATTTGATCAGCTCTGCCGTGTTGTTTGGCTTGACGTTTGTCCCTGTGGTCAATGCGTTTATGGCCACGGACCGTCTGCAGCTTTCAAAGGGTGTTCCGGTGGCCTGTGCTTTGGCAATCGGCTTCGGACTTTATAGAATTATTCTCGGAAAACTCAAGAAGGCAGAAGGCAATTATATGGTGAAAAATGTCGCTATGATGATAGCGGCGGCACTCATCTTTGGTCTGTCTTTTATCCCTGCAGTTAACCTTGTGCTTTGGTCTGTTCATCTTCCTGTCGCGATTTATGCTTTGATTGCGCTGCTTTGTTTCTTTAACACATGGCTGCTCAGCACAAAGATGGGACAGGACATGAGAACCGTCGGACAAAGCCGTACGGTTGCGAATGCCGCGGGAATCAATGTTAACCGCACGCGTATTATAGCGATGTGTATGTCTACAACGCTGGCCGCATGGGGACAAATCATTTATTTGCAAAATATGGGCACGTTTGCCACGTATGGCGCGCACACGATGTGCGGACAATACGCTATCGCCGCACTGCTGGTCGGCGGTGCAAGTGTGCAGCAGGCCAACAATAAACAAGCTATTCTCGGTGTGTTCTTATTCCACACACTGTTCGTGGTAGCTCCGCTTTCTGCCAGCACGGTGTTCGGCAGTTCGATGATCGGCGAATATTTCCGCGTGTTCATTTGCTACGGCGTCATCGCTTTATCCCTTGCGATGCACGCATGGAAATCCAAACCTAAGTTTGGAAAAGACGCAGATAAGAAAGCCGTCGCGCAGTCGCCGCAAGAGCTCCCGGAAACTACAGCCGCGGCCGTGGAGTGATTTAAAAGGAAAAGCTAAGTTGATTTCGTCGGAACGCAGTTCCGATAAAAAACCCTGCAAGGTTCACTTGCAGGGTTTTGTTTTATAGAAAAGCAATAGGTTTTTTATAGGACTTCGATTTCCGTCAGATGACCCAAATAAGCGCTCTCTGCAACATATTGCATTTTACCGCAGTGAGCGATGCCTTCGTGTTTAAAGTGGGTATGGGCGGCGAAAACGGCTTTGATGAGCGGCTCATTCCCGATAATATCAAGAACGTCTCGTGTCGTTTGTGTCGCTTGCATTTGCGGATCGGTTTCTCCGTAGAATGCGATGACATCTTTCGGGCAACCTGTCATCATCAACGATTCCCATCGCTGCCAAGAAGGCGAGGCGATGTCCGGGTGATAAAGCGGAGCATGGAGAAAAATGAGAATAGGCAGTTGCTTTTTAATTTCCTGAAGCAGTTTTGTCTTTTGTTCATCGGTAAAATTATAGAAAGCGTCATCCATCGCTACCAGATTGACTCCGCCGACTTCCTTCGAATCAAAAGTTGCATCTCGTCCTATTGCAGTACATAAGGCAGGCAGATATTCGAGTTGTCCTTCTCTTGTGCCGCTGTCTAAATCGTAAACGTAACAGTCGTGGTTTCCGCAGGCGTAAAGAAAATCTTTTCCTGCCAATTCTTCTTCTAAAATCTCCAGATTGAGAGGGGATGGGCAATCTATAATGTCTCCGGTAAAAACCGTGGCGGCATAGTGATCCATTAACCGCAAAATATCCCTAAAGCGTTGCCGAAGATCGATTCCGCCGTTTTCGGCCAAAAAGTTTTTATATTTCCGCGCGCATTTCTCTCT
Source organism: uncultured Oscillospiraceae bacterium (assembly GCA_964608965.1). Lineage (GTDB taxonomy): Bacteria > Bacillota > Clostridia > Peptostreptococcales > Anaerovoracaceae > UBA10908. The sequence goes on along the minus strand of CAZSPZ010000021.1, from coordinate 10,416 downwards.
GGCTTTTGGGGTGTCCCGCTCGTCTGTGTATGCAAGATGACAATCTGTCACCTGAAGGATTTTTATGGGTTTTCCGAGTCCTATGTTTATTATGATTTTTTCTGTATTCATTCTTTTACTCTCAGCATTTAGATGTAAAGCATTAAGGTTTTCGTAATATTTCTTATGTGTACACTTTTACCGCCTTCTGCTTTTTCGCCGTCCAGCGCCCATGAAATATTTTTTGGCATGATAAAATCAATATCCTTTGCCTTAAAGAACTCGAACATATCATTGTCAAAATTTGCGTTTGTAACGCCGGCGACGATTTTGTTAAGATCCAAGGGGTTTTTGGGGTTTTTAACGAGAGTTACCTCGAATAATCCGTCACGCAAATCCACGACAGAAGATTTCAACTTTACAATACCGGCTACGGAAGTCGTGTTTGTGACCGATCCGAAAATATATTCACCTTCCAATTCGCGTCCGTCCGCATTCACTTTGATGTTATACGGCTTTATATGTGCAAGGTCTTTGAGACCTTCAATGAGATATGCAAGATGTCCCCATGAATTTTTTGCATCCTGGGACGCATTATAGGCGACAGCAGAAAATGCTCCGAATGAAGCAATATAAGTAAAATACTTTTCTCTGTTGAACCGTCCGATGTCTATTGTACAGGCGTTTTCCTGGGTAATGGCAACAGCTGCCTGTACGGGATTAAGGTTCAGCTTAAGTGTTCTGGCAAAATCGTTCGTACTTCCTGCGGGGATATATCCTAACGGCAGTTTGCCGCCTGCTTTTAGAAGGCCTGTGACCACTTCGTTGAGTGTTCCGTCTCCACCGCAGCAGACCACAAGATCGTACCCTTCGATATAGGCATTCTTTGCCAATCGGGTACCATGGCCTCTTTCCAAGGTGATTTCTGTTGTGACCTTATAACCTGCCTGGCAAAATGTATGGATGATGTCAAAAAGGTCCGTTCTGGCAGAAAGTTTTCCTGCTACGGGATTTGTAATAAAGAGCATTTTTTTCATGAGACTTATTTTCCTTATCGGTGCTGTTTATAAGCTTTACTGAGATATTAGTATACTGTGGTTTGCTTGCAAAATCAAGCTTTCTGCATTATAATAACCAATTGAATAGCTTTGGCGAAATTCTATGAAACGAGGCAAAATTTAATGAAAGAAAAAGCACAGACAGCAAGCGCACCGGAAATTCAGACATTTAACTGTTCACAAAAAGTATTCAGCGTATTTTGTACGGACTATGGCATGGACAAAGATTTCGGGCTCCGGATAAGCGGGGCGCTGGGCGGTGGCATGCGAATAGGGGAGACATGCGGCGTCTTACTTGCCGCTTTATTGGTCGTAGGTTTAAAATATGGAACGGCGGATCCGGCTGATTTTGAAGCCAAGGCCCTTTGCGATGAGAAAGAGCGCCAGGTTTCCGCTGCATTTCTGGAAATGTACGGATGCATAGCGTGTCGGGATATATTGGGCATAGATACTTCTGTCGGAGACAACAGAGCCAAGGCAAAAGAATTGGGATTATTCAGGGATATATGTCCCAATATTATCGATAACACCATAAAACTCCTAAAAGACTTGGGATATTAGGCTATCCGGGGTTTTGAAAGCGTCTTTTATATATACATAGGGTGAACAGTTGTTCAAATTTGCATTAAGGTGTTCACTTATAGTATAATTTCCGCGTGCAAACAGAGTTTCGAAATGACCCAGAAAAGAGGTAAAAGATGTTACTGAAATCCATGAGAGAAGAGCTGATTGAATGTGGACTCCGGGCAATTAAAGAAGGCCTTACCACCGGAACCGGAGGCAATTTCAGTCTTTGCGACAGAGAAAGCGGCTTAATGGCTATTACACCGTCGGCAATCCCTTACTCTAAAATTAAACCGGGTAATATTGTTTTGGTCGATGTGTTGACCGGGCAAATAAAAGATGGCGATGCCGTTCCTTCGAGCGAGAGCGATATGCATCGTATTTTTTATAAATATCGCACAGATTTAAACGCAATCATCCATACGCATACACCTTATGCCGCCACGTTGGCATGTTTTAGGAAGCCGCTTCCGGCCATTCACTATTTAGTGGCTTTTGGTGGTGTAGATGTTCCTTGCGCCGAATATGCAACGTACGGCACTGTTGCCTTGGCAAAGAACGCATTTAAAGCGATGGAAGGCAAAAAGGCTGTGCTTCTTTCCAATCATGGATTGCTGGCAGGGGGCACCGGTTTAGATGATGCTTACGGCGTTACCGAAGAAATCGAACTTTGCTGCCAAATCTATTGCCGGGCGATGTCTATGACATCTCTGGGCCAACCCGTCATTCTCCCCGAAGATGAAATGGAACGAATGATTGAACGTTTTAAGAATTATGGAAAACGCATCGAAGAGCACGACGAGATATAGGAGGGAACTATGAAAAAAGCATTTGTATCCGCAGAAATGGACTACGAAGTAGCCAAAGAACTTGAACAGTATTTGGACATCGAATATGCCCAGGACAGAGCAATTCTTTCCGTGGATGATATGAAACGGTTGGTTAGCGACAAAGATGTACTCATTACCAGTTATGACCCCGTAACCAAAGAAGTGATTGATGCGGCGCCTAACCTTGGCATGATTGTTTGTACCAGAGCGACCCCGGTTAACGTCGATACCGCTTATGCAAAAGAAAAGGGAATAAAGGTCAGCTATGCCGTAGACAGAAACAGTGACAGTGCCGCGGAATTTACCATAGCGCTGATGCTCAGTGTTTCCAGAAAAATACCTTTTGCGTTCAAAGATCTGCACAACGGAATTTTTGTGGCAGAAGCGATGGACAATAAATCAAGCGAAAGTGTAAAACGCGATGTTACATGGTCTACCGGCGCAGAAAGTCCTTATGTAACCTACAAAGGCTTCCAGCTTCACGGACACAGCGTAGGTAT
>CAZSPZ010000021.1:3087-7475 GCA_964608965.1 uncultured Oscillospiraceae bacterium | reverse complement strand
GTTGTGGCGGCATCGGGCGCAGAGTGGGTGCAATTTGCAATGCATTCGGCTGTAAAGTTTACGCTTCGGATCCTTTTCTTACCCAAGACATGCTTCCGGATAATATCACGCTTCTTCCCTTGGAAGAATTGGCGGAAAAAGTTGATATTATGACCGTTCATTTGAAAGACAGCCCGCAGACGGAAAAGATTATCAATGCAAACATATTCAAAAAAATGAAAAAGACCGCATTTTTGATCAATACCTCCAGAGGCGCGGTTATCGACGAAGAAGCCCTGATTCATGCTCTTCGCACCGGAGAAATCGCAGGCGCAGGGATTGATGTGTTCAACAGGGAACCGATTGCTAAGAATCATCCGTACTTTGAAATGAGCGATCGCGTCGTCATCACGCCGCATATTGCCGGGGCGACGTGGGATGCCATCACAAACCACACCCGTCAGTTTGTTACCGATGTAAAGCATTATTTGGAAGGCGAAGAACTTGAGTACGAATATAAAAAATAGCACGGGCTTGGATATTGCCGCCGACCCGATGAAAACAATGAAAGCTGCTGTCTGGTACGGGTATAAAGATCTTCGCATACAGGAAATGCCTGTTCCAAAGCCAAAAGACGGCCAGGTTTTGATCAAGGTCGATTATGCCGGAATATGCGGCACAGACCGGCACGAATATGTGGGCCCTAATTTCATCCCCACGAAAAAGCCCCATCGCCTTACCGGGAAAATGGCGCCGCTGATTATAGGCCACGAATTTTCCGGCAGGATTGCTGCAGTAGGGGATAATGTGAACGGCTATTCGCAAGGGCAAAGGGTAACCGCCAATGGAAGTTTAACCTGTGGAAAATGTGAGCTTTGCCAGGAAGGGCGATATAACATTTGCCGAAAATTGGGTTTTGTCGGAGTAGGCGATGACGGTTGTTTCGCCGATTATCTCGTTGTGGACGCCGATAAAGTATTCCCTATACCTGATGGCGTAACGCAGCGTCAGGCTGCTTTGGCCGAACCGCTTGCATGCGGAGTCCACGCCACGAAACTGGCAGGTGATGTGCGCGATAAGCTTGCTGTGATTATAGGTGCAGGCATTATCGGTATCGGTGCTTTTTACGGGGCAAAGCTTGCCGGAGCGAAAAAAGTGCTCGTCGTTGCCAGAAACGAATACCGCAGAGATATTATCGAAAAAAACGGCGGAGAATATTTAAACATCTCTGATTTCGACCTTGTCAATTTTGTGGAGGAATGGAGCGAGGGTCGATTGGCCGATGTGGTGTACGAATGTGCCGGCACGCAAGAAACTCTGGATATGTGCATCCCTGTCTGCAAGCCGGGTGGAACGATCATGGTGATGGGCGTCTTTGAAAAGCCTCCCACCATAGACATGAATACCCTTCAGGAAGCGGAGAGGAAAATACTTACGTCGCAGGCTCACATCGATGAAATGGCAGAAGTATTAAATTATATGGACAAGGGCGTCATTCATGCAGACGAGCTTGTTACAAAAGAAGTAACGTTGGACACTTTGGTGGAAGAAGGTTTTGAGGAACTCATACGAAATTCAAAGAAGCACATCAAAGTTCTTATAAATTTAGATAAGTTACCCGAAAGGTTTTAGGAGGAAGTAGAAATGGATATGAAAAATGCAAGTTTCAGCACACAGGCAGTGCATGCGGGACAACACGGAGATCCTGTCACAGGAGCCCTTGTTTCACCGTTGTTTATGACAAGCACTTATTCTTGGACAGAAGAAAAGCTCGAACGCTATTTAACCGGCGATAAGGAAGGCATCTTCACATATGGACGTTCCAGGAACCCGACCCAGAATGATTTGCAGGACAAGCTTGCCTTGTTAGAATGCGGGGAACAATCTTTAATCACAGCATCCGGAATGGCTGCAATATCGCTGGCGATTTTGAGTGTTGTGCATCCCGGCGACCATATCATCAGTTCAAAAACAGTGTATGGCGGCACGTATGCGCTCTTTACTAAAATTTTCGAAGAGCTGAAGATAGAAGTTACTTTTGTGGATGAAATGGACGCCCAGTCTTTGGAAAAAGCGCTGAAGAAAGAGACAAAAGTTGTATATACCGAAACCATATGCAACCCTTCCATGACAGTCAACGATATCGAAGCCATCGGTCAATGGACAAAATCCAAGGGACTGCTTTTAATCGTAGACAACACCTTCTGCTCTCCGTATATTTATAAACCACTGGAGCATGGAGCTGATGTTGTGGTAAACAGCACAACAAAATATATCAACGGACATGGCGACATCATCGGAGGAAGCATCTGCGGTTCTGTAAAGTTTGTTGATAATATCAGAGGTTCGATTTATCAGGAACTTGGTCCTGTGCCAAGCCCCTTCAGCTGCTGGTTAATGCTCCGCGGTTTAAAGACTCTGCCGCTGAGAATGAAAGCGCATTGCGAAGGCGCGATGGAAGTGGCCAAGTGGCTGGAAGCAAATCCCAAAGTGGAAAAAGTGATGTATCCCGGCCTTGAAAGCCATCCTGATTATGCATTAGCCAAGAAAATGATGGGAGAAAAAGGTTACAGCGGCATGATTTCCTTTGTAATCAAAGGTGGAATGGAAGCAGGAAAAACCGTGCTTTACAACGTGGAAATGTGCAAATTGGCAGTAAGCCTCGGAGATTTAGACACATTGATCGAACAGCCTGCGACAATGACTCACGGAAAAATCGAGCAAGCCAAGAGAGAAAAGATGGGTGTTCCCGATGGATTGATTCGTCTTTCTGTAGGCATCGAAGATCCTAAAGATATCATCGCTGATTTGGAGAAGGCATTCAGTCATGTTAAGTGCTGATAAATATTTTTTAGTTTTAGATGCGGGGACAACAAATATAAAGGCTGCAATCGTCTCTGCAGACGGTAACTTTATCGATATTCAAGACGAACCTGCTCAAGTGCTGATGCCTTTTTCGGGTGCTTGCGAAATGGACATGGATCATGTGTGGGAAACGACAAAGTCCGTCATAAAAAAATTGCGAGATAAAAACGAAGATGTTTGGAGCAATGTCTGCGCCCTGGGGATCAGTGCCCAGGGTGACGGACTTTGGATGATGGATTCGCAAGGACGGCCCATCAGGAATGCTATCCTGTGGAATGATACCCGCACCGTCATGGATTTTGAATCCATTAATCCGCTTTGTCTGAGTTTGAATACCTGCGCCTTATTTCCCGGAGCCAATATAGCCATTTTAACGTGGCTTAAAGAAAAAGAGCCGGAGAATTATCACAAAATAGCACATATATTTCACTGCAAGGATTGGTTGAATTATAAGCTTACCGGGCACATAGGAACAGATGCGACCGACGGATCGACTGCGTTGATGAACATCTATACAAAAAGCTACGCCTACGATCTTTTGGACAAGCTGAAAATAAGCGAAACAAAAGAAGCGTTTGTTCCGATATTCACTTCCGAAGAAATCATCGGAGGAATATTGGAAGAAATTGCGGACGAATTGAACCTTAAGGTCGGAACGCCGGTCATTGCCGGCGCGCTGGATGTTTTAGCCATAGCGACAGGCTGTGCTTTAGTGGCCGGAGGTCAGCGCGGGAGCATTATAGGGACGACGCTGGCGAATTATGTCGTGATGGACGAAGCTACGGCAAGAGGCTGTATCGCAACAAACGGCAGCATTTTATGCCACACTAAAAAGGACACGTACATTCGTCTTATGGCTGCTCTTTCTGGCGCGTCATCTTTGGACTGGATGCGGCGGGAAATATTAAACGGCGAAGAATACAGCAAGACAGACGAAGAAATATTCAAGCTGCCGATCGGATCGCAGGGAGTGATAAGCACGCCATATCTCTATGGGGAACGTGCGCCGTTTAAACTTAATTCGGCTTCCGGCGGTTACTACGGTGTGCGAACCAATCACACCAAATACAATTTAGCCAGAGCTTCTTACGAGGGGATGGTCATGTCTATGTACGATTGTTACGAACATCTTCCCAAAGGGGATGCGGAATTATACATTGCAGGCGGCGCGGCAAAAAGCCCCTGTATATGTCAAATGGTATGCGACTGCTTAGGCACCGATACGTATCGCTTCGAGGAAAAAGAACTGGGACTGATGGGGATATACAGATTGATTCTCAGCGCACTGAAAATGGAGAAAGATTTGGCTTCGGAAACCGATAAATTCAAGCCAAACATGGAAAATCACCGTCAATATGAACTGCTTTACGAAGAATACAAGTTGCTAAAGGAAAGTCTGATGCCGTTTTGGAAATCCAGATTGGCCAAAGAATAATGTGTCGCCTTACTTTTAATAAGTCAACAAGAATGATCCAACATGGTTCCATATAAATCCATGCTGGATTTTCTTGTATTTGTTTTGTCCAAGTTTCACTAAAGTAAAA
>CAZSPZ010000021.1:0-3077 GCA_964608965.1 uncultured Oscillospiraceae bacterium | reverse complement strand
TTTTATGCTCAAATAGTTTGCGCTTTTTGTTTCAAAGGAGGTCCGCTCAATTGTCATTACTTATAAAAAATGCTGTCATCGCGACGATGAACGAAGAACTGCCAAGAGCTGCCGCTGCGGTAGTCAACGGAAAATATTTTGCTTATGTAGGAGATGAAGCCGGCGCTTTAGATTACCTTGCAACCCATCCCACAGAAGAAGTTGAAATTCTGGATTGCCATGGACAACTTCTTATTCCGGGATTTAACGACTCTCACATGCATTATCTCCACTATGTAAAAACGAAAATTCATGTGGACCTTGTCGGCACGTCTTCTTTGGCCGAACTTTTAGAAAGAATGAAAAAGGGGTTAGATTATTATGATCCCGCTTCCGGTCTTTGGTATGTCGGAGAAGGTTGGAATCAGGACTATTTTTCCGATGAAAAGCGATTTCCAACAAAAGAAGATCTTGATACCGTTACGAGCGAGTATCCCATCATGATACAAAGAGCCTGCGGACATGTCGGATGTTTAAATTCAAAGGCTCTCGCATTATTTGACATGAGTGCCGGTGATGGCGCTTTATACAGCAAGTATGCCGAACGCGACGAAAAAGGAGATTTTAACGGGGTCATTAAAGAAAATTTATTCGACTTTTTTAAATCAAAACTCCCCGCGCCTTCCTATGAAAAGTTGGCCGATATGATGGTGGACTATCAAAAGGATATGTTTGAAGCCGGTATTACGAGCGTGCAAAGCGATGAATACAACTATACGCCCGAAGGAACTTTTTTCGACCTCCAGCATCTTCTCCGCAAGAAGGCAGAAGCGGGCAGTTTAAAACTTCGTATCGGTACGCAGGCTTTATATTTTAAACCCGAACTTCTTTCCAAAGCGTTTGCTTTAGGCTATGACCACACTTTTGGCAACGACACACTCAGGATATGTGCGACAAAACTTCTGGCAGACGGTTCACTTGGCGCAAGAACAGCCTATATGCGGCAGCCTTATGCCGATGATCCTTCGACGATAGGAATGGCGATGTTTACACAGGAAGCTTTGGACGAAATGGTCATGATTTCGCATAGAAACAATACGGCGGCCATTATCCATGCCATCGGTGACGGCGCAATTCAAATGTGTTTGAATTCTATCGAGAAAGCCCAAAAGGCGATGCCTTACCTTAAACCACGCCACGGTATCGTTCACTGTCAAGTAACGGATAAAGCCATGATAAAAAGATTTCAGGATTTAGATGTTATCGCATATTTGCAACCTATATTCATTGATTATGACATGCATATCATTTATGATAGGGTAGGCAAGGAACTTGCCGAAACATCTTACGCATGGAAGGATTATATGGACCTTGGCGTGCACCATCCCTTTGGCACGGATTGCCCTGTGGAATCTTACAATCCAATGCTTGGAATCTATTGCGCCGTAACACGCTTGGGTCTCAAAGGAGACGGACCGTTTCTTCCCGAGCAGGCATATACAGTAGAAGAAGCGTTATATGCTTATACAGCCGAAGGTGCATATGCATCTTGCGAAGAAGATGTCAAAGGAAAGATAAAAGAAGGCATGCTGGCGGATTTTGCCGTTCTTGATAAGGATCTTTTCAATATTCCGCCAAAAGAGATCGCACAAGCAAAGGTTGAAAAAACTTTTGTGGGTGGCGAATGCGTTTTTCAGCGATAGCAGGTACAGGAGGCAATATGGCAAAGTCAGTTTTGTATAACGGTAAAGTCTATGTGGACAGAGGAAATTTTCAGGAGGCTGTTTTATACGAAGACGGCATCATTCAGGCAGTAGGCAGCAATTCGGAAATATTGGCGATGTGCGGTGATGCGGATCAGATTGATTGCGAAGGCAAAACGGTCATTCCGGGTTTAAATGACTCTCACATGCATCTTCTTATGACAGGCGAAGTTCTTTCGGAAGCCTCGATATCCGACGCCACTTCCGTGGAAGATATGGTGGATCGGTGTAAAAAATTTGCGGCGGAGAATCCCGCGGCAGTGAAAAACGGTTTGCACAGCCAGGGTTGGAATCAGGATCTTTTTGAAAAAGGAAAAGTCAGATTGCCTAATCGCCACGACTTAGATAAGATTTCCACGCAATATCCTATCGTTTTGGAGAGAGTTTGCGGCCATACGTGCGCAACAAATACCAAAGCACTTGAAATGCTCGGCATCAAAAAAAATAATCCGCAAATTTTTGACGGTGGCACGATAGAATTCGAGGCAGATGGAAACCCCAGCGGTTATTTTACGGAAAATGCCTGTTATGAAGTGAGAAAAATCGTACCTCAGGCGGACTTGAACGGGCAAAAGGAATTTTTGCTCAAGGCGATGAAATATGCTGTTGAGCATGGTTTAACTTCCATTCAGGCCAACGATCTTGGTGTTATGACAGAGGATATGGATGGCGCGTTCGAAATGTATCGCAGCCTTTACAAAGAAGGCAAAGCGCCGCTGCGTTTCAGACATCAGGTTTGTTTCCTTACTGTAGAAGGTTTTAAGAATTATTTAAACGGCGAATATAAAAACGTCAATCAATACGATGATATGTTGGCCCTTGGACCTTTAAAATTATTCAAAGACGGATCGCTTGGCGCTCGTACCGCAACAATGCGAAACGAGTATTTGGACGACCCGGGTAATTTCGGAGTGGAAGCGCTCAGCGATGAACTGATGGATCAGTTGGTTCAGCTGGCAGCCGAAAACGGAATACAGACCGTCACCCATGTAATCGGCGACGACGCAATTGAAAAAACCACCGCAGCGTACGAAAAAGTAATGAAAGACGGTGCGAACGTCCTTCGAAACTCTTTGATCCATTGTCAGATTACCGACAGGCCATTGTTGGAGCGTATTAAACAGTCCGGCACATTGATTGCTTATCAACCTGTATTTCTGCAATGCGATATGTATGCAGTGGAAAGTCGTTGCGGGAAAGAGTTGAGCAGTACATCTTACGCAATGAAAACCGCAATAGACATGGGTATCCATGCTTCCTACGGTACGGATTGTCCGGTGGAAGACTGCAATCCCTTCCCCAATATTTACGTGGCAGTAAATCGTAAAGATTTAA
>CAZSPZ010000020.1:0-31222 GCA_964608965.1 uncultured Oscillospiraceae bacterium | reverse complement strand
TATTATTTTAATCTATTAGACCGAAGTGTTACAAGTTCAATATACCATTACAGAATGTAATGTCACTTAGATTACCAACATGGCAAGAACTTAGTAAAGATGAACAAATACCTATTATTAATTTACCAATGAATAATAATTATGTTGTAATTGGAGGGCCTGGAACAGGAAAAACAATTATGGCCTTGCATCGAGCTGCAAAATGGAAAGATGCAATAGAAAAACCTGAAGGTAAAGAAGTAGATCATAAAATCCTAATTTTGGTTTTCAATAAAACTTTGAGCCAATATCTAAAAGTTGCTTTGGAGACAATTGGATTGGGAGAAAGTAGCGCGCGTACATGGCATAGCTGGTTTTATAATTTTTACAGAAAAAAAATTGGTAGTTCAGTCCCAGAGTTGGATAGCTATAAGCCTGATTGGGAAATTGTTTCTAAAGAATTCCAAAAAGTGCCAGATGAAAAAATTATTGAACATCTTATTCTCGATGAAGCTCAAGATTTTCCTAGAGAATTACTCGAGGTTTTAAATAAGTTCAGCAATAAAGTTACGGTTTTTGGAGATCCACATCAAGCAATTATCAATAATAAGACTACAACAGTGGATTTCACACACGCTTTTGGTGCCGGCGGCAGGGTGTATCATCTTAGCAAGAACTATCGTAACACGATTGAAATTGCTGAAATTGCAAATTTGTTTTATTCGGGAGATAGCGATGATATACCTGCAGTATCGAAAAACAATGGACCAAAACCGACTTTTTATCAATGCAATTCATATGATAAATGTATTGATTTGATATCTAATTACGCTGACAATAATCCTTCTGAGATGATAGGTGTGCTTATTCCTGCAGGAACTGGCGTCCATACTATTATAAGAAAATATGCTAAAGATATTCAGGATAAGACGAGTACATCAGTACAGCACTACACATATAACAAACAAAATAATCCTTTTGAATTTGAATCCGATGGGGTAAAGGTTATGTCATATTCTACTGCAAAAGGATTAGAGTTTGATACATTATTCTTGCCAGAAATAAATCATCCGAATCTTGACAAACCAAACGATTTCTTAACTCTCAATTCTATTTATGTTGCTTCTTCAAGAGCAAAAACAAATTTAACATACATCAGTTTGGATGATTATCCGGATAATTTTGTGACATTATTACTCAAGAAAAATAAGGAGCTTCTTATCTGGAAAGATTATAAATAAACATAAGGCGGAGGGATAGACCATGGAACTGCAAGAAAAAATTCAAGTGAATGTGCCTGAAGATAAAATTGAAATGTTATTTTATACAAATAATAATAGTTTAAAAGTATATCTATCAAGAGATGCTATTGTCTGTAATGAAAGAATGGAAACAGATAATTATGATATATCATTTTCAAATTTTATAGATAAAGGCTTGATCATAACACATAAAAAGTTGCCTGAGAATTTGATTATGCAAAACTTATCAGCTGACGACACTATTAGACCAATAATTTTGAGACTAACCATTGAAAATGAAGATGTTCAAAAGATACCTTTATTGATTATTGATAAAGATTTCAATGTTAGATGGACAACCATTAAAGAATATAATTACCAGACCGATATCGCAGCGTTTATAATCGGTCACATTCCTTTCAATTATGTAAGTGGAATACATTTTTCTAATAATAATGATAGGCGGGCATTTTATTCTTTGCTTCAAAACGTATCTTATCCGGACGAACTTTATAGAGATGGCTTTGATATTTTCCCCGGAGAGGAATTTGAAATTGATTTATCAAAATTAAATTCAGTTATAAATCAGGGATTATTGCTTCAGGACTTTAATCTTTTTAACGCTTTGGCAGTGGTGCGTATAAGAGATAGAATCAAGGCAATGCTGCTTTCTGTAATTTCAACTTTTGAAATTATTTCGGGTTTTTATAAAATAAATTTTGATAAATTTATTTTGGAAATAATCGATGAAAATGTTAACGATGTTATTAATGAATTTAAACGTAGAAAAATACATATATTCAGAGAAGATATTTCATCAACCAATGATTCCACACCCTTCCCTTATTTAATTGAGATAATACAGCATATTGTGACTGAAAAGAATGATATGCACATTTGGCTAAATGAGCACAAGCAAAGAAAAAGCGAGTTGCCAAAGGAAGAAATAATAGGATATCACTTAGCAATTCAATCTCTAATTAATAAGGATTTTGAATCATATAATCAAATAAAATGGTTCGAAGAATTTAAAGTGGAATTTATTAATTCGCTGCTGGAAGCCAAATCTCGAAAGGACATAGTTGAAAAATATAGAAATAAAATTGCTCATATGTCTGAAATTTTTGATGGCAAAGCTAAAATAGCGGATTTTCTGAATGATAAAAAGAACGAATCAAAATTTTTAAATGGGCTACTTTTATTTGTAAAAGGTTCAGTTAGTAATGATAGTAGTCGTTGGATAGACGATATGGATAATTTTAGATTTGATCCTTATGAAAAAAGAATGACTTGGGTTTTATATGCCGCTTTAAAAGGTACTGCGTTTCTTGGAAAAGAGATGAAAAGTAATGCATTGCTTAATCGAATTAGTGATGAAATATCTCTTATATTAACAGCTAATGATTGTCTTATTTCTGATGTTTGTTCTCTAGGAGCATTTATTAAATATCGAGAGATAAATGATTCAACAATAAAAAGCAAGAAAGGATATCCCATTCTTGTTGAAGAAAGTCTTAACGCTGAAGTTTTCTTTAATTATCTCAATGATTATATTGCCCCAAATGTTAAAGAAAATAATGACAACATGGAAGAGCTTTTAAAATTGATTTCTGAAATGATAGCGATTCCAGAGAAATATTACATATACACATATACCTTGCCGAAGAGTCGGTTTAAGCTATATCAAGATGATAACCAATTAATCTTAACCAGTTACCTAAAGGCAACGGAGGAAAAACAGTTTTTAAAGCAAGAATATGTCAATCAGATCATAAAGGATATTCAGAAATTTTCTTTTGAATATGAAAATCAAAAAGAGAAGTGGTGGGAATTGGTGAATATTTTACGGACCAAATAGAAAATTTGGTTGTAGTGAACAAGGAAGCAGATATGAATAATTTTCAAAAATATTTTGATAAAGAGAAAAAGAATCTAGAATCTTTTGTCGAGGTAAGAGACGAATTACTCCATAACAAGGCGCTTAAATGGGAAGACTATTACTGGGCGACAAAATATTTGTTTGAAAATGATCAAGAAGGTCAATCAGACAGCATTATTATTGACTATCTTGAAAATGCCGTTGCCGGCGGACTTAACATATACAGTAATAAAGAATTATTTTTAGATGCCTCAAAAATTCTTGCAAGGATGTATTTCAAATATAAGGCCTATCGAAAAGCAGAAAATAGCTTGATGCTGTTGCGGGACCTTGCTTTAGACAATCTGCCAGATTGGGTATTTCTTTATTCTGCAACAACAAATTATAAAAATGATATAGTATATGCCGCTACTGAGCCCCAATATTTCTTTACTTATTTGGAACAAGTGAACATTGAAAATGAAGGGACGAGGCATCAATATATAAGTATCATTAAAGACTATTTGAATAATATTACACAATATATTTTGAAAAATTCTAAATCAATTAAAAATAATATTAGCATAGGATATCTCGCTCAAAGAATCAATCCTGTAATGGATGAAGTGGCTGAAGAATGGAACAATTTATTGATTTCAGTCCAAAACATCAACCATTCCCAAGAAGATGAAAAACTCATTGCACCAGATAATTTTTATTCTTTATCTCCGTTGGTGAAAGCACAAGCATATAGAATTAATACACTGGAAGAAAAACTCAACGCTTTGGAAGATCAAATTGTATTTTTAATCAATAAAGAGTCCGCTTATTCCAATGATGCGAAATTGCCAGTTGCGCCAGGTGATTTTATTTTGCCTTCGGAGCAAATGGCGGTGTCCAATAATAATTATATGATTACAGGAAGAAAACCGAAATTTTTAGTTTTTGGCGCAGCTCAGATTCCAGTTGATCATATGAGAGGGATTGCTAAGGCAGTAGGCTTGGACAAGGATCAACTTGAATTTATGGTTGATTACGATCAAAATAAAAGGTTTAATTTTGACAGCTTGAGATACAACTCGCCATACGGAGGTATTCTAATAGGGCCTAACGCCCACAAAATGGTATCTATCGATGAATATTCAAGCATAATCCAAAAGCTCACGAATGAAGATGGATTTCCTCCAGTTGAAGAGATTAGAACAAATGCTGGTGAATTAAAAATTACTAAAACTTCGTTTAGAGACGCACTGAAAAGGATTATTACGCATATTGATTCCATAAGTATTGATATGAAGTCTTGATTAGCTTGTGTCAAATCATATTGGTGCAAAGGATAGAATGCAACTTAAAGGATCAATACTATGAATAGCGATGACTACCGGGTCAAGGAATATCTAGCCGAATATCTAGAAAGTAAAGGGATAAATACTAATCGACGATTTTCTTGCCTGAACCCCAACCACGAAGATAAAAACCCTTCTATGCAATATTATCAAAAGGATAATAAAGTACATTGTTTTGCATGTGGGGCAGACTACAGCTTGATTGATTTATTAATGATTGAATATGATGTAGGAATAGCGGAGGCCTTTGATATTGCTAAATGGAAATATGGAGGGATTTCTAAAACAAGAATCAATCGTAAGGATTATCAAGACGCAAATAAGTACCCATCAGAAGAAAGAAAGAGCGAAGATATATTGTCGTCTACTGTTAATCTGAATTTTCAAGATATTATTATAAAAGCACATCAAAAAGCTCAATCAACAGGCCGCATAAAACACTTTTTAGATCGTGGAATCAGTGAAAGGATTATAGAATACTATCAACTAGGTTATGTGCAACAATATAATGATATGCTCGATGAGTATCCTTTGTATAAAAGTAAAAGTAAAAAGCAAATTCTTTATAATTACATCATTCCTTTTATAAATCATGATTTAACATGCAGTTATTTTATAGCAGAATTGTCTGATAGGTTGCAACAGGATGCCTATACACCAAAGTACTTAAAGATTGCGAATCCTTATGGGATTTGTCCAGCTCAACTTTTGAATGAACGCTACATAAAAAATACTCCCCTAAAAAAATGTGTTTTCGTAACAGAGGGGGTATATGACGCCTTTTCATTGGAAACAGTTGGTCACCACGCGATAGGGCTTATTGGCACCTCACATCGGCGCTTTATAGATCTTTGCAGAAAATATCAGCCCAATACGCATTTTGTTTTAAGCCTAGATAATGACGATGCTGGATGTATAGCCGCTAATAAGATTGCATTTGAGTTGGCGCAGATAAAGATTTCTTACAGTATTGATAATGTGTGTGGGAATTATAAAGATCCAAATGAGGCCTTATTGCTATCCCCAGATATTTTTGCCAGAGACGCTTTGACCATCGCTTTAAAATACACAAAGTAAAGGAAATGTCTTATGCCCAAAACCATCCACAACCCAGCCCCCCTCCCCTTAATCCACACGAGGAGGTATCCTACATATCAGCTTTATGCTACAGCCGGAAACGGCGAGTTAAAGCCGGAAGAGACCATGGTGGTTTGCATCCTGGAAACTTTCCAGTGGTTGCGGGATCGGTTTAGAGAGTTTGGAAATCAGCCGGAGCTGGCCCGGCCGGAGCCGGCTGATTTTAGGGATGTGGAGCTGTCGGATTTTTCCTCCTTTGTAATCGACCGCGGTTACAAGCTGGAAGTTATTGTTCTGCAGGAGGAAAAGGCCTGGTCCTTGCATCTGATTGAGCCGGATTCGGGATCAAGACCCGGCGATCCGGACCAGGACCGGCCGCCTGTGCCGGGACGGATGTTCGAAACCAATATCGGATACCGCATCACAGACAAGGGCATAGAATGCGGATTCTGCACCATTGTTTCCGAACCGAGCAAAACTGAAGCGCCTTGCGAGGTGTACCGCCTGGCTTTTATCAAAAAGCTTGCCAGGAATCCCAAGATAGGCCTTATCCATGGATATCGTCTGTTAGATGTCCCTGTTAAAGTGCAATCTCAATCTGAGATAAAAAAGCTTCGTAATTGGCTTAAATCCACAGAACGCACGATGTCCGCTGCCATTCTTACAGAAGACATTCTTTCAAAAGAGGCGCCAAAAGAACCGTCAAACATTCTGACTCTTGAAAAACCTGCATTTCCTGCAATTTCCGAACTGATCAACAGCTCTCCCTTTAATGCAAAACCTCTCCTATTGGACTATAAAACGAAAGGCTGCGAAACCCATTGTCTTTTAGATGCCGATGCATTGGCAAGATATAAACTTGGGTACGTCCAATTTTTTACCATTGCCTATTCCGCTATGGAAGCTTTTCAAAAAGAAGTCACGAACAGTATAAGCCCCGGAGATATTTTGCTTTGGGAACCGGAGACTTTTGGCGGCAATATAGAAAGAATAAAAGCAAAGAATGTGACAGAGGAGACGATTGCTCTTATCGAGGATTTTGGACAAAATTATCCAAAAGATAAGCCGGTAACCTTTGGCAGTGTTCTCTTTATACCTAAAGCCAAAGAAATAGAAAGCGAAAAGATTATAGAGCTCACTCAATCCAGAGAGGAGCTGCTGCAGGCTGCCGCAAGAAAAGAAGAAGGCATTATTGCTCATCATAATGACGAATTGCTGTTACTGCATCAGCAACTGAACATTGCTAACAAGAAAATTCTAAAATTAGAAGACAACATCAGCAATATGGAAAAATGGAAGCAAACGTTAAAACTTGAGGTTGCGGAGCAAATAACCCAATACCAAAGGGAACTTGCCGCTAAGGATGAAGAGATACAGCGCTTGCAATCGTTGCTTTGCAGACCAAAAACTCCAAAAGAGGTGTGTACTTGGGTAAAGCACAACTATGATGGGAGAATGATATTCCACGCCAAGGCGATCAATTTGATGGAATCTATTGGCCCAGGAGAAGTCGACCTTTCCATCCTTTGCGATGCTTTGGAGTTTTTGGCTACCGATTACAGAGATGAGATAAGAGGTTTAATTGACGAAACTGAATTGAAAAGGCGCTGCGCGCAAAAGTACAACAGGCCTTTTGATGTGACTCCGCTTACCGGTGTTTCCATCGATGCATACCCTGTAGATTATAAAATAAAATATTATACTGGATTTACGGGTAAGCTAATAGAAAGTCTTTTGGACCTTCATCTTTCCGTCGGAAATAAGGCAGACAACCTTATTCGAATCTACTTTCTGTACGATAAAGAAAAGCAATTGATTGTTGTTGGCTCGCTGCCAAAGCACCTTCCGACCGTTAGTTATAAATGAACCTAACCCTGAAAGGAGCAAGCGTCATGCCACTAGAGATCGTCAGAAACGACATTACAAAAATGAAGGTGGATGCCATCGTAAACGCTGCCAACAGCGCTTTAGCGCAAGGCGGAGGCGTGTGCGGCGCTATTTTTGCTGCGGCGGGGGCAGAAGCATTAGCAGCTGAGTGTTCTCGCATTGGACATTGCGAGGTAGGTTCTGCCGTCATCACGAAAGGTTATGGACTTCCTGCGAAGCATGTTATCCACACGGTGGGGCCTGTATGGCGGGGCGGTGGCCACCGGGAAGAAGAGTTGCTCACGGCTTGTTATACGAATTCCCTAAGCCTTGCCCTTGAAATGCATCTGAAATCTGTCGCGTTTCCGCTGATCTCCTCGGGCATCTTTGGTTATCCGAAGGACAAAGCCTTGCAGACCGCGATTTCTGCAATCGGCGCATTTCTTATGCAGCACGACATGATGGTTTATCTAGTCGTGTACGACAAGGCGGCCTATACCCTAAGCGATAAGCTGTTCAAGTCCATTACTTCGTATATTGATGATCATTATGTTGACGAGAATCTTATCGTAAGGCACTCCCGCAGAGCTGAAGTCCAAGCTCAGCTAAGTACTTTTGACAGTATAAATGAAAATAACTTTGCTTATGAAAGCGCTGATTCAATTTTGAACATTCCGAAAGAGCAGCGCAGCTTAGATGATGCGCTGTTTCATCTGGATCAGACGTTTTCCCAGAGGCTTTTGCATCTGATTGATAGCAAAGGTAAAGCCGATACCGAAGTGTATAAGCGGGCAAATATCGACCGCAGGTTGTTTTCGAAAATCCGCAGCAATCCCGATTACAAACCAAGCAAAAATACTGCGTTGGCATTAGCTGTCGCTTTAGAATTAAATGTCGATGAGACATGCGATTTGCTGGCGTGCGCAGGCTTTGCGCTTTCCAGAAGCAGCAAATTCGACGTGATTGTAGCCTATTTTATTCAACACAGAAATTGGGACATATTCCAGATCAACGAGGCGCTGTTCGCGTTCGATCAGAGCCTTTTGGGCGCGTAGCGGTTGTTTTAATTTGTCGCTTGCTATGCGACCTAAACCCATTAAAAAGTTGTTATTCTCTGGATACAAATAGCCAAAGGAGGGCAACAGCGATGAAAAAAGGATTAACACAACTGGTATTTATTTTGGATCGGAGCGGATCCATGGCAGGGCTGGAAAGCGACACAATCGGAGGGTATAATTCCCTTCTGGAAAAGCAAAAGAAAGAAGAAGGGGAAGCCATCGTAACAACGGTTCTCTTCGATGATCAATACGAACTTTTGCACGATCGAATCAACATGAACGGCGTAGCGCCCATTTCAGAGAAAGAGTATTACGTTCGGGGCAGCACCGCATTACTCGACGCCATAGGAAATACCATCCGAAAGATCGGCAGCGTTCAAAAGCATACCACAGAAGAAGAAAGAGCTGAAAAAGTACTGTTCGTCATTACGACAGACGGCATGGAAAACGCCAGCCGTCACTATGGATACAACGAAGTAAAGGGAATGATCGAACATCAGAAGGAGCGTTATGGATGGGAATTCCTTTTCCTTGGAGCCAATATAGATGCTGTCGAAACAGCTGAAAAATTTGGCATCCGGGCGGATCGGGCAGTAAGCTACCACGCGGATAAAAGAGGAACACGACTCAATTACGATGTAATGTGCGAAACCATTACGCATATGCGCACCAATCGCGATATTCCCGCAGATTGGAAAAACCGGATAGACGAAGACTATAACAGCAGAGAAAAGGAATAACGAAGTAAAGAGGTAATCAAATGGATGAAAACAAAAAATGCTGCTGTTGCTCGTGCGAAACTGAGAGCACTGCAGAAAGTATCATCAGCGAGTATGTTTGCTATTGCAACAAGGTTACCGAAAAGGATATTGCAGATGCAATTAACGAAAAGGGTGCAAAGACGGTTGACGAAGTTATTCAAATAACCGGAGCCATGTTGAATTCGAACTGCAAGGTGAACAATCCAAAAGGTACTTGCTGTTACCCAGATATCGTAGAAGTTTTTAACAAGTATAAGAAATAAAAATCGCAGACAAAGGCAAAAGGCACCCAAACATTGGCGATGAAGTTGTCATTGGTTCAGGCGCAAAAGTTCTTGGTCCAATCACAGTGGCTTCCGGCAGCAAGATTGGCGCGAATTCTGTCGTGCTTCACAATATCGAGGCGAACTCAACTGCAGCCGGCATTCCTGCGCGCACGGTGCGAACAAAGCAAGTGATTGACATTGACAGCTACAAGAACGAACGAATATACAATCATATGGTCATCTGAAATGAAATAAGAATGAAGAAATGTACTTCTTATTTCATTATTCTTGACAAAATGAAATAAGAAATTTTTCGCAAACTAATTCAGTAGGAATTATCCATGCAAATCGCAGCTTCGGGCCCGGCCAATTGACAAGACAGTTGTCTTGTCAATTGGCCGGGCCCATGTTATAATAGGCCGATTTCAAATGCCGGGTTATGTGATAAGGCCCGATTTTGAGGAAAGGCGATTGGTCGTGAAAGAAGAAATTCAAAGGTTGAAAAAAGAGAAGAATGCTGTGATTTTGGCGCATTATTATGTGCCATGCGAAGTGCAAGCTCTGGCTGATTATGTGGGGGATTCCTATTATCTGAGCAAAAAAGCTGCGGAGTCCGATGCGGACATCATTGTATTTTGCGGTGTGTTGTTTATGGGCGAAAGCGCAAAGATTTTGAACCCGGGCAAAAAGGTTCTGATGCCCAGCATGGAGGCAGATTGTCCGATGGCGCATATGGCATCGGCCGAGAATATATTGGAAACAAGGGATTTATACAAGGATGTGGCGGTGGTCTGTTATGTCAATTCGACGGCGGAAATAAAAATGTATTCGGATGTATGCGTCACGTCTTCGAATGCCGTCAAAATAGTGAGAAAAATTCCTGAAAAGAATATTTATTTCATTCCGGACTTCAATTTGGGAAGATATGTGGCGGAACAGGTTCCGGAAAAGAACATCATCCTGAACAACGGGTATTGTCCCGTTCATAACCATATTCATTTAGAAAGCGTAAAGAATGCCAAAGCGTCTCATCCGGACGCATTATTTTTGGCGCATCCTGAATGCACTTTGGATGTGCTGAACGAGGCGGACTATATAGGGAGCACTTCGGGTATTATAGAATATGCAAAAAGGAGCGACCATCAAGAGTTTATTATCGGTACCGAAACAGGCATTTTTTACGAATTAGAGAAAAATAATCCGGGCAAGAAATTTTACCCTGTCCTCGAAGATCAAGTCTGCTTCGACATGAAATTGGTTACGCCGGGCAGGGTGATGGAAGTATTAAGGGACGAAAAGAATGAAATTCATATGGACGAAGAAGTTCGTCGAAAAGCATTAAAGCCTCTGGAACGAATGCTGGAGTTGGGGGATTAGATGAAGATTGACAGAGACGGTACGGTAAGTACGGATATTTTGATTGTAGGCAGCGGATGCTCCGGATTATATTGCGCGCTGAATTTGCCTAAAGACAAGTCTGTTTTGATTATCACAAAATCCGATGTGAAAAGCAGCGACTCGTTCCTCGCCCAGGGTGGAATCTGCATGCTGAAAAACGAAGAGGATTACGACAGTTTTTTTCAGGATACGATGAAAGCGGGGCATTTCGAAAACGACAAAGAATCTGTGGATATCATGATTCGCTCTTCGCGGGACGTTCTCGCAGACTTGCAGTCCTATGGCGTTGTCTTTAACCGCGAGCCGGACGGGTCCCTTTCGTTTACGAGAGAAGCAGCTCATTCAGAGAATAGGATCCTTTATCATCAAGACATTACGGGCGAAGAGATCACAACTCAATTGCTGGAAGCGGTAAAAGAATTGCCCAACGTCAAAATCCTTGAATATACATCGATGATTGATATTGTCAGTGAAAATAATGCATGCTGCGGTGCAATTGTAAAAGATAAAGAGGGTAACGTGTCGGTCATTCGGGCCGGCGAAACAGTTCTGGCGACCGGAGGAGTCGGAGGATTGTATCTGCATTCCACGAATTTCCGTCATTTGACGGCAGACGCCATTGCGATTGCTTTGAAGCATAAAATTGAGTTGAAAGATTTGAATTACATTCAAATCCATCCCACGACCTTATATTCAAAGGAAAAAGAAGACAAGAGCTTTTTGATTTCTGAATCGGTAAGAGGGGAAGGCGCAAAGCTGTACGACAAGCATATGAACCGCTTTGTCGACGAATTGCTTCCAAGAGATTTACTGACAGAAGAGATTCTAAGGCAGATGAAGAAAGACGGTACGGAATTCGTGTGGGAAGATTTAAGGATGATACCGGAAGAAGAGTTGCTGAGTCATTTCCCCAATATCGTCAAACATTGCAGGGAAGTAGGTTACGACGTAACGAAGGAGTGCATTCCCGTCGTTCCCGCGCAGCATTACTTTATGGGTGGAATCAAGGTGACCCACGAAGGAAAGACGAGTATGCAGCAGTTGTATGCCATCGGAGAAACGGCGTGCACAGGCGTGCACGGGCGCAATCGTTTAGCCAGCAACTCACTTCTTGAAAGTCTCGTGTTTGCAAAGCGTGCCGCCTTTGATATAACGCAGCGATTTTCTTTGACAAAGCCAAGCGAATCGATATATAAAGAATATGACTTAAGTAAATACAAAGATTTCGAAAAAATCTCGGACGAATACCGTATACTTGTTTTAAATGAAATCGCAAAGCTGGATGAGCAGGAAAAGCAAAAGAATCCCGAAGAAAGAGAAGAGTTGAAAAATGTTTGATCAAACGACGATGAAATTAAATGTTGATCCGCTTCTATTGTCAGCCTTGAAAGAAGATATCAGCAACGGCGACGTTTCAACGAACTGTGTCATGCCCGATTTCAAAGCAGGAGAAGTGGACGTCATCTGCAAACAGGAGGGCATCTTATGCGGCCTTCAGATTTTTTCGAGGGTATTCGAGCTTTTGGACAATCAGACCGAAACAGTGTTTTATGCGGCGGAAGGAGACAATGTAAAAGAAGGCCAACTGATCGCGAAGGTGAAAGGTGATATTCGCGTGCTGCTTTCGGGAGAACGTACAGCGCTTAACTACCTCCAGCGAATGAGCGGGATCGCCACATACACGCACGAGACCGTCAAACTGCTTGACGGAAGTCGCACGAAGCTTCTCGACACGAGAAAAACAACACCAAACAATCGAATTTTCGAGAAGTATGCGGTCGTTGTCGGCGGAGGCCATAATCACCGGAATAACCTTTCGGACGGCGTTTTGCTAAAGGACAATCATATTGCGGCGGCCGGCGGCGTAAAAGAAGCGATTGCCATGGCAAAAGAACATGCTCCCTTCGTCCGAAAAATCGAAGTGGAGACGGAAAACTTAACCATGGTAAGGGAAGCTCTGGAGGCAGGCGCGGATATTATCATGCTCGACAATATGAGCAGAGAAGAAATCAAAGCGGCCATGGATATGATCAACGGGGCTGCTCTGGTAGAAGTTTCGGGCAACATGACAAGAGAAAATATTGCCTGCTTCGCAAGTTTGGGCGTTGATTATATTTCGAGCGGAGCGATTACACATACGGCTCCCATTATGGACATTTCTTTAAAGCACTTGCATGCCATTTAATTCAGAAAGGTTTATGTATGATGAACGGCGAAGAAAGAAGAAAAGACATCGTGCGCATTTTAGAGAAGAGCACATCCGCGATTTCAGGAGAGAAGCTGGCGGAACTTTTTGACGTAAGCCGGCAGGTTATTGTGCAGGACATTGCTTTGCTTCGAGCTGCCGAAGTTGAAATACTGTCCACGAACCGGGGCTATATGCTGAGCAGAAAAGCCGGCGCAAGAAGGATTTTCAAAGTGCATCATTCCGACGGGCAAATTGAGGAAGAATTGAATTTGATTGTGGATAACGGCGGACGGCTGTGGGATGTATTTGTTTACCATAAAGTCTATGGCTTGATCAAGGCTGATTTATTGATAAAATCCAGAGTGGATGTCAGAAATTATATGAACGACATCAGCACAGGAAAGTCTTCTCCTTTAAAAAATGTGACTGCCGGCTACCATTATCATACGATTACTACCGATGACGAAAAAACCCTCGATATGATTCAGGAAAAAATGCAGGAGGCAGGGTTCCTTGCCGAGCGAAAAGGCTACGAGCCGATAGATTTTGAGAAAGGTTGATGCTGCGAATATGGATGCGATTTTTTTTAACGGAAATATCAGGACAATGGACGCGGCAATTCCAAAAGCCGATGCGGTAGCGGTAAAAAACGGCGTGATTCTTCGCGTGGGATCCAACGATGCCATACTCTCTTTAAAAACACCTGATACCACGCTCATCGATTTAAAGGGGCGGCTGATGCTGCCCGGTTTTAATGACAGCCACATGCACCTTCTCAGCTACGGCTACAGTCTTGAAAAAGTGAATTTAGGAAAAGCTTCTTCTGTTGCGGATATCGTTTTGCTCGGAAAGGAATTTCTTAAGCAGCATCCCCGGATTAAATGGCTGCAAGGTCGAGGCTGGAACAATGAGCATTGGGAGAATAAAAACTTTCCCACGCGATACGACCTTGATCTGATTTCCAAAGACATTCCGGTCAGTTATACAAGGACCTGCGGACATATTATTATTACAAACTCAAAAGCGCTCGAAATCATGGGCGTCGGAAAGGATACTCCGCAAATCAGCGGAGGTCATTTTGACATCGATGTGGAAGGGCAGCCGCTCGGAATCTTCAGAGAAGCGGCCCGGGATTATGTGTACAATGCCATTCCTTCACTTTCTTTAAGCGATATCCGTCGCATGCTGGTAAACGGCGCAAGCGAAGTGCTCAAGTGCGGTATCACCTCGATACAGACCGACGATTTCGAAGCCGTACCTGAAAGTGAATACAAGAATGTGCTTCAAGTGTACGAAGAGCTTGCCCGGGAATCCAAACTTCCTGTCCGCGTATACGAACAGTGCCTTCTTCCTCCTGTTTCTAGGTTGAAGGAATTTCTTTCTTTGGGATATACGACGGGAACAGGCGATTCATTCTTTAAAATCGGCCCGCTCAAGCTGCTCGGAGACGGCTCCCTTGGCGGTCGCACCGCTTATCTTTCCAAACCTTATGCGGATGATCCTACGACAAGAGGCATCCGGGTATTTTCACAGGAAGAGTTGGATGAGCTGATTGCAACGGCGCACAACAATAAGATGACGGCTGCGGTGCATTGCATCGGAGACGGTCAAATGCGCATGACCTTCGAATCGATAGAAAAAGCCATGCTGGCGAATCCTTTGCCGGATATGCGTCACAGTATCATTCACTGTCAGATTACGGACGAAGAGCTTTTAAAGAAGTTCAGAGATCTCAATGTGATCGCGCATATTCAGCCCATATTTATCAATTCCGACATTCCTATTGTGGAAAGTAGAGTCGGTAAAGAATTGGCCGAAACGTCCTACAACTGGAAAACCATGGTCAAGTTGGGTGTGCATTATGCCTGTGGGTCGGATTGTCCTGTAGAAGGGTTCAATGTGATGAACAATATTTACTGTGCGGTGACCCGAAAAGATTTAAGCGGATTCCCCGAGGAAGGGTGGTTCCCCGCTCAAAGGCTTTCTGTGGAAGAAGCTGTTTACGGTTTTACCCTTGGCGGAGCCTATGCATCCTACGAAGAAGGAATCAAAGGGAGCATCACGGTCGGCAAACTGGCGGATTTCGCTGTGCTGGACAAGGATATTTTTGCGATAGACGAAGAAGAAATAAAGAATGCGGCAGTGGCAATGACGGTCTTGAACGGGAAGGTCGTTTATGAAAGTGATGAAGGGAAATAAGGAGTTTTTCTTTTAACCTTATTTCCCAGCAAAATCCTTATAATGTGAATCGTTCATATCTTTGTCACCCTCCTAAGTTTTTTCATATTTCGTTCTAAATCTTTTATGGATTTTTCAAGTTGTCTTCGCTTTTCAACTTCTTTGATAACATTGGGCAAATCCTCGGGCGCAATATATTTTCCTACTATTTTGCTTCCTTCTCGCTTTTGCAAATAAAAATAATCTTTACTACTGATTCTTTTTTTGGAAATATATCCCTTTTGCAGGTGATTTAATTCTTCCTGCATAGCCTTTTTTATTCTTTCTGACCGTTCATATTCTTCTTGAAGTACATTATCTAAAATGGACATATTTTCACCTCACATTTTTAACCTACATTGTAACTTTTTGTGTGATTGTAGGTTAAGGTAAGCATACACGTATTTAACCTACATGTCAATCGTAAATGTAATTTGTAGGTTAACACATATAGTGCACAATATGAAAGAACATTATTAGTAGAATATAAAATTATATGATGATACAATACAAATGCAAGAGAGGCAACAGGCAACACGGAATACTTGGAGGTGAAGAATGGATTATTTATTTTACAACGGAACCGTTCGAACAATGAACGATAAGAGAGACGTTGCGGAGGCTGTCGGCGTAGAGGACGGTAAAATCGCTTTTGTCGGCACAAACAAAGAAGCGGAAGCTTTCAATGCAGAGGTGAAGGTGGACTTGCAAGGTAAATGCATTCTGCCGGGCTTCGACGATTCGCACATGCATCTTCTCCATTATGCTTTTATCAATAGGGCATTTCCGTTGATCGGCGTCAATTCTCTATCGAAAATACTGGAAAACGCCAAAGAATATATCGGCTCTTTCGGAGAGTGGCCCAAAGGGAAATGGCTGTTTGGCCGGGGTTGGAATCACGAATTGTTCGAAGATGAAAAACGGTTTATAACCAAAGACGACTTAGATAAGATTTCCACCGAGATTCCCATTATATTTATCCGTGTTTGCGGTCATATCGCCGCTGCAAATTCTCTGGCAACGGAAATGCTGCTGGCGCATCCCAAAGCGGCTGCGATGATGGATAAAATCGAACCGGACAAAGGCTTGTTTAAAGAGGCCGCGCTTAAAATAAGCTACGAAATTATGACGCCACCTTCGCAGGAAGAAATTGAAGATATGATTCTGTTTGCTGTGGAGCGAATGAACAAAGCCGGCATTACAACGGTTCAGACGGATGACTTCCTGTCTTTGCCGGGCAAGGACTGGAGAAAAATCTGCGCGGCATACAGAAATCTGGAAGCCAAGGGCAAGCTGAACATGCGGATCAACAATCAGGCAAGCTTTGTAAATCCTGCGGATCTTAAGGTTTTTCTGGACAGCGGCACGTACAAGGAATTTGACGGCGGACATTTTAAAGTCTCTGCGATTAAGATATTTCAAGACGGTTCCCTTGGCGCAAGAACTGCATTGATGCGCGAGGACTACAAGGACCTCCCTGGCGAGCGCGGCATTATGATGCACAATCAGGATGAGCTGAACGAAATGGTAAGCCTGGCAAACGATGCGGGGCTTCCGGCCGTTACGCATTGTATCGGCGATAAGGCATCCGATATGATGATCAATGCCGTGGAATATGCTTTAAAAAAGAACCCGAGGAAAGATCATCGCCACGGAATTATCCACCTTCAGATTACGGATTATCCCATGTTGGAACGGATGAAAGCGTTGGGCATGCAAGCCATGGTTCAGCCCGTTTTCTCCGGTTATGATATGGATATCGTTGCGCCCAGAGTCGGCAAGGAAAAAGAAAGCACTTCCTACGCCTGGAAGACGCTGCTCAACATGGGCATCCCCACATCGGGAGGATCGGACGCTCCGGTCGAGCGTTTTGACGTTTTGGAAAACATTCAGATCGGTGTAACGAGAGAAAAACTGAAGGGCGGACCCGAGGGCGGTTGGCTCCCTTCGGAAAAGCTGTCCATAGACGATGCGCTTCGCATGTTCTCCTACGACGCGGCATATGCTTCTTTTGACGAAAACGTAAAAGGCACTATAAAAGTGGGCAACCTGGCCGACCTGGTCGTGCTGGAAAAGGACATCTGCGCCGTGGATCCCCACGAAATCAAAGACATCAAGGTGATGCTGACCATGTGCGACGGCAAAGTCGTATACGAAGCGTAAAATATTTTCTCATAAAAAATCACCCCACTGCAAGCGGGGTGATTTCTATTTCTGCAAAAATATTAGTCTTTGAGCGAGTGCACGAACAATCCGCTGCCGAGTTTCGGTTCGAACCAGGTGGACTTGGGCGGCATAATTTGCCCGGCGTCTGCCACGTCTAAAAGTTCGTCCATGCTGACGGGGCAAAGGGCAAATGCAACAGCGGCGGAGCCGCTGTTTACGCGGCGTTCCAGCTCTTTCAGGCCGCGGATGCCGCCCACAAAGTCGATGCGCTTGTCCACTCTGGGGTCCTGTATTCCAAGGATCGGATTCAGAATTTTATCCTGCAGGAGCGATACATCCAGTCCTGCGATCACATCGTCGCTTACGATGGTCTTTTGCGCTTTCAGAATGTACCATTGACCTTTCAGGTAAGCGGCAAACGAATGCTTTTCTTCCGGCTTTCTGATGGTGCTTTTTACTTTGGCTACATCGAATCCGGCCGTTTTAACCGCTTCCAGAAATTGATCTTCCGAAAGGCCGTTCAAGTCCAGGACCACTCGATTGTAATCCATGATTTCCAGATCGAATTCAGGAAAACAAACGGCCATAAAAAAGTTGTATGGTTCATTCCCTTTGGGCGTTCCGTTTTGCCTGCGTTTTTTTGCTACCGAGGCGGCAGAAGCGGCGCGATGATGGCCGTCTGCGATATAGACAAGAGGAACGTCCTCGAAGCTCATGTCCAGCACTTCCACAGCGTCCGGGTTATTGATAAGCCAAACCGTATGGCCGACGCCGTCAGACGTCTTAAAATCATAAATCGGATCGTTTTCTTTCATCCAATCTTTCACCATGCAGTCGATCACCTGCGTGCTTCGATAGGTAAGGAACACAGGCTCTGTGTTCGCATCGCAAACATCAAAGTGGTTTGTGCGATCCAGCTCTTTTTCTTTGCGCGTTACTTCGTGCTTGCGCACTACATTGTTGTTGTAGTCATCCACGCTGATACAGCCCACGACACCGGTCTGGGTTCTTTTGTTCATGGTTTGAGAATAAATCATGTAGCAGGGCTGTTCTTCTTTGATGAAAAGACCCTCTGAAAGCCACGAGTGCATGTTGTCTCTTGCCTTTTCGTAAACTTCCATGGAGTAGGGGTCCGTGCCGGCCGGTAAATCTATTTCGGAACGGCAGACGTGGAGAAAACTGTAAGGATTGCCCTCTGCCATTTTTTTTGCTTCTTCTTGATTCATGACATCGTAGGGAAGAGAACAGACCTTTTCGGCCAGATCTTCTCTGGGATGAATGATTTTAAACGGAATAAATTTTGCCATAGTTGTCCCTTTCTTGTGGAAAATAAAACTAATTATACAACTTAAATTCGGGAAAAGGAAGAGCGGCGCCTATTCATTTATGCTATAATTATGACAACTATTTTTGTGAGCAGATTTCCTGCGATTGCCGTCAGACAGAAAGAGAGGACAGGACATGTTGATTGGATTGTTTACATCGGGTTATCAGAGAAATCCCCTGGAGCATGCCTTCGAAGATGCAAAGCGCTTCGGTTACGATTATGTGGAGCTTTGGGGCGGAAGACCTTGTTCCTATGCGCCGGATTTAAAAAACGGCGACATCAATCATATCCTTCGACTGTCGGATAAATATCAGATGCCGATTAAGGGCTACTCTCCGGAAGCGAACAATTACCCGTACAATTACATGATGGGCTCCGAATCGCAAAGACGCGAAGCTGTCGAATATCTTAAGCTCAGCATGGACATGAGCAAAATGATGGGCGCAGACTGGACTTTGGTCAGCACGGGCCACGCCGGTTATTATGCGACATACGAGGAAATTTGGACAAGGCTTGTAAAAACAATCAAGGAGTTGACGGATTACGCAGAAAGCATCGGCCACAAGATCCTGATGGAAACCACGACGCCTTGGGAAACGAATGTGCTTAAAAATGCCAACGATCTGGTGGAACTGTTCAGAAGAGTTCCTTCCGAGCATTTGGTGGGTATGCTGGATATCGTGGCGCCCTTCGTGCAGGACGAAAGCGTGTTTGCTTATTTCGATAAGCTGGGCGATAAGATGCAGCACATGCACATCGTCGATTCCACAGGCTCCAGCGAAACGCATGTCCTTCCCGGCGAAGGAATCATGCCGTTTGAACAGATGATGCAGGAGCTTAAAAGCATGAACTACGAGGGCACCGCAACGATAGAACTCGTAACCGCATACATCAGAGAGCCCAGAATGTATGCGAAAAAAGCCATCGATAACGTAAGGGCGATGCTGAAGTAACATGACAGGACAAAACATGCGAATCATACTGGCTTCCGGTTCTCCAAGGCGTATAAAAATGCTGGAGGATCTCGGGATAGCCCCGTTCATTATAAAACCGGATGTAGAAGAGGAAACACAGCTTTCTCTTCTGCCGGAGCAACTGGTCATGAGCCTTGCGCTTAAAAAAGCTTTGGCTGCGGAAGCGCAGCTCCTTGGGGAAGGGGACGACTTAAGTCAATCTCTTCTTCTTTCTGCAGACACGATTGTCTATGCGGACAGAGTCATAGGAAAGCCGCAATCTGAAAAGGAGGCTTTCGAAATTTTGACTTTCCTGTCCGGCCGCCGTCATACGGTCTACAGCGGAGTTTGTATGCTTGGGACAGAGAAGCAGCTTCGCCGTGTATTTTATGAAACGACCGATGTGTATTTCAAAGAATACACAAAGCAGGATATTGAAGCTTATATCGCGACAGGCGAACCCATGGACAAAGCGGGCGCCTATGCCATTCAAGGGGGTTTTGCGCCCTATGTGGATCATACGCAGGGGCCCTTGGACAATGTCATCGGTTTCCCCCTGGCTAAGATTCAGCAGGAGCTGTGTTCTTATGGGCTTGCATTAAAATAAAGGGAACGGGAGCTTCGGAAACGGAGCAACCATGTATATAAAAAATCATCAAGGTCCCATGTTGAGAGAACTTCCAAGAAGCGAGCTCCCCAGAGAAAAAATATTTTCGGGGGGAGTTTGCAATCTCTCCAATGCAGAACTTTTAGCTGTGCTGATCGCCAGCGGCACGAGAGAGGAATCCGCCCTCGTTCTTGCCGGGCGCGTATTATCTTTGGAACAGGGAAGTCTTTCCAAGCTTGCTTCTTATCAACCGGAAGAATTTCAGGCGGTAAACGGCATAGGAAAAGCGAAAGCTTGTCAAATAGTGGCCGCTATGGAGCTTGGCCGCCGCATTGCCGTCAGCCCGAAAGAAAACCGCGTTCAGGTGGATACACCCGACCAGGTGGCGGCGCTGTTTATGGAAGAGATGCGATACCTTAAGAAAGAGGTGTTTCGCGTGGCTTTGCTGAACGTAAAAAACGAAGTGATCATGAAGGATGAAATTTCCATAGGCGGCCTGAACTCCTCGGGCGCGCACCCAAGAGAAGTTTTTCAGAATGCTGTTAAAAAGGGCGCGCACGCCGTCATCCTTGTGCACAATCATCCAAGCGGCGATCCGACGCCGAGTCCTTCGGACTTTACGACGACGCATCAATTGCAGGAAGCCGGAAAAATACTGGGCATTCAGGTGCTTGACCACATATTGATAGGCGACGGCAAGTATATCAGCCTAAAGCAACAGGGGCAACTTTAGTCCTAAGGCCTAAAAATCGCCAAGGCTGCTCTGCCTGTTTAAGTAAATCAAGAAATTTTCAGCGTCGCTTTGGCCGGAAAATGGCAGAAAAATATTTTAACGTGAATCCTTGGGAAGTCCTTTCCCATTCGGCAATGAAGTGGTAAAATGGAAGGACACATTAAAAAAAGAAAGCGTGTATCGGGTAAACAATGGGAGAGGTAATCTTACTCGCATCGGGAAAAGGTGGAGTAGGTAAAACGACATTTACAGCAAATTTAGGCGCGACTTTGGCCCTTCACGGTGCCAAGGTTGTTGTGGTTGATTTAAACATGGGACTTCGAAACCTGGACATTTATCTGGGTTTGGAAAACGAAGTCCTTTTTGATGTCGAAGATGTTGTTTCCGGTGTATGCAATATACGAAAAGCTTTAATCAGGGACATTCGGTTCCCCGATTTATACCTGCTGTCCGCGGCTCAATACAAAGAAGCGTTCGACGTGGCGCCCGACCAGATGAAAGCGCTTTGCGACAAGCTTCGGGAGAATTTCGACATTATCCTGATCGACGGACCGGTCGGTGTGGGCGATAATCTCCGGTTGTGTTCGGCAGGGGCGGATCGCGCCATCATTATGATTTCCCCGGACTACAGCGCTGTTCGAAACGGCGACATGGTGGATCGCAAGCTGCAGGATTTTGGCATAGAAAATCGTTGCTATGTCGTCAACATGGTAAAACCCGAGCTTTTCGGTAAAAACATGGTGCCGGACCTGGGAGAGATTGCCGATATTTTCCGTATTCCCATAGCGGGCATCATCCAATACGACGAAAACATTCATATCGCAAACAACAGAGGCTATCCTGTCGTGTGCAAACGAGATACGTACATTGCGAAAAATTTCGACACGATGGGCGAAAGGCTGTTTGGTTAAGCAAGCAGCTTTTTTCTTCTTCTTGCGCCTGCTAAAAGACGTTTGGTTGACACTTGATTTTTATCGGAAACCTACTACATATGGTAGGGTTAACCTTGACAGAAACATACAATATATTATAATATAGTTAGATTTGTTATATCAGCAGGATTTTCTGTAATGAATAAGATTTTATATAAGAATTTTAGCGTTAAGAAGATTGTTTTACCCTGTTTACAGGTGTAAGTAAATACCACAGAGGAGGTGTGTTACTATAGGACCCTTAGAAATCGTCGTTAGTATCGCTGCTCTGATCATCGGCACACTCGTCGGATATCTGATCCGAAAAAACAAAGCCGAGAAGACGATCGGCAGTGCCGAGACCATGGCCAAGAATATGATCTTGGATGCAGAAAACCGTTCAGCAACTATTAAAAAAGAAATTGTAATCGAAGCGAAAGAAGAAGCCCACAGAGTAAGAACCGAAGCGGAAAAAGATGTCCGCGAGCGCAGAGCGGAAATACAAAAATCCGAAAGGCGCCTGATTCAAAAAGAAGAGACAGTCGATCACAAACTGGAGGCTTTAGAGCATAAAGAGGACAATATTGCCAAGAAGCAGCAGTCGCTGCTGGAAAAAGAAAAGGAAATAGACACCTTTATAGAAAGACAAATCCACGAATTGGAGCGTATTTCGGGATGTACCGCAGACGAGGCTAAGCAACTTTTGCTGGCCAATATCGAAAAGGAAGTCCGTCACGAAGCCTCTATTATGATTAAAGATATAGAGTCCAAAGCCAAAGAAGAGGGCGATCGCAAGGCAAAAGAAATTATCACCGGTGCCATTCAGCGCTGTGCCGCAGATCATGTGGCCGAGACCACGGTTTCCGTGGTCCCCCTGCCATCCGACGATATGAAAGGCAGGATTATAGGGCGCGAAGGCAGAAACATCCGCGCCATAGAAACGGCCACCGGGGTGGATTTAATCATCGACGATACACCCGAAGCAGTTATATTATCCGGCTTTGATCCTGTTCGCAGAGAGATTGCCAGGATTGCTCTGGAAAAACTCATTGTGGACGGTCGTATCCATCCGGCGCGCATAGAGGAAATGGTCGAAAAGGCTGAAAAAGAAGTAAACGCCATCATTAAAGAAGAAGGGGAAGCCGCAACATTCGCAGTTGGCATCCATAACCTTCATCCGGAACTGGTAAAGCTTCTTGGCCGTTTAAAATACCGCACAAGCTACGGACAGAATGTATTAAAGCATTCTCTGGAAGTAGCCCATTTGTCCGGTCTTATGGCCGGAGAGCTGGGTCTGGACATTAAACTCGCACAGAGAGCCGGCCTGCTCCACGATATCGGCAAGGCGCTGGATCACGAAATCCAGGGCACGCATGTGGACATCGGCATGGATGTGCTCCGCAAATACAAGGAATCCGAAGCCGTTATAGACGGCATGGCTTCTCATCACGGAGACTACGAGCCCAAGAGCATAGAAGCGGTGCTTATAGCTGCCGCAGACGCGCTTTCGGCGGCAAGACCGGGCGCCAGAAGAGAAACGCTGGACACCTATATCAAACGTCTTCAGAAGCTGGAAGAAATCGCAAACACAACGCCCGGCGTGGAGAAATCCTTCGCCATACAGGCGGGTCGCGAAATACGTATCATCGCAAGGCCGGAAGATGTGGCAGACGATGCCATGGCCCTTCTTGCCAGAGAGATATCTCAGAAAATCGAGAGCGAACTGGAATATCCCGGCCAGATCAAGGTCAATGTAATACGGGAAACAAGAGCGGTGGATTTTGCAAGGTAGTTGGTTTTAATAAGTATAGCCGGACCCGCAGCGTACGTTGCGGGTCCTCTTTTTCGAGAGGGGAAAAATGTTCGTTTATCTGGATAACAGCGCCACCACAAAGCCTGCCGCTTCGGTCACTGCGGCGGTAAGAAGAGTGATGGAGGAGGATTTTGGCAATCCGTCTTCCATGCATGGGCTCGGGCTGAATGCGGAGAAGATATTAAAGGATGCAAGGGCTGCTCTGGCCAAATCCTTGGGCGCCGCCGCGGAAGAGGTTTTTTTCACTTCCGGCGGTACTGAAAGCGACAACACGGCAATTTTCGGCGTATGGGAAAGCCGGAAGAAGCAGGGCAGGCGAATCATAACGACAAGCGTGGAACATCCTGCGGTACTTCGAGCCTGTGAGCGTCTGGAAAGAGAAGGGGCAGAGGTAATCTACCTACCTGTCGCCGGAAGTGGCATCGTGGACATGGATGCTTTTCAGGCAGCCTTAAACAAAGAAACGATATTGGTTTCCATCATGCATGTGAACAACGAATCCGGTGCAGTGATGCCCCTTGCCGAAATCGGCAGAGCGATTAAAAAAGCGGGAAAAGATATTGTGTTTCACACCGATGCGGTGCAATCCTTTCAGAAAACAGAAACAGACGTCAACGTTTTAGGCGTTGATATGATGAGCTTGTCCGCCCATAAAATTCACGGTCCCAAAGGAATCGGTGCGTTATATGTGCGCAAAAGCCTTTACATTCCTCCCTTTGTTTACGGCGGAGGGCAGGAGGCCGGTTTTCGCTCCGGTACGGAAAATATGCCCGGGATTGCAGGTTTTGCGGAGGCGGTTCGTTCCAATCAAAAGGATAAGGCCGAAAGAATCCGGGAAATGGACAGAGTAAAAGCGTATTTACTCTCTCTGATTACGCGGGAGATTTCTGATATTAAAATCAACAGCCCCAAGGACAGTGCCCCTTCTGTATTAAATGTCAGTTTTTTAGGCTGCCGGGGCGAAGTGCTTCTGCATACACTGGAGCAATCTGAAATTTATGTGTCCACGGGCTCTGCCTGCTCATCGAAGAAAAAAGGCAGCCATGTGCTTCATGCGATGGGACTTACAGACGAGGAAACCGAAGGCGCGATTCGTTTCAGCTTTTCGGGCGATAACACGACGGAGCAGATGGATTATGTGGCAGCGAAACTGAAAGAAGCCGTAGAGAGTCAAAGACGACTTCAAAAAGCGTTTCATAAAGGATAGAAAAAATGGAAAACGATAACAGAAAAATATATATTGTACGCTGCGGCGAAGTTGCATTAAAAGGCCAGAATAAGCCCTATTTTGAGCGTATGCTCGTGCAGCGCATAAAAAAGGTCCTGAAGGATTATCCCGATTGCGAAGTAAGCAGGGTGGACGGACTCATCTTTGTACGCACGCCAAACGAAACCCTTAAAGAAGATATTCTCCGCAGAGTCGGCCATGTCTTTGGTGTAGATTCCATCAGCCCGGCAGAAGAGATTGCAATCGAGGGATTGCCCGAAGAAGAAGTTTTAAACCGGATTGGTGTCGTCGCTGTGGATATGATGCTTTCGCTCATTCGTACGAAAGACGTCAAAACTTTCAAAGTGGACGCACGAAGGGCCGATAAAACTTTCCCGGTGGAATCTCCTCAAATAGGAAGAATCATAGGCGCAAAAGTGTTAAAAGGATGCAAGGTTCTTTCTGTGGACGTGCACAATCCGGATTGTCTCCTTTTCGTGAATGTCCGAAGAGGTTTTGCCTATGTTTACGAACAGAAAATTTCGGGTTTTGGCGGACTTCCCCTCGGAACGAACGGAAAAGGCCTTGTTCTCCTTTCAGGCGGAATCGATTCGCCTGTGGCCGCATTTATGATGGCCCACAGAGGCATGCTGATCGAGGCACTTCATTTCCATTCCTTTCCTTACACTTCTCAAAGAGCATGGGAAAAGGTCAAGGATCTGGCAGGGCTTCTTACCGTTTATTGCGGAAGAATTCAAATACACAGCATCAATCTGCTCCCCATCCAAGAGCAAATTGCCGCAAATTGTCCGGAAGAAGAGATGACTATTTTAGTCCGCAGGTTTATGATGCGCATTGCGGAGCGCGTGGCAAAAGACAATAACTGCATGATGCTGATTACAGGGGAAAATTTAGGACAGGTGGCCAGCCAGACAGCAGAAGCCATTGTCGTGACGGATGCGGCGGTAACCATGCCTGTGATGCGGCCACTTATCGCTATGGATAAAGTGGATATCATGGATAAAGCGAAGGAAATCGGCACATTCGACGTATCGATTCTGCCTTACGAAGACTGTTGTACCGTGTTTTTGCCCAAGCATCCCAGCACGAAGCCGAAACTGGAAAAAATTCTGGAATCCGAGTCAAAACTCAACACAGAAGAGTTGATCCAGGCAGCATTGCGCTCTGTGGAGACAACTGTTATACAATCAAGGGATGAACTGTAAAACAGCTTGACAAATAAGTAACAATATTGTTTAATTGTCCTTGTGCGGTTTCTGCAGTTTTTTTAGGAAAACGGCAATGGACCGGCCTTTTCATTGTTTCAGAATATGGACATTTATATGCCCTGTAAAATATAAAGGAGGCAAAAACATGAACTTTCAGTTAACGAAAGAGCAAGAGTTTGTAAGGAAGATGGTGAGAGATTTCGCCAAAACCGAAGTCGAACCCATTGCCGCAGACATCGACAAGGAACATAGATTCCCGTCGGAGAATGTTGCAAAAATGGGCGCTTTGGGTCTTTTAGGCGTGCCCTTTCCAAAAGAGTACGGCGGAGCCGGGAGCAATCACATAGCGTATGCAATTACGGTAGAAGAGCTCTCAAGAGTCTGCGCATCCACCGGCGTCATCTGCTCTGCACACACTTCTCTTTGCGGTTGGCCAATTTGGACTTACGGAACAGAAGAACAAAAACAAAAATATCTTGTCCCTCTCAACAAAGGTGAAAAATTAGGCGCATTCGGCTTGACAGAACCTAACGCAGGATCTGATGCAGGCGGACAACAGACAAAAGCTGTCGATATGGGCGACCACTGGTTGCTGAACGGCACAAAAGTATTTATCACAAACGGCGGTTATGCCGATGTCTTTGTCGTGCTGGCAATGACCGATAAAAACGCCGGAACAAGAGGAATATCTGCTTTTATCGTAGAAAAAGGCTTTAAAGGCTTTTCGATAGGCAAGACGGAAGATAAAATGGGCATTTGCGCCTCTTCCACGACAGAGCTTATTTTCGAAGATTGCGTCGTACCCAAAGAAAATCTTTTGGGACAGATCGGCGAAGGCTTTAAAATTGCTCTTTCCACTTTAGACGGCGGACGCATCGGCATCGCATCTCAGGCGCTTGGTATTGCCCAGGGCGCTTTCGATGTGACAGTCGATTATATGAAATCCAGAAAACAATTCGGAAAATCCCTTTCCAAGTTCCAGGCTTTGCAGTTTGAAATGGCGGAGATGAAGACAAAAATAGAAGCATCAAGGCTTTTGATTTACAGAGCAGCCGATTTGAAGGACAGACATCTTCCCTACGGAGTCGAATCTGCCATGGCAAAGTATTTTGCGGCTGAAACGGCGATGTATGTGACAACGAAAGCGGTCCAACTCCACGGTGGTTATGGCTACATGAGAGATTATCCGCTTGAACGTATGATGAGAGATGCGAAGATTACAGAGATTTACGAAGGAACCACAGAGGTTCAGAAAATCGTTGTATCCGCTTCCATATTCAAATAGGCAAAGGGAGGAAGAAAGTAATGAGAATCATTGTTTGCGCAAAACAAGTTCCGGATACGAGCGAAGTAAAAATCGACCCTGTCAAAAAGACGATTATCAGAGAGGGCGTACCCAGTATCCTAAATCCGGACGACGCGAATGCGCTCGAAGAAGCGCTTAAAATTAAAGACAAGTTTCCTGGGTCCAAAGTTTCCGTCGTCACGATGGGACCTCCCCAGGCAAAAGATATGCTCATCGAATGTCTGGCCATGGGTGCAGATGAAGGCGTGCTGCTCTCCGACCGTGCTGTAGGCGGTTCGGATACATGGGCCACCTCCAATGCGCTTGTTTCGGCAATCCGTAAAATGGGCGAATACGACCTGATTTTTGCGGGACGTCAGGCTATTGACGGAGACACCGCTCAAGTGGGACCGCAAATTGCGGAAAAGCTTGGAATTCCACAGGTTACTTATGTGATGGAGTTCCATGTGGACGATAACCAAAAAGACATTACCGTCAAAAGACAACTGGAAGACGGCTACGAGGAAATCGGAATAAAGACTCCTTGCATGCTTACTGCAATCAAAGAGCTGAACGAGCCAAGATACATGAGCGTAAGCGGTATTGTCCATGCTTGCTCTGCAAATGCGGACATTAAAGTATGGAATGCAAAGGATGTGGAAGTTGACCTTAAATCAGTAGGTTTGGAAGCTTCTCCGACCAATGTGTATCGTTCCTTTACCCCCGCACCCAAAGTTCCGGGAATTAAGCTGGAAGGTGACGGAGAAAAAGAACAAGCTAAGTTATTGCTCGTTAAGCTTAAGGAAAAGCATGCGATTTAGCGCAAAGAAGGAGGAAGTAAAATGGCTGTTAAAATATTAAAAGACGCTTGCAAAGGCTGCACTCTCTGCGTTAAATCATGCCCGTTCGAAGCAATTGCGATGGTGGACAAAAAAGCTGTCATCAACGAAAAATGTACGAACTGCAATCAATGCCTGACCGCATGCAAATTCGGAGCAATCGTTGAAGTTGAAACCGAAGGCGCAGTAGATCTTTCCGCATATAAGCATGTTTGGGTCTATGCAGAAACCAGAGACGGAAAGTTGATGGGCGTTGCAAAAGAACTGATCAGCGAAGGACACAGACTCGCAAGAGAAATCAGTGCCGATACAAAAATTTATGCACTTCTTATCGGCGAAAATCTGGATAATCTGGCGCAGGAATGCTTTGAATACGGAGCAGACGGCGCATACCTGATCGACAATCCTATTCTGAAAAATTTCACGACAGACGGTTACACCAAGGCAATCGTTGATACTGTAAAGCAATACAAGCCTGAAATCGTTATATACGGCGCGACGCATATCGGCCGCGATTTAGCTCCCCGTGTGGCTGCAAGGCTGGACACAGGACTTACCGCCGACTGCACGAGACTGGATGTCGATATTAAAACTTACATCGCGTATGCGAAAAAAGATACCACTTTGGATGTTTCCACGCTGGATCCCAACGATCCTGACAGAGGATTAAAGCAGACTCGTCCGGCTTTCGGCGGCAACTTGATGGCTACCATCGTCTGCCCAAGAACCAGACCTCAAATGTCTACCGTTCGTCCCGGCGTAATGCAGAAGAGAGAAAGAATGGTCGGAGCCAAAGGCGAGATCATCAGAGTAAACGTTGCGATTAGCGATGCGGATATCAGAACGAAGATTATCAAAATTGTGAAAGAAGCCAAAGAAATGGTTTCCTTGACAGATGCGAAGATTATTTGTTCCGGCGGACGCGGTCTTGGCGGACCCGAAGGATTTAAACTGATTCAGCAATTCGCAGACAAAGTCGGCGGTGTTGTAGGCTCTTCCCGTGCTGCAGTGGATGCAGGCTGGATTGATCATTCCCACCAGGTCGGACAAACAGGTACGACGGTTAAACCGGAAATTTATTTTGCCTGCGGAATCTCCGGCGCTATCCAGCATTTAGCCGGTATGCAGACTTCCAAGCTGATCGTTGCGATCAACAAGGATCCGGATGCTCCTATTTTCGGTGTGGCGGACTACGGCATCGTAGGAGACCTGTATAAGGTTGTTCCCCAGATTATCGAAGAGTGGGACAATGCAGAAGCTCTTTACGCAAAAGAACACAAGATCGAAGATTAAATAGCACAGGCTCTCCGCTCAAAGCAAAGAGCGGTCAAATGATAAATGAAAAGGCTCTCTTGCTGATGCGAGAGAGCCTTTTTTTCGTGGCAATGAGGGCATTTTTCAGGCGGTGATTTGCCTAAAAGTTTTATTGATGCAACGCTATGCTTTATTTTGCGAAAGCCTTTTCGATGGCTTGGTTGAAATCGGCGATCAAATCTTTTGGATTTTCAAGTCCGACGGATACACGAATCATGCCGTGATGGATTCCAATGGCCAAACGCTCTTCTTCGGTCAGTTCTGAATGAGAAGAAGTGCAAGGATGCGAAAGGGTGGTTCTGAAACCGCCTAAAGTAGGAGCATACTGCGCAAGCTTAAGACTTGCCAGCATCGTACCCATTTCTTTTCTGTTTTCCGGTTTAAATTCAAAGCTGAGCATTGCACCAAAGCCTTCGCCGTCGAAGAGTTTCTTTGCAAGCTCGGCTTGTGGGTATCCCGGAACGGTCGGGTAATTGACCTTTGTAACATACGGGTTCTTTGCGAGCGCATTGGCGAGCTTGTCTGCGTTGGACATGTGTTTTTCCATCCGAAGATCCAGTGTTCGAAGGCTGCGAAGCACGAGCCAAGAGGAGAATGTGCCGCCGGTTCCGCCGTATAAGTGTTGCAGCATTTCGATTTTATCGACCAATTCGCCTTTGCCGCTGACAGAACCCAAAAGGGCGTCGGAATGGCCGTTCATAAATTTGGTAAGGCTTTCGATGACCAGGTCTGCGCCTTTATCAAGACAGTGGATGGCACAGGGCGTCGCAAAGGTGTTGTCGACGAAGAGCATCGCTCCCCCATTGTGGGCGATTTCCGCAAGAGCTTCCAAGTCGACGAGTGTGATTTTGGGATTGCTGATTGTTTCCGTGTATAAAATTTTTGTATTTGGTCGCATTGCTTTTTTGACAGCGTCTAAATCTCTGAAATCCACGAATTCAGCTTCGATGTTGAATTTCTTGTAATGGGTAAGAATTTCTATGCTTTCGCCATAAAGAGTCGCTGCAGCCAAAACGTGATCGCCTGCTACAAGGTTTGTCATCAGGGCCGTATGGATCGCAGCCATGCCGGAGGAGAATATCAGGCTTTTTTCGCTGTGCTCCAAAGCGGATATCGCATCTTCCAATATTCTTCTGTTCGGATTGCGCGTACGGATATAAGTAAATTTCTTTTCGGCATAACATTGGGTAATGTCTTCCAAGTCTCCCGGAAGAATAAAAGCCGTCGTCATATAAAGCGGGGCGGCTTCGGGATTCAAATCGGAAGGGAGTTCCGTTCCGGAGTACAGTTGCACTGTGTCGGGCGCATAGTTTTTAAGGTCTTCTTTTTTTAGCATAGCGTTCTCCTTTAATCAAAAATGGCTGATGTATGAATTAAAAAAATGGTTGTTACGTGGGGGGATTATTTAAATGATATTGTCCTGTCTTAAAAGTATAGAAGCGTGAAATTAAACTGAATATAGCATAGCATTTATCATTCTCTTTTGAAAGGAGCAGATGCAAAAGTGAGAGAAAATAATCCGCCTCGCATTGATATACAATAAATGTAAATTATGTTATAATATAGAATAATTTACGGAGGGA
>CAZSPZ010000019.1:3374-33697 GCA_964608965.1 uncultured Oscillospiraceae bacterium | reverse complement strand
TATGGACATCATTCATGTACTTCCGGTTATGACGATCGTGGACGGAAAGGTGGTTTATCGAAAGTGAAAAAAGAAAATTTATCAAAAGCAATTGAATTAAGACATGAAATTCATAAATA
Organism: uncultured Oscillospiraceae bacterium; assembly: GCA_964608965.1. GTDB lineage: Bacteria > Bacillota > Clostridia > Peptostreptococcales > Anaerovoracaceae > UBA10908. Next base: position 33,578 of record CAZSPZ010000019.1, on the reverse strand, counting down.
TCCTGATCTTTCCAATCAGGAAAGACCTACATTGGATCGAGTGATAAAATTTCTGAAGGAAAACACAAAAAATATTGAAATCGTGGATAAGGGGCATTACGTATATGCAGCATATCACGCCAAGACGAAGGCGAAACCACCGATAGGTTTTCGTGCCGATTGTGATGCCATCAAAGTATACGACGATATCGATGCTTCCTACAAATCCGTTAAGGACGGAATCGGCCATAAGTGCGGCCACGACGGACATACAGCAACAATGTGTGCTTTTGCCATGGAAATCGATCAGACCGGAGCTGATAGGGACGTGTATTTTCTGATTCAACCGGCAGAAGAAAACGGTTCGGGTGCAGCTACATGCGTTGACTTTATCACAGACAACAATATTTCTGAAATATTTGCCTTCCATTGTCACCCCGGCGCACCTAAAAACTCTTTGACTTTAAGAGACGGCCTTATGAACTGCGCATCCAAAGGCATGACCATTACCATGAAAGGATCTCCCGCCCATGCGAGCGAGCCTGAAAACGGAAAAAATCCCTCTTTTGCCATTGCTAAAACAGCGCTGGCATCACAGAGCATATCTGCCCCGGAAAACTTTAAAGGGCTTGTGATGGCGACCATTGTACAAATTGATGTGGGGGAACAAGAAGCGTTTGGTGTCGCCGCAAGTAAAGGAAAATTATTGATGACAATCAGAGGCGCCATCGAATCGGAAATGGATGAGCTTCAAGCGAAATTGGAACAAGAAGCAAGGAAGAATGCAAAGGACTATCAGCTTGAATGTGAATTCTCATATTGTGATGCTTTTCCTGAAACGATATCTCATCCTGAAAGCAACGAAAAGCTTCGAAAAGTGGCACGAGAAATGGGGTACGTCACCATGGAAATGCCCGAAGCGCTGCGCGGCTCGGAAGACTATGGACACTTTACCAAACTTACAAAAGGCGCCGCGTTCTTTATGGGTATGGGCGAAGGAAAACCGGATCTGCATACCTCGCATTTTGATTTCGACGATGATCTTATAGAACCTTGTACTGAAATATTTAAAGCACTTGTAATTGAAGCATAAAGGAGAAAATCATGAAAACAGTATTGTACAACGGAAAAGTATATGTAGACAGAGACAATTTTAAGGAAGCTGTGCTTGTCGAAGACGGTATTATCAAAGCCGTAGGAACAAACGAAGAAATTTTAGCATTAGCCCCGGATGCAGAAAAGTCGGATTGCGAAGGCAAGACGGTTATTCCGGGTTTTAACGATTCACATTTGCATTTAGCTTACTTAGGAGAATCCATGATGAATGTGGATGTGAGCGATTGCAAATCCGTAGAGGCTATGGTGGAAAAATGTATAGCGTTTCGAAAAGCAAATCCGGAAATGACAAAATGCGGAATGTATTCCCAATCTTGGAATCAGGACAATTTTGACCCGGGATTCAGGAGACTTCCGAATCGACACGATTTAGACAAAATCGCGACAGATATTCCCGTCGTTATGTCTCGCATTTGCGGCCATTCATCGGCAGCTAATACAAAAGCTCTTGAAATGTTGGGACTAAACAAAGAAAACAATAAAGTCGAAGGCGGCGATGTCATTCTCGAAGAAGACGGCACTCCCAACGGATACCTTTGCGAAAACGCTGCATTTGCAGCCCGTATGATTATTCCTCCTCTCACCATGGAACAAAGAAAACTGGCACTGATCAAAGCGATGGAATATGCCGTGGCGCACGGTATCACATCCGTTCAGTCCAATGATGTGGGAACCATTATAGCGGACCGGGAACTGGCTTATAAGATGGTTCGCTCCATATACGAAGAAGGCAAAGCCCTGTTGAGATACCACTCACAAGTAGGCTGCCCCACGATGGCAGATTTAAAAAAATATATCGAAAGTCCCGAATATAAGGAAGTGTCTTTCGACGACTGGCTTTCTGTTGGACCCTTGAAAATGTTTAAAGACGGATCTCTTGGCGCACGCACCGCAACGATGCGGCATGAATATCTTGACGACCCCGGCAACTACGGCGTGGAGACAACCGATGATGCGAAACAACAGGAAATGGTGGATTACGCAGCTGCCCACGGCCTTCAGGTCGTCACCCACGTAATCGGTGATGATGCGATTGAAAAAACAGTGGCTGCTTACGAAAAAACCATGAAAAATGGTGTAAACGATCTTCGCCACTGTCTGATTCATTGTCAAATAACAGATATGCCGCTCCTTGAGCGCATAAAAAAATCCGACATCCTTATCGCCTATCAGCCGATTTTCCTTCAATGCGATTTACACGCTGTGGAGAGCCGCTGCGGAAAAGAATTATCTTCTACCTCCTATGCGATGAAGACAGCTTTGGATTTAGGAATCCACGCATCTTATGGCACGGATTGCCCTGTAGAAAATTCAAATCCGTTCCCCAATGTATACTGCGCTGTCACACGTAAAGATTTGACGGGAAAACCCGAAGGCGGATTTAATCCTCAGGAATGTGTGGATGTGCAGAGTGCCATCGACAGTTATACGGTGGAAAGCGCATACATGGAATTCAAAGAAGATCGAAAAGGTAGAATTAAGCCTGGCTTCTATGCTGATATAGTTGTGCTGGATTCGGATATTTTTACCGTTGATCCCATGAAAATCAAAGATATTCTCCCTGTCATGACGATGGTGGGCGGGAAAGTAGTTTATAAAAAGTAATGACCCAAAGACATCATTCATTTACAGGAGGCTAATGATGAACAAGAAGAACATAGAAAAAGCAATTGAATTCAGACATGAACTTCATAAATATCCCAATCTTTCGAACGAAGAACGCCCTACTTTGGAGCGGGTCATCAAATTTTTAAAAGAAAATACAAGGAATATAGAAGTTGTTGACAAAGGTCATTATGTCTATGCTGTTTATCGCTGCGCGAATCCTAAAAAGCCCGCTATGGCTTTTAGAAGCGACAACGATGCCATTAAAGTCCACGACGCTATCGATCAACCGTACAAATCCGTATACGACGGAATCGGGCATAAATGCGGACACGACGGACATACTGCCACCATGTGCGCTTTTGCCATGGAAATCGATGAAAACGGTGCGGACAGAGACGTATATTTTCTGTTCCAGCCGGCGGAAGAAAACGGTTCAGGCGCTGCCACTTGCGTAGATTTTATTACAGACAACAACATACCCGAAATCTTTGCATTCCACAGCGAACCAATGAAAGAACATTATACAATCATCATCAGAGATGGCCTTTTATGCTGTGCGTCCAAGGGAATGACAATCACGATGACCGGATCTCCCGCCCATGCGAGCGAACCGGAAAACGGGAAAAATCCTTCTTTCGCCATAGCAAAGACAGCGTTGGCTTCGGCTCAAATATCGGCTCCGCAAAACTATAAAGGTTTGGTCCTGGCGACTATTGTTCAAATCGATGTGGGCGAAAAAGAAGCTTTTGGTGTTGCGGCAAGCAAAGGCAAGCTCTTGATGACCATACGCGGAGCAATCGAAAGCGAAATGGATGATCTGCAGGCTAAATTGGAAGCGGAAGCGAGAAAGAATGCGGATGAATACGGATTAAAATGTGAATTTTCTTATTGCGACGCATTCCCCGAGACCATTTCCCACCCGGAAAGCAATGAAAAAATAAGAAAAGTCGCTAAGGATTTGGGCCTTCCCGTTTATGAAATTCCCAACGCACTGAGAGGCTCCGAGGATTTCGGACATTTTACCAAATTGGCAAAAGGAGCGATGTTCTTTATGAGTTACGGTGAAGATCGTCCGATGATTCATACTTCCGGTTTTGATTTTGACGATACTCTTATCGAAAAAGTTGTAGAAGTATATAACGGGTTGTTAAAACTGTAATTGCGCATATTCAGGTACGTATTCAAAGGAGAAAAATGGATAAGAAGAATTTGGAGAAGGCCATAGAGCTTCGCCATGAAATTCACATGAATCCGGATCTTTCCAACCGGGAACGACCGACATTTGACAGAATAGTGAAATTTTTAAAAAGAAACACCAAATTAAAGATTGTGGACAAAGGACATTATATTTACGCTGTCTACATTTCCAAGACGAAAGGAAATCCCAATATTGCATTTCGTGCAGATTGTGACGCCATTATGGTGGAAGACGATTTGGATGCGCCTTACCGGTCCATTAAAAGCGGTATCGGCCATAAGTGCGGGCACGACGGCCATGTGGCAAGCCTTGCTGCACTTGCTCTGGAAGTGAATCAGGAAGGCGCAGACAGGGATGTGTATTTCTTGTTTCAACCGGCAGAAGAGAACGGAACGGGTGCCAAGTCCTGTTTGGATTTCATCACTGAAAACAAGATCAATGAAATTTATGCGGTTCACGGACACGGGACATATTATCCGGATGATACCATTGTTGTAAAAGAGGGGGTCATTCAATGTGCGTCCAAAGGCATGATTATTACGATGACAGGAAGCCCCGCTCACGCTGCGAACCCCGAAAACGGCCGCAACCCTATCTTTGCGTTATCTAAAGTCGCATTGGATACAAGGTCGCTTGTCAACAAGCCCTATTACAAAGATTACGTGCTGGCGACAGTTGTTCAGATGGATGTCGGCGAAAAAGAAGCTTTTGGCGTGATGGCCAGTAAGGGTAAATTACTCCTTACGATAAGGGGAGGCATAGAAGAGGAGATGAACGATCTTCAAAAAAACCTCGAAGAGGCCGCAACCCGTTACGCAAAAGAAGAAGGTTTGTTGTGTGAATTTGAATATAGGGATGAATTCCCCGAAACAAGAAATCACAAGGAATCCGTAGATAAAATCAAAAAAGCATGCAAAACCTTAAAGTACAAAATTTATGAAACCCCTGTTGCAAGGAGAGGATCGGAAGATTTTGGCTACTATTTGAAGCAAACGAAGGGTGCGATATATTATTGCAGTTTCGGAAAAGACTATCCGGCTATTCACACCTCAAAATTTGATTTTGACGACAGTAAAATCGAAAAAATCGTAGAGATCAACAAGCAGTTAATAAAAGAAATAAACTAAAGTAAATCATAAAAAATTTCATAAAAAATTTAAAGATTGTATGCAGTTATTGTATACAATCTTTAAATTGTATGCTATAGTAGGGCTGTCGATATCATTCGACAGCTTTTTAACAATCATATACTGGGAGGAAAGAAAAATGATTCAACTATACAAGGACGGAGTCTTCCTTGTTAACGGAGAACCGAAGGAAGCGGGCTCTACTCCGAAAGAGGAAGCCAGGAAACAAACCATCGCTTATAGAATTTTGCAGGCCCATAATAAATCCAAGGACGAGCAGAAACTTCAAATAACTTTCGATTCAATGGCGTCTCACGACATTACCTATGTAGGGATTGTGCAGACAGCCAGAGCATCGGGTCTTAAAGAATTCCCCATGCCCTATGCTATGACAAATTGCCATAACAGCCTTTGTGCTGTAGGCGGAACTATAAATGAAGACGACCATGTATTCGGCCTTTCTGCGGCAAAAAAATATGGCGGAATTTTCGTTCCCGCAAACCAAAGTGTTATACATTCCTATGTCAGGGAAGAGATGACAACTTGCGGCGGAATGATTTTGGGATCTGACAGCCATACCAGATACGGCGCTTTGGGAACAATGGGTGTCGGAGAAGGCGGTCCGGAACTTGTTAAACAGCTGCTCAACAATACGTGGGACACAAACCTTCCGCAAGTGGTTCTTGTATACTTGAAAGGTAAACCAAAAAAAGGAATCGGTCCGCACGATGTTGCTATCGCACTTGTTAAAGAAACATTCGAAAACGGATTTGTAAATAATAAAGTATTAGAATTTGTAGGTCCCGGCCTTGCGGGCCTTCCCATAGATTTCAGAAACGGCGTGGATGTCATGACCACGGAGACTACTTGTCTGTCTTCAATTTGGGAAACAGATGATGTTGTAAAAGGTCATTACGACGCGCATGGAAGATCAGAGCATTTTAAAGTGCTTAAACCGGGAGAAGGGGCTTATTACGACAGCATGATTGTAATAGATTTAGATAAAGTGGAATCAATGATCGCATTGCCTTTCCATCCCTCTAAAGCCTACACGATTCATGAATTCCAGAAAAATGCAAAAGAAATCCTCGAAGGTATCGAAAAAGAAGCTGCCGGACAATTTAAGAAAGCCAAATTGCAACTGACTCCTAAAATTAAGGCGGATGGCGTTTATGCGGATCAGGGAATCATTGCCGGTTGCAGCGGCGGATTATTCGACAATATAGACGAAGCTGCCGCTATTCTAAAGGATAAGAGCACAGGCAACGGATATTTTTCGTTGTCAGTATATCCGACGAGCGTTCCTGTCAGTTTAGAACTCACGAAAATTGGCGCATCGGCAGACCTTCTGGCTTCCGGTGCCATCATAAAGCCCTCTTTCTGCGGTCCTTGCTTTGGCGCAGGGGATGTTCCCTCCAACAACGGATTTTCCATTCGTCATACGACAAGAAACTTTGCGAATAGAGAAGGATCAAAGCCGGGAGAAGGACAACTGGCCGGCGTTGCTTTGATGGATGCAAGGTCGATCGCTGCTACAGCTGCCAATGGCGGCAGAATCACTGCGGCAACAGATATCGAATACGATTATGAGCCACACCCATATCATTTTGACAAGAAGGTTTACGAGAATAGACTATATTACGGTTATGGTAAAGCGCAACCCGAGACGGAATTAATATTAGGACCCAATATTACAGATTGGCCTAAGATGTATGCTCTTACAGAAAATATACTTTTAGAGCTGGCTGCTGTCATTCACGACCCTGTTACTACGACAGACGAATTAATTCCCTCCGGAGAAACTTCTTCTTACCGAAGCAATCCTCTTCGTCTTGCTGAATTTACGTTGTCCAGACGTTGTCCGGAATATGTAGGCAAGAGCAAAGCAATTGCTTCTGTGGAAATCGAAAGAAGAGAAAATAAAAACCCAGAACACATTAAAAATGCATTAGCCAAGGTGGGAAATGCAGAAGAATTGATGAAAAATACGCAGTTTGGTTCCGCTATATTTGCCAACAAACCGGGAGACGGTTCGGCAAGAGAGCAAGCTGCATCGTGCCAGAAAGTTCTTGGAGGCTTTGCCAACATCTGTTACGAATATGCCACAAAGAGATATCGCAGCAACTGTGTCAACTGGGGCATTCTGCCTTTCACCATGGATCGCGATGTCGAATTCAATTACGAAGAGGGCGACATGGTATTTGTTCCCGGCGTTCGAAAAGCAGTCGAAAAAGGTATTGAAACCTTGCCGGCCAAAGTCATCCGTCAAAATGGCGATGTTTCGGATATCACCCTTTACATCAAAGGTCTTACAGAAGATGAGAAAACAATTATATTGGAAGGCTGTTTAATGAATTATTATGCGGCGATGAACAGCAAATAGAGAAAACATTTTGGAGGATATTATGGAAAAGATAAAAATGACCACTCCGTTGGTAGAGATGGACGGAGATGAAATGACCAGAATTATTTGGCAGGAAATAAAAGATGAACTGCTGCTGCCGTTTGTGGATCTGAAATGCGAATATTATGATTTAGGCCTCAAAAAAAGAGATGAAACAAGAGATCAGATTACGCACGATGCAGCCAACGCAATTAAAAAGTACGGTGTAGGCGTAAAATGTGCGACGATCACTCCCAATGCACAAAGAATGGAAGAGTACGACTTGCACGAGATGTGGAAAAGTCCAAACGGAACCATTCGTGCTATAATGGATGGGACGGTATTCAGAGCGCCCATTACAGTAGAATCTATTAAGCCTGTTGTGAAAAATTGGAAAAAACCGATCACCATTGCTCGTCATGCGTATGGCGATGTATATAAAGGCACAGAATACAGAGTGCCCGAAACGGGAAAAGCCGAGCTGCTGTTTACAGGAGATAACGGCGCTACATTCAGAGAGACAATTTATGATTTTGAATGTCCCGGAGTGCTCCAGGCAATGTTCAATAAGGACAGTTCGATAAAATCCTTTGCACATTCCTGCTTCCAATATGCTTTGAACACAAAGCAAGATCTTTGGTTTTCTGCAAAAGATACGATCAGCAAGAAATATGATCAGACTTTTAAAGAAATTTTCCAGGAAATATTCGAGGCAGATTATAAAGCTAAATTCGAGGAAGCAGGGATATCTTATTTCTATACGCTGATCGACGATGCGGTAGCAAGGGTCATCAGAAGTGAAGGAGGATATATTTGGGCATGCAAGAATTATGACGGCGACGTCATGAGCGATATGGTCTCTACAGCTTTCGGCTCCCTTGCCATGATGACTTCCGTGCTTTGCAGTCCGGACGGCCATTTTGAATACGAAGCAGCTCATGGAACAGTAACACAGCATTACTATAAATACTTAAACGGCGAAAAAACCTCCACCAATCCAATGGCTACCATATTTGCATGGAGCGGAGCTCTTCACAAAAGAGGCGATATGGATAATCTTCCCGAACTGTGCAAATTTGCGGAAAAGCTGGAAGAAGCATGCTTTGATACATTAAATGAAGGCATTATGACGAAAGACCTTATTGGCCTTGTCGAAGAAGGTACACCCACTTGTGTCAATACCGCAGAATTTATCAGCGCAATACGCAAGCGTTTAGAAAAAAAGATGTAACGAATTGTACGGAGGCGTATCATGAAAATTGTTACAACCGGCATAGCCGGAACTATGGAATCCAATGACATCATGATAACCATAGACCCAAAAGATCAAGGGGGAATAGTCCTTAGTTTATCCAGCAGTGTAATGCAGCAGTTTGGCCGTCAGATAGAATCAGTGATTCGACAAACACTGTCTGATCTTGGAATTACAGACGCGGCAGTAGATGCTGTCGACAAAGGCGCATTGGACTGCACTGTTCGAGCCAGAGTAAACGCTGCAGCTTACAGAGCCGCGAAAAGCGAAGATTATGTTTGGGGGGCAAAGTAATGGAGCGTAAACGCTTAAGAAGAAGCATGATGTTTGTTCCGGGCAATAACCCCGGAATGATTAGAGACGCGTATATCTATGCGGCCGACAGCATTATGTTCGACTTGGAAGATTCTGTTGCAATCACGGAAAAAGATGCAGCGCGCTTTCTGATTTACCAAGCTCTTTCCACTCTGAAGTTCGGAAAAAAAGAAATTGTCGTCAGAATTAACGACTTAAACAGCGGACTTGGCATTAAAGACCTCGAAGCGATTGTCAGAGCAGGTGTGCATGTGGTTCGTCTGCCTAAAACAGACAGCGCTCAGGACGTGATCGATTGTGAAAGAGAAATTGAGCGCATTGAAAAAGAAGCAGGCATTCCGGTGGGAACCACAGGAATGATGGCGGCGATCGAGAGCGCCAACGGCGTTCTCAACGCAAAGGAAATCGCTCATGCAAGTCAGCGTTTGATTGGAATTGCCTTAGGCGCGGAAGATTACGTAACAGATTTAAAAACCACAAGAAGCGACGGCATCGAACTTCTCTTTGCCCGAAGCATGCTCTTAAATGCTGCCCGTTCTGCCGGTATCGACGCACTGGATACGGTGTATTCGGACGTCAATAACGAGGAAGGCTTTATAGAAGAGGCCACGCTCATTAAAAAGCTGGGTTTTGACGGTAAATCCGTCATTAATCCAAGGCAAATCGAACCATTGCACAAAATTTTTATGCCAAGCGAAAAAGATCTTGCCAAAGCACAAGCTATCATGGAGGCAATACGAGAGGCCAATGCCAGGGGAAGCGGCGTGGCCAGTTTAAACGGCAAAATGATAGATAAACCTGTTGTTATCCGCGCTCAAAGAATGCTCGATTTAGCGCAGGTCAGCGATATCGTTGACGTGGAGGAGGTGTAAACATGGAAGATATGAAAAGCATTATAAAAAACATCCCTCATATCGACGAAATCAGTCACCACGGTGCATTTTCAGGCTCTAACGAAAGGAAAAAGAACATATTCAAAGACCGCTCTTTTTCTGAAAATAAAGTAGTTGAAAGCCTGGAAGAAGCTATAAAACTTTCGGGCCTTAAGGATGGGATGACAATATCTTTTCACCATCATTTTCGAAACGGCGACAACGTGGTCAATCTTGTTGTGGGCAAGCTTGCTGAAATGGGGTTTAAAAACCTTACATTGGCAGCAAGTTCATTATCAGGTGTGCATGCACCGTTGATAGAGCATATAAAAAACGGCGTCATTACACATATTGAGACCAGCGGACTAAGAGGCGAGTTGGCAGAACGTATCTCCAGAGGATTGATGGATTTTCCTGTGGTGTTCAGATCTCACGGCGGAAGAGGCGCAGCGATCGAAAGCGAAGAACTTGCTATCGATGTGGCGTTCCTTGGCGCACCTTCCTGCGACCCTTACGGAAATGCAAACGGTTACAGCAGGGACGATGACGACTCCATATCCTGTGGAAGTTTGGGCTATGCCAGACCGGATGCCGCGCATGCAAAAAAAGTAATCATATTGACGAACAACTTGGTCAAATTCCCGAACGCTCCTTATGCAATTCCGCAATCCAATGTGGATTACATCGTGATGACCGATAACATCGGAGACCCCAAGGGCATCATGAGCGGAGCAACGCGGTTTACAAAAAATCCAAAGGAACTTCTTATCGCAAAAACTGCTGCCGGCGTGATCAAAGCTTCCGGCTATCTTTATGACGGATTCTCCATGCAGATGGGCAGCGGAGGCGCATCTCTTGCCACGGCTCGCTTTATTCGTCAAATGATGCTGGACGAAGGTTTGAAATGCAGATTTGCGCTGGGGGGAATTACTGGTCAAATCGCACAAATGCACGAAGAAGGTTTGATTGAAAGAGTTTTAGACGTTCAATCTTTCGACTTGGATGCAGCTGAATCCCTTAAAAAAAATCACTTTCATCAGCAGATAGACGCTTGTTATTATGCCAGCTTTTTGCATTCTTCTGCAGTGGATCAACTCGATTTTGTGGTGCTTTCGGCACTGGAGATCGACACGCAGTTTAACGTCAATGTGCTTACAGGCTCAGACGGCGTAATACGAGGAGCGATTGGCGGTCACCCCGACACTGCGGATGGCGCAAGCCTTTCTGTTGTCGTCGCACCCCTGACGAGAGGTCGTATACCTTCCATTGTGGAACGGGTAAATACGATTGTTACACCGGGTTCAACGGTGGATGTCGTCGTTACAGATCAAGGTGTGGCGGTTCATCCTAACCGTCCGGATGTCGCGGAAAAATTAAAAGCGGCGGGTTTTCATCTTTACACGATCGAGCAGCTTCAAAAGCGTGCGGAATCTATCGTAGGCAAGCCGGATCCCATAAAATATAAAGATAAAATTGTGGGTGTCGTAATGTACAGAGACAATACGGTAATCGATGTCATTAAAGAGATTGACGAGGACGAATAATCAATTTCATAAAGAGCCGCAAGCGCTAAACGCATGCGGCTCTTTCAAAAAAGGTAACCATATGAAAATAGAAAAGATTACGCTGGAAGAAGTATTATATGCCAGAGAAAAAAGAGCTGCGGCGCAAGAGGATCTTATAAAAAAGTATCATCGGCCTGTGCTCAGTTTCTCTATGAATATTGCCGGCGAAATCAAAAGTACTCCGCTTATCGAAATGGCATTCCGGGAAGCAATAAAAAAAATAGAAAAAAATATTGACGCGACATTGCTATATAAGGCTGTATTGAATGAAAAAACAGGCCCGGAAGCATTGTTTGTTTTTGATCAAACAGCAGAAATAATAAAAGAAGCGGCAGTAGAAATAGAAAATTGTTGCCCTGTAGGCAGATTGTTCGATATAGATGTCATAAAGTGTTCGGGAGAAAAAATTTCCCGCAATACAATGCGGACTTGTTTGGTGTGCGGCGGACCGGTTACGCTGTGTTCAAGAAACAGAGCACACGGATTGGATGCGGTAAAAGCGGCTACGCAATCACTACTTTTGGATTTTGCCATCGAAAGAATTTCAAAAGCTGCCGTGGATGCTTTACTGGAGGAAGCAATTCTCTCACCTAAGCCAGGCTTGGTCGATTCCGTCAACAACGGAGCTCACAAAGATATGAATCTCGATATGCTCTGCCGCAGTGCTGCTGTTTTAAGACCATATTTCGCCGATTGTCTGCGTTATGGGGCGGAAAGCGATCAATGTATCCAGTCTCTTCAAAGTGCGGGAATTTTGGCCGAAAAGGTGATGCTAAAAGAAACCGGAGGGATAAATACGCATAAAGGGGCTATTTTCGCCATGGGGATATACTTAGGTGCCTTGGCTGGATATTTGGTAAGAGGGGGCGATATATTTTTGCGCTGCAGTGAATTAGTACGTGAAAAATCCTCGATACCATCTGTTTGCGATGAGAGCCACGGCGAATCGGTCCGTGCGAAATATAATGTCTCCGGCGCTTTAGGTGAGGGTCTCTGCGGGTTTTTAACCGCAAGAAAAGGTGCTGCCGCTTTAAACGAAAGTGGAGGAGACGCACTTTATGCGCTCTTGAAAATCATGGAAACGATAGAGGACACAAATTTACTTTACCGAGGGGGCAGGGAAGCGCTGACTTATGTTCATAAAGAGGCGGCGCGCATTCTTTCATTGCCGGCTTCGGAAAGAAAAAATGCACTCTCTGTCATGGACGAAGAGTGCATAAAAAGAAATATCAGCCCCGGGGGCGCCGCCGACATGCTGGCTCTGGCCTTGCTTATTTCAAAAACAACCTAAATGTAAAGCTCCGGCCTTCGAGCGCGCAGAAGAGGGAATTCTTCTCGAATCTTGTCTACATAATCCAAATCAATTTCTGTGCTTAAAGTGCCTGTTTCTTCTTTTAATTCTCCCAGAACATTTCCCCATGGATCCACCGCAGCGCTGTGACCGAAAGCAAGATAGGGGAGTTCTCTGTTTATCGAGGGAGATACGCCCAGCATGTAGCATTGATTATCCACTGCTCGCATTCTCAACGATAATATCCAGTGCGCTTCGCCTGTAGCATAGGCAAAACTTGCCGGAACCGCAATGATTTTACATCCGGCAAGGACTAATTTCCGAAAGTATTCGGGAAAGCGCAAATCAAAACAAATTCCAACGCCGATTTTTCCCAGTTTTGTATCAACTACGCACACATCATCTCCCGCCGTAAAGAGGCTTGATTCTTTAAAAGAAACTTTGCCTTTTACATCGATATCGAATAAATGAGCTTTTCTGTGGGTAGCGATATGATTTCCGTTTGGATCGAACACCATGCAAGTATTAAAAAGTTTCCCTTCTCTTTCTTCCGGAAAAGAACCTCCGACCAAGTAAATGCCGTTCTTGGCGGCGCAGTTTGAAAGGGCTTCAGATGTTGGACCATATAGGGGTTCTCTGTTGGCTTTCATGGACGAATTAGTATAGGGCGTTGTAAACATTTCCGGAAGTATCGCCATTTTTGCCCCGGCTGCTGCCGCTTGATTGATCATATAAATCGCTCCGGCAAGCGTGTCTTCTTTATAATTTGTAATTTTGCTCTGGCATAATGCCACTTTGACGATGTTCATATTGTCCTTTCTACCAGGCCGCAACCGTACCGTCAGCTCTTGGCTCTGTTGCTCCTGCCAGCACTCCTTCGTCGGTTTTCCAGATAATTTGTCCTCTGCCAAAACTCATTCGATCTTTAAACAATTCGATGTCATGGCCCTTTTCTCGCAGTGCCTGTATTACTTCCGGAGAAAAATCATCTTCCATTTCGTATTTCATTCCTTCCGTCCACTGAAAGCGCGGTGCATCCAAAGCCGACTGCGGGTTCATGCCAAAATCCAGAACATTGCAAAGCACTTGCATTTGTCCCTGGGGTTGCATAAAGCCGCCCATCACACCAAAGGGTCCGACTGCTTCGCTTCCTTTTGTCAGGAAGCCGGGGATAATCGTATGGAACGCCTTCTTTCCCGGTGCGATGCAGTTTTCGCTGTCTGCGTCTAAAGAAAAGTTTGTTCCGCGATTTTGAAGCGAGATTCCGGTTCCCGGTACTACCAGACCGGATCCGAAATTCCAATAATTACTTTGTATATAAGAAACCATGTTCCCTTCGTTATCGGCAGTGCAGAGGTATACAGTTCCTCCTCTGTTTGGTTTTCCGGGTTCGGGGGCCACTGCTTTTTCGCCGATCAGAGCTCGTCGCTGTTCTGCGTAAGAAGGAGACAGAAGATCCTCTACAGATACTTTCATAAAATCAGGATCAGCCACATATCGATTTCCGTCGGCATAAGCCAGTTTAATTGCTTCCATTTGCTTGTGGAGTGTAGCTGCGGTTCCAAACTCGTCTGCTTTAAAGGAGAATCCTTTTAAAATATTTAACGCCATAAGGACGATAATGCCGTCTCCGTTGGGAGGAATTTCCCATACATTGTATCCTTTGTAATCAACGTTAATCGGTTCCACCCAACTGCATTGATAGTTTTCCAAATCACTTCTCCGAATGCATCCGCCGGTTCTTTTTGCATACTCTTCGATCTTTTGTGCAAATTCGCCTCGATAAAAAGCTTCCGCCTTTGTTTCTGCAATCACTTTCAGCGTACGGGCATGATCAGAGGATTTCCATATCTCGCCGGGTTTGGGCGCTCTTCCTTTGGGCATAAACACTCTGAAAAGCTCTTCGAAAGAATCGCTGTGCGCCTGGACTCGGGCGTCTTCTTTTTCTTTGGAAAGGCGTGCATATTCTTTTTCCCAAAGTCTGCTGATAACAGGAGACAGCGGATAACCTTTTTCTGCATATTCAATAGCCGGTGCGAAAGTAACAGTCATCGGCAAATTGCCAAATTTCTGCGACATTTCCGCCCAGGCCGAGGGAGCGCCGGGTACCATGACCGTGTGCCAGCCGGTGACAGGCATTTCTTTGTAACCCAAATCTCTGATGTATTGCGGATCGATTGCCATAGGCGCTTTTCCGCTGGCATTCAGTCCGTAAAGTTTTTTTTCTTTTTCAATCCATATAAGAGCAAATGCATCGCTGCCGATCCCGTTGGAGGTTGGCTCAACCACAGTTAAACAAGTTGCGGCGGCTACTGCGGCATCGATGGCATTGCCTCCTTTTTTAAGAATCTCCAAGCCGGCAAAGGCCGCCAACGGTTGAGAGGTGCAAACCATTCCTTTTTGAGCATAGACAAGGCTGCGCCGGGAAGAGAAAGGGTATTCCTGTGCGTTATAATTCATTTCAAAGATCCTCCGAAAAGTTTATTTTAGCTTCATTAAAGTTTAAAGAAGTTTAATAGTTTGGAAAAGAGGGAAGAGTGATTCTTGTTTCCTGCAGATGGTTTGCCGCTTCTCTTTAACGAACTGTTGCGCGTTGTGCTTTTGACAGGGGATTTTTTAGAATAGGCGGGTGATTTGGGACGTTTTGTTTTGTCCGACATAATATACCTCCTCAAAATTTATTAAAAGAATTATATCATTATTAAGCAGGATAGTGAAATTTGATTCTTCATGAAAAAAGCATCTTGTTGAAACAGATCAAATTCGCTAAGCGGCTATCTCGAACCCCCCGGTTCGCGTCCTCTTAATTTCTTAAATAAAAAACTCCGGCAAAAGCCGAAGTTTTTATGAGTGGTGCGGTAAAGAGGACTTGAACCTCCACGATGTTACTCACACGGCCCTCAACCGTGCGCGTCTGCCGATTCCGCCATTACCGCAGGTCTCAACAAAAAATATATTAGCATAGCGAGGTGAACTTGTAAAGAGGAATTTATGTATACAAAGACGTAAATTCCTCTTTACCTGAAGTTAAAAAGTTATTTGGAAATTGTTTAAGGCAAGTAAGCCTAATATAGTCATATGAACGGGATAAAAGAAATAGGAGCCGTATTGCAGCACATTGTTATAACGACCTCTGGTTCCGTTGTATTTCCATATGATCAACAATGAAAAAACCGCAAAAGCCTGCACCGGAAATTCGTAAGTCGCATCAAACAGAGTCAATGGAATCGTGGTGCTGTGCATCATAACGGCATTGATATAAATCAAGCCTGCCAACTGGCCGATCCACGCATAGCGAAGATTATGACAAGTATAAAACAATACGATAGTCAATATTCCAAAGCCTAAATAATCTATCAGAGTGTTTGATGCGATGTAATAACCTGCGTAAGTCATCATGACCGTAACAACGCCTGTCACTACTACATTATCGATTTTTTTCTTGAAAATTTCGATGGACATCATCACCAGAAGGCCTACAATAAGCGTCCAAAGCACATTTTGATGGAGCGAATAGGAAATCGTTCCGTTGTGCATCAGATTAAAAGGTACTTCCGAGATAATCGCAAATAAAAACAATCTTCCCAAATACTTGGCTCGGTTTGATGTGTGATAAAACCCTTCTACCAACAGAAATGCGAAAAGAGGAAAGGCCAGCCTTCCTAAATAGGTAAGCCAATTATTGCCGTCCACGATCGTAATCCACACATGGTCGCTCAACATGGCTACCATTGCGATGATGCGAAGTCCCAGTAAATTGAGGCCCTTTATATTTTCGGAGTTGATAGTGTGCATGTTCCTTTTATCCGTTTCTATAAAATAAATATCCCGGCAGCTCTGCAAGCTTCTTTTGTTGCCTTGTCCCATACCGCAGACTGTACTTCGCCCACATGAGCGCTGCCAAGCAGGAGCATACATAATCTGCTTTGACCAATACCACCACCTATTGTATACGGAAGCTCTCCGGCAAGCAAGGCTTTGTGGAATGGAAATTCTCTTCTGTGGTTGCAACCCGCAAGCGTAAGCTGTTTGTCCAGCGATTCAGGACTGACTCTGATACCCATACTTGAAATTTCTATCGTTGAGTCCAGGACAGCGTTGTGAAAGAGAATATCTCCGTTCAATTCCCAATCATCGTAGTCCGGTGCACGCCCGTCGTGGGGTTTGCCGCTTTTCAGCTTTCCTCCGATCTGCATAAGGAATGTGGTGCGATGTTCTCTTGTGTAAGCATCTTCTCTTTCTTTAGGCGTTTTGTCCGGGTATTTATCTTCCAACTCTTGCGTAGTGATAAAGCTTACATTGCGGTCTTTGGGAGGCAGTACGTCGAGCTGGGGGAAAATTGCGCGCAGCGTGTCTTCCGTGTCGCAGATTGCATTCACTATACCGGTGACGGTTTCCTTTAAATAATCAATATTTCTATCCTCTTTACGAATTACTTTTTCCCAATCCCACTGATCCACATAAACCGAATGAAGATTGTCCAATTCTTCGTCTCTGCGAATGGCATTCATGTCGGTATAAATACCTTTGCCCACATGAAAATCATAATCGTGGAGAGCTTGACGCTTCCATTTTGCAAGAGAATGAACAACTTGAGCTTCCGCTCCGATATCTTTAATATCAAAGGTGACGGGACGCTCTACGCCATTTAGGTCATCGTTAAGTCCGGTGGAAGCTTCCAGGAAAAGCGGGGCTGAAACCCGCTTAAGATTAAGAGTATCGCACAGTTTTTCTTCGAACAGAATATGGATCATACCTATAGCTTTTTGGGTATCATAGGAACCCAGTGCAGCGCGATATTTTTTAGGGATGATAACTTTACTCATAATGTTTACCTCTTTCGTTAAAATGTTGTGCAATACCAGTCGTAAAAATAAAAAAACTTTCCGTGACAAAAATATAATATCGAAGTTTATCACGGAAAGGGTGTTCATGCAATAGGAAAATCAAAGGACTGCAGGTAAACTATTGTTCTCCAAGCAGTTTCTCTATCGTGGCAATGCGGGCAGCCGTGCAGAATACATTCATTGCGATTTTCAGTTCCGCTACAGGGGGATAAGAGGGTGCGATGCGCAGGAATGAATCTTCAGGATCATTATGATAAGGATGTGTGGCGCCTGGGCTTGTCATGATGACCCCCGCTTCTTTGCACAACAAATTGATGCGCTTTGCACAACCTGCATTTGCAATAAATGTGATAAAATATCCGCCATCCGGTCGCACCCATGTTCCGGCGCCGCGCTCAGACAATTGTTCGTCCAATATGTTCAGTACAGCATCAAATTTTGGTCTGAGTAAGTTTGCCTGGGCGTCCATGATGGCCAATATTCCGTTGAGGTCTTTAAAAAAGCGCACATGCCTGAGCATGTTCATCTTATCCCAGCTGATACTTTGCGCAGATAATTGTTTTTCTGTAAAGGCTATGTTCGCTTTGGAAGCCCCAAAATATCCGACACCTGCACCGGGAAACGTGATTTTTGATGTGGATCCAAACATATAGACCATATCGGGATTTCCTGCTTTTTTGCATTCCTGGAGCATGTTGAGCACCGGTACATCTTTATATATGTAATGCATACCATACGCATTATCCCAGAAGATGCGAAAGTCTTTTGCTTTTGGTTTAAGATTTGCTAAAGCACGAACTGCCTCATCGCTGTAACAACCGCCGTACGGGTTTGTGTATTTGGGAACACACCAAATTCCTTTTACTGTTTCGTCTTGGATAAGGGTTTGAATGGCGTCCATATCCGGGCCCCATTCGGTAAGGGTTACTGGAATCATTTCGATGCCTAAAAATTCACATATGGTAAAGTGGCGATCATAGCCCGGAACCGGGCATATAAACTTTACTTTGTCGTACTTGCTCCAAGGCTTTTCGCTTCCAAGAACGCCCGTCAACATTGCTCTTGCCATACAATCGTACATGAAAGAGAGGGAAGAAGAGCCTATGACAATCGTTTCTTCTGCCGTGATACCCATGCATTCGCCAAAGAGCTTGCGTGCATCCGCAGACCCTGCCAGTTCGCCGTAATTGCGACAATCCACGCCTTTGGAATCTCTGCAGTCGCTCGTCGAATGAAGAGTGTCAAGCATAGGCATTGCCAATGCCAACTGATCCTCGCCGGGCTTTCCTCTGGCCATGTTCAGCGTAAGGTTCATGCTCATAAATTCATGATACCTCGCCCATAGGGCAGATGATTCTTGCAGAAGGTCTTCTTTTGTCATATCACAGTATGCTTTCATAATTTCTACCACCTTTATTTTTCTTTCAAATAATATTTGCCCATAGAATCCGCCGCAAGAATTGCAGAATATACGATTTCCGGGTTAATTTCAAACGGCATGTTGTAAATGGTTTCACCCTCTGCACACGCAGCAATGGCCACCGACATAATCTTTTTTTCTGAAACGGTTTTTACTCCAAGCTGTCCCAGGGATACAGGAAGACCTATCGAGATGCAAAACCGGATGACGTCTTCAATTTCTTTGGATGGTGCGTTTTCCATAACAAGTTGAGCGATCGTCCCGAACGCGACTTTTTCGCCGTGATATTGGGAGTGACATTCTTTTAGAACTGTTAAGCCGTTATGAATGGCGTGGGCTGCGGCAAGTCCGCAGCTTTCAAATCCGAGGCCGGAAAGCAGCGTGTTGGCTTCGATGATGTTCTCAACGGATTTTGTGCAGACACCGGCTTCGATTGCCAACTTAGCTTTCAATCCTTCCTGCATCAAAGTATCGTAACACAAACGCGCGAGCGCATAGGCGGCCTGTGTGCATAAACCGCCGGCCGCGGTTGATGCTCCTTTGGTTTTGCATGCTCTGGCTTCAAAAAAAGTGGCCAGGGCGTCTCCCATTCCCGAAACGGTAAGGCGAAGGGGGGATTTGGAAATGACGTCGGTGTCCAGGACAACAACATTGGGATTCGAAGGGAAGAATAAATATTTTTCAAACGCTCCCTTGTCCGTATAGATGACTGAAAGAGCGCTGCATGGCGCATCGGTTGATGCAATGGTAGGACATACAATGACAGGAATTTTAGCATAAAATGCGGCAGCTTTTGCTGTATCGAGCGTTTTCCCTCCACCGATTCCAATGATGACGTCACACTTTTTTGACTGTATTGTATTCACAACGCGGTTTATTTCGCTTTCGCTGCATTCTCCGTTGAAATCTTCGAAAATCAGTTTTGTGTTTGCGATATGGAAGCTTTCCTCCGCAAGCTTGCCGATTCTTTTTCGGCCGGAAGGTGTAATAAGGGCAAGGGGATGTTGTCCAAGAGGTTTCGTATAGGCGTATAGATTCCTGATTTCGCCTAAACCCTGTACATATTTTCCCGGGCTGATAAGTATGTTTGCCATGGTATACCTCCGTAGGCTTATTTGTAATAATATGGAGGTATTATATGCTATTGCGTGCCCCTTGACAAGATGATAAAATGCGAGGAAGTATGGAGGCGCAAGGTGTTCACAATAAAGACATCAGAGTTTGATATAAGAAAGATTGCAGAAAGCGGGCAAGTTTTTCGCCTGCAGGAAATCGCTCCCGATGTTTGGCGAATTTTAGCCTTTGGCCGATCCTTGGTTATAAACGAGTCCGGTCCGTCGGAATATCAATTCGAATGCACCGAAACAGAATTCCATGATATTTGGTACGATTATTTCGATATGGGAAGCGACTATTCGATTTGGAGAGAGGCAGTTCCGTCGGAGGATGTTTTCCTTAAAAAGGCTGTCGAGTTTGGCAAGGGAATTAGAATCCTGCGACAAGACCCCTGGGAAATGTTGATCACTTTTATCATCTCTCAACGAAAAAACATTCCGGCCATCAGACATTGTGTCGAAGCACTATGTCTTGAATTCGGCGAAGAGATCAACGATTCGGGATTGCGCGCTTTCCCTTCCGCAGAAGTTTTGGCAGGATTAAAGGAGCAGGATTTCTGCAATTGCTCTTTGGGTTATCGCTTGCCTTATATACGCGGCGCGGCCAAGGTCGTTGCCTCCGGTCAATTAAATTTGAAAACTATTGCTTCTTTGAATCCTTATGAACTGCCGGATTCAGAGTTGATGGAATCCTTGCTTGAAGTTCCTGGTGTGGGACCAAAGGTGGCTCGTTGCGTGATGCTCTTTGGGTTTCATCGTTTAGAAGCATTTCCGATAGACGTATGGATTGAAAGAGTGATTCGGGAACATTATTCGGGAAATTTTCCTGTAGAACTTTATGCGGGATTTGCAGGTGTCATACAACAATATATCTTTTATTATGCCAGAAGGGGAGAAAAAGTATGAATGAGTCATGGAAAGATATGACCCGAGAACAACTTTATACGCTGATAGAAAATTGTTCCAAGAATTGGCTTGCCATGGACGGCGTGTGGTTTCAGTCCGTCGAAAATGAATACGGACTGGAAGAAGCACTCAAGCACGACGCTGCGGCATGGGTCCGTTTTACGAAGATCGAAGCCAAAAGAGCAAAAGAATTTCTTGAATTGCCGGATAGGGCAGGGCTGGAAGGATTAAAAAGAGCGCTAAATTTGCGCATGTATGCGAACATGAACAAAGATTCTTACGAGATTGTTGGAAATACTTTAAAATATAAAATATATGACTGCAGAGTCCAGCATGCGAGGATTCTAAAGGGAATGCCTATGCATCCGTGTAAAAGCATCGGCATCATAGAATATAGCGGATTTGCAGAAGTTATTGATGATCGCATTCGGTGTGAATGTGTAAGTTGTTACCCTGATTTGACAGATTCGTCGTGCAGTTGCTCCTGGTTGTTTACGTTGGAGGAAAAAAATGAATAAGCCATTAATTTTGGTCATTGACGGTCAAGGCGGCGGCTTGGGAAAACAGTTGATTGAAGGGATCAGAAAATCGGGCCTGGATGTGGATATCATAGCCGTGGGCACAAACAGCATCGCTTCGGCAACCATGTTGAAGGCCGGAGCGAATAACAGCGCAACCGGAGAAAACGCAGTGATTGTAAACTGCAAAAACGCTGATATCGTCGTCGGGCCGATAGGAATTGTCATTGCAGATTCTCTCTTCGGCGAGATTTCACCCGCAATGGCAGTTGCTGTGGGACAAAGCAAAGCCAGAAAGCTGTTGATTCCCATGAATCTATGCGACAATATTGTGGTAGGCGTTGGTGACCTCTCCACGAATAATATGATAAAGGGAGTTCTTGATCAGATGAAGTCTCTGTGTTGACAAGGTAAAAGAAATCAGCTATTCTAAAAAACAGCGATACCACGAAGGTATAAGAGATTCCAGAAAGGAATCTGTTCTTTGTGGTATTTTTATGTTTTGGAGGAAGTATTTATGAAAGAAAATTCAGTCCAGAAAATGGTGCTGTCAGCATTTTTTCTTGCTTTAGGTTTAGTATTGCCTTTTTTAACCGGACAAATTCAGCAATTTGGAAACATGCTTTTACCTATGCATATTCCAGTGCTGCTCTGTGGGTTTATTTGCGGTCCCTGGTGGGGCATGGCAGTGGGCGTTGTAACGCCGCTGCTTCGCAGCCTACTGCTTGGCATGCCTCCGCTTTTTCCTATTGCCACTGTCATGGCCTTTGAATTGATGGCCTATGGGTTGCTTGCCGGAATTTTATACAGTATTTTAAAAAAGAGTAACTTGAGAATTATGTATGCGCTAATCGGCTCCATGTTGGGGGGACGTATCGTATGGGGTCTGGCTGCGTCTATGTTTTACGGTATGGCTGGCATGCCGTTCAGTTTGCCCATATTCATTTCGAGTGCGTTTTTAACTGCCTGGCCGGGAATTTTACTGCAACTGGTAGTAATTCCGCCTATTGTAGCCGCGGTTGATAAAAGGAATCATATTAGAGGGTAAATTGAATATTGGAGTACTTTTTGGAGTTCTTTAAGGCTGATTTCTACCTGAAGTCCGATTTTGCCGGCACTTATTATAATCGTCGAAAGGTTTTCTGCCGATGAGTCGATGGTCGTGGTAAAGAATTTCTTCATGCCTATGGGACTGCAGCCTCCGTGAATGTAGCCGGTAAGAGGGAGCAGGTCTTTGGATTTAATCATCTCTATGGATTTTTCGCCGACACATTCCGCTGCACTCTTTAAATTCAATTCACCGACGGAAGGAATGATAAATACGAAATGCTGCCCGGATTTTCCTGCGGTAACAAGCGTTTTAAATATCTGTTCCGGAGGCCTCCCCAGGGCTGCCGCAACTTCCTGCCCACTGATTGCGCCGTTGCTTTCATACGTGTGGGGTATATAGGTTATTTTGCTCTTGTCCAAGATGCGCATGACATTTGTCTTTTCCATATATAAAACCTCCTGTGCTATAACGCCGCCATTATAGCATAAAAAAAAACATCCCAAAAGGGATGTCTGTGGTGGTGCGCCAGAGAGGATTCGAACCTCCAGCCTACTGATTCGTAGTCAGGCACTCTATCCGTTGAGCTACTGGCGCATATGTACCAACGCGAAGAGTAGTATATAATATAATCGAAAAATTGTAAAGAACATAATGGAAGATTTTCTCTTGTATTATCCACATTCGGCACAAAGTCCCTGCAAAGAATGATCGGATTAATCGGACAGTTTACGATGCGTGTGGATTGTGCGAGATTAAAATATGGCTGTTATATTGACGGCTCAAGATACAAAACACGTTATATATCGGCGCATGTGGGTGAGAATAAGCTATAATGCGCGGTTTTTTAAAAAATGAGAATAGTCGCATATTTTATGATATAATTTAGAGAATGTAAAACTTTAGCAGAAAATCGCTATTATAGTATTTTCACAAAACTTACAGACAAGGAACTCAAAACACCCGATGGAGAACGATTACACAAATTCACAATATATATACCTGGTGCTTTCTAAAACACCTTCAAGATTCGGAAGAATGATACGCTTTGTTTCCGGCGCTAGTTTTAATCACGCTTCCATTTCTTTCGATAAAAACCTTTCCAAGTTATATTCTTTCGGGCGCCGCAAAAACAATATCCCCATCAATGCGGGCTTGGTTAAAGAGTATCCCGAACGCTTTTCGCTCAACAAGGTAGATTGTGTCGATATCCGGATTTACAAAATTCCGGTTTCCCGGGAGCAATATGAACTGGGGAAAATGCGTTTAAATCAGATTATGAAAGATGAAAAGTATCTGTATAATCTTTACTCTGTTCTGTTTTTTCCTATTTTTAAAGGCTTTTACACATATAAAGCTTATACTTGTGTCGAATTTGTTCTGGATATGCTGAATTGCATGAAAGTGCCTGTTCAAACCGATAAACCCAGTTATAAATACCTTCCGGACGATATGATGCAAATTTTGAATTATCCTATTGCTTTTGAAGGAAACCTGCTGGAATACGAATGCAGTCAAATTAACGATACAGGTACGTTTTTCGATCCAATAATAAGTGTTAGAGAACAATTTTATGCCACAGGTATCAGCGTCATGGTTCTTTCCCGGCTGGCCTATCGAAAAGTTCGCCACAGCCATCGGCTTTCTAAAATTTACTCCTTGATAATGCTCCCCTAATATGATAATACTTTAATAGCATCCGGATTATATCGGGGGGTTTTTGTATTGTTTTCATTGAATTTTTCTTTGATGATAGCAAGCACTTTGCTTACGTTTATTGTTTTTTGTGTTTTATACTTGTGGAAGCGAACAACCAGGGCTTTTCGCCCTGTAATAGTAGGAGCTGCCAGTTTTTTTGTATTTGCAATTTTATCCGAAAATGTTTTTTATGTTTTTCTTTCGACTTTTGCGGAAGAGTCCATTGCGAAAATTATAAAAAACCCCATTTTATATGTTGCGTTCGGTTGTTCCATGGCCGGAATATTCGAAGAAACAGGAAGATATTATGCTTTTAAGCAGGTGATGCCCGAATATAAGGAACGAACTTCAGCCATAGGCTACGGAATAGGTCACGGTGGGCTGGAACTTTTATTAAGCGGTGTAATCGGACTGCTGTTGCATACTCCTGCCGGCTTCGGCGTAAAGATGAGTTTGCTTTGGGTGGGAGAGAGAATTATTGCATTAAGTGGCCATGTAGCTTTGTCGGTTATTGTTTTTATCGGTGCGCGCACGCACAGAAATTATTTATTTCCTCTGGCCATATTGTTACACGGCATAGCGGATATACCGATCGGACTATATAAATTCGGCAGTATTTCCCTACCGCTTTGCGATTTGATATTCGCCGGGTGCGTTCTTGTTTGCTGCTTCTTTGCAAGGCTGTTTTGGGTTAGGCTCTCAAAGCAAGAAACATAATAACCGGGTGGGAATTGCCAATACCAACTGATTCCTGTATAATCAAAATATGTATATTATGTAAAATTTGGGTTGGATTAAAAAGGAGAAGGGTATGAAACATCAGAGAACATCTAAATGTGCAAAGACTTTTGGAAAGTTGATGCTGATCGTTATCCTTGTCGGCTTGGTCAACCGGCTTACAAAAACACAAAAAGAAAAAGCTGTCCGCAAGGCAAAGCGAGAAGGGCAGCATAAAGAATGGGCGTCAGGCAAAATGCTTTTTTCTGACGAAGACAGCAATCTATAGTAAATTTCAGTAGTTGTTATAGCCTAAATTGTAAGACACAAGACTTTTTACCGAAGCAAGGTCCGATAATATGTTTCCTCGCTGCTCGTCGGTAATAAATGGGGTAAGGACGATGCTCATGCCCGCAACCACATGTTTGGTATGATCCTTGATCCCAACGCCAAGGCAACGTACGTTTTCCATAAATTCATTATCTTCGTAACAAAATCCGCTTTCCTTCAGTTCTTTAAGATGCTGGGTGAGGGCGGTTTTATTTGTATATGTTTTACTTGTAAGCGGACGCAGTTCAATTTTATCCAGAGCTGCTGCCAGCTCTTCGCCTTCCATTTCGCACAAAAACACTTTTCCAAGGCTGCTCGCATAGACAGGGAAATTGACATTGGCAGGAAAAAATAGATAGGAGGTGCCCGGCGCTCCTCCGGGGGTATGTGTGGATAAAACAATCACTTTATCCGGAGCTTTAAAAACTCCTATGTTCACCTGCAAATTCCATTTTGCGGAAAGAAGGAGGGCTTGAGCGTCCATCAGCTGAATAAAAGGATACTTTCTTCTGTAACCAAGGCCTATTTCGACCGGACGAAGTCCGATACTATAGAATCCGGTAGAAGGATCTTTTTCAAGATAATCTCTGGCGACAAACGTGTTGAGCGTAGCATAAAGGGTGGTTCTGTTGACTTTTAAAATCTTTCCCAATTCAGCGACGCTTAAAGGTTTTCCTTTTTTTTCAAGAACATCAATAAGTTCAAGGGCCCGATCCAGTGATTTCAGTGTGGCGTTATTTTGCTCCATAATATTAGTTCTCCCAGATAAAATAGACTTGACATACGCTATGATCAATATCATAATAATGACATAATGTCATTATAGACAACATAACAGCATTTGGCAACTATATTTTTCGCATAAAGTAAGGCAGATGTTTTAAGTTGCAGCGGCGAAGTGTAGTGAAAAAGCTGTACGAGCCCAAAATTCAGACAGACTCGGATTTTGATGGCGACACTTAAAGGAGGATGGATTTTGAAAAAGCTTGTTATTCACAAAAATAGATGCAAAGCTTGCGGCTTTTGTATCGACCAATGTCCGAAAAAGGCTCTTAAATTCGGAGAAGAGTTTAACGAGAGCGGCTATGCCGCAGTAGTGTCGGACGAAAATCTCTGTATAAAATGCGGAATATGCTACAGAGTATGTCCCGACTGCGTATTTGAATTATTCGAAGAATAGGAGGTATCGGTTTTGAGAACATTAATGAAAGGAAACGACGCTGTTTCAGAAGCTGCAATCCGTGCAGGTTGTAGATTTTTCAGCGGTTACCCCATAACACCCCAAAGCGAAATAGTGGAATACATGTCCTGGAGACTGGACGAAGTCGGCGGCTCTTTTGTGCAAAGCGAATCAGAACTTTCCGGCATTTCCATGGTATACGGAGCGGCGGCATGCGGCCTTCGGGTAATGTCCAGCTCTTCCGGTCCCGGATTTGACCTTTTGCAAGAAGGTATCGGTTATATCGTTTCAGCAGAACTCCCCGCACTTATTGTAGATGTGTCGCGCTACGGTAACGGACTGGGAGAGATCACCCCGGGCCAAAGCGATTATTGGCAAGTTGTAAAAAACGGCGCCCATGGCGACTATCACTGCCTCGTTTTTGCTCCCGCCTCAGTTCAGGAAGCGGTGGATCTTGTCGGTTTAGCTTACGATAAAGCAGAACAGTATAGAAATCCTGCCATATTATTATATGACGGCGCACTCGGACAAATGATGGAACCCATCGTACTTCCCGAGCTTAAGGAGCATGATCCCGATCAGTTTTCCTGGGCAATCAAAGGAAGAGCAGAGGGAGAACAAAAGCAACATACATCAAGATGCTATTATGCTTTTGCCACCCCGAAAGATTACGATGACAACTTAAGAAATAAGTATGCCGAAATCGAAAAGAAAGAGCAATTGTGGGAATCCTACATGACAGAAGATGCGGAACTTATATTTTGCGCTTACGGAATCATGTCCAGAACTTGCAAAGAGGCAATCAATGTAGCCAGAAAGCAAGGAATCAAAGTCGGAATGATCAGACCCATCTCTCTTTATCCTTATCCCGTCAAGGCTTTTGAAAATCTGCCGACCGGACTGAAAGGCATCGTCTCGGTAGAAATGTCGGCTTTGGGTCAAATGGTGGAAGATGTTCGTCTTGCAGTAAACGGAAGAGTTGCAGTTTACAATTATGCTGCAGGCAAGTCGATTCCCGACACCGAAGATTTTATCTCCTACATTAAAAATGTGCTGGAGGGAAAGGAAGCGAGTGTGTAAAAGATGGCAAAGAATTTAACGACACCCAAATTGATGTCAGGTCAAAATAGATTTTGTCCGGGCTGTGGCCACGGGCTTATCGGAAAAATAATCGCACAGGTTTTGGAAGAAAGAGGCGTCCAGGATAAGGCAATTCAGGTTTATGCCGTCGGATGTTCCTGCTTTATGGGTACAACTTTAACTTGTGACAGCATTCAAGCGCAGCACGGCAGGGCTCCTGCGGTTGCCAGCGGTGTAAGAAGAGCAAGACCCGACGCGGTAGTATTTACTTATCAAGGAGACGGAGATGCCGCAGCAATCGGCCTTTCTGAATCCCTTTACGCAGCCTACAGAAATGAAAATACGACGGCCATATTCGTCAACAACGGCGTTTTCGGCATGACCGGCGGCCAGATGGCCCCAACGACGTTGGAAGGTCAGAAAACGGCTACAAGCGTATACGGAAGAAATACGAAAGTCACCGGACAACCTTTTAAATTAGCGGAACTTGTGGCACAGATGCCTGTTGCTTACGTTGCAAGATGCTCTTTGACAGATGCTGCTCAAATTGCAAAAACAAAAGAAGCGATAGGTAAGGCATTTGACAATCAGTTGGCCGGCAAAGGCTATTCCTTTGTCGAAGTTCTTTCTCCCTGTCCCACGAATTGGCATATGGAACCCGTTCCGTCTTATAAACGGTTGAAGGATGTTGTTGCCGAAGAATTTAAGCTGGGTGTTATAAAAGAGAGGAAGGAGGACTAGACGATGACAGGAATTATCTGTGCGGGCTTTGGCGGACAAGGTGTTCTGACCATGGGTCTGATATTAGCAAATTGTGCTATGCTTGCAGAAAACGAAGTTACCTGGATTCCTTCGTACGGCTCCGAAATGCGTGGAGGAACCGCAAATTGCACCATTAAAATAAGCAAAGAAGCAATTGCAAGTCCCTATGTAAAAAAGATCGACGTTTTAATCGCGATGAACGAACCTTCATTAAAGAAGTTCGAAAACGATGTGAAATCAGGCGGAACCATTATTGTCAATACTTCAATCATCAAAGCAAAAGTTGAAAGAACTGATGTTCATGTTGTGAATATTGAGGCAAATGACATTGCTGTCAAACTGAACAATCCAAGAGCCGTCAACCTGATCGTACTGGGAGCATTTGCAGGCGCTACAAGACTGTTTACGAAGGACGAAATGGCAAACGGAATAGAAAATTATTTTTCAAAAAAGAAAATCGACAATTCGTTAAACCTAAAGGCTTACAGCGAAGGGTTCGCCATTGGCGAGGCTCAAAAGGGATAGAATATGAGTATAGTAAATCTATTAAAGCCTAACGTGATTGCCGTGATCGGCGCATCGGACAGGGCCGGCTTTTCCAGAAGTACGTGCACAAACCTTTTGTACACGGAAGAGCCTAAAAAAGTATATTTTATTAACCCCAAAAAGGATGAATTATACGGAAAACCCTGCTATAAGAGTTTAGCAGATTTACCGGAAGCACCTGAACTTGTTATCATGTGCGTCAATGCGGGTTTAGTTCCGCAGATGCTCAGAGACACTGCGGCGGTTGGCTGTCATTCGGTCATTGTATACGCCAGCGGATATGCGGAAACCGGAACCGAAGAAGGAAAGAAACTTCAAACGGAACTTGTTGAACTCTGCAACGAATTGAATATCCTTTTGATGGGACCAAACTGCGCAGGCTATCTCAATTTTATTGACGGAGTATATGCCTTTGGTCTGGAAGTGGATAAATCCGAACGCATAGGAAAAGTCGGTTTGCTTTCGCAGAGCGGCCAAGTTTGTCTTAATGCGGTGGACATGGAACATATGGACTACTCGTATTTGATATCCGCAGGAAACAGCTGTGTCGTAAGCATGGAAGAGTATTTTGACTTTCTTGTAGATGATCCCGACACTGCCGTTGTCACCTTATACTTAGAAGGTATTAAAAAACCTGCCCTGTTCCTAAGCGCTCTTGAAAAAGCAGCCCAAAAGAAAAAGCCTGTCGTTGTTTTAAAGACCGGCAGGTCGGAAAAGGGAAGTCAAATTGCCAGTTCGCATACCGGAAGTTTATCTGGAGCGGATAAGGTCTTTGATGCGATTTTCAAAAAGTACGGCGTGATAAGAGTTTGGGATATGGAAGAACTTCTTTCCACTTCTCAGATGCTTGCCACTTTAGACAAATTGCCTGCGGGACCCAACCTTGCCGCCATGTGTCTGTCGGGCGGCGAAACCGCAATATGTGCTGACTTTGGCGATGCGGTAGGGCTCAATTATCCGGTGTTTGAACCGGAAGTGCTCAAAAAAATAAAATCGCTTCTGCCTTCGTATTCCACACCGAACAATCCATTGGATACCACGGCTACGCTTGCTCACGATCCGGTAGGTTATGCGAACCTGATTATGACGGTCATGAGCGATCCGCAAGTGAACATGGTTGTATGTAGTTTTACGCCTCATCCGACGCTGGACAGCGATGTAACACTACACATAGCCGAAGGGCTGGTTAAGGCAAAGGCGCTTGACGACCGTATCGGTTGTATGCTGATGCTTGAACTTATTAAATCCGATTTGGAATCTGATACCGTATTTTGCTTTAACGTTCAAGAGGAGGTTGGACTTCGAGGCTCAAAATGCACTGCAAACAGAGT
>CAZSPZ010000019.1:0-3364 GCA_964608965.1 uncultured Oscillospiraceae bacterium | reverse complement strand
GGCAAAGCAAGATCCTCATTCAAAACCGTTGTTAATGATGCCGTTTATGGAATGTTCAAGAGCTCCTGAAATCAGAAATATGCTCAGGGCTGCAGGAATACCTATATTGCCCACCAGCACTTATGGATTCAGACTCCTAAAGAGCTTGGCGGATTTTGTTTCATTTAACTACGAGGAAAAACTCCCGGCATGCGGAACCGCAGAAGAGAGCATATCCGATAAAAAACTTACGTATCTTTCAGAATACGAAGGTAAGAAAAAATTGGCGGAATGGGGAATACCCTCCGCCGAATCCAGACTTGTCAACACGGAAGCCGAATTATCGGCTGCTGTCAATGAGCTGGGTTTCCCATTAGTTGCAAAGATCTGTTCAGCAGATATTTTGCATAAGACCGATATCGGCGGAGTAAAGCTAGGAATAAACGACATAAAAACCGCCGAAACGGCCTATAAAGAAATTCTTGCCAATGCGAAAAAGCATTGTCCTGATGCAAAAGTGGAAGGAGTTCTTGTTCAAAAAATGGTGGACAAGGGCCTTGAAATGATTATCGGTGTCAAGAACGACCCGCAACTTGGACCTGCTGTAATGTGTGGTCTGGGCGGTGTCTTTGTAGAACTTTTCAAAGATGTTTCGCTCTGCCCGGCACCGGTCAGCAGAAAAGAAGCAGAAGAAATGGTACTTTCGCTCAAATCGGCAAAGCTCCTTACAGGCTATCGCGGTTCTGCTCCGTTGGACGTGGAGGCCTTAGTCGATATTATTGTCAAAGTCGGTGAAATGGCCAAAGCACAAAAAAATACACTGGTAGAAATGGATATCAATCCTCTCTTCGTGTATCAAAAAGGCGTTTGCGCTGTAGACGCAGTGCTTGCTTACGCTGAATAAGCCATAAGCAAACAAAAAAGCCGGTGTCGGTTCGGGGATATTCCCTCTTGCGATCCCCGAACCGGCTCCGGTTTTTGTTTTGTCATTCAAATGGTCAAACAGTTGTTCAGTTCTATGACTTTTTAAAGATCTTTAAAATTGAATTTTTTTCTTCCTTCCGCGTAATCAGCGACAATCTGGCCGCTTCCGTGGATCAAATATTTATATGTTGTCAATCCATCAAGACCTACCGGTCCTCTGGCATGAAGTTTGCCTGTCGAAATTCCGACTTCTGCCCCAAATCCATAGCGATATCCGTCCGCAAATCTCGTGGAACAGTTCAACATAACAGAGGCTGAATCGACAAAAGCCAGAAATTGGTCTGAGCTTTCTTTGTTTTCGGTGATAATAGCATCTGTATGTTTTGAGCCAAAGCGATTGATATGGTCGATGGCTTCTTGTACAGAGCTTACAATCTTGACCGCTAAAATTCTATCCCCAAACTCTGTACCGAAATCGGAATCTTTTGCCGGAACACAATCTATCATTTGTCTTGTCTTTATATCTCCTCGCAGTTCAAGAGATTGACCTTTCAGTGAGCTTAACAGCAACGGAAGAAATTCTTCTGCGATGTCTTCGTGCAGGAGCAAAGTTTCTGCGGTGTTGCAGACAACGACATATTGAAGTTTTGAATCTATTACGACAGGCACAGCGATATCCATGTTTGCGTCTTTATCGACGTAGATATGACAAACGCCTGCAGCGTGTCCCATGACAGGAATTTTTGTGTTATTCATGATATAGGAGACGAATTCGTTGGATCCTCTTGGGATGAGCAAATCGATCGAACCCTCGCATTCAAGCAGGTCTCTGATTTCTTCTCTGCTTTCCAATAACGTAAGAAAGCTGGAATCGATATCGCTTTTCATTGCGGCATTTTTGATAATCTCGTATAGAATTCTGTTGCTGTTCGCTGTTTCGCTGCCGCCTTTCATCAAGACGGAATTGCCGCTTTTTAAACATAATGTGGCAATTTGCACAAGGGCGTCCGGCCTGGATTCAAAGATAACGCCTATTACGCCGATAGAGCACGAAACTTTTTCAAGAAGGAGTCCATCGTCCAATTCGCGTTTCATGATCATGCGATGGAGTGGGTCCGGCAAAGAAATTAAGTCGTTTATTCCGTTTAAAACCGTTCGAAGCTTGGTCTCGTCGAATTTCAATCGTTTCAACAGCGCATCGGGCAAGTTGTTTTTTTCTGCTTCGCATATATCTTTAAGATTTTTGGCGAATATCTGCTCCCTGTTTTCCCAAAGAGCCTCGCTGATATTTTTTAAAGCACGGTTGCGATGACCTTCGCCGGAAGCAGAAAGCTTTACAGAATTTAATTTTATAGCTCTCGCCATACTTTTCAAATCCATTGTCATAATGGAAGTTCCTCCTTAAAAACACTTTTTAATATTGCTCCTGCAAGGTTGTTTAATTCCCTATGAAGAGGCACTCCGTCTTCGGCAACAACAAGAAAATCGTTATGGTAACCGGGAAGCGGAGAAAAATCAAGTATGCTGACAGGCAATTCTCTAAGATCTACAAATAAGGAATGATCTCTTTTCCGACAAAGGATTGTAAGGTTGATTTTCCCGTTCTCACTGTCATATTCCAAGCGGTATCCTTCGTCGTATATCGATATAGGGAGCAGGGCTTTGCGCGTGAGCGCAGAGACATTAATTGCATTTCCCGTCAATGAAACGGTTTGGACTATTATTTTACTGTTCTTCTCTTTTAGGAAAAACCCTTGTTCGCTTGCGATTTTATGAAAGGGTAGAAAGGTAAGAGAGTTTGCGATTTTATTTAATTGAAGCACGTCGTCGTGATTATGAAGCAACAGCGCTTCTTTCGCTGCCGTATCTTTGCTATGTAAATATCTTTTGTACAAGTCCACGCAATCGCTTCCGCTTACTTCGTCTGTTCGATGATCGGAAAAACCGAGAGCCTCTTCCACAGCTTTCTGCCGGAGGCTTGGCATATTTTTTGCCTGAGGCCAGTATGTTTTAAGCCATCGGTATAAATCAACAGAATGGAAGAGTTCAGATTGATAAGCGCAGCCGTTTTTTTCTGCGCGTTTGCGAAGAAAAGGCCAATCAAAAGAATCGCCGTTATAGGTGATGATGACATCAAATTCGGCAAGCGATGCAATAATGTTTGCTACTGTCTCCCGTTCCATGGAAGAATCTTCGCAAAAAAACTGAAACATCCTGTCTTCGCTTACAGAATAAATGCCGCCGAGTACCAACATATCGTGAGAGGGGAAAAGGCCCATCGTTTCTATGTCGAAAACGGCCGTCTTTAAGTTTTTTACATAAGGATTGTTCTTCATTGAGGAGTATTTTATCACAATTATACAAAAAACAAAACAAGCCACAGGGGAGTAGCTTGTTTTGTTCAAAAGGGGTATTGGGATTAGAGATTGATGTGGTTATCAGGGGGATAGCCACACCTGAA
>CAZSPZ010000018.1:26073-34772 GCA_964608965.1 uncultured Oscillospiraceae bacterium | reverse complement strand
AATACGAGGGGAGAAAGGGATATTTGAGTAAGTATCTCCCATTGGATTATTATGATGTACACCTTAAACCAAATGCATCGATCGTCTTGAATACAGAAAACGAGCGCTCGGTCATGGTGTTTACGCTTTTAGGCGATGCATATATCGGAGGCGAGTTCGTAACGGAAAAGACAGCGGTAAAGCTTACTTCCGGCGACTATGTTGAGATAAGGTCAACAGATCAAAATGCCCAAGTGCTGTTTATCAGTTCAATACTTTTGGCTGAGCCGATAGTTTGGGGAGGCCCTATTGTTATGAATACAAAAGGAGAACTGAATAAGGCATTCGATGATTTAAGAGAAGGTACTTTCTTAATGAGTAAAATTTCTTATTGACAGTTTCGAGCGAAAAATCCTCAGTTGCGTAAGCCTGTGGATATGGCTCCTAATTTACTATACAAAAATTGACAGTAATGTTATGATATCAACGAAAGCATGTTGTAGCATAAGTATCAAACGGAGTGTTGTAATTTGTTCTTATCGTAAAAAAAAGGAGGGTTTATCTATGAACAAGTATATCTTTAATGATTATTTTCTTGAGCCGGAAGGGAAAATCGCCAAGCGGATGCTTTTCAAAAGCGATAATGTCATTGCCTTTGTTCTTAACATTGCAAAAGGCGAAATACTGCCGGGACATACGCATTTGGAATCAACTCTTTTCCTGCAGGTCATGGATGGAAGTGCCAATGTTGTCACGGATGGCAATGAAACTTCGTTGCACAAGGGCGAGTTAATGCAAGTTGACGGACAGGAAAGCTTGCAAGTAATAAACATCGGAGAAGAGGTCTTGCGCCTTTTTGTCACAATCTCACCAATGGGCTCGGAGGCCTTTGCAACAGACGCGAATGTATGATTATATGAATGTATTCTTGCGTATCGATATCAATATTGCAGCTATGGCCTTATTGGGCATAGTGTTTATCGTCGCATATCAACGCCTTGACAGACAGGATATCATGAACAAAAAATTCCTGAGCACGTCAATGATTATTCTGCTGGAAGTTTTATTTGAGACAATAACCTGCATGATTAATGGACGTCCTGAGTTATGGCTGATTCCGGTTTCTGTTTTTATGCATATCGCTGTATTTATTACCGCCCCGATTTTGACTTATTCCTGGTATGTTTTTATCCATAGCTGGGTCGCTCCTCAAACAGTTATATCCAAGAAAAAGAATATTCTCTTGCTGATCCCTGTTGCATTCAATGCTGTTATCACGTGTTTGTCACCATTCTATGGCTGGGTATTTTATATCAGCAGCTCGAATTTTTATTATAGAGGCGAGTTCTTTATTGTTTCATCAGTCATCACATATTTTTATCTGTTGTACAGTTTAGCTTTGATCTTAAAACAAAGGAAAAAGATTATAAAACAGGAGTTTTTCCCGCTTTTTTTATTTGGCATTCTTCCCATAATAGGCGGATTGTTTCAAACTTTATTTTACGGTGTTCTTCTTATGTGGAGCTGCTCAGCATTTTCGCTTAGTATCGTATACATTTTTCTGCAACAAAGAATGGTTCATCTGGATATTTTAACCGGTGCATGGACAAGAGAATCGTTTGACGGTTATGTTTTGCAAAGGATGAAGCAAAAAATAGATATAAAATTCGGAGCAATATATTTAGATTTTGACGGATTGAAACATATAAATGATGAATACGGACATTTTGAAGGGGACTGTGCTATAAAAGATACAATAGAATTGATCAAAAGTTTGCTGAGAAAAACCGATGTTGTCGCTCGCCTTGGCGGCGATGAATTTATCATCATCATAGATTGTGAATCAAGTGAAGTTTTAGAAAAAATGGCTGAAAGAATTAGTTTACGTCTTTCAGAATATAACGAAAAATCCGGAAAGGCTTACAACCTAGCGTGTAGCTTTGGAATCGATATTTTTAACTCAAGCTTTAACAGCATTGAGCAATTCTTGCGTCATCTTGACGCCTTAATGTACAGCAATAAGAACAAGAAAAAAATCACTTCATAAATATATTTCATTTTGGCTTTGTATGCACGTAGTGTGCCGCATTGCAATCTTTTGCATTATGCAAGAATTTGCAGTATACTAGCGAAAGAATCTAAAGCGAAGGGCGGGGATTAATCTGGAGTATCTGACAATAAAAGAAGTTTGCGAGAAATGGAAACTTGGCAGCAGAATTGTGACATTGTACTGTGCAGAAGCCCGAATAGCCGGTGCAATAAAAAAAGGAAATTTGTGGCTTATACCCCAGGATGCCGCCAGACCTCAAGACGAAAGGCGTAAAAAAATTAGAGAATTCAATGTTCAAAGCAGCATGGCTCCTCCGTTTCAGTCACTAAGCGCAAATGAAAATATCCTTTCTAAAATGATAGAACTATTCCCTTATCCGATTCATGTTTATGCACCGGATGGAATGATGGTATTAACGAATGAAGCGTGCCTACGGGTGATGCATATACCATCCAAAGATCATATCGTCGGAAAATTCAATGTCTTGAAAGATCCTGTCATCGCTAAGTGGGGCGAGGAAATCAGGGCACAAATCGCAAGGTCATTTCAAGGCGAAATTGTACATTTTCAGAATTTAAACATGCCTATTTCCGCCATTATCGAACGTTTTGATACGGGAGAATTATGTTTCGACAGCTGCTATCAAAATATCATTTGTTACCCGATTTATGACGATCAAGACCGACTTGCCTATGTCGTGCATGTCTTTATTACTTCCAAGCTTTATGATGGCAGAGAAGAAATGGTGAAAGCAAAGGAATACATTGAAAACAACTGGCTGCAGGAATTCGACATAGATGAATTGGTAGGCGTTGTGAATTTGAGCAGATACCACTTTACAAGACTTTTTAAAAGCAATGCAGGCATGACGCCATACGGTTATTATCAGGACGTAAAGATACGTAAAATCAAGGAAAGACTGTGCGATAAAAATCTGTCCGTGGCACAGGCGTTCACAAGCTGCGGCGTGGATTATGACGGAAATTACTCCAGAATATTCAAAGCAAAGGTAGGTATGACACCCTCTCAATACCGAAATTCTGTAATATAGTACGAAGATCCCCCCAAAGACGCCCAATATTTTTTGGGCGTCTCTTTGTTTGCAATGCAGCCATGGATTACGGAAATGCAGCATTCGATTACTATATCAATCCCAACAGCGTCGATATAATTTAATTGAAGCAAGCACAAGGGAGGTGAGCACGTGGAGTGAACGAAAAAAAGATAAAAGAAAAGTTACTTGAACCGCTGAATGCGTTGCGAAAAGAAAAGAATGCACAGGATATTGTGGTTCGTCGATTTCAGGCGTTGATACAGGCGGAAGGGTGGTTTTCGCAGACAATCAAAGATTTCCCCTATCCAGTGGCAGTATTCCGAAAGGATGGAACAATCCTGTTTGTCAGCAGCACATTAACGGAAGAAACCGGCTTGTACATCGGCGAATCACCGGCGAAAAGATACAATATTTTGAATCGTATTACCGACTCAAACTTTCAAATTCTTGACGCCGCGGAGGATGTGTTTTCCGGGAAAACCAGCTTTTTAGTGAATTTGTTCGACCCGCTGGCGATGTTTATCGGA
Source organism: uncultured Oscillospiraceae bacterium (assembly GCA_964608965.1). Taxonomy (GTDB): domain Bacteria; phylum Bacillota; class Clostridia; order Peptostreptococcales; family Anaerovoracaceae; genus UBA10908. Next base: position 31,162 of record CAZSPZ010000018.1, on the reverse strand, counting down.
GAAAGCTCCGGTAAGAAGACGGATTGTTCAAAGTATCAAAGCGCTATTTTCTTCCCCATAGCGGAGGAGGACGGTCAAATTACCTACGGCACTGTGATTTTCATTCTCAGTGAGCATTTTAAGTAGAATAAAATTGGAGGAAAAACAATGAAACGAAAACTTGTAACAATTTTAATGACGTTAGCCCTGATTCTCAGCATAGCGCCGGCGAATGCATTTGCAGCTCTGCCCGAAGGTGTGCCCAGCACATTGGATGCTCCTTCCATAGAAAATATAGAGCTGATTACCGGGGATGAAAATCATACGAGTTCGCAACCTATTTTCCGACTGGAAATCAAGTTGCCGCAAAGCGCTCTTGATTTGGACGAGGTCAGGCCAACCGATGGATTTACAAATATCGAGTATTTCACGAAAATCGATGATGGTGTCTGGGAAAGATCGGACGGCGGCTATATGGATAACCTGATCGGAGAGCCATCTTTTCAAGTCCCGGGCAAAACGAATACCTTTTACTCCTATGTCTATCCTATTGATGAAGGCGATATAGCGACAATCGACATAAAAAACCGAAACTACAGCTTTAAGGTGCAGCTTTACTATCAGTACTATTATGGTGAAGACAGCGGCGAATGGGATTACATTTATTCCAGCTTTTCCAACGAGGTGTCCGAAGGCTCAGCCAGTTTTTACGAAAAAGCGAGTGCATGGGCGGAGCCCGAGTTGCAAAAAGCAGAGGAAGCGGGGCTGATTCCTGCAATCTTAGCGGGTGCGGATTTAACCAGACCAATTACCAGGGAGGAGTTTTGTGAACTTTCCGTTTTGCTCTACGAAAAGACGACAGGCAAGAGTGCATCAACACCGTCTTCCAATCCTTTTTCTGATACAACGAATGCGCAAATTCTAAAAGCATACGCACTTGGTGTCACCTCCGGAACATCTGCCACCACATTTTCACCGCGAACACTCATTACGCGCGAACAATGTGCGGCGATGCTTTTTCGGGCAATGAAAGCAATTGAGCCGAATGGTGACTATAGCATCATCGGAGTGAAGGATTTCCCTGATCAAAAATATATTTCCGCTTGGGCTGTGGATGCCACAAAATACATGTCCAAAAGCGGTATCTTAACAGGTGACGCACAAGGAAACTTTATGCCAAAAGCTACTACAACAACACAAGAGGCTGCAAATTATGGCAGGGCGACAAGAGAGCAGGCGATTGCATTGAGTTTGAGAACTTACGAAAAAATGCAGTAATCATCCATATTAAGCAGCACGCGGAGGTGCAAAAATTTTATGCTTCACCGACTTGGACGGAAACGAATGGAAGCTTATTATCCCACAGAATGCACTGCTGTATGATGAGACAATATCGATGCAGTTAGTAAGTGATATCGATCAAGATGTCTTATGCGGAAATAAAATCGGGGGAGTGATACTGAAGCCCGAAGGGTTGTATTTTATTAACCCTGTGTACCTGACTGTAAGTGGTCCTCTCGTATCGGGTCTGACTTGTGTTCTGGGGGGCACTTCGGAGGGAGACAGTTTAAACTTTTCAAAAGCTGTGTTTTCCGATAATACTCTGATTGCAGAAATTGAGCATTTTTCTTCCTACTTCACTTACACGTCGACCTCCGATTCGGAACTGCAGGAACTGGCACAAAAAGCGGCGGAGGACTACGGCGAAACGGTTAAGGAAATACAAGCATTTTTAAAAACGCCTGTTCCCGCACCTTCGACTCCGCCGAATTTCGAATTTACGTGCTCTTCTCAATCAGAACGGCGACCGGTCAGTCTCTATATCAGTCAGGTTATGCAGCCGGAAAAGGATTTGATTATAAAAATGCTTACAGCCGGCACGCAAACTCATCTGACCGGCGGAAGTGAAGATTCCATTGAATATGCGAGGCAACTAGAGGAAAGGCTGATCAAAAAAGTTGACAGCTTGATTCGTACCTACAAAAACGACAACAAGAAATTGGTGCCGCTAATGAACCTGTCATTTATTGTATTGAAAGCGGCCAACAGGTTGGGAATGGACACTTCTTTTAACCCTTATTTTGAGACATTTTCCGATTGGATGGAGAGAAGTGCAGAAGAACAGGTCAAAAAAATAAAGGAAAATCACGACTACACTGCACTGTGTCAGGTAATGGCTTTGATGCAGGGTCGAGCTATCATCGCTCAGGATTTCAATCAAACGATGGAACTTTCGACAGAATTTAAGGAAAAGCTACGGGATGCTCTTAGCTTTACGCTTTCGATCCAGGGAGAGGTGACGGATACCGACAGCGACGGCGACATCTCCGTGTGGACGACTTCGGGCGAGGCGTTGCTTCAATTTGATATGGAAATGTTTGCGCAGCAAAAGCAGTTTTTGACCGGCGCCGGGCAGTGTGAATTCAGGGACTACACCTTCAACGGGAAGCGAGACACGAAGCTTGCAAATTCACCCACGGAAGTAAGTGTGAATGCTTATATGATCAGTACCGACGAGGATCAATACGAAATGAAACTCGCAATAGACAGAATTGTGCCTGACACGATTCTGTATACAGCGTCAGATGGCGTTCAATTTACAATGAGCGGTAACCATTACCTTTACGCCAATCTTTTTTCGGAAAATTTTGACGGAATAAAGTTTTCAATTCCCTTCAATTTAAAAAATGGCTTGGATCAGATGACAGAAGCAATCAGGGGCACAGAAGAAACCAGCACAGGTATTTACGAGTTTACGCTCAAGCATACGCCAAGGTAGGCGAATTCGTTGCAGACAAAAAATTACCTCTTGCCTAATTTTTCTACTGCCTCTTCTATTGAAGATACAAAGAAAATGTCCCTGCCTCTATTGCTTTCATATATAAAGTCTTTAAGGGACTTGCTTGCATAACTTGAGAAGTCTCCAACAATCGCAAGTTTAAATTGGTAATTAATAAACTTTTGAAGAATTTCGCCGGCAATTTTTGTTTTCAGAACAAAAAAATCCTCAATTACCGCTTCTTTGTTTATAACAATGGAGCGAGTTCCTGTTTCATAGTGGACCGACATCATCAAATCCAGTGCCGACTGAGCATCTGAAATGCAGATCACATCACTATTTACAATTGCCATTTCAGTCCCATTTGCCGATATGTTTTTTATATTCATCTTGATTCGTTGTCCTTGCCCATGGATTTATTTTCCTCTGTCAATGCGGTAAGTGTGTCCATCATGATTGCCATGAATCGAATCCCACCCCAAAGTGTAATGCGAACCATGTTCTCTCGCTCGATATATTGAGATTGCATCGACGACTGTCCGTATTCCGACGGCTTCGCGTTCAGCGAGGCTGTCAATGTATTCATAATACGGATCGCATCGTCTTTTCCCTCTGTAACAATATCAATAACCGCCGAAGCTGTAATCGTGCGCTCCGGTTGATTTTCCGTGCCGGATGATCGGTAATTGTCGCTCTCGGTGAAAACACTCAAATCATGGCCGGTGATGCGCCAGCCCTTTCCGATCTTTGTTGCACGAAGTTTACCTTCTCGAATATATCGCTGAATGGTCTTTGGATGGATGTCGAGCATAGTTGAAATTTGCTCCACGGTGTAGTAATCTTTAAACATAATAAACCTCCTTATTATTTCTTGTAAAGCAATAATAAGGAATAATAAGGAGTATGTCAAGAGATTTTTTGTGCATATACATCATTCATGGTAAAATAAATCACAGAGTGCGGCTGTATCTGCCATCGTCACCATTGTTCCCCTTAAGCAATTTGCAGACAGTCGATTAAATTGTGCATGGATTGTCGGATGGATCAACATATCCTTTGATAATATTCATCGTGAAAGGAGGTTGTGAAATGAATTATCGTATGGTAGAAAAAGAATCATTTAAGTTGGCAGGGTTAAAGAAGAGAGTTCCCATTATTTTCGAAGGTGTCAATCCGGAGATTGTCAAAATGACCGAACGTTTAACCCCCGATGTTATTAAACGATTAAAAGCTCTTTCAAACGTAGAGCCCAAAGGTATTATCAGCGCTGATACCAATTTTTCTGAAGGAAGAATGGAAGAAAAGGGCGAAGTGGACCACTACATCGGAGTTGCAACATCAAGCGATGAAACAGCGGAATTTGATGTACTGAACATTGATGCCGGTACCTGGGCAGTATTTGAATCGGTTGGACCTTTTCCTGAAACGCTTCAAAAAGTATGGGGCAGAATATATGCAGAGTGGTTTCCGTCTTCAGGGTATGAATCGATTGAAGGACCGGAAATTTTATGGAACGAAGGACAGGACATGGGAAATCCAAAGTACAGAAGCGAAATCTGGATTCCGGTAAAGAAAAAACACGATATCAAAGCCCCAAAATAGTGGAGAATGAATCTGTCAGAGACTTCACTTTGGGGCATAGCAAGGCTGCGCGGATTTAATCAAGCATTCAAAGACTTATGCTGATCTCTATCAGGAATCTGTTCGCCGGGATACGGCTTTATAGAGACTGTCCATCACATTATTATAGGCATTCGATATGACGGGTCTTGAAAATACCCAAACGGATGCAGCGACCAACATGAAAGGAACAATATAGGACAGTATTCCCCCTCCAAAGTCCGTATTTGAGGCTTGAATTACGTGCCTGACAGTAAGATGAAGCGCATAGATAGACATGGTATGCATGCCAATATCGGTATACCATGTTTTTTTGTTTGGCACCAGGTTGATAAAAACAACGATCCATGCCAGCGCGATCATTAATAACCCGGAGCGAATCAGCATGCCATCGAAGTTGGACATTCCTATTGATTCGTAGGACGATTTAAAAAACCATGTTCCAAGCGGCAATGCTTTTGTATATGCCATAAATCCGGAAAAAGAAATAAGTGCAATCAATAAGGGCACTGTGCCCCACTTCGGCAAATTTCGAATTTTTGAGACATGTTCTGCTTTGCAATAATATCCAAGCAGAAAGAAGGGTAAAAAACCAAAACATCTTCCCAATGCAAGCCGGGCGTCTAAAAACGGAATAAGGCCGGCTGCAATTGACACGGCGAAACTGATCGGAAGAATATATTTGATTTTAAGGAGATCCCGAAGAAAGAA
>CAZSPZ010000018.1:0-26063 GCA_964608965.1 uncultured Oscillospiraceae bacterium | reverse complement strand
GAAAGAAGCGATAGTAAAACATGACAAGCAGATACCAAAGAGCTAAGGAGGGAAACAGCATGTTCAACGTGGCATGGCCGTAAATCAGATAACGGACGCCATACATAACGATCATCAAAACGAGATAAGGGAAAAGAAAATTTTTAAAAGAGTTTTTTCTGCACTTTTCTATATCTTTAGAAAAATATCCCGAAATAAACAAAAAAATTACCATGTCGAAGGATATAAACATGAGATAGGTCGCACCGCTCAACGTAGGCACAGAAAAGCCTTCGGTAGCTCTAAGGTAATGCGTGCTTACTACAACGAAAATCATCCATACCTTTAAATTGTCAAATAAATAAAATCTGTCTTTCGTTTTGATCACCCTTTATAAGTCTTAATTACTTTTTCATATTTACTAAGACACTATAACAAAAATTTCATGGTTAAGATACTCAATTTCGTCCATGCTTCAATGAATTTATCTTATATAACGTTGCCCCCGCACCCAATTTCCCGATACTTTTTTGCACGCGTATGCAGTCAAATTGGTTGGTTTTATTTTTTAGAGTTGGTTGTATTTTCTAGCGAAAAACATGTTATTATCTAGACAAACAGTAAAGGGGTGAGCCCCGGAAAATATATAATCTCCTTCGTATGAACGAGGGATTATTTTAAAACGGAGGAATGGAAAATGAAAATCAATGATTTTAAACTTGAATGCTATTTTGGACTTTATGAATTTACCGCACCGTATTTGTTGACCCAGTCGGATTGCGAGTCCATGTCAACGAAGGAACTGCTTTCTTTGGAGCCCGGCGCCGAGGAAGCCTATTTAAATCAATGGCTGGGATATACTGAAACCTGGGGAGATCCCGAACTGAGACAATTAATTGCCTCTTTATATAAAGGTATGACGGCAAAGGACGTGCTGGTTTTCCACGGTGCGCAAGAGGCTATTTTCGGATATATGAATGTAATGCTTAACCCCGGAGATCATATGATTGCCATGTATCCCAACTACCAGTCCGCATACGAAGTGGTAAACTCCATTCCGAATTGCGAATTCTCCAAGTGGCATATAAAAGACAACGGAGATAAGTGGGTGGTGGATTTTGATGAGCTGGAAGCATTGATAAAACCGAATACTAAAATCATTGCCATCAATTCTCCGAATAATCCGACTGGATATACTTTTTCAAATACCGACATCAAGCGTTTATGTGAAATATGCAAAAAACATGATATTTACCTCTTTGCGGACGAAGTATATAAAGGTCTTGAATTGGACGGCGAAAACAGAGATTGGATGGCTGACCATTATGATAAATGTGTATCATTAGGCGTAATGTCTAAAGCATATGGGCTTGCGGGGCTCAGAGTGGGCTGGTTAGTATCAAAAGATCACGAAACACTGGAAAAAGTGGTCAAGTTTAAACACTATATGAGTATATGCGATTCCGCTCCGTCCGAATTCTTATCTAAAGTTGCGCTGAGGCACAGCGATGTACTGTTAGAAAAAAATAAGGACATCATCAGAGAGAATTTAAAGTTAGTGGATGCGTTCTTTGACAGATATCCGAATTTGTTCGAGAAAAAAGCAATCACGTGTGGACCTGTTGCATTCCATAAGCTTTTAATCGACATGCCTGTTAAAGATTTCTGCCAACTCGCTGTGGACAAAAAGGGAGTATTGCTCCTGCCGTCTGATATTTACGATATGGATGGCCAGTATTTCAGAATGGGATACGGTCGTAAAGGAGTCCCCGAAAGTCTGGCTAAATTTGAAGAATTCTTAATTGAAGAAAAATTTGCATAACATATAATTCAACGTCGAATAAGCTTGCATTGGCAAGCTTATTTGCGAGGCAGGAGGTTTCTATGAAAACTTTATTACTCAGCATAAAAGATGTAAAAGAAGCGCTATCCATGAAAGAGGTTATCGGTGCAGTGGAGAAGGGCTATATTGCTTACAATGCGGGAAAAGTGCAGCAGCCCGATATCGTATCGATGGAGATGCCTGAATATAACGGGGAAACTGATATTAAATCTTGTTATAATGAACTAAATGAGATTATTTCGGTAAAAATTGCTTCAGGATTTTATGATAACGGAAAAAGTAACGACCTTCCTACGATGATTGGCACCATTCTGTTATTGGATGGTAAAAACGGCGCGCCGCTTTGCGTTATGGACGGCAGTTTAATTACCGGCATCCGAACAGGTGCCGCGGGAGCCATTTCGTCGAAATTACTGGCCAGAAAAAATTCCAAAGTTGTCGCGGTCTTTGGCGCCGGCGGCCAGGCAAGAATGCAGATCATTGGCTTATGCCAGATCATGAAGATAGACGAAGTAAGAGTATATAGTGAATATAAGGAAGAGCTGCCGCGATATAAAGCGGATATAGAAGAAAACACAAAAGTAAAAGTAATCATTTGCGATACTCCGGAAGAAACGATGAGGGGTGCGGATATTGCAATATCTACAACGCCCTCCAAGAAATATTTAGTGGATAAATCCTTGATTAAACCGGGAATGCACATTGTGGCTGTCGGTGCCGATATGGCCGGAAAAAATGAATGGGATCCCGAAATATTCAGAGGAGCAAAAATTATAAATGACAGCATTGCACAGTGCATCAGCAGAGGTGAAACCAGAAATGCAATCATTGCAGGCGTAATCAAAGAAAGTGATATATATGCCGAAATAGGTCAACTTTTAGCGGGAGAAAAGCCGTTAAGGGAAAGCGAGGACGAAATCACAATATTTGACACGACAGGTATGGGAATTCAAGACAATGTTACAGCAGTGAAAGTATATGAAACAGCAAAAGAAAAAGGCTTAGGAAGCTATTTTGAGTTCATTTAATCGGAAGGAGTGAGCAAAGTGAAATTTAGTATTGTCGATGTTTTTACGGATAGATTATTCGGAGGAAATCCGGCCGGAGTTGTTATTCTCCCGGATGGAACCGATTTTCCTTCCGACGAAGTGATGGTTAAAACGGCAGCGGAACTCAGATATTCAGAGACTGCCTTTGTTAAAATTATGGGAGATGAGAAATTTAACGTAAGATATTTTACCCCCGCAGCAGAAGTCGATTTATGCGGCCATGCAACGATCGGTTCATTTTATACCCTGCTTAAGGAAGGAATGATCAAATCCGGTAAAACCTATGTAAATCAGACGTTAGCCGGCGAGCTTGCCATTGTGGTGAATGACAGTTCGATTCTTATGGATATGGGTAATCCGGAGATCTTCGAAACGATTGCATCCGGAGCGCCGATAAAAGAGCTCTACGCTGTCATGGGCCTGGATTCAGAAGGGCAGGGAATGTGTGATAAATATCCGGATGTGGAATTGCTTCCCAAAAAAGTTTCAACCGGATTAGTCGATATTATGATGCCTGTACGAAACGAGGATGAACTGCAAAAAATCAGTCCTGATTTTAAGGTGCTTACGGAGCTTTCTAAAAAATATAATGTAGTCGGGGTTCATGCCTTTACATTAAATTCAAAGGATGGAAGAATTCACGCGAGAAATTTCGCCCCTTTATATGACATCGACGAAGAAGCGGCTACAGGGACGTCAAACGGCGCACTGACTTATTATCTATATGATTACGGCATCGTTAAGACTGATGCGATCAATCATGTTATTCAAGGAGAAAAAATGGGGAGACCCTCCCAAATTGCGACACAGATTATATCGCAAGAGGGGAAAGAAATCATAAAAGTCGGCGGCTTTGCAGTGACTCTGGCTTCCGGAGAAATCAACATATAGGCGCGGCGATGAACAAAGTAGTTACAGTGGAGTGGTCCCCGGATAAAAATTCCAAAGAGCCGCTGACCCGTCAAATTGTAGATTATATATCCAGAAAGATATCAAACGGTGATTGGGCAGTAGGGTATAGCCTGCCGCCCGAGAGAATTCTTGCGGAAAAATTCAAAGTGAACAGAAGCACCATATCGATTGCTTTAGACATTTTGAAAGCTTACGGCATCATTCAGGGTAAAGTTGGCAAGGGAACCGTGATTGTAAGCAACACCTGGTCATTAATGATTTCCTCAAGCGAAGCTAATTGGGGCAGTCGCGTAAAATCAGGATACTTTAAGGAAAACCTTCCGACCATTCAAATTATCAATAAGCTTGAGTTTGTAGAAGGAATTACCAGACTGGGGACGGGTGAAATGTCACCCAAGTTGTTCCCCAAAGAATCTGTCACGAAAGCCATCACCTCTCTTGCATCTAAAATGAGCAACTTAAATTATTTGGGTCCGTTGGGTTTAGATGAATTAAGAGAAACTTTGTCATGCAGATTAAAATCTTTGGGTATCGATGCAAGCGCCTCGAATATTCTGATCACGTCCGGTTCTCTCCAGTCGCTACAGTTAATATCGATCAGTATGCTCAAGCCCGATTCGAAAATTTATTGTGAAATTCCGTCTTACATTAATTCGCTGCAGGTTTTCCAATCTGCCGGAATGAAGCTCGAAGGAATCACTATGGATAACGAAGGCTTGCAGTATTGGCATATGGCGGAAAATATGAAATCCGGGATTTCTTCTTTGCTGTACACCATACCGACGCATCATAATCCTACCGGTGTCGTCATGACGGAGCAGCGGAGAAAAGAGGTGTATAAGTTCTGTAACAGAAATGCAATTCCAATCATTGAAGACGATGCGTACTGCGAATTATATCATGGACTTATGCCGCCTAGACCCATGAAGGCAATGGATGTAACCGGATCCGTGCTCTACCTTGGCACAGCTTCCAAATCATTTGCCCCCGGTCTTAGAATCGGTTGGGTCGTAGGTCCGGAATCCATTATTGAACGGCTCGGAGATGTAAAGATGCAGCTGGATTACGGTGCAAGTTCATTGTCTCAAATGGTCCTGAACGAAGTGTTGAGCAATGGCTCTTACGATGAATTCCTCCTTGAATTCAGAACGATTTTGTTCAGAAGAAAAAACACGATGCTCGAGGCATTGAATCTCTATTTTAAAGATATTGCCAAATGGAACAACCCCACCGGAGGGTATTATATTTGGCTTGATTTTTTGGAGGAAATTCCGGTGGAAAAACTCTTTAAGGCAGCACTTAACAAAGGATTACTCTTAAATACCGGCAATATATATCATGTAAGCAAGATTAATTCCTTAAGGCTTTCCTTTTCTTATATCGATGAAGAGTCCATTATGCCTTCCATAAAAGAACTCTCCGGGATTGTGAGAAGTTTAATTTAATCGATGTGACGGCAAGGCTGCCATGCAAATCTAATTTGAGCGTTTTTATGGAACTTTCCTTCTTTCTGTTTCGTCTTAAGGATAACAAAACACTACATGGAGGTATATTTATGAAAACAACTCAGAAGAGATCGCGCCATGCGCTGGTCATAAGCTTCATCTTGGCTATGGCAACCATTGCTACCCCGGCAAGTATGTATGCGGGTACACCGGGCGCGGAAGCATCCGATATGGCAGTTCTGCCATCCGATCTTTCCAATCAGCAAAAGGGAAGTGCCATTATAAAAGCACAACTCTTGAATAATCAGCTGCTTGTCAATGTAAACGGTATGGATGTTGCTTTAAACATTTCAGAGGATACTCTTGTCATCGATTCCAAGACGGGACTTCAGGCATCGCTGGAAGATCTGAAAGTCAATGATAACATCTTTGTCTATTACAGCTTGGCAATGACAAAAAGCTTACCACCTCAGTCTCATGCGATTGCAATCGTCACGCAGGTGGAAAGCGATCAAAGCCACGCGGAGCTCTTTACCGTCAGAGAAATTATTTCAAGAAATGACGGTGTAGTCCGAGCGCTCAACAAAGAAGGCAACCTTATCGTTGCTTTCCAAAAGGAGGTTCCTTTAACATCCTATAACCCGGGAGAAACAGCCTCGATTGATGACATTCAAGTGGGAACACAGCTCTTTATTTGGTACGAGATTGTCGCTTTGAGTTATCCCGGACAGACCGGTGCAACAAAAGCTGTACTGGTAGGGCAAGAAGAAGGTTTGGGCGTAAGAGCGATCTATACTCCTATGGCCGGCGCAAATGCAGCGACGGTTATCATTCAAGGCAAACCCGTTGTACTGAACGGTAAAAAGCTGATGAATCAAGACGGTCTCCTTATGCTCCCCTTGCGCACCGTCGCAGAGAACCTCGGATTTCGAGTTACGTGGAACGGCACGGAACGAAGCGTCCTTCTGGATGACGGCACCGTCAAGACTACCCTTTTCATAGGGCAAGACGGTTTTTTTAAAGCGAGCAGTCAAGCCATTGGCCTTACTCAAAATTTCAGCCTTGGCGCGCCGCCGATGCTGATCGACAGCACCACGTATGTGCCCGCATCACTCTTTAATCTCCTCTACAGCGATAACAGCGCAGTCAAAATAGAAATGAAAGAAAGTACAATTTAAATCAAAAAAAGCGATAAAAGTTTAGGCCTCCTGTAAATACTTACAGGGGGTCTATTTTAAGTATCATGAGCGTTATGGTACAATACTATAGAAACCACATTGCGAATTCGAAGAAAGAGGAAAACGAATATGTTTAGAGAAATGAGAAGAAGCAAACAGTTGCTGTCATCGGAAGACACGTTAGCCGTCATCAATCGGTGTACATGTGGAACCCTTGCTTGTATCGGAGATAACGATTATCCTTACGCGGTTCCTGTCAGCTATGTATACCTAAACGGTAAAATCTACTTTCATTCGGCAAAAGAAGGGCATAAAGTCGATGCAATCGCAAAGAATCCCAAGGTATGCTTTTCTGTAATAGATGAAAATACAAACGTTAGTCAGGAATATACCATATATTTCCGCAGTGCTATTGCTTTTGGAAAGGCAAGGATTGCGGAAGGAGAAGAAGCCCTAGAGGGTTTTCATGCTTTAGTTGAAAAGTATTCGGGAGATCAGCCAAAAGAAGATAAAGATAGGCAAATAGCTACATGTACAAGATCTTATATTATCGCAATGGATATCGAGCATATAACGGGCAAGGAAGCCATTGAATATGTCAACGCAAAAAAGCAGTAACGATGGGAAAATATAGCAGCGAAACGGTATTGGGGACAGACATGCCCAACAGCAAAAGAACTTTTAGATAGTATTGGATTTATTAACGCCGTTGATTTGACTTTAGATGTGGGCGGTGGTAAAGTGGGGGAAAGCTCATTTGCGATAAATTCTAACAGCTAGAAGGAGAGATACTAAATGGGAGACAAGAATCCAAAGCAGATCATGAAAAAGAAAAAAGTGGTCGAAAAACCTAAAGCTCAATCCACAACTGCAAGTGAAGCAGCTGGTGTAAAGAAACCGAAGAAATAGCATTTTATGAAGTGATAATAAAAAAGCGCGCTGCGATAAGCAGCGCGTTTTTCGTTTTTTGCTTTTTATTGACGATTCGATTGACGTTGATTTGCGTTCATCAAAAGATTATTAAAGATGACAATGATCAATGCCGTCAGAAGTGAGTTGAAAAACCCGCCCATATTTACTCCTGCCACAAAGCTATCGGCAATCATAATCGTTAGGGCATTTATTATAAAACTGAATAAGCCCAGGGTCAGGATTGTAAGCGGCAGCGCGATGATCAGCAGAATCGGCTTCAGCAGTAAATTGACAACAAGAAGAACCAATCCCATAAGGAGTAGTGCGAAAGCGCCACTGATATGTACCGTGTCAAACAGCACTGAGACGATAGAAATCGCCAGGATGATGGATAAATATTTTACGATAATTCTTGTCATGTTTCCTCCGCTTCGCTTGGATCTAATTTACCTTGAGTACAACTTTTGTATTGTCTACAACCACGTCAACTAAATGATAAGGTCCATCCCGGGTGATGGATGCAGTAAACTGCATAAGCATTCGAATCAGTTCGCAGGATGTGCGAGTCAAAGAATGCAAATGGGATGCTTTAGGTGTGCCTAAAGAAACCAACGTTGTCAAATCAAGGGCACAATCCAGCAGTTCCTGCAAAATGTTAAGTGAAACAGGAAAGTGAAAGTTCCTGCCGTTCTTTAATTGTATATCGAACCATAGAATTTGCATAGCTCTACTCAACATATATCCTTACCTTGACAGTAGCTTTGTGCTCTTCGTCCCAGGCTTCCACGTCCACAATATTAGGATCGTCTAATGTACCGTTCAGGATTTCTTCGATGATTTTGCCAAAATCGATACCTGTAATGTCCACGCCCTTGGATTCCATTTGAGCCTTGGCATCTGCCGGGATATAAGCGGTTACTTTACTGGCTATCTCGCCGATGGTTGTCAACAATCGAATAGGAATGTTGACGTTGACATTGACAGATTTATTATCGGAGGTGACTTTGATTTTCAGAAATTTGTAATTGTGCGCAAAAGATACAGCATGTGCCTCAACCTGAGGTTCCTGGGGTTCGTCGGTTGACTTCAGCGCTTCCAAAAGTTCCATACCTTCCGATGCCGATATTTGTTTGCTCTCGATCATTTCCAATATTTTCAGTTGCTCATTCATGTTTTTATTTCCTCTCATTCATTATATGTTTTTGTACTATATGTTCTTGATTCGTTCCGTTGCTTCCTTCGCTGTAAGTTCGCCTCTTGACAGCAAGTCAAGGATTTCATTTTTTGCTGTTTCCTTCATTTCTTTTTCCTGCAGAGTTTCTTTTGTTGAAACTTCGAAACCCAAATTTCTGATCACGGTATCCAACTTTCCCCGAACAGTAGGGTAAGAAATTCCGAGTTCTTTTTCGACATCCTTGATATTACCTCTGCATTTAATGAAGACTTTTACAAATTCGAGATCTTCTTCGGGAAGCCGGCAGAATTCGCAGGGTTGGAAATCTCCTTCTATTGCTGTTGAGCATTTGGGACAGCCAAGTTTTGTGATGGAGAGTCTTTCTCCGCAAACCGGACATTTGCCCGGAGCTTTGTACTTCATGATGTTCACCGCCTATTCGTATTTGATGAGCTAAATATACACCATAAATTGATAATGTCAATATAAAACTTAAGATAATTGATAAATTTATTAATTATCTTAAGTTCAATGCTTAATTTTATGAATTTAGAGGGAGCGAGGTGTAAAAATAAATCGATTATTGATCGAGCTACGTTTTTTACTTTTCAAGATAAGCGCATACATTGTCAATCTGATCAGCAAAAGTATGACCGAATTTATTTTCAAAAAAAGCGCTGCCGATGGTAAATCCATACAGTCCCGGGAGAGTTTTTAAAAAGTCGAGGCGCTCGTAAGTGCTTACGCTTCCCGAGCTGATAAAAGGTTTTTTAAGCGAAGACGCCAACGTGGATAAAAGCAATTGCGGATCTCCGCTGACATAACGAAATCCTGAAACGGCAATGCCGAAAATATCCTTTTTTTCTAAGGCTTGTGCCTTGTCCACAATTTCTTCAACCGAGCCTCTGAGTCTGGCGTCTATATCAAGGCCGGCAAACGGCGAATAGTCGATCCCGGCTTTTTTGCAGACTTCCTGTACGCTCTCATAATATACAGTGCCAAGCAAGTGATGGACGTCGTACCGGGCACTTTGCCTGGCGGCGTTAAGGCAGGTGGCTTCGTCCAATGCAAGACATTCTATGTGAACCCTTTTTCCGTGCTCTTTCATGCATCGAACTAACTCTTCCATTTGTGGCGGCGTAGTACCTTCCACTTTAAAACCCCAGTGCGTCGCAGCTGAATCTTTTGCCGCCAAAAATATTTCCTTTGCATCCGGAACCGTCACATCGTTCCTTGTGAGCATTACGATTAATTTCGGTTTCATATATAATCCTTTCGATAGACAGTGCAAATGATAATCTACGAACCTTTTTATTGAAGCTGCTCGGTTTTACCTTTGAGCGAAGCTTCCAGAATTTTATACTGCCGTATTTGTTCGTCGTATGCGGCACGGTTTTCCGGATTCGGCAAATAGACGTTTTCAATTTCAACAAGAGAAGAAGCCGTTTCTTCTACAGAGGGGAAAATTCCGGCACCGACTCCTGCAATGATTGCAGCGCCCAAGCACGCGGCGTCCTGCGTATTTTTCATTGTCACAACCGGCCTTCCAAGCATATCAGCCTTTAACTGGCACCAGAACGAACCCTTTGCGCCGCCGCCGAGAGACCGGATTTCTGTCACGGGTTTTCCTGTTACCGCTTCGCAGTATTCGACCATTCGGTAAATATTCAGTGCAGTAGCTTCCATGAACGCGCGGATAAGGTGCGCTTTGGTATGTTGAATGCCTAAACCGTAAATCATCCCTTTTGCATACTGATCCGTGGAAGGAGCACCTGCTCCGCCAAAGAAGGGGAGGACGATTAACCCATCACTTCCCGCAGGGATTGTGGCAGCAAGTTCATCCATTATTTTATAGGCGCTTTTCCCCGTTTTTGCGGCAAGCTCCATTTCTTCCTTGCAAAGGGTATCACGTAACCATTTGTAAATGATTCCGCCCTTTGCACCTGCATGCAGCATATAAAGACCGGGGATTACGCCGTAGAAACAAGGCAGTTCACCTCCCTCGTCCAGGACGATGTGATCTGTCATGGTGCAGATCACAAGCGCGGCACCCGTACTTTCGGAAAAAATTCCCGCTTTAACGTTTCCGACTCCGATCGTACCGCAGGACTGGTCCAATCCTCCCATGACCATCAGCGTATCCGAAGATAAACCTAAGTCCTCTGCTATAGCTGGATGAATGGTGCCAAGAGGCGTTGCCGTTTCTACAGGAGTCGGGAGCTGCTCCTCCCGTACCTCCAGTTTTTTCAGCATCTCGGGCCAGTATTTTCCGGTGTTGATATCAAACATATAGGAAGTGCACCAGTTGGATCCTTCGCAGTTAAAAACGCCGCCCATGCGAAAGAAAATATAGTCGTCTAAAAGCATGATTCTTGCAGTTTTTTCGAATATCTCCGGATGATTGCGTTTCATCCATAATACCTTGCAGGCAGGATAAAGGGATGTAATCGGCCCCTGGCCTGTCACATGCAGGATTTCGTCCGAAGAGAACCAGGAATTAATAATTTCCGCTTCCTTTTGCGGCCGGGTGTCCATCCATACAATAAAATTGTGAAGCGGCTTGTTCTCTTTATCCAGAAATACGATGGTCTCTCCCTGCGCGGACAAGCTGATTGCCGCAATATCGTTTTTATCGACTTTTGCTTGTGCAACAACGGATTTGACGCAATGGCAAAACGTGTCCCAGTAAACGTCGGCGCTTTGTTCTACCGTCAATGCGACGGGAGTCAAAAGTTTATGTTCTTTTTCCTGCGCAGCCACCTTCTTGCCTTTACTGTTAAAAAGTGCAGCTTTGATGGCGGTTGTTCCAAGGTCTACTCCGATTAAATATTTCTCGCTCATCCTTTAGCCTTTCTTTGCCAATTTCTCCAACACGGCCGCTGCATCAACTTTTGCTCCGCCTTGCACTAAAAGCATATAAAAGGCTTTCTTTGCAGCTTGTTCCATCCACGCTACGGTGGCATAGGCTTCGTCCATGGTCTTCCCGACGGCAACGCCGCCATGATTTCCCATAATACAGCAGTTATAAGGATTATCGATCAAAGCATCTGCCGTTACTTCGCCGACTTCTTTTGTTCCTGCCGAAATATATTTAGCGCAGGGAATAACCCCCGTCAAGCCTTCTCCTATAATAGAAAGCGGTACATCCATCTCTAAAATCGCAAACACTGAAGCCCATTCTCCATGCGTATGAATACAAGCGTTTACATCCGGGCGCTTTCTGTAAACAGCCGTGTGGGTATACCACTCGATCGTCGGAGTGCTCCATGGAACATAGATGGTCTCATTTGTGTCTGTTATGAAGCGTTCCCAGCCTCTGGCGTCTTGGAGGTTTTTTTGGAAACACCAATCGGGGCTTCCCGAAATATAAATAAATCCTGATTTGGGATCACGAACACTTGTGTCCCCCGATTCGCCGGAAGGAGAAAATCCGTCTATGTTAAGCTTTCGTGTGGCTGCGGCAACTTCTTCTTTGAAAAGAATTTGGTCATAATCCTGATAAATATTATAATTTTCCATTTTATCCTCCTTAACCTATTAAATGCGGCGTACCGATCATGGAGGCCAGCACAAATTTCTCGCTGACAGATTCCATCCATGCAAGATAGTTGATTGCGTTGTCTATATTGTCTGCAACGGATAGCGCGCCATAACGGTAAAGCAAGACGAATTTTTCATTTCCCAGCTTCTTTAAAAGCTCTTTGTAATAGGACTCGTTTAATGAGGGCTCAACCGTTACACAACTGACGTTGATAGACATTTCCATTTGCTCGGCCAAAACAAAAGGCATGTCCATTTTCCTTTCGGACATGAGGCTGGTCCATACCGGGAATGTATGAATAACGGTATTGATATCCGGCCTTGCATCGTATACTGCAAGATGCATCGAGAGATTGTCCGAAGGTGGGGTTAAATCGGTAAGAGGATTTCCCTTTTTATCGACCACAGCAATATCGCTGCCATGATAGTCGGAAGGATCTTTAACATGAAAGGTGCCGGGTTTAATTGAAATGAAGACATTACCGGTTTCAGCATCTCTTATGCTGATATCGCCCATTCGGTCGTTTGGAAGAAGAGACTGCTTGTGCATAACCTGTATGCCGCGGGCAACTTCGTCCTGAAACAGTTTAATCTTGTAGGTGTCTTTCTTATCTGCCATAATGATCCTCCTTGCAAAACTGATGGTTATATGCTCGAATATCTACATAATAAACCTTTTTATTTTCCAGATAAAGCGGAGAATGTTGACGATGCCTGTGCTGAGAGATAATATGAATCATGACGGCGGCGCAGCTCATATATATAAAGTGAAAGCAGGTGTGGCGATATTGATTATCAGGCGGGCAGAGGTAAATGACTTAAAGCAAATTCTCGTGTTATATGAACAACTTGAAATAGATCAAAAGTGTTCTATCAGTCCGGATGCAGCGAAGGACATTTTTAACAAAATACATAACTATCCGGATTATGATATTTATGTCGCTGTTACGGATAGAAAGATAGTCGGTACTTTTTCTTTAGCGATTCTGGACAATATAGCACATATGGGCGCGTGTTCCGGACTTGTGGAAGATGTTGTCGTCGCCGAAGATTATCGACATAAGGGCATCGGCAGGCAAATGATGATTTATGCAATGGATAGATGTAAACAGAAAGGTTGCTATAAATTGGCCTTATCAAGCAACATAAAGAGAGCGGATGCTCATAAATTTTACGAGAGTCTGGGGTTTAAAATTCATGGATACAGCTTTTTCATAGAACTTTAAATCTACAAAATGAAAAACTCTGGCGAAGGTCTCGCCGGATCCGGGCAGGAAAGCGTTTAAACTGAAAATGGCAGCTCCGTTTATCGGAACTGCCATTTTTTACATTTTGCGATTACAAACAATATTGGGGAAAATTACAAGTCGTTCTTTTCCCACTCCATAATAAACTGAGCTAATTCATCTTCCATAACCGGTATGCGGCTGTCTACTTTACCGCAATTTAAGCACTTGTCTCCCTTAAATCCTTGGGCAGTACATTTATCGGCAATTTCCTGTACACAACCGTAATTGCCGCACTCTTTGCATCGGAATATAGGATTTTTGCATGGATGGCCTGCTTTAATGCCCTTGCACTTTGCAATATGTTCCTTCTCTGCGTCCGTTAGTTCAAAATGATGCTTTTCGTTTAATCTACCGCCTCTGTGCCATAATATGTTCATTGGATTGACTTCCGGCATTCATCTCACCCCTCACATAAATCTGCATAAGAATATAGATTGGTTAACTTCATTATATATCAAAGAATAAATATTGCTATATATGTGTGATAAAATTACTTTCCTGCAATTAAACAGCAAAAATATAATACAAAATGATAAAAATATATTGCAAAACGATAAATTTATGCTAAAATCAATTTAAAAACAATTGAGCGAGGTGCTTTTTATGAAACAAGGGTCAACATTATTTTTAAGAGTGGTTGTTTTCCTTATCGGAATTCCGGTTCTTGGATTTTGTATCGGTGCATTACCCTGGCTTGCCAATCATCCGGTAAATTCGGAATATGCCGGTGTTCTCTATCCCATTTTAATCGGCATCTTTACTTCAGCCATACCATTTTATTTCGCCTTATATCAAGCTTTTTTACTCTTAAGTTATATTGATAAAGGCGAAGCTTTTTCGCAATTGTCCGTAAAGGCGTTAAAAAAAATAAAGTGCTGCGCAGTTGCGGTCAGCGTCATCTATGGATCCATGCTGCCGTTTATCTATTTCTTGGCAGACAAAGATGATTCTCCCGGGCTTATTGTAATCGGAATGACCGCCACCTTTGCTTCCATAGTGATTGCAATTTTTGCCGCTGTGCTTCAAAGGCTTTTGCAAGAGGCGATTGATATTAAAGCAGAGAATGACCTGACGGTTTAAGGGGAAAAGCATGGCGATTATAATCAATATTGATGTGATGTTAGCTAAAAGAAAAATGAGTGTCACGGAACTTTCGGAGAGAGTCGGGATAACGATGGCAAATCTTTCTATCCTGAAAAACGGAAAAGCAAAAGCGGTTCGCATATCAACGCTGGATGCGATTTGTAAAGCTTTGCAATGTCAACCGGGGGATGTATTGGAATACAAAAC
Organism: uncultured Oscillospiraceae bacterium; assembly: GCA_964608965.1. Lineage (GTDB taxonomy): Bacteria > Bacillota > Clostridia > Peptostreptococcales > Anaerovoracaceae > UBA10908. The sequence continues at coordinate 11,452 of CAZSPZ010000018.1, read as the reverse complement.
GGATGAAAGCGACGCAGGCGAGGTATAACGATGAATAAAAAAATCTTGCCGATGATCATTTTAGCTGCGCTTGCCGGGATAAGCACCAGGATAATTTTTTATTTTGTACTGCAGGAGACAGCTCCTCCCGTTATGCTTGTGTTTGGCATATTCCCATTTACGGCAGCATATTTTGTTTTAAATAATGTTCCCAAAAGAAGTATTATTAATATCCTTGGTGCATTGTTTCTCTTTTCTGCATTTTATTTCGGTACGCTGCCCTTGGAACAAAGCGACAGCATTCTCTTGGCCTATTTGCACCTTCCTGTTTTTTTATGGATACTCGTAGGCCTTGCATATGCCGGAAATGAATACGGTACAGGTAGCGCAAGGTTAGCCTATCTGAAATTCAACGGGGAATTTTGCATACTCTATGCCAGTATGGCAATCAGCGGAATGCTGTTAACCATGATAACGCTGCAGTTGTTTCAATTTGTCGGTATGGATATAGCGGAATTCTACTTCAGGAATGTTGTTTTAATCGGTGCTGCTGCTCTGTGGATTGTGGCTGCACACTTCGTGTTGAATAACCTTAAACTATCCAAAAGCCTTGCGCCGTATATAGCAAAGATTTTTAGTCCGCTTGTGCTGGCCACATTGCTTGCGTATTTGTTGACGGCGGTCTGGATCGGTAAAAATCCATTTATTGATCGTAATTTTTTAATATCTTTTAACGGAATTTTGCTTTGTGTATTAGCTATTACAATATTCTCCATTACCGAAAGCAGTTCAAACGACAAAAAAAGCATTTCTGACTACATAAACTTTGCACTGATCATTCTTGCTTTGATTGTCGACATTGTTGCTTTATCGGCCATGGCATTCAGACTTTCTTCGTATGGAATGACGCCCAACAGGCTCGCGGTTTTAGGCGTAAACGTTATGATCTTTGGGAATCTGATTTGGATTATGCGTGCTTACATGCACTTTCTAAAAGGTAAAGTTGAATCATCAGCCATCCAAGACGCCATTACAAAATATCTACCGTTCTACGGGCTTTGGGCTGCTTTTGTTGCATTTACTTTTCCTCTGATTTTTTCGGTGTGATTGACGATGGAGCCAGGATAGACAATGCATCTTCGTGCTGGTATTATTTAATCGGAATACTATTTTAGCCGGACTGCAAAGTCCGGACAGGTTGATTATAAAAAGAGCGGGGGAAAATATTATGTGGGAATGTCCAAAATGCGGACGCGAATTTTTAAATCAAGATCAAAGTCACTTCTGCGGCGAGCCACCCAATACGATTGACGCATACATTGCCGATCATCCCGAAAATATTCAGCTGCTTTTGAACCAGGTTAGAAACACAATCCGCGCCGCATTGCCGGACGCGCAAGAACGTATTTCGTGGCGAATGCCGACCTATTGGAAAGAGCATAACATCATTCATTTTGCAGCATTCAAAAATCATATCGGATTATATCCCGGGGATCAAGGTGTCTTGCATTTCATCGATCGTCTGAAGGAATACAAAACAAGCAAGGGTGCAATACAATTCCCTTATAATAAACCGATTCCCTTAGCCTTGATTGCAGAGATTGCCAAATGGTGTTACGAAACAGCAAATCATCACTGATCGGAGAAGGTTATGTCGAAATTAAGGAAGATGCTCAATAATTGGGATGCAGCTTATATTCAATCGCTTGTGCAGCTCATTGAGACGCAGAGCAAGACAACGCTTGCAAACTGGGTAATTGATTATGCGCGGAATATTATGCTGCCGCTGTGGAACAAGTATGATCCAAAGGATTTGCGCCCGAAAAGTGCATTGGATGCAGCAGATGACTGGCTGTCGGGGAGCATTAAACTGCCGGCCGCGAAAGCAGCGATTTTAGCATGTCATGCGGCTGCCCGCGAAGCCGAGTCGAACCCTGTTGCGCAAGCTGCGGCCAGGGCAATCGGTCAATCTGCATCGACGATTCATTCGGCAACGCATTGTATCGGACTTCCACTTTATGGAGCGTTAGCTGTTGCATACGACAAACTTGGAACAAGCGCGACCTGGGAAGAACTGGAGCAATGTGCTGCGTTGGAGTGCGGGCGTATGCTGGATGCGCTGCGGACCGTTACGGTGGAAAGTGAACCGAATCCGGCAAAAATCAACTGGAAGTGCTGATGTATATTACCCGAAATTAAAATCCGTTAACGCTGTGACTGTCTTCATATAAATACTTATTTTCGATTTCCTTGTCTTTGTATTCGCGTCGCATACCATTTGGTGTTTTGCTTTTTATGGAAGTAAAACATTTCGTATAATAGCTTTGACTGTTAAAACCAACCTCGTAAGCGATTTCCGCAATCGTTTTATCAGTATCCAGCAATAGATGGATGCTTTTATTGATTCGAAATTTTATAATGTATTGAAACATGTTTTGACCCACCGAATTTTTGAAAAATCGGCAGCATTCGCTCCTGCTTAAATCAACAAGCGCAGATATATCCTTTAATGCAAATTGCCTCATATAATTTTCGTTGATATAAGAAAAGATTTTTTTCAGCCGATAGTTCGTAAGATTGTCGCTTTGAAGACTCATTGAATTTTTCTCTTCGGCGCAAAGCAGTGTAAATTTCCACAGCTGCAGAAGGGAAGATAAAATATCCAAATCATAGCCATTGCTTTTCTCATCATAAATCGCCTTTAGTTCATAGATGTAATCTATGATTTTTTTTTCGCTTTGAACTTCCTTGGATAGCAGCATTGAATTGACAGAGTCGCCCGACATCATAGGGGCCACATAAGTTTTATACAAATAGCTGTTTTTTTCGCTGCTCAGCAAGCTTGGATGAAAATATACAAACAAATAGGAAGAATCGGGTTCTTTTGCTTCCGCCAAATGAATTTGCTGGGTATTGATAAAAATTCCGTCACCTTTTTTCACCGTATATTCCTTGCTGGCCACTTTAAAGCAAAATGAGCCCTTCAGCACAACATTATATTGAATTTCATCGTGCCAGTGCCAGTTGATATAGTCGTATGTATTTCCCGAAAATTGGTTGTGTAGAATTCCGATCGGAAATCCCTGATGGATATGGACAGGAACTTCTCTCTTGTCGGAGTCTATCCTTAATCTTTTTTCTAACATCTATCTTCCTCAATATATTTATAAAAAATAGGCAATTTTATGATATCTTTGCATTGTAATGCACAATATTATAAAAAGCAAGGAGGGCAAAATAATGGAGAATATAAATTTTAAAAATCAACTTAAAGAGTGGAGACAGCATTTTCACATGTATCCCGAAAGTGCATTCGAAGAAAAAAGCACCGCGGAGTACCTCGCCAAAGCCTTGGAGGACATGGGTTTGGATGTTCACAAAAACATCGGGGGAACCGGTCTTGTTGCAAACCTTAAAATCGGGGATGGAAAAGGCGTGATCGGTCTTCGGGCTGATATGGATGCCATCAAGCTTTTTGAAAAAGGAGAGCATGCCTATACTTCAAAAAATGCCGGAACCATGCATGCGTGCGGCCACGACGGGCACATGGCTGCGCTGCTTGGCGCTGCCAAATTACTTTCTCAAAGGAAGAATTTTAACGGTACGGTTCGGTTTATTTTCCAACCGGCAGAAGAGCCGGGCAAAGGCGCTCAGGCTATGATGAAGGACGGGTTGTTTGACCGCTTTCCGGTGGATGAAATATACGGAGCCCATAATATGCCGCAATATCCTGCAGGATATGTGTTAACGAAAGCCGGCGGCATTATGGCCAGTGAAGACAATTTTGTCATTCGCATCAAAGGGAAAGGCTTTCATGCATCAGCTCCCCATTTAGGCATTGATCCGCTCGTTATTGCAGCCGAAATAATCCTTGCTTTGCAGACCGTTGTTTCGCGCAATGTCAGCCCGACGGATTCTGCAGTCATTTCCTGCACGGAAATCCATACGGACGGAATCAGGAATGCTGTACCGTCGAATGTTGAGATAAAAGGTGATACGAGAAGTTTTGTACCCGAGGTTCAGCAGTTGATCGAAAGCAGAATGAAGAAGATTTGCGAAAACATCTGCGAATCATACGGAGCGGAATGTCAATTTGAATATACACATGAATTTTCACCTACACTGAATTGGGAAAAACCCACAGAAATTGCAGTCGAAGCAGCAAAAAATATAGTAGGGGAAAAGAATGTAATCGCAAATTGTGACCCGTTGATGGGGTCGGAAGATTTCGGAACATTTTTAGAAAAAGTGCCCGGATGCTTTGTATTCATTGGCAGTGGAAGCAGCACCGACAGCAAGGATACGATTCCATGTCACAATTCCCTTTACGATTATAATGATGCAATTTTAGAAACCGGGTCCGAACTCTTTTCGGAAATAGTCAGGATGCGTCTTTTATAAAATCAGGAGATAAGATGAACAGTCAAATTAATATTGTAGTGAATAAACCCAAACAGCATAATCCTGTGGATTTCAGCATGTCTGACAGAAACGCAGCGGAGGAAGCTATTCGATTTCACAGAAGCTTTCCAGAATATCAACCTACTCCGCTGCATGTGTTGAAAAACCTCTCAAGATCTTTAGGTGTCCAAGCTATCTTTGTGAAAGATGAATCCTATCGATTCGACTTAAATGCATTTAAAGTTCTAGGTGGGTCCTTTGCCATAGGCCGATATTTGGCCAATATGCTTGAGATGGATATCGATGATTTGAATTATGAAATGATGGTTTCGGAAAAGATAAGAAAAAAACTCGAGAATGTAACATTCATTTCCGCTACTGACGGCAACCATGGAAGAGGTGTTGCCTGGACCGCAAGTCGTCTGGGATTGCGCTCGATCATATACATGCCCAAAGGATCTTCCAAAGAGAGGCTAAACAGTATATTGTCAGAAGGCGCAAACGCATGCATAACAGACTTAAATTATGATGGCGCAGTGTCCAAGGCTGCCGACGAGGCAGAAAAAAACAACTACGTGTTGCTCCAGGACACTGCGTGGGATGGATATGAGCAAATCCCCAAATGGATTATGCAAGGTTATTCAACCATGGGGTTGGAAGCGTATAACCAATTAAGCGCATTGAACGAAGAGCCCACGCATATTTTTTTGCAGGCCGGCGTCGGTTCCATGGCTGCGGCAATGACAGGACTCTTTACCCAGATATATAAGAATGTCAAAATCATTATCATAGAACCTACAAAAGCAGACTGTGTTTTCAGAACAGCGAAAGCTGACGACGGATTACTGCACTATGTGACGGATGATATGAATACGATTATGGCCGGACTTGCCTGCGGAAAACCTTCTACTGTCGCCTGGCCAATATTAAAAGAATATGCCGGCGCATTTCTATCTGTATCTGATACTTATGCCGCAGACGGAATGAGGATTTTAGGCGCGCCTGTCCGAAATGACACCGGATTGATATCGGGTGAATCAGGCGCCGTGGGAGTGGGGGCTTTAGCTGCCATTATGACGGAATCAAAATACCGGGAAATTCGCTCCACACTCGGATTGGGCAGCACTTCCAAAGTTTTGTTTTTCAGTACGGAGGGAGATACGGATAAAGAAAGCTATAAAAATATTGTTTGGAACGGCGCGTACGCAAGCTCGGCGCAATAAATGCCCGGAAAGTTTTAGCTGAAAAGTCGAAGTTAAAGGGCGAGACCGAATAAAATTTCTAAAGGACCACAATGTAATAGTTGACATATATATTTATATTACATATAATAGGTTTGCTTTATAGAATTAAAGGATAAAGGAGCCGCAACAATGGAAAGAAAAATATGTTTAGTGGGCAGTTTTGCAACGGACTGGATCCGGTACAGCGATTACGAGTATCAGGCTGATTCGGAAGGAAATCTTTATATTAAGCCAAAAGAAAATTCAACATTTTCTATGTATAATCCCTTTGATATCGCCGAAGAGATTTTATTTGATTTCTTAAATATAGGCGAAGTTTCAAAACGATACAAAAAAAGTAAAGCTGAAGAAGATTACGAAGAAATAAAAGCAATGCTTTTGCTCTTTGCAAAGAAATACGGATTGTTGGGCTTTATCAGCGCCAGCAGCTATAACCGCAATATCATAGGAGATAAAGAAGTACTGCTCGTAGAAAAGAACTTTATTAATTTAAAGGATGCCGTCATGGATTCGGAAACGTATACGAGGTTGTTTACTCCTTTTGTCAGCGAAGACGACTTAAGCATCAGACAATATAAAAATTGCATCGACCTGGTGAAAGCAGAGGATTCTCCCAAATTTTACGGTAAGAGGCCCTATGTTATGGACTTGATTTTCTCGAAATTTTACACGGAGAGAGTCGAGTGGATTATTAAATTTGCCGGAATGCTTGCAGAGCATTTCAGTCAAATTGCGGCATATAAGGCTTCTTCCGGTTATCTTACGGAGCATGTTACCATTCTGGCCGATATGTTCAAAGCCAGCAAGATAGGGTTTACAATCAATCAATTGGATAAAACCAATATCGCCTGGGAATTTGATTCATTAAAGACAACAATCGAAACAATATATGCGTTTGCCGTCACGGATGAAAATATCATGTTAAGCCGATGTGAGCATTGCGGTAATTTTTACATTGCCTTGTCAAACAGAGAAAAATACTGCAGCGCTGTCTGCAGAAATCGATCCAATGTCAGAAAGAGCAGAAGCAGAAAAGCAGGAGTATGATATATCGAAACTTCGCAACGGAGGTCAAGAACCCGGATCCTTTATGATCTATAGTTTGAGAAGAAGGAGGTGAGAAAATGGATGGGGTCGAAACGATGAAAGCGGTGCAGAGAATGCAGGAGCATATCGAAGCAAACATCTTTAGGAAAATTACCTTGAAAGAACTGTCTGTTGCAGCGGGGTATTCGCCATGGCACGCTGCGCGGCTGTTTAAAGAAGTAATCGGTAAAGCGCCGTTTGAATATATTCGTGCTTTAAGGCTCACAAAGGCCGCACTGATTTTGCGCGACAGCGATGAACGAATTATAGATGTCGCAATGGATTTTGTCTTTGACTCCCACGAAGGGTTTACAAGGGCTTTCTCAAAAGAATTCGGAATGCCTCCCATAAAATACAGTCAAAGCACGCCGCCAATCAAACTGTTTATGCCTCAGAAAGTTTTCGACACCTACCAGGCGCTTCATAAAGGAGGAAATAGAATGAACGAAAAAGAAAAAACGAAATCAATATTTGTGCAGGTCATCGAAAGGCCTGCGCGAAAGGTTTTACTTAAACGGGGAGTTTCGGCAACGGAGTATTTTGAATATTGCGAGGAAGTCGGCTGTGATATATGGTCCGTGCTTTCAAGTGTAAAAGAAGCAATGTATGAACCTATCGGCATGTGGCTTCCAAAACACTTGATAAAAGAGGGGACGTCGGAATATGTTCAAGGGGTAGAAGTTCCGCAGGATTATCATTCTGGAGTTCCGGACGGATACGAATTAATCGATTTGCCGCCGTGCAAATTAATGATCTTTCAGGGAGAATCGTATCCGGACGAAGATTTTATGGATGCTATCCAAGAGGTTTGGACACACATTCAGAAATTCGACCCTGCGCTCTACGGATATCAATGGGCGCCCGAGGAGGCTCCGAGATTTCAGCTTGCCCCTATGGGATACCGCGGATATATCGAAGCGCGTCCCGTGAAACCTGTTCGTTAAGCCGGTGATATAAGTTTAGAAACAATTCGACGACGCTAAGAGTGAATCTCTTAGCGTCGTTTTGCATATTATAAAAAAATATTAATAATATTCAAAAAAGTAGTTGCATAAATATTAATTACCATGTATATTATGTAAAAGATTATTGGAGGGCAAAACAATGAAAAAAGTTATATTGGCATTTTCAGGAGGACTCGATACGACATTCTGCACTTTATACTTGCAGGAGAAGGGGTATCAGGTTGTTACTGCAACGATAAATACTGGCGGATTCAGCGAAGAAGAGTTAAAGCTTATCGAAGAAAAATCCATAAAACTTGGAAGTATAAAGCATTATACAATTGATGCAAAAGATAAAATATATGAGAATATTATCCAATATTTAATAAAATTAAATGGTTTATATGAAGATGAATATCCTTTAATGTGTGCTGATCGGTACATCATAGCCGAAGAGATTTTGAAAATAGCGGAAAAAGAAGACACAAATGCAGTGGCTCACGGATCGACTGCGGTGGGTAATGATCAAGTCCGGTTTGACGCAAGCTTTTTAACTTTAAAGAGTGATGTTGAAATCATTGCGCCGATTAAGGAGCTTGGAATTACAAGGGATAAAGAAATTGAATACCTGGAGCAAAAAGGCATTGTTGTGGATTATGTGCATAAGAAGTATTCGGTGAACGAGAATATTTTCGGCGTTACCGTTTCCGGCACAGAAGTTGACGAAAACAAGGAACCCGACGAAGGTGCATATAAGCTTACAAAAAAGGCAGAAGATATATCATTCGAATATGTGTCGTTAGAATTTGACCAAGGAACCCCGTGCAAGCTAAATGGCGAGAAGCTTGAGGGTGTTGAAATATTAATGAAGCTGAATGAAATATTGGGCAAATACGGATACGGAAGCAACATCTACATAGGCGACTGTATCATCGGAATAAAAGGGCGGATCATGTTCGAGGCTCCGGGTCTTTTAGGCCTTGTGGAGGCACACAAAAAACTGGAACAGTTGACATTGACAAAGAAGCAAATAATGTTTGCCAAATATGCCGGTTCTCAGTGGTCGGATTTAGTGTATAACGGGCTTTATTATGAGCCGCTGACAAGAGATATTGAATGCTTTGCGAATTCCGTTCAGATGCAGGTGACCGGAACAGTAAAACTGAAAGTCGAGAAAAATAAAATAGCTGTGGTAGAGCTTAGTTCTCCCAACAGTTTAGTGAATAAAGATATTGCGATGTATGCACAAAAATCAACCTGGAGTGCTGCCGAAGCAAATGGATTCATCAAACTGCATTCCATGCAGCAAAAGTTGGCAGGTTTAAGCAAATGCAATTATTAAAAAATTTGGTAGAAAGCAAGACCTACGAAGGGGACTATACGCAAATTGTTGAAGTGATAAAAGATTTTGTTATCAAAAAAACAGACGGGAAAGTCTTTGAACAGAAGATAACAGACCTGAAATCAAATATAATCGTCTGCTTCGGCACCCCTCGGCTCGTAATAAATTGTCACATGGATACAGTTGTTCCGTCGAACGGATGGGACCACTCCCCTACACAGCTCATAGAAACGAAAGAACGTTTCTATGGACTTGGGACAACGGATACGAAAGGAAACATCTATATGCTTTTAAAAGCTGTAGAAAAATTGAGACCTGAAAACATCATGCTTCTTTTCAGCATCGACGAGGAAGCGGGAACCAAAACAGGAGTTGAGTATTTCCTGGAGTCAGAGTATAAAAATGGCTTAAAAAAGGCGATTGTCTGTGAGCCGACTTTATTGAGATTTGCGAACAAGCATAAGAGTGTGTATTCATTTTGGGTGGAACACGAGGCCAACGCGGTACATTCTTCGCTGAAAGCGAGCAGCGCTGTGGTGGAAGCCGCAAAAAACATCCTCCAACTGGATGCACATCACTACAACATCGGCAAAGTTGAATGCTCAAATGCCAGCAACGTCATCGCAGAACACTGTAAATTCAAAGCATCCATCAGGAGCTACGATTCCTTTGAAAGTGTTTATGAAACGATAAAAAATATATCCGGCGAAGCAGTGGTTACCCCATCTTTTATCGGAAGACCTCTGCAAAATGAACAGCCGGATTTCCAGGCCGAATTTTGCGAGGTGAACTATTGGACAGAAGCTCCTTTATTCCAAAATGCAGGTATAAACGCTGTGGTGTTTGGAGTCGGGAGTATAGAACAGGCGCATAGCGCCAACGAGTTTGTCGATAAAAAACAATTGGAAGATGGCCAAAAAATCATAGAAAAAATCATAGAAGATGAAAATTTCAATTAGCCGCACACAAGGCAGTAATAATAAGGAGAAAAAAAATGACAGAAAATTTAAAGAAATACCAAGAGATGGATTTGGAAATATATTTAATAGTAAACAAAGCATATTGGGATAAATATGAAAAAATGGTAAAGGATTTACCTTTCAAAGCAAAATTCATCGATCCGGCGACGCCGGAAGCTGCGGATTTTATCCATGAAATTGTAGTTTTAAACGAAAAAGCCTACGGTAAAGGCATGGCTGCTCCGGATTGGACATTTGCAAATTTCGGTACGATCGGCGCAGGCATCACGGCAGGATTTTTATCCAAAGAGAAGCCCGTTTCGCAATTGAGCTTAATCGGCAACATTTCAGATTTAACGATTGCCCATGATTGGACGCTGCTGGTAGATCCCGAATTTGAAGGCAAGGCAATGGGTACTCTTACTTTTTGTTTGGCCGTTCACTTGGCGCAAGATAAAGATTTTTTAACTTTTATTATGCAAACGGACAATAGCAGTTCTAATATTTACTTAAAGAATCCCTCACCTTTATACATTACGGCATATGGTTTCGTCCACACGTGCAAAAATAGTATGCTGATCAAGACTGCAATCCCAAAGAAAAACGGATTTGAAGTTCTGCTGAAAAATAAAATAAAAGAATACAGCTTCCAAGATTATCCGGAGGCTGATGGCGAAATAATCACAGAGAGCAATAGTTTCTGGGTTCGCCATGATGATGACAAGCTGTACAAAACCCTTAATGAGAATATAGGAAAAGGGGACAAGTACATAATAAAAGGGAAAGCGGAAAAAGGAGAGTATATGTACTTCCTGATAGAAAAAGCATAAATTCGTCAGCGAACCAATAAATTCTATACATAAATGATAAAGTACGATATGCGCTGATATTTTAATAAATCATATAATGCCGGGGGAGAAATTGCATCGATAAACATCGCAAATTTCTCCCTTCTTTGTTGAAATAAAAGGTTTCATCGTATAGAATAACAGCAATCACGGGAATGAAATTCAAATAATAGGATGGTGAAGAAAATGAAATATAAAACGATGTTCAATCTTATTGCAGTCATTTTCGTTCTTGCAGCTATGACCGCATGCGATGCAGACAGTCAAGCCGACAGTGGCAATAATCCTGTTTCGAAAATCTCCGCAGAGGATTTAAAAAGTATGATGGATCAGGAAAGCGCTTTGATTATAGTGGATGTACGCACGCCCGAAGAGTTTGCCGAAGGGTATATCCCCGGTGCCGTCAATATTCCTGATACGGAAATAGAAGCAGCTGCAGAAGATGTCCTTTTGGATAAAGCAGCGATGATTGTAGTGTATTGCCGAAGCGGGAGGCGAAGCGCTGTTTCAGCGAAAACCCTAAGCGAGCTTGGTTACACCAATGTTTATGACCTTGGAGGAATCCTTGATTGGCCATATGACATTGTGACAGACTAAAAATGCACTTTTAAAAAAAAAGATCGACAGGCGAATCATTCTTGCAGCGGCA
>CAZSPZ010000017.1:15255-37085 GCA_964608965.1 uncultured Oscillospiraceae bacterium | reverse complement strand
TGACGGATTCTGATGTGAATAATTTTTTTGCCATAGTTTTTACCTCCATATGTTCCGGGGAAGCCAAAAACAGTCTTCCCGACAATGAGCTCACGAATGTATAAGAAAAGCCTCTTCTAAAAAAAAGAAGAGGCGTAGTTTCGATACATTCCTCATCTTTCAGATCTCTCTGTAGGACTTAGCACCTTTTCTACTGCCGTATCGCATAAAATGCTTTACAGCGCACCTAGGTTGCCGGGCTTCGCAGGGCCTATTCCCTCTGCCACTCTTGATGAGCTCTATTTGATTGTAGGTGTACAATACCATTGACCGCCTGTTTTGTCAAGTATTTTGCCAGCCGGACGAGCCTTTCGCATTTGCACGAAAATGGCGTTGAGGCGCTTTTAATCTCCGAATTCGGCGCTGCCCGGCTGGATTATGTCCCCTTCGCACCTTGTCGGCATCTTGCTCTTTTTTGGTTGCCATGATACGATGAATTTTAAGGTTTAAACGGTACGAACGGAGGAAAATCATGGAGATCAGGCAGAAAGTAAAGGCAATAGAAAACGAAGTGATTCAGCTTCGCCGGGATTTTCATCGGCACCCGGAAATGGGATTCAAAGAATTTCGAACTTCCGGAATCATTAAGGCATACCTGGCAAGGCTGGGGCTGGATGAAATAAAAGAATGCAGCGGAACCGGTGTGATCGGCATCCTAAAAGGCGGACGCCCGGGAAAGACAATCATGCTTCGGGCAGACATCGACGCACTTCCGCTTACGGAAGAAAGCGGCGAACCCTTTTCCTCTGAGATACCGGGCGTCGCTCACGCCTGCGGCCACGACGGGCATACGGCCATGCTTCTTGGAGAAGCAAAGATCTTCGCTGCGCACAGAGACGAAATCCCCGGCACCATCGTCTTTCTTTTCCAACCAAACGAAGAGGACGCAGGCGCCCAGATCATGATAGACGACGGCGCCATGGAAATGGCCGGCAACCCAGCTGCAATTTTCGGCTGTCACTTAAAATCCAACTCCACCATCGGGACGATCAGCATGGTTTCCGGCCCTATGATGGCTTCCAGCTATTATTTTAAAATCAAAATCCGCGGAAAAGGCGGCCACGGCGGATATCCGCATCTTTGCATCAATCCCATCTCTGCAGCATCCCACGTTATTGAGGCCATCGAAACTTTCCACACGCTTGAACAAAGCGTCTTTGAACCTACGGTCATCTCCGTCGGCATGATTCATGCCGGACAAAAGGATATCGTCATCCCGGATGAACTCGAAATGCAAGGTTCGGTACGCTGCTTACACGATGGGCACGAAAAAGTTCATGCGCGATTTAAAGAACTTGTCACAAAGGCTTGCGAGCTTTGCCGGTGCACCTGCGAAATAGATCTGCGCTGCGGAAATTCGCTGCTGAGCAACGATGAATCGCTGTTTAGCCTTGCGATGGAGGCAGCAGAAGAAACCGTAGGATCCGTCAACATCCGAACGAAGAACGTGGCGGTAATGGGTGGCGACGATTTTGCCGAATTTTTAAATATAATACCGGGCATGTATTATTTTATAGGTATGGCGGACCCTTTAAAGGGGACGGACGTACCCAATCACAACACCAAATTCAAAATGCACGAAGACGCTCTGGCCACAGGGATGGAAATGCAGATGCGCCTTGTCTTGAAATATCTAAACAAGTAATTTAGGAGGATTATATGGACATCAAAAAGGAAATCAAAGCAATCGAGCAGGAAGTGATTGCACTTCGCAGGGATTTTCACCGGCATCCGGAGCTCGGATTTAAAGAATTCAGAACATCCGGAATCATCAAAGAGTATTTGAATACGCTCAACCTGGATGCCGTGCTGGAATGCAGCGGAACAGGAGTGATCGGCATTTTAAAGGGTGGCAAACCGGGCAAGACGGCTATGATCAGAATGGATATCGACGCGCTTCCCGTATTCGAAGAAAGCGGCGAAACCTTTTCTTCTGAGACACCGGGCGTCGCGCACGCCTGCGGCCACGACGGACATACGGCCATGCTTCTTGGAGAGGCAAAGATCTTCGCTGCGCACAGAGAAGAAATCCCCGGCACGCTCGTCTTTCTTTTTCAGCCGAACGAAGAAGATGCGGGTGCGCAGATCATGATAGACGACGGCGCTATGGAACTGGCCGGACATCCCGACGCCATGTTCGGTGCTCACCTGTGGTCGCATTTTCCTCTGGGAAAAATCGGCGTATACCCCGGGCCGGTTATGGCCTCCAGTTATTATTTTAAAATCAAGATTACCGGCAAGGGAGGCCACGGCGGAACGCCGCATAGCGCAATCAATCCCATCGATGCCGCCACATATGTGCTGGATGCCATCAAGAGTTTTCATACCCTGGAGCAAGATGTTTTTAAGCCTACCGTCATCACCTGCTGCATGATCCATGCGGGCGTCAAAGAAATTATTGTTCCGGATCATTTGGAAATGGAAGGCTCTATTCGATGCCTGCACGAAGGCCACGAAGAAGTCCATGCCCGCTTTAAGGAAATGGTCGAACAGGCCTGCAAACTTTGCCGCTGCACAGCGGAAATCCACTTAAAATGCGGGAATTCTCTTCTTTCCAACGATTATTATTTGAGCGAACTGGCAAAAGAAGTGGCCGAAGAAATGGTCGGACCGGAGAATGTCGTCACAAAAGACATCGCCATGATGGGCGGAGACGACTTTGCCGAATTCTTGCGCTATGCTCCGGGCTTCTATTTCTTTATGGGAATGGGAGACCACGACAAAGGCACGGATGTGGATCATCACAATTCCAAATTCCGGGTAAACGAAGATGCGCTTGCCATGGGCATGGAAATGCAGATGAAATTGGTACTGAAGTACCTTTCTGCGTAGAAAGGAGAATACGCTATGTCTGTTTTGATTATATGGGCCAGCCCCAACGAAGACGGACTGACCGCTGCGGCAAAAGACCAAGTGATGAAAGGGATTTCAGCAACCGGAGCACAGGCGGAGGTTTTGAATATAAACAAATCTGAAATTCAGCGCTGCCTTATCTGTGGCGATGGATGGGGAACCTGCAAGTCTGACGGCTCCTGTATCATAAAAGATGATTTTGCCGGAATTTATAAAAAAATTGTTGAGGCCGACGGCATCGTCTGGGTGACAGCGGTTTATTGGCACGATCTCGCAGAATCCTTAAAGTGTTTCATGGACCGCTTAAGGCGCTGTGAAACCGCGCATAATGGCTTCCTTCAAAACAAGAAATGTCTGCTGATCGCCTGCGCCGGCGGTACAGGCAACGGAGCCATCCGGTGTTTGGATCACATGGAATATACCCTGCGCCACATGGGAATGGTCGCAATGGACCGTCTGCCGATCATTCAGTTTAACCGCTCTTACATGCTCCCGGTGCTCAAAGAAGCCGGCCACGCTTTCGCAGAGAATGTGAAATAGCTGAAGAAAAGGTGGATTGCGGGCGTGGTTGAACGTATACAGATGCCGCTGGCAGTGACCGGGTGCCGCAGGCAATAATTTCAATTTTTAACCTCGATAGGAACACGATGTGTTCCTATCGTTGCATTTTATATTGAATTTGCCTCGATTTGATGCCTTTTCGGCAGATTTCGGGGCAAATCTCCACTTTATTCTTGCCATAGGAACATCCGCGTTCCTATCGGGACGATTTATATTGAATTTGCCCCGTTCAAACCGCAGAACTCGAGCGCCGCGGCGATATACACTTCTTGACTCTCTTCGATGGCGGCGGGATCTATGCTCTCTTCTTTGGAATGGCATTTGGACAAGTCGCCGGGGCCGTAAATTACGACAGGCATGTTGCCGTAGTAACCAAAGAGGCCCGCGTCGGTCCAGCAGGGACAGCCGATCAGCTGTGCCGGTTCGCCCGAGATTTTTTCCAAACTGCTTTTCAAAGTCTGCACCAATAGGCTGTCCTCTTTTTGAACCATCCCCTGGTGCACATACTCACCCTTCATAATGCTGGAATCCAGAACCTTTACGCTGCATTTGAAATCAGGATCCTCTTTCCCAAGTTCGGCAATGATTTCCGTAAGTTCTTCGTACATGCTTTCGTACGTTTCCAAGCCGGGAAGAAAGCGTCGATCCATCTGGACTATGCACTCTCCCGCAACAGTGGAAAGTTGGGTTCCCCCTTTAATGACACCGATGTTCAATGTAGGTGCGCCCATTAAAGAGTGCGTTCTGGCTTTTAGCTTAGGCTCCAGTTTTTCCTGGAGGGCGCATATCAACTTTGTGGCTTTTAGAATCGCATTGACGCCTTCGTCCTGACTTGCACCGTGAACCGTTTTGCCGTGGATCGTAAATTCGAACCATTCCAGGCCCTTTTGGGCAATGGCGATGGAATTTTTTCCCATGGCTTCGCCTACGATGACGGCGTCTGCGCGTATTCCTTTTTCCAAAAGAGCGATGGCGCCGATGCTGCCCTGCTCTTCGTCGGCTACCGCAGAAAAGAGCAGGTCGCCTTTAAGCGCTATGCCGCTGCGCTTTATGGCGATGACCGCTCCCATCATGGCGGCCAGAGGGCCTTTCATGTCGGAGGTTCCGCGTCCGCGCAATAACCCGTTTTCCATGGTTGGATCAAAGGCTTTGTCCATATCATAGGCCGGAACCGTGTCCGTATGCCCGTTGAGCATAAGAGAAGAACCTCCGCCGCTGCCGGGGAGAGAAGCGTAGACGTTGCACCGGCCTTGTCCGGGGTTCTCGACCCAGGACTTGATGTCTTCGGCAACAAATACGCCATGGATGTACTCCGCAATGGCCTTTTCCTGAAAGGGCAGACCGCTGTACGAAGGGATGGCGACCATATCACAGGTCCATTTTATCAGTTCGGCAAAGCTGACTGCCGAAGCTATGCGTTTTATGTCTTCCCGTTCCATTTTCGTTTATCCTAATCTGCCCGGGATTCCACCGGCGCTGAATTTTTGTTCTATTCCGACCTGGAGGCTGCCAGCGCTAAATATTCGCCGTAAAGCTTTGTGGCTCTGAGCATACTTTCGACCTGCATTCTTTCATTTTCCATATGGGCGCTGCTTTCCTCGCCGGGAAACACCGGGCCCCAGCAAACGCAGTTTTCCATGGAGCCAGCATAAGAGGCCCCGTCAGCCACCTTATAGTCTCCCTTTAAACCGCAGCTTTCGTATACGTTGTGCATGTCCTTCAGAAATTCGGAATCCGGATCAACCATGCAGGCACTCGTGACATCCCGTATCGTAAAACTGAACCCGTATAAAGGCGCAAGCTTACGAAAAGACGCCTCCACGTCCTCCCTGGATGTTCCGACTTTTGTCCGCACGTTTACATTGACCGTCAAATCCTTGTCTTCTCCAAGCCTCAATACAGTGGGCGAGGCCACGGTAGCCCCGACTGAAATTCCTTTGTAGAGGTCAGAACCGTCATCAATACCCAAAGGTTTTCCGTGATTGCTGTTTGTGAAAAACTCGGAAATAAATTTTCCGAAAAGAAGACCTTCCGCCTCCGCCGCAGCCGCTAATTTCAGGATGGCGTTATCGCCCTGATCCGGTACGGAACTGTGTACAGAAGTCCCTTGAAAAACTCTGGGTTCTTCTCCGATTTTCTTTAATACAGCCTTGGACGGAATGGTATTCGGACTGTCTCCGGCGGAAATCTCCTCGAACATCGAAAGAGCTTTTTCTTTAAAGTGCAGCAGTACATCGCAATAGCCTTTTTCTATGTTGTAAATCGGGAACTCCCCATCCGGAGAAAAACCGAAATCAGGCTCTCCGAATTCTTTTTTATAGGAGTCCATGTCGGACCATTCGCTTTCCTCCGAAGTCCCCACGATCAGGCGGATTTTTTTATGAAGAGGCGCCTTTAAATCGAGCAGCGCTTTCATGGCGTAAAGACTCATGATAACCGGGCCCTTGTCGTCTACGATTCCACGGCCGTAGAGATAGCCTTGCGCCTCCGTCATCCGGAAAGGAGAATACGTCCATTTCATCGGATCGCCGATCCCCACGACATCCACATGAACGAGAACCCCTATCGTCTGCTCCCCCTCGCCTATTTGGGCAAATCCGGCTTTGTTGTCGGACGTTTTTCCTATCTGCATGCCCATCTCCGACGCGCGCTTCAGCACAAAATCCAAAGCTTTTGCAGTTTCTTCCGGACTTTCCGTCAAAGAGCGAAACGCGATAAGCGTCTTGATGTCTTCTTTTATGCTGCTCTTATTCTTTTCGATATATTCGTCCATTTTGATTTTCATTTTTAGATCTTTCCTTCCAAAACAAGAAAGCAGGCGACTTGGTGTCCGAAAGAAACTTCCGTCAACTCCGGTTCTTCTACCTTGCATCGATCCATTACATAAGGGCAACGTCCGGAAAACTTGCAGCCCACTACAACGGCGGCAGCGTTCGGAGTTTCCCCCTCCAAAACCGGCCTGTCCCCGACTCTTGTTTTACCCGGTTCGGGCATAATCGCCATGAGCGCTTTGGTATAAGGATGCAAACCTTCTTTTATGATCGTTTCGCCCTCTCCGATTTCCATGATTTTGCCAAGATACATGATTGCGATTCTGTCGGATATCAGCCAGGCAAGCGATAAATCGTGCGTAATAAAAAGGTAGGCAATCCCTTTTTCATCCCGCATTTTTACCATCAGTTTTAAGATTCCGGTTCGAATGGAAGCGTCCAGCATGGATACCGGCTCATCGGCCACGATGAACTGAGGTCCCAGGATCAGCGCTCCGGCAATCACGACCCTTTGCCGCTGGCCGCCGGAAAGTTCGTAGGGGTAACGGTAAAAATAATCTTCCGCAGGTGTTAATCCCGCCTGCTCCAGCGCTTCCTTTACTCTGGCATTCCGCTCTTGGGATGTTTTAAGCAAACCTGCCACATCCAAAGGCTCCGCCACGATATCGATAATATAATGCCGCGGGTTCAGCGATTGGTAAGGATCCTGAAATATCATCTGCGCTTTGCGGCGAAAAGCTTTCAGGCTTGCTTTGTCCTGTTTTACTTCAGCACCGTCGAATTCAACCGTGCCGCCTGTGGGCGCAATCAACTGGAGAATTGCTTTTCCCGTCGTCGTCTTGCCGCTGCCGCTCTCGCCGACCAAAGAGAGAATTTCGCCTTTCCGGATAGAAAAGGAAACGCCATCCACGGCCTTGACAACCTTCTTTTCTTTGGATACCAGACCGCCGAAAAAGCCTTCCTTTATAGCAAAGTGAACCCGGAGGTTGTCCACGGTAATGAGCGAGGCTGCATTCACGTCGTTTACAGTGCCAAGAGGGTCTACGCCGAGGTTTTCCACCTTGCCCAGGGGGTCCGTGCCGAGGCTTTCCACCCTGTTCAGCGGATCCGTGCCGAGGTTTTCCACCCTGTTCAGCGGATCTGTGCTATCCATCATAACAGTTCCCCCCTTCTGTGGCAGGCAACTACATGCTTTCCGCCGATACCGACGGATTCGGGCACACTTTTCCTGCAGATTTCCAGAGCAAATTCGCAGCGAGGGTGAAAAGGACAACCGGTCGGAGGATCAAGCAGGTTGGGAGGATATCCTTCTATGCCCTCGGGTATCACTTTTTCCCCTCGCACATTGGGGAAGCAGCCGATCAATCTCTTTGTATAAGGGTGACAGGCATGTTCGAATAAATCCTTTACGTTGCCGGTTTCCACTATTTTGCCTGCATACATGACGGCGATTTTATCGCACGTTTCCCCTAAAATCGCCAAATCGTGCGTGATCAATATCATTCCCATGGAGAGTTCCCTGCGAAGCTTTTCAAGGAGATTGAGAATCTGCGCCTGAATCATCACATCCAGTGCCGTCGTGGGCTCATCCCCGATGATAATTTTCGGCTGGCAGGCAAGCGCCATCGCAATCATCGCTCTCTGTTTCATTCCCCCTGAAAACTCGTGCGGATAATGATGAATTCTGCCTTTGGGAATTTCAACCAGTTCCAGCATATCTTCCGCCTTTTTCATGGCGCTGTCTTTTGTGTCTCCATCGTGGAGAACCATGGCTTCGGCGATCTGATCTCCAATCGTCATGACCGGATTTAAAGCGTTCATGGCACCCTGGAATATAATCGACACATCTTTCCAGCGGCGCTTTCTGATCTCCGACTCCGGCTGCTTTACCATATCCACGCCCTCGAGCAAAATCTCTCCGCCGACAATATTCCCTTCTTTCGGCAAAAGCTTTGCAATCGAAAGTGCGCTCGTCGTCTTGCCGCAGCCGGATTCGCCGACTAACCCCAAGGCTTCGCCGTAATCCAAATCAAAGCTGACGTCGTCTACCGCCTTCAGCATGCCTTTGGACGTTTTAAAATAAGTCTTCAAATTGTTGACTTCCAGTAATTTCAACGTCCTTACCTCTCTTTCAGCTTTGGATTCAAAATTTCGTCAAAAGCATAACCCATCAGCGTAAACGCCAAGACGACCGAGACCACGCATATGCCCGGCGGAAGGAAGTACCACCAAGCGCCGGCACTGGTGGCGCCGGTTTCGAAGGCATAGTGGAGCATCATGCCCCAGCTTGCATGCGCGGGATCTCCAAGGCCAAGAAAGCTGAGGGTTGTCTCGGAAGTGATTGCGGCCGCTGCGATCAGAATGGTGTTGGCAAAGACCAACGGGAACACATTCGGTAATATGTGCCGCAGCATAATGTGACCGCTGCCGGCGCCGATGGAAATGGTTCGTTCAACAAATTGACGTTCCCGCACGGAAAGCGTCTGCGAGCGAACCACCCGAGCCGTTCCCGCCCAGCTTGTAACCCCTATTACAAAGATGATGTTCCAAATACTGGTGCCCAGCACAGCGGCAAGAACCATCATGAGCGGCAGCCAGGGGATGACCAGAAAAAAGTCCGTGATACGCATCAGGATATTATCGACAGCTTTTCCGCTGTATCCGGACACGATACCGATAATCGTGCCGATAATCATGGAAATAGCCGTAGCCAGGGCACCGACCGTCAAAGAAACCCTCGAGCCCGCAATCAGGTAGCCCAGGACGTCGCGGCCCATGTCGTCTGTCCCTAAAAGATGTTGTCTGCCCGGAGGCCGCAGCATATCCTCGACTTCTCCGAACTCCATGACATCGAAGGGGACAAGGAAAGGTCCAAACACCGCCATAAATATAAAGAAGCACAAAACCACGGTGCCGAACAGCGCCATTTTATTTGCGACGACCTGATGCACGAATTCCTTGATTTTACGTCTTCTTAAGTTTGCTTTTACATCGTTTCCGGCCATTTTCCTACCCTCCTATGCTCTTTACTCTGGGATCGACAACCTCGTAAAGGATATCGGCTAAGAAGTTTGCCAGTATGACGGATATCGTGGTCAAAAGAAAAACGCCTTGAAGCAGCGGATAATCCCTGCTTGTAAGCGCGTTGTACATTAAACTGCCCAGGCCGGGCCAGGAAAATACAGTTTCTATCTGGATGGCGCCTCCGATGATAAGGCCTGTATTGATTGCGATAAGGGTGATCATAGGAAGCATGGCATTGGGCATGGCGTGCTTTCGAAGCACATATCCATTAGAAAAACCCTTCGCTTTGGCCGTTGTAATATAATCTTCGGAAAGAACGTCGATCATCGTACTTCTCATCGTAATCGCATACTCTCCGATCATACCAAGAGCCATGCAGGCCATCGGCAAAACCATATGACGGCTTACGTCGTGAATATACGACCAGGTGTCCACAAATACTTTTCCGGGGGTGACCATGCCGCTGACAGGCAGCAAGTGAAAATTGACGCAGAAAACTAAAATCAGCATCATGCCCAGCCAAAACGTCGGCATGGAATAAAGCAGAAGGGAAGTACCGAGCATGCCCGTATCGATTGCTTTTCCTCTTTTCCAGGCGGAAACGATACCGAAGACAATTCCGACAATAACAGCTATGATTTCTGCGGCGCCAAGAAGGAAAACCGTCGGCAAAATTCTGGAACTCAGCACTTCCATCACCGGTCTTTTATAGACAAAGGACATGCCAAGATCGCCGGTGAAAAGGTTTTGAAGGTACACAAAAAATTGTTGATACCAGGGAAGATCAAGCCCATACATTTGCCTGATGCTATCCAACATTTCCGGGGTCGTTTTGCCGCTTCGGGCCAGCATGGAAAGCACGTCGCCCGGCAACACCCTAAACAGAAAAAAGTTGAATACCAGCACAAAGAATATTGTAATCGCTGCATAAAGCAGCTTTTTTAATAAACGCTTCTTGCTCATTTTACTCCCTGCATACTACAAACGGCGGCGAAGGCCGCCGTTTGTAATGGTTGGATGACGCTATTTTATGGCAGTCATATTCATAAAATTGTAAGCGGTCATATTCAGGAACAATCCGCCGCTTCCGGCAGGAACCTGCTGGTAGCCTTCCCATTTATCGGAACGGATTGCCTGGATGTAATTATCGTAGATGAAAATGTCGTAATGTGCATTTTCGTAGGCAATTTTCTGCATTTCCTGAACCATGGCGATACGTGCAGTCTCGTTCATTTCGTTCATTTGCGCGTAAAACAACTCGTCATATCTTGCATTGGAGAAACCGGTTTCATTCAGATTCCACCATTCATCCGTAATAAAGATTTTCGTGATAACGGTAGGATCCACATCTGCGCCCCAGCCCCAAATATACAGGTCGTAATCTCCTGCATAAATTAAATCCGTAAGCGCGCCGCTGTCCATGGTCGTCAGAACGATTTCTATTCCGGCCTCCGCGCAGCCCGAAGCAATCATTTGGGCCGTCTTCACTTCCTGTGTGTTATCCGCTATGGAAATCAGTTCAAAAGAGAGTTTTGTGCCGTCTGCCGCTTCGCGGATTCCGTCACCATCGGTATCTTTATACCCTGCAGCCTCTAAAATTTCTCCCGCTTTTGCGGTGTCGTAAAGGCGCAGTTCAGCCGCCGTCGGTTCGTAATGGAATTTATCTCCGGGGTTGATAATCGTCGTGCCGACTTTCCCTGCATCGCCATAAATCATGCTGACGATTTTCTCTTTGTCGGTGCAATATTCGATGGCATATCGGATATTTTTATCCTTTAAGAGAGGATTTGCGGGAACGTCTTCCGAATCAGGCCATGTGTTGATTGCCAGATAAGAGAAACCCGGAATGTTGGCAAGAACCAAATCCACGCCCTCCGCATTCTGGAGCTGTTCAATCTGAGAAGCAGCCAGGCCGCTTGTGCCGTCTATTTCTCCAAGGGTAAGAGCTTGTGCCGCCGTATCGGAATTTTCGTACACAACGAACACCACGTTGTCGATATCGCCGGCTATTTCATTAAAGTAAGCGTCATTCTTTGCGAGTTTGATAAATCCTTCTCCCTCGGAATCATATTTAAACGGTCCGGTTCCGATGGGCTGTGCATTCTCGTAGTTGTACGGATCCTCCAGGCTTTCCCAAATGTGCTTTGGAACGATGGGGGAAGTGTTCATCAACATGTTCGCCTTGGGCGCCTCGGTCGTCATGACCACGGTGTAATCGTCCGGACAAGTGATGTCCACAATGCCTTCGTTGTAAGTGGCATACATATATGCTTCCTGGGCTGTGAACAGTTCATAAGAAAACTTTACATCGGCGGAGGTAAAGGGCTCCCCGTCGTGCCATGTTACGCCTTCTGCCAGATGGAATGTCCAGGTAAGCTGGTCGTCGGAAAGTTCCCAACTCTCGGCCAGGCAGGGGCTTGGTTCCAGATTCTCGTCGTATCGCACAAGAGGATCATAGACAAGGAGCAGAACCTCGTAAGATACCATCAACCAGGACGACAAAGGATTCAGCGTATCGATCTCCTCGGAGATGGCAAACGTGAAAGTATTGCCGTCAGCCACTGTCCCGCCTCCGCAGCCGGTTACGGAAAAAATCATCACCAGCACGAGCAGGATAGCAGTCAGTTTCTTTTTGTTCATTGTAGCCTCCGTATTCCTTTCTTATAAAGAAAATTTAATGGGTGATTTATCCTTTATTTATCTCTAAAGCACTCCGCTTTCAAGAATCGTAAGTTTCTTGTTGTCGGCGTCCAGACGGACATGAACGCCGAGTGGAATCGTCGCCATGTTGACGGTATGGCCAAGTGGCAGACCGTACAGCACAGGCACGCCAAGGTAAGCCAAATAGTATTCCAGCACTTCCTCCAGGCTGATATCGCAGTTATATCCCGGTTCGTGCTTTCTAGGAACGCAGCCTTTGCATTCTCCGATCACCACGCCTGCAACATCCTGCAGCTTGCCCGCGTTCCAAAGATGGGAAAGCGAGTTGTCGATCAGCCATGGTTCTGTATCCACTTCTTCTAAAAAGAGAATCTTGCCCTTTGTCTCTATTTCGTAGGGCGTCGCCATGCTGGCACATACGAGTGACAGGTTACCGCCTACAATTTCTCCTTCCGCCACGCCCGGCGCCATGCGGTAAAGCCACTTTCTTTCGCTGGCCAGCTTGATATCCCCCAAAGGTTCGGGAGACGTGACGGCTTTAAAAAAATGTTCCCTGGTGTAAGGTGTCAGATGCTCGTTGTTAAAGCGCGCCATGCCCGGCGAATGGAACGTGACAAGCCCCGTGAACTTCTTGATGGCCAAATGCAGTGAAGTAATATCGCTGAAGCCGGTAAGGATTTTAGGATTGGCTTTTACTAAATCAAAATCCAGCAAATGGATGATCTGCGCTGAACCGTATCCGCCCTGCGTAACAAAGACCGCATCGATATCGTCTCTTCGAAACATTTCGTTGAAGTCATCTGCCCGCTCCTGCTCACTTGCCGCGACAAAGCCGTGGGCTTTATTGACATTTTTTCCGATGACGACCTTATAACCCAATTCTTCCAGGTACTCGCAGGCGCGAGGGATTTCGCTTCTCGTCTCCGAGGGGCTTGCCGGCGATATGATACCGATGGTATTTCCGATTTCTAAACGTCTTGGCTTGATCATAGGTCCTCCTTCTTTAAAATGGGCGGGCACGCAGCGATTCTACCCGGGTATGGCCGTCCCGGCGTGTTTCATTCGCATTTTGCGCAATTCCGCGCGGGTAGGGCCGTTCCGGCGTGTTTGGGCGGAAATCGCGGGTTTATTTATTTTTCGTTCATTATGTGAACCGCTTGTTCATACTATGATATTATGATATACTCATTTAAAATAAAAGGCAACGCCCAATTATTAGAAGAGGTTTTTCTATGACAAACAATCTTAACGACACAATAAAAAACTCTCCGGGGAGTATAGAAAAGGCTCTTGCCCTTCTTGAAATGTTCGCTGCGGAACCCTATGAATTCACGGTGCCCGAACTGGCAGAAAAAACCGGCTTTAACAGGACCACCGTTTACCGCACGCTCCAAATTCTTATGAGTCGCGATTTTATTATGTTCGACAAGTCGCAGGATAAATATAAAATCGGTTATGCCATGTATCATGTGGGTACTAAGTACCTCTACAATAAAAATTATCAAGACAAAATCATGGAGATTCTTGTCGAAATATCGGAAATAACAAAAGAATCCGTTGGCATGGCTGTCAAAGAAGGGAGTAAGATCATGTCCCTTCTGGAGGTGGAAATACACCAGCCCATGAAATTCAACGACTTCCCCGGCAAATATTTCCCGCCCAATAAAGGCTGCTATGGCAAATGCCTTATGGCGTACCAGCCGGAGGAGTATGTCGATAAAATCTTAGACGGGCAGGTGTTCGAGAAAACTTGCTACAATACGCTGACGAAAAAGGAAGAGCTGCTAAAAGAATATGCCAAAATCCGGGAGCAAGGTTATGTTACAAGCGTAGATGAACTGGGTATCGATATTGTCGGAACAGGCATTCCGATTTTCGGAAACGACGGTCAGATCAAAGCAACCGTGGCTGTTGCTTTCTACAAAGATGAAGGTTGGGCTGAAAGGCTGAAAAGCTTTACAAAGATTCTACTGAGTTACCAGGAGCAAATAGGGAAATGCATGCCGTAAGGGCGCTTCGTTAAGAATCGTGCGGTTTTGGAGCGTGGTTGAACGTAATTTTTATAAGATAAAAGAAGCCCGGCTGTATAGAAACAGTCGGGCTTTTGGTATTGGTCGGCAATGATCGGCATTTGATGTCGGCTGGCAATGATCAGCCGTTGGTATTGGTCGTATTGGACGGCGATGCTCAGCCGGGCTTTTGATGTCGGCAAGCGATGTGATCAGCCTTTGATGTACAACGCATCGACTGCGCAGAGGCCCTTTTCGTACAGGAACACGGGGTTGATGTCCAGCTCGGCCATATCTTCGGTGTGTTCGCAGGCAAAGTGGGAGATTTTCACCAGGGCATCGGCAAAGGCTTTCTTATCGAGCGCGGGCTGTCCGCGATATCCGTTCAGCAGTTTGACGCTCTTGAGCGAGTCGATCATATTCATGGCCTCCTGCCCGGAGAGAGGCGCAAGGCCAAGGGCGGTATCTTTGAACACTTCCACGTAGATTCCGCCTAACCCGCAAAGCACGCAGGGTCCGAACTGCGGGTCGGTTTTTACACCGATAATCAATTCGGTACCTAAGGGCATCATCTCGCAGATTTGAACACCTTCCAGGCGAGCGTTTGGATTGTAGGTTTTCGCGTTTGCCATGATTTCATCAAACGCTTTTACGGCATCGTCTGCATTTTTTATGTTCAACTTTACACAGCCTGCATCCGATTTATGTAATATGTCGGGGCTTTCGATTTTGGCCACAACCTTTTCTACACCCAGGCTGTCAAAAATTGAAGCTGCTTCCGGCGGTGTTTTGGCCACCCCAAAGAGGCCGCTTGGAATGCATTTTTCGATAAGCTTTTTGCTGGCTGTTTCCGTCAACGCCGCTCTGGCCGGCCGTTCCTTTTGAGGGAGGCAAAGTGTCAGATCTTTTCCGGACGCATCGTAAGCCGCAAACTTCAGGATGTTCTTTACGATTTTAAAGGCATAAGCCGGCGGCGGCAGGATGGGAACGCCAAGATCCGCCAGTCGCTTCGTGTATTCTGCGTTCCGGGTGTTCTCCATGTAAGGCAGAATCATGACAGGCACGGACCACTCTTCTTTTGCCAGACGCTCCACAGCATGAGCTATATAGTCCACGCAAGGATCCACGACATTTTCCAACAAGGTAAACCCAACGAGCATCAAGTCCACATTGGGATCCTTCATGATGGTGCCGTAGGCTTCGGTCAAAGCTTCTTCGCTGTAGGCCAGCGTGGCCGTCATGTCCAGCGGGTTGCTCACATGGGCGTAAGAAGGCAGCATGGAAGTAAGCTTTTCCACCGTGGAAGGATCGTAATCCGGATATTCCAGACCGTTCAAATGCGCGATGTCCGCCGAAATACCCGTCTCGCCACCCGATAGATTGGCAGAAGTCAGACCGTTTCCCTTGGGCAGTTTTTTTAGTACGGAAAGAGCCTGGGCTGTGGACATGAGTTCCTGTAGGTCGTCCACACGGATGACGCCGAACTTTTCGAACAGCGCATCGTAGACCCGGTCCGCGCCCGCCATGCTGCCGGTATGGGAGGCGGCTACAAGCTGCCCCTTCTCCGAACGTCCGACTTTATGAACCACAACAGGTTTTTTGATTTCAGCCGCCCGTTTCAACGCTGCAATAAACCGCTTGGGATCGTTGACGCCTTCCAAATAGAGCGCCACGACCCGGGTATCCGGATCTTCGACTAAAAATTCAAGATAGTCTTCCATCGTGACAACTTTAGAATTCCCGGACGAGATTCCGTAGGAAAAACCGGGGATGGGGCTGTCCATCATCGACAAAACAAATTGTCCGCTCTGCGAAACCAGGCCGATGCCGCCGGTGCGATCGCGGTCTTCGGACACGAACGCAAAAGGAAAGACCTTGTCTACCGTATTGATATATCCGCCGCAATTGGGCCCCATAATCGGCATATCAAGCTTTTTGCATAGGTCGATCAAAATTTTCTCGTCCGCTTTGCCCTGCTCGTCCACTTCTCCGTAGCCGCTGGCAAAGACAACGGCAGCACGGGCGCCTGCCGCAGCGCCTTCCTCTAAAATATTGTTGACGGTGGATTTGGGCGTGCAGATGACCAGAAGATCAACTTGCTCCGGCAAGTCGGCAATGCTTTTATAGCATTTCTTCCCAAACACCGTTTCACGTGTGGGGCTGATAAAATAGTATCTGCTTTCATCCATGTACTTCATGACATTTCTGCATGTGTCAGAACCGAAACCCGGTTTTTCGGAAGCTCCGACAACGGCAATCTTATTTGGTTTAAGCAATTTCCTGATGTCCATATGATTCTCCGTTCTGCAAGTTCAAAAAAGGCCGCCTGAAATAAAGGCGGCCTGACCGTTGTTACAGCAGGGCCTTTCCGGCTTCCATTCCCTTGCGGAAACAAGCTTCGTTGGCAGGCACCTTTTTCCCTTTGGCTTCAAAGTAGCCGTTGATTTGAGCCAGTAAAAATTCAGGATCAAATAAATCCGAATGCACCGCAAGAACGCCCATCATCGCTATATTGGCACCTCTGGGATTCCCAAGTTCGGCGGCGATATCCGTCACCGGAACCTTGACTACACGAATATCATCTCTGTATTTGCGATGTTCATCCACGAGCGTGGAATTGACGAAAAGGAGTCCGCCCGGTTTCAACATGCTTTCGAATTTATCGACGGCAGGGCCGTTCATGGTAAAAACGATATCCGCCTTGCGGATAACAGGGCTCGCAATTTTCTTTTCGCTGATCTTTATGGCGCAGTTGGCTGTGCCGCCTCTCATTTCCGAGCCGTAGGAAGGATAGAAAATAACGTTCTTTCCCTGTTTCATTCCGGCATGGATAAAAAGCATTCCGGTGGTAAGGACGCCTTGTCCGCCAAAGCCTGCGCAAATCATCTCTGTCATTTTACTGTCCCTCCTTTGAATTCGCCTGTGGGAAAGTATTTGGTCATTTCCTTAAGAACAAATTCTTTCGCTTGCAGCGGCGTCATATTAAGGTTGGTGGGACAGGGCGAAAGCAGCTCCACATAGCACAGCCCTTCGCCAGCCATATGCTTTTCGAATGCTTTTCTTATCATCTTCTTCGACTTATTGATCTCTGCCGCGCCGACAAGAATTCCGCGGGCAAGGTATGCGATATCAAATCCGGAAAAACATTCTTCTATGCGAACAGGATTTCCTGCTTTGTGCGCATCTTTGCCGTAAGGAGAGGAGGTCGTCTTTTGTCCGGGCAGCGTAGTGGGAGCCATCTGGCCGCCCGTCATACCATAAAGCGCATTGTTGATCACGATGGCAATCACGTTGTCGTTTCTGATCCCGGCATGCATCGTTTCGGCCATGCCGATCGCATAGGCGGCTCCGTCACCGTAATAAGCCAACACAGGATTTTCCTTGCGGATTTTCTTGACGCCGATAGCTGCTGCCAGCGTCCTTCCGTGAGCAGACATGACGGTATCAAAGCGCCAGTCATATAAGTGAAGCGAGCCGCAAGCCACATCCACAGCGGTGATGAGCTGATCCGCCAAGCCCATTTCTTCGGCGACCTCGGCAATCAGCCGGCCGGCTATACCGTGGCCGCAGCCGGGGCAAAAAGCGCTGCGTTCAAAAGTTACACGTTCAGGTGCTTTTAATTTCATGACCGTTCACCTCCGTTTGCCTTCTTGATCAGTTCCTCTGCGTGGGCGATCAATTCCTCCGTATCGCTGATGGCAAAGATTGAACCGTAATGGTGCACGGGAGTCTTGCACTGCACAGCCAAACGAACATCGTCTGTCATTTGTCCCAAGATATTCATCTCGTTTGTCAGGAATATTTTTGCGTTCTTTGCTTCCGCGAAAGCTTTCACAGGGAAGGGATAAAGGGTAATCGGACGAATAAGCCCCACTTTCAACCCTCTTGCTCTGGCTGTTTCCACAACTTCC
The DNA here is from genome assembly GCA_964608965.1 of uncultured Oscillospiraceae bacterium. Lineage (GTDB taxonomy): Bacteria > Bacillota > Clostridia > Peptostreptococcales > Anaerovoracaceae > UBA10908. The sequence continues at coordinate 19,256 of CAZSPZ010000017.1, read as the reverse complement.
TCGCAGACTCTTGCGCTGATGCCGTAGGCAACGAGCACGAGTTCCGCGTCTTCTACAAGCGTACTTTCCCAACGCTGTTCTTCGTTCTCCATTTTTGCATACTTATCTGAAAGGAAGCCTTCGTATTCCGTTCCGGTCGTATAGAATATATTTTGTATTTTTCTGGGTGACGCGCCGGCTTTACAGCCCTTTACTGACCATTCGAACTGATCGATGTCGTGCTCCTTGAAATCCGGAAGCTCTACAGCCTCGATCATCTGCCCTATTGCGGCGTCGCTGGCGATCAGTACCGGATGAAGGTACTTTTCCGCCAGGTCGAAAGCCAGATAGACAAGGTCCGCATTCTCCTGCACGGAGCTCGGCGCCAAAACGATGGTACGGTAATCTCCATGCCCGCCGCCTCTTGTCAGCTGCCAATAATCTCCCTGCCCCTGAGAAATATCCCCAAGACCGCTTCCTATACGCATAACGTCTACGATCACGGCAGGAAGATCCGATGCTGCAAGGTAAGAAATTCCTTCCTGCTTCAGGGAGAATCCCGGGCCGGAAGATGTGGTAAGGGCCCGGGCTCCACCCGACGCAGCCCCCATCAGCATATTGATGGCGGAGAGTTCGGATTCCGCCTGTATATACTCACCGCCCACCTCCTGCATCCGCCAGGAAAGATACTCCAGTATCTCTGTCTGCGGCGTAATCGGATAGCCGGCGAAGAATCTGCAGCCGGCGCGAAGCGCGGCCTCGGCCAACGCTTCGTTGCCTTTCATAAGTACTTTTTCGCTCATCGTTTCCTCCGTCATACTAATTCAAATACGCAGTCCGGGCAGACTCTGTAACAGGAACCGCATTGAATGCAAAGTTCCTGGTCTACCACGACTGTCAAATAACCCTGGGCGTTCATTTGATCGCCGAAGGTTATCGCTGCTTTGGGACACTCGGCCACACAATAGCCGCACCCCTTGCACCTGCTTACATCCGTCTTGATTTTTTCCATTGTTCCCTCCGTTTATTAAATGTCCGGCGTGTCAAAAGTATCCGGGGCAAACATCTCTTTTGCAATATCTCTTGTGTATTTTCCGGTTCTTTCGGCCTCTTCGAACAGACGGCGAACCTGCTTGCGTACAATCATTTCCGTATCATCCACAATATCCTGCGGGACGGCGTCAATAATGCGGAAGACCAGCGCTTCGTAGATTCTGACACCACCTGTGTTAGAAACAAAGTCCACCGCCACATCGACACCCTTCTTCTTTAAAATCTCGTCCGCCTCGGGGGTGGTTGGAATGTTTGCCGCCTCCACGATCAGAGACGCCTTAACCTTGTCGGCGTTGTTTTTATTGATGACATCTTCCAACGCCGCGGGGATCAGAATGTCGCAGGGCATTTCCACCCACATCGCGTTGGGCAGTATTTCGTAGTTGTCTGCAAAAGCGTTTTTGTCCATTTCGCCTTTGGGCAACTTTGTCTTTACCAGTTTCTTTACGTCCAATCCGTCCTTGCAGTACACCAGTCCGTTGACATCTGCAAGGCCTACCACTTTATAGCCCATCTTTTCCAGGCAGTAGGCGCAGCTGGCGCCCACCGCGCCGAATCCCTGTATCACGACAGTGGCGCCGGGCTTTCCGTTTTTTATATTCCAGGCTTCGTCCGCAGCAAACGCCACGCCGTAGCCGGTGATCATGTCGTACATTTTAAATCCGTCGTACACCATGGCGCACGCATCGTCATGGTTTTTAATGCCCTTTTGAATTTCGGGATCTTCGGCCATCGCCTTTGTCTGGGGAAGTCCGATTCCAAGATCGTCCAGAATTTTAAGCACATCTTCGTAGTCCACGCCCAGGTCGCCGCCGATGGAAACGCCGGCTTTCAGGTAAGGAGCCATGGCCGTCAGGTAGCGCCGCAGCACGTCCGGCGCGTCGGGTGCCTTGTAATCGTATGCAATACCGCCTTTGCAGCCGCCGGTAGTGGTCGACTCTATGGCTTTATACTTATAGCCCATCGTGGTGGCGAGTCGTATCACTTCTTCCCGGGTGACGGTGGGATGCATCCTTGTGCCTCCTCCGCAATAATTGTGCACGAAGTTATAGGCGCAAAGCCAACCCTTCGCATCACTTTGCGTGTCGTTCCACTCAACGACAATGTATGGTCTTTTGTCTGCCATTTATGTCCCTCCCATTGCAAAAACATCCTCTGTCCATGTACGGTGACTATTTTTATTATATAGGGCGGGGGGCGGGGTTGCAAGGAGAGGGATTTGGGCCATTTTCGGCCGATTTATGATCCATTTGCACCGATTTTGGCGCTTTTCACCTGATTTCGGGGCAAATCTCTACTTTATTCTTGCGATAGGAACATATCGGTTCCTATCGCCCCGCAAAAGAGCAAAATTGTGCAAAGATAGGGCGGATGATGGGCGTGGAAGAACGTATTTCTGAAATTTCATCGTTTATAGGAACATATTTGTTCCTATCGGGCCGATTTATGAACTATTTGCACCGATTTAGAACCTTTTCACCTGATTTCGGGGCAAATCTCCACTTTATTCTCATCATAGGAACGCGTGCGTTCCTATCGGGACGATTTATGAACTATTTGCACCGATTTAGCACCTTTTCATCCGATTTCGGGGCAAATCTCCTCTTTATTCTTGCGATAGGAACATATCGGTTCCTATCGCCCCGCAAAAGAGCAAAATTGTGCAAAGATAGGGCGGATGATGGGCGTGGAAGAACGTATTTCTGAAATTTCATCGTTTATAGGAACATATTTGTTCCTATCGGGCCGATTTATGAACTATTTGCACCGATTTAGAACCTTTTCACCTGATTTCGGGGCAAATCTCCACTTTATTCTCATCATAGGAACGCGTGCGTTCCTATCGGCACGATTTACAATCTATTTGCACCGATTTGAGCGATTTCAAGCAGTTTTAGAGAAAATTCAGCTATACTTGACCAATTTCGGCAAATCGAATCAAATAAACTTGTAAATATATGGGAATATGTTATACTATTCCCATATATTTACAATTGCGCTAAAACAAGAGGATGATGGCATGTCGGATTATATAAGACTATTAGAAAAAGAGCTGAACTATCAAAAGGATTTGTTCAAGATTTACAGCAAAGCAATTACTTCAGCGCCGGAAGGATACATCAGTATCCGCAAAAACCGCGCCGGAACGCAGCGAGAATACCACGCCTGCAACGATGCCGTCACGAAAAAAAGAAAACGGAAAATCCTGGCGGCAGTTGATTTGGATCTTTCTGAAAAGCTGAAATTTAAGGCTTTTGCTAAATGCTGTCTGCCTAGAGTTAACAATAATATTCATGCACTGCAAAATTGTCTGTCTAGATGCGCAGAATTTGACCCTCAGAAAATTGAAATAAATCTGGGGCGAGGATATGAGGGTATTGCACTGCGCTTTATGGAAAGTAACTACGCGATAGAAAAGAATGCCCAATGGGAAGCAATCATAGAAAGGCAAAACAACCTAAGTCCTGAAAATCTGCGCTATGGAGGGCCAGGCGGCACTTATCGCTCCAAATCGGAAATGGTGATTGCCATGCAACTGTCGCGATTTAATATCCTATTCAAGTATGAGCCCACCGTCAACATCGGCAATTTCAAGTTCTGCCCGGATTTTGTGATGCTCAATCCCATCGACAGGACGCTGGTTTATTGGGAGCATTTGGGCCTCTTGGACAATGAAAAATATGATCGTTCCAACGACCGGAAGCTTGCCTTGTATTACGCGCATGGGATTCGGCCGGGCGATAATCTGATTATTACATGTGACGGCGACATGGCTCCTCTTTCCGCGCTGAAAATTGAGAGGATAATTAAAGCCAATTTTGCTTAACTATAAGGATAGGCCGCCCGTGGGGTCCGCAGGACTAAAATAAGGTGGATTATGGACGTGGCGGAACATATTTGCGAAATTTCAACCGGCATAGGAACACATCGTGTTCCTATCGGGACGATTTTATGATCCATTTGCCCCG
>CAZSPZ010000017.1:0-15155 GCA_964608965.1 uncultured Oscillospiraceae bacterium | reverse complement strand
GGCATAGGAACACATCGTGTTCCTATCGGGACGATTTTATGATCCATTTGCCCCGATTTAGGCGCTTTTGGCCGGTTTCGGGGCAAATCTCTACTTGATCTTATACAAAAAAGAGGCCGGCGGCCTCTTTTCTCATTAATCCCTCGTTTGACGGGGAGTCTATCTTATTTTACTTTAAGTTTTCAGGATTCAGGCCCATAAGGTCTTCTACAACGAAGAGGCCGTCTTTTCGAACAAGTTCTCCGTCAAACCATATTTCGCCGCCGCCATATTCGGCACGCTGGATCATGACCAAATCCCAGTGAACGGCACTGAGATTGCCGTTGGGCGCGTCCTCGTAGCATCGACCGGGCGTAAGGTGGAAGCTTCCGCAGATTTTTTCGTCGAAAAGAATATCTTTCATCGGAGCCATAATGTATGGGTTCAGGCCGATGGCGAATTCGCCGAAATAGCGGGCGCCTTCGTCGGTATCCAAGAGTTCGTTGATGCGCGTCGTGTCGTTGGCAGTGGCTTCGGTAATCTTGCCGTCTTTGATTTCGAAGTGCACGTTTTCGTAGCAAAAGCCCTGCTCAAGAGAAGGCGCATTGTAGGTGATATGGCCGTTCATCGACTCCCGGACGGGGGCAGTGTAGACTTCGCCGTCGGGAATGTTCATGTTGCCGGCACATTTTACGGAGCCGATGCCTTTAATGCTAAAGGTAAGGTCCGTTCCCGGTCCGACGAGCCGGACCTGATCGGTGCGGTTCATTCTGTCCACCAGGGCATCCATGGCCTTATCCATTTTGGCGTAGTCCATGGTGCAGACGTCGTAGTAGAAATCTTCGAAAGCGGATACGCTCGTACCTGCCAGTTGAGCCATGGCTCCGTTGGGGTAGCGAAGAACGCACCATTTTGTATGATTGACACGGTAATCCAACACCGGAGTGAGGGCCTTGTTGTACATGTTCATTTTTTCGGAAGGAACGTCTGCTAGTTCTGCATTGTTGGAGCCTCCGCGGACGGCTATGTAAGCTTGCATCTGTTTCATAAAGGCAAGCTGGTTTTCATTTAAGAGGGCCAGCTGCGTTTCGTCTGCACCCAGAAGAATTTCTCTGGTCAGCGAGTCTTCCCGGCTGGTGACATACGGAACGCCCCCCGCGGCGTACACGTCGCGGATCAGCTGCCTTACCAGTGGTAGCGGCGCCTCGCCCGAATAGTCGATAAGGCAGCGCTGGCCCGGTTGTATGGCCGTGGAATAATTCACTAATAAGTTTGAAAGTTTCTTAATCCTCTGATCCATCATATATCCTCCGTTGTGCTTGTGCATCGTATATTAATTATACTCGATTTGCGCCGATTATCAATATTTTAGGCTATTTTCTGCAGGGTCGGCATTTTCCTAGCTCAGCGACTTCAGGAATTCCTCGAAATCGTCAAATTCGCTCTGTGCAAATTCGTAGAGGACGGGCTCTTGAAACTGATACTTGGATGTGGGAAATACGCTGGAAGCCAACGAGCTCTTGTGCAGCCGCTCTTCCATTTGGGCGATCATTTCAAGAGAGTAGGAGGCCAGAATCAGCTGGCCGAAATCCGTCACATAATAAAGACAGGCAATGTCGTCGCTCAAGTTGAACACCCGCTGATTGACATGGATGTTGTCCCTTTTAAATTCCATAAACATTTCCCCGTTGCTGTGGTCGGTGCGCATGGAGCCCAAAGTGTACGTCGTAAAATCAACATCGAAATCATCCGGATCCTGAAGAATCTCGTACACCGTCACATATTCCCATCGGCTGAGCATCATGGATGCTTCGTAAAGCGTAATTTCAAAAGACGATTTTAGGCGCGCCGCAGTCACTTTTCCCTCGGCCACTTCAATTTCCGACATGACGAGCCAGTGCTTGTTTTCCGTCTCCACCAAAGATTCGCAAAGGTAAGACATCTTGCCCGAATCGTCCGTATATTCTTCGATGGTGTTTCGAAGAAGCGTGGCATGCTCGGCAAGAACCGCCTGAGGACCCGTGCCGTTCGAAAGAAAAATAGGAGCGCAAAGATAGGAAGCGCCCTTGATGTCCATGCCGAAAATGCGCATCAGGTAGTAGTGGATGAGCTGGTAATCGCTGAGAATTTCCGTGCACATTTTGGCAATGAGCGCAGCGTGTTCTTCCGGGGAAAGCATGACGGGGACCTGCGTGATAAATTCCAGATCGACCGCCTCTTCCGGAAGAGGTTGCTTCCGTCGCTTGGTGTCGGTGATGAATTCTCTGACCAGATAGCGGGCTTCCCGTTCGGAAACGGGTTTCATAAGAGAGCCCAGGCCACCGAAAAGATTTTTGCAGGCGAGCTCGATGGCGAGAGGATCGTCTCCCGTATAGGTGCGATAGGTCTCAAGACCCAATTCCTCTACGTCAAAATAGTAGTATTGATGGAGATGAGGCTCCGCGAACGGATAAGGAAGTTCCCAGTGCAGGTGCAAGCCAAGAACGCCCATCAGCAGGGAGTCCGTGACTTCTCCGCCGAGGTAGCGATATTCAGAAAAGATGTTCTCGCTCTTTCCTCCTGTTATGACTTTCAAACCCTTTTTATCCATAGATGAACTCTCCGGTAAAAATCCGCTCGATATTATACAAAAACCCGGCCTTGCGGTCGGGTCTTTCCGTTGTTGCTTGTAATATGATTAGTCCATGTTGTACTTGTTCTTGAACTTTTCCACACGGCCGCCGCGATTGATAAACTTCTGCTGTCCCGTAAAGAACGGATGGCACTGAGAACAAACGTCTAAACGCATCTCTTCTTTCGTGGATTTCGTAGTAAATTCGTTTCCACAAGCACAGGTTACTTTGCAAACCTTATAATCGGGATGGATATCTGCTTTCATTTCCTTCTCCTCCTTTTCCCAAACATATCTATCGTCTATGTTTTGGCAGAAACACTCTACGCAAAACACGAGTACGCCAAATGAACGCTTATCTATAATAGCACAGCCAATATGGCGTTGCAAGGGCTTTTTTGCTGAATATTTACAGTATTTTCTGAGAGCGTGACGGGTAGATTTGCGCATCCGGTCCGACCAAAGCGGGTACCGGCGCAAACCTCTGTTTTATCGGGCAACGTTGCCCTACTTCATTCTGGCAAGCAGGACCCGGTCGTTTTTTTCCAAGTCTTTCAGGATGCGAACTTCCGCGAAGGGTCCGCCTTCCCTGCCGGCGATAGAGGCGACTGCCTCTCCTTGATCGTAGCCGATTTCCATCAGGAGCACGCCGCCGGCGTTAAGGTACATCGGCGCTTCGCTCAGAATTTGCCTTATGAGCACCAGCCCGTCTTCCCCTCCGTCCAAAGCAGCCCGGGGCTCGTAGCCGCGAACCTGCACATCGAGCGTTTCGATGACGGCCGTGGAAATATAAGGCGGATTCGTAACGATCACATCAAAACGACTTTGGGGCGGCAGCGCATGGAAAAGGTCGCCCTGAAAAAAGCTGATCGGTGTAGGGAGGTCTGCCTCCTCCGCATTTTTTTCGGCGACAGCCAGGGCTTCCGGCGAAAGGTCGGTGGTGCAAACGCTTACACCCGGGGCAAGCTTTGCGATGGCAATGGCCAAAGCGCCGCTTCCGGTGCAAAGATCAAGGACATGGATGGTGCAAAGGTCCAGGACATGAGTGGTGCCAGGCATTTTGCGCCGGCTTGCCAGTTCTGCGATGGCGGTTTCCGCCAAAAGCTCCGTGTCTTGCCTTGGGATAAGGACAGAAGGATTTACGCGGAGCGTAATCCCCATAAATTCGGCGGTCCCAAGCAGATACTGCAGAGGTTCGCCTTCCAGCCGCCTTTCCAGCAAATCAAAAAAAAGCGGACAGGCATCCTTATCCATCGGATCTTTCCCGTAGGCATAAAGATAGATTCTGTCCTTTTTCAGCACATGACAAAGCAACATTTCAGCTTCGACGCAGGCGTCTTCCAGACCTTTGCGAAGGAGGCTTTCCTCCGCTGTTTTAAGGGCATCCCGTACAGTCATCGTCGGCATGGAGTTACGCCTTTTTACCCTTGCGATAATCTTCTGTTGCCTTTTCATCCTTGGATAAAACGCCGGATTTGTCCACCGTGCCCACCCAATACTCTCCGGGATTGATTTGGGAAAAGATTGCTTCTCCTTGTTTTTCCTGCCTTGGCATGACCGCTTTCATGGCGACAATCGCCACTTCCAGCTGCCGGAGTGTAGGTTCTTTCGTCGTAAGCTTTTGCAGGGCGATGCCGGGCATGCTCATAAACCTTACAAACGGGCCATCGTGCCTCCCTGTAAACTGAAGCAGTTCGTAGGCCAATCCCGCAATGATAGGAATCAGCAGCAATCGGGATATGATGCGGGCGGCTAAAGTAGGCCAGCCCAGCAGCGAAAATATCAAAAGGCTGATGACCATCACAAACATCAGGAAGCTGGTTCCGCATCTTGGGTGCAGCGTATAGAATGTCTGCGCGTTTTCCGGTGTCAGCTCCAGACCGTTTTCGTAGCAGTGTATCGTTTTATGTTCGGCTCCGTGGTACTGGAAAACTCTCTTGATGTCAGACATGCCCGATATCGCCTTAACATAAAGAACAAACATGGCGATTCGAACCGCGCCCTCTAACAAGTTGAGCACGATTTCGTTTTCGATGCCGCCCCAGATTTTGGCGCCGTTGATCAGGAATGTGGGAAGAATGATGAACACTCCCACCGTAAGAGCAATTGCCAGCACGACAGAGAAATAGAGCATGATGTTCAAGGCGCCTTTTTCTCCGAAATGTTTTTCCAGCCAGAGCGTCGTTTTATCTTTTTCGTAAAGCGAATCGCCGTTTTCGTCGGTAAAATTCTCCAGAACCTCGGCAGAGTATAGAAGGATACCCGTGCCCGTCACAAGAGAAGACACGAACGCAACAATTCCCCGAAGCACAGGAATCTTCTTCCATTTGCCGGGGGCTTTGATCGGCTCCACTGTCATATGTATATCGCCGGACGGTTTTCTGATGGCGATGGCCACCGCTTCCGGGCCTTTCATCATCAGGCCTTCCAGTATGGCTTGTCCGCCGATTTTTGTGGGGCAGGCGTTCTTTATGAAAATTTTATCTAGATCCATGGATTAACCAAGCCTCGTTTTCTTGAATATTTGGATGAAATCGGCGTTGCTCCTTGTGTGGATCAACTCGTCGATGATTTTTTCTGTCGCTTCCTGCGCCCCGAAGTCTGCCATGGCCCGGCGCATCAGCCAAACGGCTTCCAACTCTTCCTGGTTCATGAGCATATCTTCTCTTCTGGTTCCGGACTTGTTCAAATTAATGGCCGGGAAAATTCTCTTTTCCGAAAGCTTTCTGTCCAGATGAAGCTCCATGTTGCCGGTGCCTTTGAACTCTTCGAAAATCACGTCGTCCATGCGGCTGCCGGTTTCCACCAAAGCGGTGGCCAATATGGTAATGCTGCCGCCTTCTTCCATGTTGCGGGCCGCGCCGAAAAACTTCTTAGGCTTATGAAGAGCGGCCGGATCAAGCCCGCCGGACAATGTTCTCCCGGAGGCGGGTTCCACCAGGTTGTAGGCCCGGGCAAGACGGGTGATGCTGTCCAAAAGGATGATGACGTGTTTGCCGTGTTCCACAAGACGCATGGCCCGGGCAAGCACCATTTCGGCTACCTTTACATGGTGGGAGGGTTGCTCGTCGAAGGTGGAATAAATGACATCGCCCTTGATGGAGCGCTGCATGTCCGTCACTTCCTCGGGGCGTTCGTCAATCAGAAGGACAATGAGCTCCGCGTCGACTTTCTGACGCTCGATGCTCTTGGCAATCTGTTTTAAAAGCGTTGTCTTTCCTGCTTTTGGCGGAGCTACGATCATGCCTCTTTGGCCTTTTCCGATCGGCGCAACCAAGTCGATAAGGCGCATGGAAAGTTCTCTGCTGCCTTTTTCCAGCGTGATTCGCTCTGCGGGATAAATCGGCGTCAAATCAGAAAAGTCTTTTCGGTTGCGGGCTGTTCCCGGATCGTCGTCGTTGACGGTTTTTACGAAAAGAAGCGCGCCAAATCGCTCGCCCTCGTTGGGCTTTCTTGCGATGCCGCAGATTTTATCTCCGGTTTTAAGGTTAAAGCGCCTGATTTGTGTCGGGGAAACGTAGACATCCTCGTCGGACGTAAGAAAGTTGTTGAAACGGAGAAAACCGAACCCGCCGTCTGCAATATCGAGGATGCCGGTTTTTTCGATTCGACCGTCTTTAAGCGGCTCTTCTTCCTGCTCGGAGGCTTCCGGTACTGCGGGGAGATCTTCTTCGATCCGTGTCGGAACTGCCGCAGCCTCCGGCCGCCATTCGTAGATCCGTTTTTCCGCTTTTGACGCCTCTTCCGGCTTCTCCTGCGCAGCAGCTTGTCTTTCTGCTTCTTCGTGCATTTTGATGAGAATGTCCAGAATTTCTTTTTTCTTCAGCTTATCTGCACCTTCCACACCAAGGGCGGCTGCAATCTCTCGAAGTTCTGCTACCTTTTTCTCTTTTAACAATTCCAGTTCCATAGACTTCCTTTCGTAGTAGGGAGTGCCGCCCCCCGGCGGTTGTTCTTCTTTATCTACTATATTGGGGCGCACAGCGCCTATTTGGTTTCCAAAAGATAAGCGCCATCTGCTATAAACGTTATTTCGTCATTTTCTTTTATAGCGTTTTCTGAAACGGTGCTATCGTCGTAACAGTACTTGACGCGGGCGCCGCCGGCCATGTCTATGGCGAGAACGGCATAATCGTCCTCGTAGGAAATACTGTCGATGATGCCGGTCTGGACAAGTGCACTCGTCTGAACGAGCACTTGTCCGCCGGCGCCCATAATACAAGACACCGACGAATACCTGTTCCACAGGACGGAAAGATCGCTAAATTCAGCTTCGGCTCCGTCCAGAATAATCTCGGAGTCCGAAGCAATTTGAATGCGGCTCGTCTGGCCGTCATCATTTTTGATCAGCAAAGTCTGCGCCGAGACATTGATGTCTGTCACCGTGCCGCTGATAATAATCAGGCTGTCCGCTAATTTTCTGGCCGCCTGCGTCGTGTCGCCGGTCTCTTCCGCCCAGGCCAGGAGTCTGGTGCAAATCGCGGCAAATTCCACTCTCTTTATGCCGGCTGACGGGTTCAAATTTCCCTTTGTGTCGCCGGTCATGATGCCCGCCCGATAAAGCGCATCCACATAAGGAATCATCTCCGCCGAGACGGCGGCTGCATCTGCATAAGGAAGAATGCTGAGAGGGGAAAGCTCGTAGCCCATAGCTTTTGCGGACCAGGCTGCTATTGTCTGACGGGGCGCGTTGACAGCGCCGCCTTTTAACGTTTTCGTCGAAGCGGCAAAATCCGCCTGCGTCAAATAAGAATATTTGAAACCATAGGCGGCATAGCGGCCGGCCCAGCTGTCGATACTGCATACCTTTAAGATGTCCGTATACTCTGCAGACAAGTCCGTGTCTTCGTTAAGAAGGCCGGCATTCGCAAGCGTGCGGTAAATCATGGTCGCGGATTCCTGTTTGCTGACCATGTTTTCGGGCTTAAACACAAAAGTGCCTGTATTTGCGGACGGATATCCGTCGATAATGCCGGCTTCCGCCGCAGCCTGAATATAATCTGCGCCCCAGTATCCGGGATCTACATCGGTAAAATTAGTCTCCGCCCAAATCGGCGCAGCAAAAAGCCCTGCCGTAATAATGACAGCTGCCGTAATCCTATTAAAACGACCAATGGCCGCCGGATGTTTGCATTTCATTCTGTTAACCTTTTAATTTTGTGGGAGTAAGGACGGCAGAACGCCACCTCTTTGGGTATTTTATAATGGATTAGAGAAAAAAGCAAGACAAGGTAGGAGTGGAAGTTTTTTTTGATAAAGTCGTCAAAAAAAGTCAGAATATTTTGATTTTTATTGACAACTTTATACTTTTAGACTATGTTACGCTTGTGGAGGTAATATTCATGAAACGCAAAATCGAAGAAGATTTAGTAAAGTGGAAAGATCAAAGCAACAGAATGCCGCTCATTCTTAACGGCGCAAGACAAGTTGGGAAGACATTCATTTTGCAAGAATTTGGGCGGAGGTACTTCAAAAATACAGTTTACGTTAATCTTGAAACAAATTTCTCGGTTGCAGATTATTTTAATGAGAATATTGAGCCTGATCGTATCATAAAATTTCTGGAGGCTTACACCAAAGAACGTATTGTTCCCGGAGAAACTCTTATCTTATTTGATGAAATTCAGATTGCAGAGCGAGTACTCACTTCGCTTAAATACTTTTGCGAACAAGCGCCCCAATATCATGTTGCCGCGGCCGGAAGTTTGCTGGGGGTAGCCGTCAATCGAGAAAAATATTCTTATCCTGTAGGAAAGGTGGATACCCTTACACTTTATGCCATGGATTTTGAAGAGTTCCTTTGGAGCATGAATGAAGAAGAACTTGCATTGATGATAAGAGCACACTATAACATTACAGAGCCTATGCCCCAGGCAATGCATAACAAAGCGTCAGACTATTATAAAACCTACCTGATTGTAGGAGGTATGCCGGCGGTGGTCAAAGAATATTTGCTTGCAGATAGTCTTGTCGTAATTCCTGACGTTCAAAATAAAATTACGAGCGACTATATCGCCGATATGGCAAAGTATGCATCAACATCTGACAGCGTCAAAATACGCTCCTGCTATCATTCCATTCCGGCTCAACTTGGCAAAGAAAATCATAAATTTCAATATAAAGTTGTTCAAAGGGGAGGTACAGCCAGCATTTTCGGAGAGGCAATCGATTGGCTGACTTTTGCCGGAATTGTACAAAAGTGCCGGAACATAGAACAAGGATTTGACCCTATTTCTGTTTACGCAAATCCGTCAAACTTTAAATTATATATGGGCGATGTAGGTGTTTTGACGATGAAAACCGGGATATCGCAACATACGGTTCTTTCCGACGAAGACAATCAATTTATGGGATCAATCGCCGAGAATTATGTTGCTCAGGCGCTCGCTTCCAACGGATACGATTTATATTATTGGACGAGTGAGCATATTGCCGAAGTGGATTTTGTAGTTCAAAAGCATGGAATAAGGACAGCGATTGAAGTGAAAAGAGGAACAAACACGCAATCAAAAAGCCTTACCTTATTTATAAAGAAATACAATCCTGATCGTGCGATCAAATTGTCTTCTAAGAATTTCGGTAAGGCCGATACTTTTGATTCAGTGCCGCTATATGCTGCATTTTGCATATAGTCGCATCATGGCATTTATAAATGTAACTTTTATTTTTCTTACGCGCCCAGGTAAGCCTTCTTGACGCGGGCGTCGTTCATCAGTTCTTCGGCGATTCCTTCCATGGCGATCTGGCCCGTCTCCAGGACGTATGCGCGGTCGGCGATGGAAAGGGCCATCTTCGCGTTCTGCTCGACGAGCAGAACGGTGATCCCGCTCTCGTGCATTTTTTCGATGATGTGGAACACTTCCTTTACCAGCAATGGGGATAACCCCATGGAAGGCTCGTCCATGACAATCATCTTGGGCCGGCTCATCATGGCGCGGCCGGTGGCAAGCATCTGCTGTTCGCCGCCCGAAAGCGTGCCGGCCATCTGCTTCTGACGCTCTTTAAGGCGCGGAAAACTTTCGTATACGCGGTCTAAATCCTGGTCCAACTCGGAGCCGGATTCCTTTCTGAAAAAGGCACCCATCAAGAGGTTTTCTTCCACAGACATGCGGGTAAATACGTGCCTTCCTTCGGGAACGTGCGCAAGTCCCATCGTAACGATGCTGCTTGGCACTGCCTTTCGAAGATCCACACCGTTGTATTCAATCGTGCCTTCGCTGGCAGGAATAAGCCCTGTAACCGTATGCAAAATCGTTGTCTTTCCGGCGCCGTTGGCCCCGATCAGAGAAACGATTTCCCCGTCATTCACAGTGAGACTTACCCCTTTGATGGCATGGATGGCGCCGTAGGATACGTGCAGGTTTTCTATCTTTAGCATTTTGAAATCCTTTCGCAGGCAAATGAGCTCATTCGCCAACTCGATTATTCTTTATTCTTCTTCGCCCAAATAGGCGGCGATGACCTTTGGATTGGAAGCGATTTGCTCAGGCGTGCCATGAGCGATGGTCGTTCCGTAATCTATCACGACGATGCGTTCGCAAATCTTCATGACCAAACTCATATCGTGCTCGATCAGAAGAATGGAAACGTTGAAACGTTCGCGAATTACTTTAATACAGTCCAGAAGCTCCGCGGTTTCCGTGGGGTTCATGCCTGCGGCCGGTTCGTCCAGAAGAAGCAGTTTCATGCCGGTAGCCAAAGCTCTTGCAATCTCCAGTTTCCGCTGCTGCCCGTACGGCAGGTTGGACGCTATATAATCCGCCTTGTCCTGCAGATTGAAAATCTCCAGCAGGTTACGAGCCTTTTCGTCATTTTCCTGCTCGCTTTCCCAGTATCTGCCCGTTCTTAAAAGGGCGTTAAGCAAATTGTATTTGTAGTACGGATTCATCGCGACCTTAACGTTTTCCAGCACCGTCATCTTTTTAAAGAGTCGTATGTTCTGGAACGTTCTTGCGATGCCGCTTTGGACAACCTGATGAATTTTCTTGCCGTTCATGCGCTTTCCGCAGAAGTAGAAGTCGCCCTCGGTGGGGACATAAACGCCGGTCAGCAGGTTAAAGACGGTGGTCTTTCCCGCGCCGTTTGGTCCGATCAGACCAACAAGTTCATTTTCTCCCATCTCCAGGCTGAATTCATTCACGGCGCGAAGGCCGCCGAACGTTATGCCAAGGTGCTCCACTTTCAGCAAGGGAGCTTCCTTCGTTTCGGAAGAAGCGGGAGCTTCGTGGGGGACACCCCAAATTTTTCCGGAGGATTCGTTCATTGCATTATCCATTATGCTTCCACCTCCTTCCCCTTATTTTTCTTAGGGCTTTTGCCGGTTAATTTCTTTATCATACGCGTTAAAGAAAACTCGTACGTACCCATTAAACCGATGGGGCGGAAAATCATCATCAGAATCAGGACCACCGAATAAACCAGCATTCTGTACTCGTCGAAAGAACGCAGCGCTTCGTTTAACGTGGTAAGACCGATGGCCGATATAATCGAGCCGGTAATGGAACCCATGCCGCCGAAAACCACCATAACAAAGTAGTTGACGGAGGCCATAAAGCCCATGTTGCCGCTGTTTAAAGAAGAATAGCAAGCTGCAAATATCGCACCTGCAATTCCCGCAAAGAAAGCAGAATAAGCAAAGCCCATTACTTTATAGAATGTCGTGTCGATGCCGCTGGCAGAGGAGGCGATTTCATCGTCTCTTATGGAAATAATCGCACGTCCGTAGCGAGAGCGGATAAAGGTATAAATAGCCGCGACGCAAACAATCGTAAGAAGAACGATAAAAGCGAGATAATGAGACTTTGTGGCATTGTTAAAACCAAGACCCGTCTTATACAAAACCGGGCTGGCAGAACCCAGTGCAAGCCCATCCGCACCCGCCCATGGAATTCCCTGTATTACGACACGGATAATTTCACCAAAGCCCAGCGTAATGATTGCCAGATAATCGCCTCGAAGGCGAAGAGCCGGGATGCCGACCAGCACACCGAAAACTGCCGCTAAAATACCGGAAGCGATAATACATATCACAAAACGTATAAACTGTTCGCTGCCATCTCCGGCCAGTACGCCGCCGCGGACCATTCCAAGAGAGAGCAACGCCGAAGTGTAAGCTCCGATGAGCATAAACCCTGCGTGGCCAAGAGCCATCTGTCCCAGAAAACCATTGCTGATATTCAGGGAAGTAGCCATGATCACACCGATGCAGGAGAGCCATACGATGCCCACCAAATAGGAGGACAACATCTGTGTAAAACCTATAACCGACGCAACAGCTAAAATCGCAACACAGGCGATCAAGTTGATGGTGGAGGATTTTCTTATTTCTTTTGGCATTTTCATCGCGTTACACCTTCTCCCCTACGTTCTTGCCCAAAATACCCGCAGGCTTTACAAGCAGAACGATGATCAGTATAACAAACACGACCGCGTCAGAAAAGGCCGAAGTGATAATCCCCCCAGTCAGAACGCCGCTGTATGCTTTGGAAAGCGATTCGATCAGGCCAATGCTAAGGCCCCCCAGCATAGCGCCTGGAATAATTCCGATCCCACCCAAAACGGCGGCGACGAAAGCCTTAAGGCCTAACATCGAGCCCATGGTAGGCATAACCGAAGGATATTGGGCACAATACATTAAAGCCGCAACGGCAGCCAGAGAGGAGCCGATGGCAAAAGTAATGGTAATCGTATTGTTGACATTGATGCCCATAAGAATCGAAGCTTGTTTATCTTCGGAAACAGCACGCATAGCCCGTCCCATTTTCGTCTTTTGGATAAACAGCTGCAGTGCGATCATGACGACCGCTGCGATAATAATCGTGGCAAGAGTATTTCCGTCTATTTTGACGGAGCCTATGTTCAGCGGCGGAAGGCTGAAGATAGAAGCCTTAATAACCCTTGGGTTGGAAGTGAATAAAACTTGTGCCAAATTTTCGAGGAATAAGCTCACCGCGATAGCCGTGATCAGTGCAGACATATTCGTACCTTTGGCGCGAACAGGTTTGTATGCAATGGCTTCCGTAGCCACTCCTGCGGCAGACGACACAATAATGGCTGCAATGATAGCAACCCAGGCCGGAAGGCCGAATCCCAGCATGACCGGGATGGTAAAAATCAACGTGTATGCACCTACCATAATAAAGTCGCCGTGGGCAAAATTGATCAATCTAATAATGCCGTACACCATCGTGTACCCTAAAGCAACTAAAGCGTATACGCTTCCCATTCGAAGCCCGTTGATTGCCTGTTGTATGAACTCGCTCAATTCAGAAAGTCCGCCTTTCGTAGATTTCTTTTGCACAGGTATTGTATACCGAATGCGCTCCTCTAACAAGGAAAATGAGAGGCACGAACATTTTTTGTTTTTTCGCGCCTCTCCATTTTAGCATATTTTACGCACCTATGAAAAGGATGCAGTAAATGACTAGTTCTGTGTCTTGTTGAACTTCTGGCTTACACTGTCGCCGTCCTGGTAGAGTTCGATAATCGCAACGGATTTTTCCGGTGTACCGGTCTCATCAAGTACGAATGTACCTGTAACGCCTTCGAAGGACATGCCGTCTAACTTAGCTTTTACAGCAGCTGCTTCTGTTGTTCCGGCTTCGCCGATTGCTTTAAACAGCATGTTCATGCCGTCATAACCTAAAGCTGCAAGAGCGTTGGGTGTTTCGCCGAAAGCTGTATTGTAGTTAGCAATAAAGCTCTGTACGATTTCGCTGTCATTCTCTGTGGAATAGTGGTTGGTAAAGTAGACTTTGTTGTAGTCTGCCATGTTTCCGGTGATATAGTCAGGAACGATTCCGTCAAACCCGTCCGGACCGATCACTGCGCCTGAAAAACCGGCTGCTCTTGTCTGGGGAATGATGTAGGGACCTGCTGCATTGTAGTAATAGGCTGCGAATAAGCTGTCTGCGCCTGCAGCGGCGATCTTTGTTGCCTGGGTTGTGAAGTCTGTGTCATCCATGGAGGAGGTTGCTTCGTCTACAACAACTTCGATTCCGTAATCTGGAGCTGCTGCTATAAATGAATCTCTGAGTCCTTTGGAATAAGTATCGCCTGCGCAATAGAGAACTGCAGTTTTTGTGTATCCGTTTTCGGAAAGGAACTTGGCAGCCATGATTCCCTGATAGGAATCCTTGAAGCATGCACGGAATACGTAATCAGATTCTGTGGTAATGGTGTCAGCAGTGGAAGTAGGTGTTAACATAACAACTCCCTCGCTGTTTGCAATGCTGGTGACAGCACCTGTAACGCCCGATGTAACCGGTCCAAGGATTGTTGTAATGCCATCGCTGACAAGCTTATTGAACGCAGATACGCCTTCTGTGGAGTCGCCCTTATCGTCCATGATAACGAGTTCAACCATGGTTCCGTTGATTCCGCCGGCTGCATTGATTTCGTCTGCTGCCATCTGGGCTGCATTCTTTACGGCGATGCCATAAACAGAAACGTTGCCTGTGAGCGGGGCAATAACGCCGACTTTGTAAGTTTCTGCAGCGGGAGCTTCGCCGCCACCGCAACCGGTAAGGGACAAGCTCATGATCATGACCATTGCTAAAACAAGTGTCAAGATTTTCTTTGTTTTCATTTTTACACCTCTTCTAAAGATTTCTTTCGGACGATTATTCGCCCTAATTTATAGAATATTAGGTACATGATAGATTAATATTGGTGGCTTGTCAACAGTTTTCAAGGATTTTCTTTGTGTGACGGACACAATTTCCTTAAGGACAAAATTTAACGGGCAGCTACAAAAAACTGCCCGTTTTGCTTGAAATATTTGGGCCGAGGCCCAAAGTTAGATTGATTGGACCGGGCCAAAGTTGGGTTGATTGGGCCAAGCCCAAAGTTGGCTTGGATAAAGTGGAGATTTGCACCGAAAGACAGGTAAACTTGGCTAAATCGGTGCAAATGGATCGTAAATCGCCCCGATAGGAACAAATATGTTCCTACGACTAAGAATAAAGTGGAGATTTGCACCGAAATCCAAGCAAGTTTGATCAAATCGGTGCAAATGGATCGTAAATCGCCCCGATAGGAACATTTTTGTTCCTACGGCAAAGAATAAAGTAGAGATTTGCACCGAAAGCCAGGCAAGCTTGATCAAATCGGTGCAAATTCATTATAAGTCGTCTCCATAGGAACATTTATGTTCCTATGAACGATGAAATTTCAGGAATACGTTCTGCCACGCCCGACATCCGCCCTACTTTTGCACAACTTCGCATTCTGGGAAGGCCGTAGGAACATTTATGTTCCTACGGCAAAGAATAAAGTGGAGATTTGCACCGAAATCCAGGCAAGCTTGATCAAATCGGTGCAAATGGATCGTAAATCGCCCCGATAGGAACATTTGTGTTCCTATGAACGATGGAATTTCAGAAATTACGTTCAACCACGCCCGACATCCGCCCTCTTTGGAAACAATTTCTTGTTTGGGCCGGGCCGTAGGAACAAATATGTTCCTACGACTAAAAATAAAGTAGAGATTTGCACCGAAAGCCAGGCAAATGAGCTGATACAATAAAGTTGTAATAGGTATGTACCTTTTGTAAAATATTATCAA
>CAZSPZ010000016.1:0-40225 GCA_964608965.1 uncultured Oscillospiraceae bacterium | reverse complement strand
ACCTGTATCAGGAATTCACAAAGGATAAGTCTGCCGACAAGGAAAAGATCAATGACGACATCGTCTTTGAGATTGAACTGATCCGTCAGATTGAAATCAACATCGATTACATCCTCATGCTCGTAGCCAAGTACCATGCGTCCAACTGTGAAGATAAGAATATTTTGGTTTCGATTGATAAAGCTATCGGCTCCAGTATCCAGCTGCGCAGCAAGAAGGAACTCATTGAGCACTTCATCGACACAGTCAACGCTTCCACCAAAGTGGATGAGGATTGGCGCAGGTTTGTCCATGAGCAAAAGGAAAATGACCTTGCAGAACTTATCAGTGAAGAAAAGCTTAAACAGGAAGAAACAAAGCGTTTCATCGACAATTCTTTCCGAGATGGCACACTAAAGACTACTGGCACGGACATCGATAAGATCATGCCGCCAGTCTCTCGTTTCGGTGGTGGGAACAGAGCCGCTAAGAAGCAAAGCGTAATAGAAAAGCTGATGAAGTTCTTTGAGAAGTATTTTGGGTTGGTCTAGAATGCTGTGCTCTTTATCGTGAACATTCTAATCTTCATTAAAATAGAATCAATTCTGAAAGCAAGGAGGAAACATGGTACTTACAGATGATTTGAGAAAAGAAATCGAAGATGACATTGAAAAATGCAAATCCCATACAGAAATAAATGGTTCTGAAGCCCTATATGGAGAACTTGTCGCAAAATACACTACTATTGATGCTAACTTTGACAAAGGTTTATCTACCAATGGGAAAGCGACTGCTCTAGGAAAAGAATTTGATTATAGGCGAGAATTGGCTGCGATTGCTGCCAAATTGAAAATGTTATTATTGACGAATCCTTCACAAAACACATCAATAGTTTCCGAGAACCCTTTGAAATTAAAAATTGGTGAGTTTATTAGTCGTGGTGAAGAAATAAAAAAGTCAGAATACCATCCTGCTGAGGGAGGATTCCCGCTCTCATATGTTAGCGGTCCTAAGTTTAATGCTTGGATGGGAGAAATAAATATATTCAATACTCGTCATTTAAAACAGCATCCATTGCATCAGAGTATTAACACGACTTATTCCAACTACAAGAAACGGCCATCATCATGCGAGGATATGTTAGGGCATTTAAGAGCATTAATGACTGATGAAGAGTTTTTCACAGAAACACAAAAGTCAAAAGCCATAGTGCCTGTTACAGTGATTAAAAGTATTGAAGAATTATTATCTGATGATATTTCGCGCTGTCAAAAATATCTTGATGAAGATTCTGATGAGAAAAAGGCTCGCGAATTGTACTTATCTCTGACCAGTAGATATGATGGTATTATTAAAGATTTCGGTTCAGGTCTTTACTCATATTATCCGGACCAGCATTTTTATGATCCAGATGTATCTCTTAGCACAGTTATACACAATTTGAAAATACTTCTTCAGAAAATGATTTCATATCAGGCCTCGAATTTCGCATCGAATCTCAACAAGGAGGGAAAATTTTCTGTTATGAGTAATAAAGTATTTATTGTACACGGACACGATGAAGCAGCAAAAAATACCATGGCTCGAACGCTCGAAAAAGCGGGTTTTGAAGCAATCATTCTTCATGAGCAAGCTAGTAGTGGCATGACAATCATTGAAAAAATTGAAGCGCATACCGATGTGGCTTATGCTGTTGTCTTATACACACCCTGTGATCTTGGACGTTCTAAAACTGAGACAATTGAAAACGAAAAGAATCGCGCTCGTCAGAATGTTGTTTTTGAACACGGATATCTTATCGGCAGACTGGGGCGAAAGCGTGTATCAGCTTTCGTTAAAGGTAATTTAGAAACACCAGGAGACATATCTGGTGTTGTTTATACAGCAATGGATGATGGTGGCGCTTGGAAAATTGATTTAGCAAAGAATATGAGAGCCGCAGGCTTATCTGTTGATATGAATGTTTTTTGTTCATGAGAAAAGACCAGCCACTTCAAGCATATATGCCTGATTGTGACTGGTCTCTTTTTGCCTCCGTTTGAAGCTGTTCACTTGGTTTTTTTATTCAATCCCTAAGTGAACACTTCATTAGGCCCTCCTTTTTTTAAAGCTTCTTATTCTCTCAAATGAATTTTTCGATGTCAAGTGACTAAGTCACACAACTATATTTTATATAAATCGTACAACAGTATTTTATATTAAAATGATATAAAAAAGCACAAAGAAGTAGTGGCAGATGCTGCCGGCGATCACAAAGAGATGCCAAATGGAATGCATGAATCGATATTTCTTATTCTTATAGAATATTACACCAATAGAGTAAAAAAGTCCACCCGCAAGTAGGAGTAACGCGCCTTGCAGACTGACGCTTTCCAACATGGGTTTTATGACAAGCACACAGGACCATCCCATCACTAGATAAAGAACCAGTGAAAGCTTATGCCACTTTTGCAAATCGACAATGTTAATCACAATGCCTGCGACGGCGCAGGATATATTCAAGATAAAAAGAGTCCAACCAAGCTTTCCGCCCAGCAGCGAAAGGCAAAGCGGTGCATAACTTCCGACAATCAGAAGAAAAATCGAGCAATGGTCAAATTTCTGCAGTATCTTCTTTTTTTCACCGCTGAAAGAATGGTATAACGTAGAGAATGTATATAGAGTGATCAGGCTGATTCCATAAATAAATACGCCGACGATTCCTATTGCATCACTTTTAAGAAATGCAAAGATGATCATCACAACTGTACCGGCTACAGCCAGAGCTGCCCCTATGCCATGAGTGATTGCGTTCGCCAATTCCTCTTTCCTGCATTGACCGTTAAAATTTAAAACATCTGTCATATTGATCCGCCTCTTCCTTCTTCGTTTTCATAGTGGTTATTCTATCTACTATTAAAGTTATTAATTATCTGATTATAACATATAATTTATTCGTTTCCAAGTCAAATTTTGTTAGCTTTTCCACGCTTCACTGAAATTTCACACCTATACTTCACAAAATATGTTATTATTAAATGTATTATTTTTAGATTGGAGATTGTAAATGAATAAATTGAACAAAAAAGTCAGCTTGCTGCTCATTCTTTCACTGATATTGATGGCATTCGCAGGCTGCGGAAGCACAGAAGAAAAAGAATTCACCTATAGCACCGGTATCGACGAAAATGGATTATGGGAAGGCATCACCGCACTGGAATATGTCGATCTTTGTGATTATTCCGCCATACCCGTGCCCGCGGATATCCACAGCATACCGGAAGATCAAATACAAGCCGAAGTGGATTCTTACCTTTCCGAATACACCACAACGACAGAAAACAGAGATCGTGCTGTAAAAGATGGCGACACCGTGAATATAGACTACGTGGGATCTGTTGACGGAGTCGAGTTCGAAGGCGGAAATACAGAAGGCGCAGGAACAGAGGTTATCATCGGCTATACAAGCTATATAGATGACTTTCTGGAGCAACTCATCGGCCATATGCCGGGAGAAACGTTTAATGTAGAAGTCACCTTCCCCGATGATTACGGTACAGAAGAGGCCGGAAATGCCAATCTGAACGGTAAAGATGCAGTGTTTGTAACCACCATCAATCACATCGTAGATTATAATGTTCCGACCTTGAGCGATACGTTTGTGGCAGAGAATCTTACTGAAACAACCGGATGGACAACAGTCCAGCAAATGAAGGACGGCATTAAAGAAAACTTGCGCACATCTGCATTAGCGTCCTTTTTCCAGGACTATATCGTAACAAACAGCACGGTCAACACACTCCCCGAATCCATGCTGGAATATCAGAAAAATTCTCTGGTATATTACTATGAGCAATATGCCGATTACTACCAGATTGAATTGGCTGAATTCCTGACCTCTTATATGGGCGTAGCTACGACAGACGAACTTCTTGCCATGTACGAGGAAGACAATACGGCAACAGCCAAATTCTATCTTCTCGCTCAAGCGATAGCAGAACAAGAAGGAATTTCCGTCACCGAAGAAGATGTAAGTGCATATTTTCTGGAAACCGCGGGAACAGAAGACTATAGCCAGTTAGAGGAATATTATGGAACGCCCTACTTGTATTTGATGGTCCGTACACAAGCTGTTATGGATCACTTGGAAAGTAAAGCTGTCTTTGAATAAATCCGGAGGAAGCTCCCATGAAAAATTACAGTTTTAAATACGGTGACGGCCACATAAGCTTCGCTGTGGAAGAAAAAAATATAATCGGCGAATTATACGGAAATAAAACAGAGCCTGTTGCGGATATCCGACAGGCTCTGTTCGAATCCCTGAACAAGCCGGTCGGCGCAGGTGCGCTCTCCGAATTTGTCGTAGCGGGCGATCAAATTGCGATTATTATTTCCGATATGTCAAGATCTTGGATGCGCCAAGATTTAGTGGTTCCGCATCTGATTCATTATTTAAACGAAGTATGCGGCATACCTGACAGCGATATCGTCATCATTGTCGCTAACGGAACACACGTGGGAGACGGACCCGAGCTCTTATCGCAGTTGACGGGAGCAGAAGTTTTTGAGCGTATTCCGGTGGTGAACCACGACTGCTCGGCGCCCGATCTTGTATACATAGGCACGACATCCAGAGGAACAAGAGTATCGATCAATCCTTATGTTGCATCCAGAAAAGTAATCACTTTAGGAGCCTGCACCCATCATGTAATGGCCGGCTTTGGGGGTGGCAGAAAAAGTATTCTGCCCGGCGTGTCTTCTGCGGAGGCGATTAGACAAAATCATGCGCACGCTTTAGATCCGAAGGCACCTCGTTCCAACCCTCTGATAGGGAACGCCGTTTTATCCGGCAATCCGATCCACGAAGATATGTGCGAAGCCGCCGCCATGCTGCGCTGCATGTTCACGATTAATCTTGTCATGAATGCGGATATGAAGTTATCCCACATCGTGGCGGGAGACAGATTTGAATCCTGGGAAAAGGCTTGTGCATTGGCTGATGCAATCTATACCGTG
Source organism: uncultured Oscillospiraceae bacterium (assembly GCA_964608965.1). Lineage (GTDB taxonomy): Bacteria > Bacillota > Clostridia > Peptostreptococcales > Anaerovoracaceae > UBA10908. Next base: position 35,251 of record CAZSPZ010000016.1, on the reverse strand, counting down.
CCAATTTCCGAAAAAGCAGATGTCGTCATAACCGGCTGCGGCGGATTCCCAAAGGACATGTCGTTTTATCAAGGAAGCAAAGCCATTGATAATGTACAACCCGCGCTGAAAGACGGAGGAACACTTATCCTGATTGCAGAATGCAGAGACGGGGGCGGTCCTGCCGAATATTTCGACTGGTTAAAGCCCCTGAAAGCAGGCACACTGGATACTGAGCTCCGATCCGGGTTTACTATACCTGGCTACGTTTTTTACTTGAATTGCGAGCAGGCAAAAAAGTTTCATATCATGATGATATCCAAACTCAATAAGCAGGATGCCCGGGAAATGGGAATCGAGGTCTACGAAGACATAGACAAGCTGCTGTCCGACGCTTGTTTGGATAACAAAAGTGTACTGATCATACCTAGCGGTTCTGTTGTGATACCAAAAGTGCAGTAAATAAAGAAGTAAGGTGAAAAGCTATGCAAAAAGTACTTTACACGAAACAAATCGGCGAGTTGGAACCCTATATTGACAAGAGGGTCTTGGAGTATATTTTCGATGACCAAATTCATACATTCGAAAGTTTCCCGGAATTCAACATCATCGCATTCGACTGGTACGATATCACAAATAAACAAGCAATCACCTCTCAAATGTTGATTTATCTGGATAAGGAAGACCTTTTTATTCTCTGTGAGAATGAGATGTCTTTCGATAAGGCTGTTTCTGTCTTTAAGGAAAAGGACACAAACGAACAGGCTTTAATGGAATTCTTTGGCCATCTTCTTCGCAGCGACATGCATCATCTGGATGAAACGGAAGATATGATTATCGAAGCAGACAATGCGGTTTTATATGATTCGAAAAAAAACTATTTGGGCAAAGTAATTGAATTTCGCAGGGAGCTTCTGAATCTGAAAAGATACTATGAGCAATTTGCCTCTATATTCGAGGAATTGAGCGCAAATGAAAACCTTTTATTGTCGCCTGATGCAATCCGAAGGCTTGGGATTCTCGAAAGCAGAGTCAATCGATTCTATTCCAATGTTGTGAATATGCAAGATCGCGTATCTCAAATGAGGGAGGCATATCAAGCCCAAATCGATATCGAACAGAATCAGATTATGAAAATATTTACGATCGTGACGGTCATTTTTATGCCCCTTACACTATTGGTCGGTTGGTATGGAATGAATTTACAAATGCCTGAATATAACTGGCAATACGGATACCCGACAGTCATTATGGCCGCCGTCATCATTTCTATCGGCTTATACATTTTCTTTAAAAATAAAAAGTGGTTTTAAACCAAATACAAAGAACCGATGGGCTGTGCCTGTTCAGGCAAACCGCATCGGTTCTTTTTTTATTCACATATATTTATGAATATTTTTTTACTAAAATCCTGGCTAAATGAACACCGCTGGCACTGGCTTGGGATAACGAGTGCGTGACGCCTGAACCGTCACCCAAAACATAAAGCCCCTTTACCTGTGTTTCCAGATTTTCATTTACCTCTACGACCGAGTTATAGAATTTTACCTCGACGCCATAGAGCAAAGTGTCTTCGTTCGCGGTTCCCGGAGCGATTTTATCCAGGGCATAAATCATTTCGATGATATCATCCAACTGCCTCTTGGGCATAACAAGACTCAGGTCGCCCGGAGTTGCCTTTAATGTCGGTCGTGTAAAACACTTTTCCATACGTCGCTCGTTTGAACGACGTCCCTTGACCAGATCGCCGAACTTTTGGAGAAGGACTCCTCCGCCCAGCATATTCGAAAGTCGGGCAATCGATTCGCCGTATTCGTTGCTGTTCCTGAATGGTTCCGTAAAATTACTTGAAACCAGGAGCGCAAAATTTGTGTTCTCTGTGCGCAGGGATTCGTCTGCATAACTGTGACCGTTTACGGTGACAATCCCGTTCGTGTTTTCCGATACGACTTCCCCGTAAGGGTTCATGCAAAACGTGCGAACCTTATCGTTATATTTGTCGGTTTTATAAACAATTTTGCTTTCGTATACTTCGTCGGTGATGTGTTTAAATATCTCCGCCGGGAGTTCAACTCTCAGCCCGATATCCACCCTGTTGCTCTGCATGGGAATATCCATCTTGCGACAAACGCCGGATATCCATTTTGAGCCGCTGCGACCTGTGGCAAGGACCAGATCCTTGCAGGCAAATTCGTCGCCCTTATCCGTGCGCACGACAAAAAGGCCGTCCCTTTGTTCCACAGATTCTACCGTGGTCAGGAACTGCATTTCCACGCGATCTTTTGCATAATCGTACATCTTTTTTAGAATTAAAGTGTTTCTGTCTGTTCCAAGATGCCGGACTTTAGCGTCCAAAAGATGAAGGTTATTCTGAAGCGCGATGGTTTTCAAATCAGTATTGGCAGTGGAATAAAGTTTCGCATCCGCACCGCCCATGTCGCAGAGTACACTGTCCACATACTCCATCAGTTCCATAGCCTTTTTCTTCCCGACGTACTCGTGCAAATCACCACCAAAGCTCGTGGTGATATTGTACTTTCCATCTGAAAGAGTCCCCGCTCCGCCGTAGCCGTTCATGATATGACAAGGGTTGCATTTGATACAGCGATCAGTTAATCCCAACTTAATAGGACATAAACGCTTCTCTAACACATCTCCTTTGTCGAGGATCAGAACGGTCGCATTGTTATTGCGCTTCGTGAGTTCGTAAGACATGAAAACGCCGGCTGCGCCAGCACCTACGACAATGATATCGTACTGTTTCATTCTATTCCTCTGCAGTCAGCTTGTCGAATTCCTCTACAACTTTTGCAAATTCCTCGTCGTCTTCGATATCGACGAGTTCGAATTCCTCGTCGGAAGTTTCCGAATAGCCATAGATATATACATCGTCGGTATCGTCGTCGGGAACAAGAGCAATATACTCTTTGCCGTCCATTTCGAAAATACCCATGATTTCGCATTCGATCTCTTCGCCGTCGTCAAATTCCAATGTAATAAAATCAGCGTCGTCTTTTTCGGTTTCTGTGCTATCGCAGTCGCAACCGCAACCACATTTCTTTTCGTCTGTCATTTTTAAACCTCCCTTTTCGGTCGATGACTTATGTCAGTGACATTGTAACATGTCAGGACAGATATGCCAAATACTATTTACTCTCTTCTTTTTCTGCAGACAAATCCTTATTTTCCAACTGTTCGAAGTACTGTTTGATGCTTTCTGCCACGCTTCGATTAAGGCCGGGCGTTTCGGCTAAATCCTGAATGGCAGCCGCCTTGATGGCGTCTACGCTGCCAAAACGGGAGAGCAGGGAAAGCTTTCGTTTTTCGCCTATCCCCTCGATACCATCCAGTACAGAGCGCGACAGCTTTTTGCCTCGAAGCTTCCTGTGATAGTCAATCGCAAAGCGATGCGCTTCTTCCTGCACTGCACCGATAAAGGAAAACAGTTCTGACCTGCCTTTTAATTCGATTTCCGAGTCGTCATAAAGCAACGCTTTTGTCCGGTGTTTATCATCCTTTACCATTCCGGCAATGGGGATATCAAGTTTTAAAGCAGACAGTACCTGCTTGGCGGCGTTCACCTGATTCCGACCTCCGTCCATTAAAATCAAGTCAGGAAGTTCTTCGAAACCCGGGGTTTCCTCTCTTGCACGGCGGAACCGCCGAAAAAGTACTTCCTGGAGACTGCCAACGTCGTTTGCGCCCTCTACCGTTCGGATTTTAAACCTTCTGTAACCTTTTTTAAACGGCCGGCCATCCATAAACACGACCATGCTTCCCACTGAATCGATGCCGTTAATATTTGATATATCGTAGGCTTCGACTCTGCGGATTTTTGCTGCTTCATCGACCCCGAGAATTTCGGAAAGATTTTCCTTGATAGCTTCTTGCTTTTCCGCCTGTCTTTGCGTTCTATCGTCTAGTATTTTGACCATTTCTTCGACATCCTGCTTCACGAGGGAAAGCAGCGCTTTCTTTTCACCTCGTTTGGGAACCGTAAGCAGTACATTGCTGCTTCGCTGGATCGAAAGCCATTGCGACAGCAATTCGGCATCTTTCGGAAGTTCTTCCAGAAGAATTTCTTTGGGTATTAATACATTCGCATAATAGTATTGCTTTATGAATTCCGCAGCCAACTCCGATGTTTCGCCGGGCTGCAAATCACCAAGGAAAAAGCTTTCTCTTCCGGATAATTTCCCTTCTCTTACAGTAAAGAGTACTGCGTGGGAACCGGTTTGTGCGCAGTGTACAATCACAATATCCAAATCTTCTTTATGCATCAGCACGACTCTTTGCTTTTCTGTGATGGTCTTTGCGGCTTCAATGGAGTCTCTCAAAGCTGCAGCTGTTTCAAAATCCATGCATTCTGCGGCTTCTTTCATTCGGCTTGTAAGAGTTTTCATCAGATCTTTATCTTTCCCTGAAAGAAAATCGATCGCTTCTGATATCGATTCGGCATATTCCTTGGGGCTTACATCCCCTTGGCATATACCGCGGCACTGATGAATATGGTAATTAAGGCAAGGCGTGCAATTTTCCGAAAACTTGGCGGTTGCGCAGCGCTTGAGCTCATACGCCGCATTAAGAATATCTATGATGACGTTGACGGCGCCGGCATCGGCATACGGTCCGAAGTATTTTGAGCCGTCGTTTACAATGCGGCGCGTCTTGAGTATGCGGGGATAATCCTCGCCCAACGTTACCTTGATATATGGATATGTTTTGTCGTCGCGAAGCAGCACGTTATATTTGGGGGTATATTTCTTGATCAGGTTGCACTCTAAGATGAGCGCTTCCATTTCGGTGCCGGTCGTGATGTATTCAAATTCCGCTATGTGCTCAACCATCTTACGCACTTTGGCAGGGTGATTTTTAGGGGAATGAAAATACTGGCGAACCCTGTTTTTCAAAGAAATCGCTTTGCCCACATAGATGATTTGCCCGAAAGCGTCCTTGTGCATATATACACCGGGGCTGTCGGGCAATTTTTTAAGTTGTTCCTGAATATCGAACATTTTTCTTCCCTATATTTTTATGATTCATAGTCATCGTATTCTTTGTAGCGGCTTTCATAATGCTGATCCCATTCAAAGCGCTGTGCCGCTTCCTGTTCCTTCTTTTTACGCAGCCGTTCTGCGCGTTCCTTCTTTCTTCTCTTTACCTGGCGTCTCTTAAAGAAAATATAAATCACAAGGAGAAGGAAAAGTACCAGAACGGTTACTATAGTGATTTTCTTTATCAGGTTTGCCGTAGCGTCTTCTATACCGAAGATGGATAAGAGGCCTCCTTTGAGTACAGCGTCTGAGGTTATTGCGGAAAAAGTGGCAACTTGTGTTCCTCCTTCGAACAGGGCGACCTCGCCGACTACCTGTCCTTTTTCAAAAGGTGCGCGAACAGAGGAATCAAGACGAACTTCTGTTGTCAGTATGGCTTCGGATGCTTCCGTGGGGACCGTTGCGGCAACCGTCTGTTTCAGAACGGCGCCCACTTTGTTTATGACGCCTCTCTTTACTTTGACAACACCCAAATCAGAGCCCTGTTCCATAACACTGACTGTCTTATAGTTCCGAAAAGCCCAATCGTAAAGCGTGATGCTGTCTGCAAAACGGCCTAAATCACTGGATTTCAGCACGACGCAAAGAAAAGTGGTCCCTTCTTTTTCCACGGCAGATACCAGACACCCTAAAGCATCGCTCGTGTATCCTGTCTTTATGCCGATGGCCCCTTCGTACTTGCATTTTCGAAGTACCCCGTTCACATAAATACGGCTGGCTTCCTGTTCATCCCAAAGAAGACGGTTCGTACTTTTAAAATGTCTGGCTTCGCTTTTATTTGTAGCTTGCATGGTATATGCAGTCGTGCTTACAAGCTTCCGAAACGTCTCGTTTTCCATACAGCCTTTTGCAATCATCGCAAGGTCGTAAGCCGTGCTTACATGTTCTTCCGACTGAAGCCCGTTGGGGTTGACGAAGTTTGTATGCAAGGCGCCGTATTCCCGCGCTTTTTCGTTCATGAGCGCGGTAAACTCCGGCAGACTGCCGGAGACGGCCTTGGCCAAGGCCACGGCGCCGTCATTGGCGGATTCTGTCATCATGGCATAAAGAAGATCGATCACCCGAACTTCTTCTCCGACGACCAGTTCTATGTTATTGCCTTCTGCATTTGCCGCCTCGGCATCCACGGTAATAATACCTTCCTCATCGAGGTTCTCAATGGCCAAGATACAGGTAATCATCTTCGTTGTGCTGGCAGGGAAAAGTTCAAGATCGGCATTCTTTTCGTATAAAATCTCTCCGGTCGTCATGTCCATGAGCAGAGCCGCCTCTGCCTCCACGTTGGGTTTTGCAGTGACAGCACTTGCCGAAGTTGTCGAAAACATCATCAATAAAAGAGAAAATGCGATTACAAAAGACATTGATTTTTTCATATGGAGTCTGAGGCCTTTCTTTCAATATTTATTTATATTTATTTTGCCATTGTAACATACTGTGGTATAATTTTGAATATTGTTTTTACTTACAGTTACATAGATTTAAGCAATCGGGAGGTATGCCAAAATGTTTGACAAAAGAGTTTTCAACTTTTCAGCAGGCCCTTCCATGCTCTCATTAGAGGTAATGGAACAGGCTGCATCAGAAATGACGAATTATCGAGGTACCGGTATGTCGGTCATGGAGATGAGTCATCGTTCTCGAGATTTCGACAATATTATCGAAACCGCGGAGCAGGACCTCCGTGACCTTATGCAAATACCTGACAATTATAAAGTACTTTTCCTGCAAGGGGGCGGCACGTTGCAGTTTGCTATGGTTCCGATCAATTTGCTCAGGAAATCTAAAAAAGCCGATTACGTCGTAACCGGTATCTGGGCAAAAAAAGCCGCAGAAGAAGCCGAAAAGTTCGGTGACATAAAAGTTGTAGCTTCTTCCGAAGCTGCCGGCTACACTTACGTGCCGAAAGTGTCGTTAAAAGATTTCCGACCGGATGCTGATTATGTCTATTTAACAGGAAATAACACGGTTTTTGGAGCGCGCTGGACAGAATATCCTGATACGGGAGACATCCCTCTCGTATGCGACATCTCTTCGGGCATTATGTCGGAAGCCATCGATGTCAGTAAATTCGGCATGCTCTGGGCCGGAGCACAGAAGAACATTGGGCCGGCAGGTCTTGTTATTGTCATTATACGCGAAGACCTTCTTGGTTTCGCACCGGAAAACACCCCCACTATGCTGGACTATAAGATCATGGCAGACAATAAATCTCTGTATAATACTCCGCCCACCTACGCAATTTATATTGCAGGGCTTACTTTTAAATATCTGAAAGCGATGGGCGGCGTTCCCGCAATGGAAGCTTTAAATAAACAGAAGGCTGCCCTTCTTTACGATTGCATCGATCAAAGCAAACTCTTTACCGCTCCGGTAGCAAAAGAAGATCGATCCTTGATGAGCGTGGTTTTTAAAACCGGCGATCCCGATTTGGACAAGCTTTTTGTTGCGGAAGCAAAAGAACGCGGCCTTGTCAATCTGGCCGGTCACCGAATCGCAGGCGGCATGAGAGCAAGCATATATAACGCTATGCCTTTAGACGGTGTTAAAGCGTTAGTTCAATTCATAGAAGAATTTGATACGATTCACGGAGGCAAAGAAGCATAATGTATAACGTCAGAATATATAACAAAATTGCCAAAGACGGTCTGGAGGGATTAAACGAAAACTTCAAAATTGTGGAATCGATCAAAGATGCGGATTGCGTGATCCTTCGCAGCCACGACTTGAATGATAAAGATTTTCCGTCAAGCTTACTCGCGATTGCAAGAGCGGGAGCCGGCGTCAACAATATTCCCATCGACCGCTGTTCCGATAACGGCATCGTCGTATTCAACACGCCGGGAGCCAATGCCAACGCTGTAAAAGAATTGGTGATTACCGGTCTTCTTATGGCTGCAAGAAACATTCCCGAAGCGCTGGAATGGGTAAACAGCCTGGATTCGAACGTGGCAGAATCCGTCGAGAAAAATAAATCAAAATTTGCCGGTCACGAAATTGTAGGCAGAACCATCGGCGTCGTCGGACTGGGTTCCGTGGGCGTTTTAGTGGCGAACGCCGCAGAAAATTTAGGGATGAAAGTAATCGGCTACGATCCTTACATTACCATTCACTCGGCTCATATTTTGTCCAACACGATTCCCGTTTATAAGGATATGGACAAAATGCTCTCTGTCTGCGACTACATTACAATTCATGTGCCCTTTATGAAACAGACGGCCGGCTTGCTGAACAAAGAACATTTTTCAAGAGCCAAGGACGGTTTATGCGTCCTGAACTTCGCGCGAAACGAGCTGGTGAACGAGGAAGATATTCTGGAACTTTTAAAAAGCGGAAAAATTCGCAAATACATTACCGATTTCCCCAACGAAAGCCTTTTGCGCTGTAAAAATGTTGTGTGCATTCCGCACCTTGGCGCCTGCACGAGAGAATCCGAACAAAACTGCGCAAAGATGGCAACAAAACAACTCGTTGATTATATGGAAAACGGAAACATAACGAATTCCGTCAATCTGCCTGACTGTTCCTTAGGAGCGCTTCAAACGGTCGCAAGAATAAGCATTTTAAATAAAAATATCGCCGGCATGTTGGGAATCATTACCGGAATACTGGCAGATATGCACATAAACATCAGCGATCTTATCAACAAAAGTAAGGGAGATATGGCCTATACCTTGGTGGATATCGATTCCCCGGTGAACGAGGACATGCTAAGAAAGGCGCTCGATGTGGACGGAATCATCTCTGTTCGATTTATCTATCCCAAGGAACTGTAAAGAAGCATTAATCAGGATGCCCAAAACCAGGACGCAACCCAAAAGGAAAAACCAAACCAAAAGAGCAATAACAGAAGAAAAACTCCCATAAAGCGTCATCATAAAACCGCTGTCACTCATGGTAGAATTCGTATATACCGAGTAAAGAGCGGTAACAAGCATCATTCCTATCGACGTAACGAGACTCCCCGGAAGCACCTGGCGGAGTCTCAATTTTTTTGTCGGAGCATTATAAAGCACATAAATGACGGCTACATTGTAAAGCAGGAACCCCAAAAGCCAGCGCAAAACCACCCACACCACGGCCAAATATTGTCCGAACATTTGATTGAGCGCCTGGATGATCTGGTTGTCCAAAAGAAAGAATACAGCTTGAACAATCGCATTGCCATATACCAGTAAAATTAATCCGAACATCAGAGAAAACAGCATAAGAAGACTATTCTTGACGGCTCTGAGCCTTTCCGGCAAATATCCGTTCACCCTGGGATTTCCCGTATAGGCATAATTGCTCATACTCATCAGCGCAAACTGTGCTTTGCTGGCACCCCAGAGAGCGAGAAGAAAGAAGAGTACGTTATATCCATCCGCATTCGAAATATCAAGGAAACCTTGCAGAAGACTCAACCCTTTTCCGGAAAAATATTCGCCGAAAATTTCCTGAAGGTTTTTTGAAGTGATGGAAACCGACGCTAAAAGCTGCACTAAAAGCAAAAGCGTCGGAATTATGGACATCATAAAATAGAACGATAATTCCGCAGGTTTCCCTTGGTAGTATGGATCTCTCCATTGTTCCTGGACTTTACGTAAAATTGTATAAAATCTATCCTTCATCTTTCTCCAATAGTTCCTTTAATCTGGAAAGAGCTTTCGCTCTGTGGCTGATTTTATTTTTCTCTTCTTCCGTCATTTGGGCGAAAGTTTTATCGCTGCCGTCCGGCACAAAAAGAGGATCGTACCCAAACCCGCCCTCTCCTCTTGGAGCGAAAAGCAATTTTCCGGTACATTCTCCTCTTGCCACTAAAGTTCGCCCATCAGGGAAAACAATGGTGATGACGGAAACATACTTACCGGTCCTTTCTGCAGCGGGGACCTCCCTAAGTGCATTGAGCAGCTTGGCATTGTTCTTGGAATCATCGGCGTCTTCGCCGGCGTATCGGGCAGAATAAATTCCCGGAGCACCGTTCAGCACATCCACAGCCAGCCCGGAATCATCCGCAATGGCAGGCTTTCCCGTCATGCGGCAAATGGTCTTTGCTTTTATGGCGGAATTCTCTTCGAATGAGTCTCCGTCTTCCACAATGTCGACAGCACCCAAGCCGACTTCCTTTTGAGATATAATTTCCATTCCGAATTTTTTCGTAATGGCTTCCATTTCCTTTATTTTATGAACATTTTGTGTAGCAGCGATAATTCTCATCTGTACCCCCTTTTTAATATATGGTATGATAATCCAAATTCGAGTTTTATTCAATAGCCAAGAAAGGATTACGCCATCATGAAACGCATTCTAATTACAGGCGGTCCCACCAACGAGTTGGTAGACGAAGTCATGAAAATCACAAACATGTCCACCGGAAGTCTGAGTCTGGACCTTACAGACAGGGCTATAAAAAGTGGTTGCTACGTTACACTGATCATCACCAACAGCGTAACCGGAAGTGCCTGGTACGCAAAATACGGACTGGCAAATCACCCCCAGGTAAAGACGATTCCTATAGAGACGACCCAAGATATGTACGAAGCGCTCGAAGCTGCATCCAAAGAGAGCGAGGGCTACGATGTAATTATCCATGCTTCCGCCGTGGGGGATTACAAGCCGGAATTCAGTTTCCGCCTGGAAGACATGGCAAAGGAATTAGCTGCAGCCGTCGCAAAGACACCGGATAAAGCAGAAGCCGAGTTGGAAAAGCTGCTGCTGGATATCATGGTCAATCCGGACTGCAAAGTGAACGACGATTCAAAAATCAGCAGCTACGAGCCTCACCTGACGGTAAAGCTTACCCTCACAACCAAGCTGATCGCAAACCTCCGCAAATGGTTCCCGGATGCCTATTTAATCGGCTGCAAATTACTCGAAAACGTATCGAAGGAACACCTTGTCGAAGTAGCGCAAAAGCTTTGCATTAAAAATCACATGGATCTGATCATGGCCAACGACCTCGCGCAGCTTCGCGAAGGCAAAACCTATCGGCATCTTGTGGACGCCAAGGGTTACACCGGCATTACGGTCAACGAGGAAGGCGGAATCGATTTGCTCGACTACGCGCAGGATCACTGGTTTAAATAATCTGCTCCGAATAAGACCGAACTCTAAAAACAAGAAACTAATCTCCAAAATTTTATAAAATAAGAGGAGCCGTTAGGCTCCTCTTTCGTTAATTATTCGATGCTTTCAAGCAATCGCTTGATGCGTTCATTGACCATGGCCAGCGCAACTTCGTTGCGGCCTCCTTCGGGAATGATAATATCCGCATGCTTCTTGCTTGGTTCCACAAAGAGTTCGTGCATGATCTTTACTGTGGTGAGATATTGCTCAACAACGGACTCCAGGGTTCTTCCCCGCTTTTTTACATCTCGTACAATACGCCTGATAATCCGGACATCCGCATCGGTGTCGATATAAAGCTTAATATCGAACTGTTTCAAAAGCTCCTGATTTTCAAAAATAAGGATGCCCTCGACGATAATCACTTTCGCAGGCTTTACTTCTATCGTCTCCTTGGAACGGTTATGAATGGTAAAATCGTAAACCGGCCTATATATGGTCATTCCCTGACGAAGCTCTTTGATATGCTCAATCAGCAAATCAGTATCAAAGGAATTGGGATGATCGTAATTCAGAAGACAACGTTCCTCGTAAGAAAGTTCGTTATGCTCCTTGTAATAAAAATCATGGCTCAACAGCGAAACGGCAGGACCGAATTCTTCTTCGATTCTCCGAACCATCGTGCTTTTACCCGAGCCTGTACCGCCCGCAATTCCGATTACAATAGACTCTTTACTCATCTTAATCCTGCCTCGGCCTGAAGCTGCGCAGCTGTTTTTCTTTCTGCACCCTTTTCAGGAAGTACTCCTTGCAGCGGAAGTTCATAATCTTTGGGTCGATCCTGCTTCGTAACGGTTGACCCTAAATTCATGACGTTTTTCTCTAATTCGGCCACGGTGTTTTTTACAGCCACCATCCGGTCGGGAGTAAGGTCGTTTTCAATCGCCATGCTGGTGCTATATAGGACTTTTTCTAAATCCTCCTGCATTTTTGCAATACGCGACCGGACAATTTGGATCTGATCGTCGCTGACAAATTCTTTTTCCGACGCATGTTGAATAAGCGATGTACTTTCTTTTAACTCGTATTCGTTATAACCATCCACGACGGTGCAATCCCAGCCCAACTCACGTTTTATACTGGCGGCAAATTCGATTTTTACTTCCGGCTCGCCATGGACAAGAAATACATCGTGAGGAGCTTTTTCAAAACCCTTTAGCCAAGCAATGAGGCCATCTCGGTCCGCATGGCCCGAAAAGCCTTCTAAATTATGAATTTGCGCATTAATCTTGATTGTTTCTCCAAACAAAACGACCTCCGGCGCTCCATCTAATATGATTCTGCCTAATGTCCCGTCTGCCTGATATCCAACAAAAACGATACTGGATTTCGGATTCCAAAGATTGTGCTTTAAATGATGACGGATACGCCCCGCTTCGCACATTCCGCTGGCGGATATAACCACTTTGGGGCTCTGATCGATGTTGATCATGCGAGAATCATCGCTGCTTTGGGTAAAATGAAGGTTTTTGAAATCCAGAGGATGATCCCCTCTTAAAATATAATCCCGCATCTCCTGGTCGTACACTTGGGCATTGTTTATAAAAACTTGAGTAGCCGCTGCAGCCATGGGGCTGTCTACATAAACCTGTATATTATCCAATGCCTTATGGTAGGTTGAATCTCCGTCGTAAATTCGATTCAGTTCAAAAATCAACTCTTGTGTTCTTCCCACCGCAAAAGAAGGGATAATCACATTTCCGCCTCGATTCGTCGTTTCGATGATAATATCCAAAAGTCGCTTTATGCTTGTCGAATTTGGTTCGTGTAAACGGTTTCCGTAAGTAGATTCCATAATCAGATAATCGGCTTTTTTTATAAATACCGGATCGCGCAATATCGGCCGATCCTGCATTCCAAGGTCTCCGGAGAAAACCAGCTTTGAAGTCTTATCGCCCTCTTGGGTCCATAGTTCAACAATGGCCGAGCCTAAAATATGACCTGCGTCGTTGAACACCACTTTCATCTGGTCGTTGATTTCAATAAGCTGATCGTATAAAACAGGGACGACATGCTGCAGCACGCCAATGGCGTCATTCGTGGTATAGAGAGGCTCTACCATCGCCTTGCCGGCCCGTTCGGCCTTTCTGTTTTTCCATTCTGCCTCTTGTTCGTGGATGTGCGCGCTGTCCTTGAGCATAACCTCCAAAAGGTCGGCAGTGGCATCCGTACTATATATTTTACCCGTAAATCCTCGTTTATAGAGCAACGGCAATCTGCCGCAATGGTCAATATGAGAGTGGCTGACGACGACGCAATCGATCTCTGACGGGTTAAATGGGAATGGCTCGTAATTTAATTCGTCCATCGCCTTATTCCCTTGAAACTGTCCGCAGTCCAAAAGGACTTTATGCTTTTCTGTGGTGATAAGATGACAGGAACCGGTTACAGATGTAGCAGCTCCGCAAAATTTTATCTTCATAATCATACCTACCCTTTTAGTCGCACTTTGTTAGCATCTTTTCCGCTTATATCTTTTTTACAGTATATCATACACGCATCGAATGGGGCAAAGGTTTGCATAAAAAAAGAAGGCCGGCTTTAAGCCGACCTCGTGGTTATATCTATAATACTTTGCTTAAGAATTCTTTTGTACGGGCGTTTTGAGGAGCGGAAAAAATTTGTGCGGGCGTCCCTTCTTCCATAACAATACCTTCGTCTATAAAAAGAACCCTGTCTGCGACCTCTCTGGCAAAACCCATTTCGTGGGTAACGATCAAAAGAGTCATGCCGCTGTGAGCGAGGCCTTTCATGACATCCAGCACTTCCCCTACCATTTCCGGATCAAGGGCAGAAGTGGGTTCGTCAAAGAGCATCACTTCCGGTTCCATCGCAAGAGCTCGTGCAATAGCCACACGCTGTTTTTGTCCTCCGGATAAAGAGGAAGGATACGAAGTCTCTTTTTCGGAAAGACCTACGGACTTAAGCAATTTGCTGGCTAGCTGCTTTGCTTCTTCCGGCGAAGTTTTCTTTACCTGTATGGGGCCGACCGCCACATTGTCCAAAACGGTCATATGAGGAAAGAGGTTGAAATTTTGAAAGACCATTCCCATTTTCTGACGCACCGCGTTGATATTCTGCTCGGTAATCTGCTCTCCGTCTATCGAAATATGGCCTGCCGTGGGCGTATCCAAAAGATTGATGCACCTTAAAAAGGTACTCTTGCCCGAACCCGAAGGACCGATGATGCAGATCACTTCTCCGTCTGCAAAGGTTTGTGTGATTCCTTTGAGTACTTGAAGGTCGCCGAAATTCTTCTTTAAGTCTTTAACTTCTATCATATTTTGTTCCTCATTTCCCTTGAATGCGCATATTATACATCAGCATTAAATAAACATACAACCTTTTTTGAAAATACTCTTGACATTATTGCTTTAGTGCGGTAAATTGATGAAGTACTAAATCACAAAAGCGTTATAAAGGAGCAAAATCATGAAAAAATCAACCTCTTTCATTAAACTAATTGCACTGGTCCTGGCTTTGACCTTTGCTTTTGCCGGATGCGGCGGAGACACTCAAGAAGAATCCAACAGGCTGGAGGACATTCTGGCTCGCGGATATATCGAAGTGATCATGGAGCCATATTTCGCACCTTTCGAATTTATCGACCCTTCTAAAGAAGGAGACGAACAATATGTAGGCTGCGATGTGGAAATTGCCAAAGCGATTGCAGAAGAGCTTGGCGTTGAATTAAGAATCATCCCCTTGGAATTTTCGGCAGTATTGGCCGGCATCACCGAAGGGAAATACGACCTGGCCATCTCGGCATTAAGCTATACCCCTGCCCGTGCGGAAAATATGGAAATGTCCGTGGGATATTATATCTCCGAAGAGGGTGACGGCTACGGCATGCTGATTCGCGAAGAAGATATCGACAAATACACCGATGCCGCCTCTTTCGCAGACGCTGTGCTGGTAGCTCAAAGCGGTTCTATTCAGGAAATGTTTATTACAGAGCAAATCCCTGAATATAAAGAATTGAAGTTAGTTTCGGCAAGCACCGACGGATATTTGATGGTAAGCGAAGGAAAAGCCGATGCCGCATCCGTTTCGATTGCAACAGCTGCGCTTTACGCAGAGGCTAACCCCGGCGTTACCGTGGCAAAAGATTTTCGTTTCGTGGAAGACGGGACAACAAACAGCACAAGAATAGCTATTCCCAAAGGCGAGCTGGAACTCACTGAAAAAGTGAACGAAGTGATAGAAACGCTTATGGCAGAAGGTAAAATCATAGAGTGGTACAACCAGTATGCCGATTATGCGTCGACACTTGGAATTTAAAATCAAATCGAGGCAGCCGGAGGAAATGTAATGCTGGAAGAAATCGTCGGACTATGGACAAAATATGACTATGTATTCTTGAGTGGGTTAAAAGGAACGCTGCTGCTTGCGTTAATTACGCTGGTTTTAGGAACCCTGCTTGGCGTCATTATAGCGTTGATGCGCATGTCAAAGAATCCACTGATAAAAATTATTGTCAATATCTACATAGAAGTGCTCCGTGGAACGCCGATCTTGCTGCAGCTTTACTTCTTCTGGCTCGTGCTGCCGAAGATTTCCCCGATCAGCTTGTCGGATACGGCCTGCATTATCATTGCGTTGATTGTGAATAGCTCCTCCTATATTTCGGAAATTATTCGGGCAGGAATTCAAGCGGTAGACAAAGGGCAGACGGAAGCGGCAAAAAGTCTTGGAATGACAAAATTCATCACACTTCGGTACATCGTGCTTCCGCAAGCGATAAAAAACATATTGCCTGCCCTCGGAAATCAATTTATCCTTACAGTAAAGGAGACCTCGCTGGCTTCGGTGTTTTTCGTCGGAGAACTGATGACAGCCTATAAGAGTGTACAGTCGGCAACTTTTCTCTCTGTTTCCTCTTTAACGATTGCAGGCGTCATCTACTTGGTGGTCACCTATTGTCTGTCCAAAGTGGTGGGCATATTCGAAAAAAGATTGGCAGTCAGTTCATAATTTCTGTAATAAGACAATTGAAAGGAAAATACAATGACCGATTTGGAATTTGTAAAGCGCCAAATAGAAAATCTCGCATCAAAAACTATTGAGCTCAGCGAAAATATATGGAACTTTGCCGAGCTTCCTTACGAAGAAGAGAAATCCGCAAGCGTATTGATCCAGGCTTTGGAGGCGGAAGGATTTAAAATCGAAACAGGTCTGGCGGGCATGCCCACGGCCTTTTCGGCCAGCTTCGCCGTGGGGACGGGCAAGCCCGTCGTCGGCCTTCTGGGCGAGTACGATGCGCTGGATGCCCTGAGCCAGAAGGCCGCATGCCCGGAACGCAGTCCTATCAAAGAAGGCGCCCCCGGCCATGGCTGCGGCCACAATTTACTGGGAGCAGGAAGCTTTGCCGCCGCAGTAGCCGTCAAAGAATACCTTGTTCAAAACAACATGAACGGTACGGTCGTCTACTTTGGCTGTCCCGCGGAAGAAGGCGCCGGAGCGAAGCAGTTTATGGCCAGAGCAGGAATTTTCAACGCCGTGGACTTTGTCTACACCTGGCATCCCGCCGATAAGAACGAAGTATCCGCCAAAGGAAATGTAGCCATTATGGGCGCCGCATTTTCTTTCAGAGGAGTCGCTTCCCATGCAGGAGGATCCCCGCATCTTGGAAGAAGCGCGCTGGATGCGGCGGAACTTATGAGCGTGGGAACAAACTACCTTCGCGAGCACATGATTGATAAAGCCCGAATTCACTACGCCTACAGCGATGCCGGTGGCGTATCCCCCAATGTGGTCCAGAGCTTTGCAAAAGTGAAATACGAAGTAAGAGCTCCCAAAGTAAGCCAGATGAAAGAACTCTTTGCAAGAGTCGTCAATGTGGCCAAAGGCGCTGCCCTTATGACAGACACGGAAATGACGTACGAAATCACCATGGCATTTTCCGATTACGTTCCAAACAAAACCCTTGCAGAGGTTGCAAGCGTCTGCTTTGCAGAAATCGGAGCACCGCAGTGGGATGCAAAAGATCAGGCGCTGGCCGCTTCGTTCCTTGCCAACTACAACAAAACCACCCTTGCCTCGATCAGGGAAGATATGAACAAAGAATTCGGCAAAAACAGCGATTCGGCCATGTGGAAATCTCCGCTGGATACGAAAGTCCGCACATTTAACCCGAGCAACAACGACTACGACTCCGGCTCCACCGACGTGGGAGATGTGGGCTATGCAACCCCTACCCTCTCCATCAATGTCGCCACAGCTTGCTTCGGCACCGTATGGCATTCCTGGCAGACCACCGCGCAGATGAACAGCTCTATCGGGAATAAAGGTATGTTGACGGCAGCCCAGGTGATGGCGCTGGCCTGCATTCGCACCGCGGAAAACCCCGATATTATCAAACAAGCCAGAGACGAATGGTTCGAAAAGACAGGCGGAATCTATACCTGTCCCCTGCCCGCAGATGTGAACCCACCGATTGGAAGATACTAAACTCTAAGCAACAACCCCTTGAATTTCATCCGACTATATGCTATCTTATTAAATGCATGCGGGTGTAGTTCAATGGCAGAATGTGGCCTTCCCAAGGCTAAGGCGAGGGTTCGATTCCCTTCACCCGCTCCAAGATTTTAAAGCCCTAAATTCCTTGATGTTCAAGAAGTTTAGGGCTTTTTATTTTTTCACCTTTACTCAAATATTTTCAACACATGGTTACACGGTATGCTTAAGCGAAATTTTTATGGTTCTATAAATCCTCAAAAGGTATATAATGGAAATATAAATGATGAAAAAATTAATCGGACGCATAACATAAATAATATAGAAGCAATAGCAAACAAGGCGGTGATGCATGATGAAAATTCAGATCTGCTCAAAAACAAAAGTCGGGAAGTATGCAATTATTTCCACGCTGCTTTTTATCCTATTGATGATTCTTAAATTCTTTACCTATAGTATTTCTTTCCCGGTTCCGGCAATTGCTGCTTTGGGATTAGCGGGCTTCGTTTTAGGCGCTATCTCGATGATAAAAAACAGAGATCGGTCGCTGCTGACAATGTTCTCTGTTCTGGTTGGATTGTTGATTATTTTTTGGATAACGGGCGAGACATTGTAATGTCTAGAAGATCGTCGAATGCAATCTTTGTATCGTCAATGCTCAAGATGCGATTCGTGTCATCCAAAAGCATAAGTTCCCCGCTTATGGAGCGATACTCACCTTTCCAGAAATAAACCGCTGCCACAATGTCTTCCTTTTTCAGCAGGGTCAACTTTGCATTGAGTTCCTCGGCCATCTCCTCTGACAGCTCCGCTTTCTTTATAAGACCAAGCTCACGCTCTTTCTTTGCCAAGGCCTCGTTGAGTCCTTTCACGGCAGCGAATGGCATAAACTGCTTTGCCCTTTCAGCGACAGGCATTTTTGCTCTTAATTTATTCTCCACTCTTATGTCCTCCGATTTGATGGTTGCGCATGCGCGTCGTTGCAGATTCTTCGAAGTTCATCCCTTTAAGAACAGCATCCTTGCCGTATTTGTTTTTTATACTCAAAACAGCCTTTTGGAGCTTATGATCGCGTTCCGCTGTTTCGTCTTGCGCGTCAAAAAAGCTAAGCTGTCGATATTCTGTTTCTTTTGCCACATTATTACATGCAATGTTGACGCGGCGCACAGGTTTACTTTTATCTACAATTCGTTCATACAGCGCAACGAGCGCAGGAATCAGAATGGTATCGGCGCTGGATGCGGTGATAAGCGAGGCGGTTCCTTTTGCCGGTTCTGCCTGCAGCGCATTAGAGTAACCGACATACAAGGATACAGAAGTCGTCACAAGCTCTTTCTCCACCATGTCAAGGCAAAGCAAATCCATCATTTCCCTCACAATCAACTTACCCTCTTCGAAAGAATAATCTCTCATAAGAACCTGCCCGCTCGTAAGGCAGTTCGTTTTGGGCTTAAATGCTTTGATATCGGCAATCGTCGTGGGTTCACGACCCCAAGCGTGATCTATCAGAAGTTCTGCGTCTATGCCGAAAACCTTATATAGCATATCCTCGTCCGCATGAGCGACTTGCCGCATTGTTGTGATGCCGTGCTGCTCCAGCCGCCGCGCTGTTCCTGCGCCAATACGCCAAAAGTCGGTAAGCGGCTTATGGTCCCACAGCGCCTTTTGATAAGATTCCTCATCGAGGATGCCGATAAAATCCGGCGAATGCTTTGCCGTGATATCAAGCGCAATTTTTGCCAAATAAAGATTGATGCCAACACCGCAAGTTGCCCTGACGCCGGTCTTTTTGAAAATCTCCGACATCAGCATCAACGCCATCTCTTTTGCGTTCAATTTGTAATGGGAGAGATAGGAAGTGACATCCAGAAACGCTTCGTCGATGGAATACACATGAATGTCATCCTTGGAGATGTATTTCAGATAAATTCCATATATCTCTGCAGCGTAGTCGATGTACTTCTGCATTCGAGGCTCTGCCATAATATATTTTACGTTTTTGGGTATTTCAAAAACCCGGCAGCGATTGTGTATTCCCAAAGCTTTCATCGAAGGTGTAATAGCAAGGCATATCGTCTTATCCGATCGCTCCGGATCGGCAACGACCAGATTGGTGGTCATAGGATCCAGCCCTCGCTCTATGCATTCCACCGAAGCATAAAATGACTTAAGATCGATGCAGAGATATGAACGATTTTCCATATTCTTAAGTCCTCCTAACTTTAAAGCGGTGATTTACCTGCACAAGTACTTTCCTTTGCATTTTAACATATTCGCCTAACTTACGATGTACACTTCTGTACAGGGTTATTTTTTCTTCATAAAATATTTAATCGATTTGTAAAATTAGTCTAAAATATCACTTCAATCCCTTCTTTGGCCAGCATCACACATTCGAGATCAATCGAGGGGAAATTTGCAAATTATGTCACTTTTCATTGATTTCCCCTTTGTAAATGATATAGTCATACGAAGGAGGTGATTTTATGTTTTTCTTTTTCTTTGAGGATCCTGAAAGTGCTTCATTGTCGACTTATTCAGAAAGAACATTTGAAGACATCAAGCACATAGATGATAGGGGAAATGAATTTTGGCTTGCCAGAGAGTTGCAATCAGTTCTTGAATATTCTGAATGGCGTAATTTTGAAAAAGTAATCAAAAAGGCCAAAGTGGCATGTAAAAACGCTGGAGCCCTTGAAAAAGATCATTTTGTTGACATCAACAAAATGATAGAATTGCCCAACACTGCTATAAGAGAAATTGCAGATATCATGCTTACTCGGTACGCATGTTACCTTATTCTTCAGAATGGAGACCCAGATAAAGAAGTAATTGCGCTTGGCCAAACATACTTTGCTGTTAAGACGCGACAACAAGAGCTTATCGAAAATTATGATAGTCTTAGCGAAGAACAGAAACGGCTTTCAATCCGGGCTCAAATGATTGAGCATAATAAATCCCTTGTAGAGGCAGCTCACAGTGCCGGTGTTATAGATTCTAAAGATTATGCAATTTTTCAAAATAAAGGTTACCAAGGCCTTTACGGAGGACTTGGCGCAAAGCAAATTCATGAGCGAAAAAACTTAAAGAAAAGTCAAAACATTTTGGATTACATGGGAAGTACTGAGTTAGCGGCTAATCTCTTTCGAGCGACTCAAACCGACGAAAAGCTCAGACGCGAAAATGTTAAAGGCAAAGAAGCAGCAAATGATGTTCACTACGAAGTCGGGAAAAAGGTGAGGCAAACAATTAAAGAATTGGGTGGAACAATGCCTGAAAATTTACCGACACCGGAAAAAAGTATCAAGCAAATCGGAATCCAGCAAAAGAAATTGCCAAAATGCGATGAATAGAATACGAAGGAAGCAACTTGCCTATAATGTGAACGTAAAAATCCCATGCACCTATTCGATGCATGGGATTTGAACTATTTACTGCAGCCCTAAGTCCTCGGCAATCTCTTTCAAATAAAGCGTTTCTGTCTTATCTTGAAAACGCAATATGATCACGTCGTCGTCATCAAATGGTTTCATATTGCCGGCTTCGTCATTTTCACGAATGCCATAAGAAAACTTATTGCCGATGTCATCCAAAGCGCTGTCAAAGCATTCGGTGAAAGTGATGGTGGTCGGCCAATTGTGATGGTCTGTCCAAGAGTTTAGGACTTTTCCGTTTGTCAGTTCAAATTCTATCTGAAGCGAACCATCCATATAAGAATAGTTGATATCCATGTCTTCGGAATTTACCTTCCATCCGATTTCGAAAAAATAGAAATACGACCCGACGAGCAGGATGCAGGCAGTGAATGTTATTACTATTGATTGCAAGACTCTTTTATTCAGCTTTTTAAACGGGTTAATGCTTTGTTTGTTCAACTCTACATTTTCCACGCTGACTTCTGCTTTCATTTGATCGAGCGCTTCCCTGCATTCTTCGCAGGTTTCAAGATGTTCTTCAATTTCAGCATTGCTTTCTGCGCTCGTCAGTCCGTCAATATAACTTGGTAAAAGATCTTTAATTATTTCGCACTTCATCATAATCCCCCTTTAACAATTTTTTGTTTTGCCCGATAAAAGGTCACTCTTGCCCAGCTTTCGTTTTTATTGAATATCTCTCCGATTTCTTTAAATGAAAACGCACCGGTAAGACGCAGCAGCACCACTTCTTTCGCATCTCCGCCAAGAGAGTGCACGGCTTGCATGAGTTCCATTTTTTCTGTTATCAGACATACTTCTTCTTCCGGGTTTAGTTTTTCAGAGATAAAATTATCATCCAGAGCCGAAGTACTTTTACGTTTTCTTTTTTCGATTTCCTGATACCACACATGCTTCGCAATTTGGCAGAGCCATGTCGAAACTTTACACGTGCCGTCATAACGTTTGGCCGATTTTATCGCGCGATAAAAGGTTTCTTGCGTAAGCTCTTCTGCGGTATCTGCATCGTTGCAAAGGCTTATCAGAAATTTGAAAACGATTGAAGCGTAGTCTTTGTAAATATCATCTGTTTTAAGCATCCAAAATCTCCTCCCTCGCAACATATATCCGAAAAATGGCCGTTTCGTTACACCGTATTAAAAAATAATTGAAGATCGTATGACGGAGCACACAGCTTCGCTACGCCCAAGCTTCCGATAGCTCGCGAATCGAGCTTTCGATTTTTTCAATCGGAATTTTGGCAAAGTGAAAAATCAATAAATGCGCGTTGCCGGAGTTCGGCACACCCGAAAAATAGATGACGGGAGAAATATCAAGCTTTAGGGCATGCGCTTTGTCGCATAACGCTTCGGCTGAGAGCGTGCTTTCCACGGCCAGCAACATACGAACTCCGGAAATATTTTGTAAAATGCGAACGGTTCCGTCAAAGTATTCCTTGATAGAGTCTGAGGCTTTGTGCATTTTCTGTGCGTAGAGTCTTCGAAGCTTTTTTATGTGGGTTTGAAAAAGACCGTTCTTGATGTAAAGAGCCAAAGTGAGCTGCTCCGACTTTGAGCAGGTTTGGCGGTATCCGTCAATAAAATTTAAGGCATGCTGCAAAAGCTCGTTGGGCAAAATCATGTAACTTATTTTTATAGAAGGAAATAATGTGGTAGAGAAAGAGCCAAGATAAACGACCCTTCCCTCCGTATCCATCCCCTGCAGGCTTGGAATCGGCTTTCCGAAATATCGGAGTTCGCTGTCGTAATCGTCTTCCAAAATGTAATTCCGGGTACTCCGCGCCCATTCAAGCAAACCGTAACGCTTTCCTACAGGCATAACCGAGCCCAAAGGAAATTGATTGGATGGACTGACATACGTGATTGTATTCGAAGATGTCGGAAGAACTGAAATTTGGATGCCCTCGGCATCGACGGGTATAGGTAAAATTTCAAAATCACGGTCGGAAAATATTCTTTGCACGACAGGAAAGCCGGGGTTTTCTATGGCTAAACGGTGTATTTCAAGCTTTCTCAAAATCAGGCAGAGAAAGTCGATAATCGGTTGTATTCCTGCGCCGATAACGATCTGATTGGGCGTACTGTGAACGCCTCTATGCTGATATGCATAACGGGAAATTTCGTGTCGAAGGGCCAGCTCTCCTTGCGGATCTCCTTCTTTAAGCAACAAATGCGGGTAGTCGGTAAGGATTTGATTGAGACATTTCTTCCACTTTAAAAAGTCGAAACAAGCCGGGTCGATATAGCTCTCCTCGTCCATTGCCGCCGAATCAGGCGTGGACTGAAACGGGTCGAGCAAATTCATCGCGAAAGAAGCTGTCGTATTTAAAAAATCAATATCCCTGACAAAGTAGCCGGACTTTGGCCGGTTCTTTATATACCCTTCCACAGAAAGCTGATTGTACGCTTCCGCAACGGTGGTAATGCTCACACCTAAGACTTTTGCGGATTCCCGGAGCGATGGCAGCTTTTCGCCCTTTTGGATATCGCCGGAAAGAATTCCGTCACGAACCGATGTATATATTTGATGATACATAGGTACTTTTGACGTTGAATCCAAAATCAATTGAAACGATTGCATAGAATGCCTCTCATCTGTACTGGTAAAAAAATAAGAAACTGTATATTTAATAATGCACACATATCGATTAATATAATGCATGGCGCCAAATAAAACAAGATGGAAAGGCAAAAAAATGAAAGCAACAAAGACGACGACAGAAAAACTCACTCTGACGGGCCTGATGACCGCCGCTGTGACGGTTGCAACGATAGCAATTATCATTCCGGTTCCCAACACAGGAGGATACATCCATGCGGGGGACAGTATGGTATTCCTGGCAGTTCTGGTTCTTGGCTGGAAATATGGAGCTTTCGCAGCAGGAATAGGATCCGCTTTGGCGGACATCGTTTCCGGCTATGCCCAATGGGCACCTGCAACGCTCGTTATAAAAATGATCATGGCGGCATTGATGGGGCTTGCCATTGAAAAAGCAATGAAGAGCATGAAAAATACAACATTGCTCGCGGTCTTTGTGGCCGGCAGCTGGTTGGTTTTCAATTTCCTTACGGTGTATATCGTTAAACAGACAGCAAGCACAGACCCTTCTTCCCTTACGTCTGACTCAGTGCCGTTGGGACAAGTGGCTGCGCTTGTTTCGAAAATGGAATCTCAGATGATGATCGTGTCCTTAATTATCCCTGTACTTTTAATCGTGATTGCGCTCTTTGTTCGAAGGAAAGATAACGTCAGTCTTCCGGTTTATCACATCCTCGGGATTACCCTCGCAGGATTCTGGATGGTTTTTGGATATTTTATCGCCGGAGGCATCATGTATGGAAGCTTTGCAGTATCAGCTTTGAGCATTCCGATGAACATTATCCAGTTTTGCGTCGGTTTTTTTCTTGCCGAAATTATTTGGTCCGCAATCAAAAAATTCGTTTAGAGCGATTCCTTCTCGCGATAAAGGCAGTTTGCGATTTTGATGAAATCCGCATCTCTTTTGGAAATGACCTCGTCTCCGCGGCCGTTTGCATAATCGTAAAATCCTTTTCCCGATTTAACGCCATACGCGCCTTGATCTACCAGATCTTTCATCATAGCAGGCACGTCTGTGGCGGAACATAAATCTTCGAACAGATAACTGGAAATCCGATAAAAGGTATCCAGGCCGCCAAGATCGGCGACTTCGAAAGGCCCAAGGCAGGCATAGCGCATGCCTAATCCATACTTCAGAACCTTATCCACGTCTTCCATATCCGCGATGCCCGACTCCACAATATGCATCGCCTCTCTAAGGACAGCAAACTGGATACGGTTCAAAGCAAATCCGGGTGCATCTTTTTTTACCATGATGGGCTTTTTGCCTAAGGATTCGGCGACACAAAACACGGTGTCCGCCGTTTCTTTTTTTGTCTTCTCTCCGCAGATCACTTCCACCAGGGGGATAATATGAGGCGGATTGATCCAGTGCATACCGCAGAAACGCTCCGGAAATTTAACGGCTTCCGCTATTCTTGAAATGGAAAGCCCCGATGTATTGCTGGTCAAAATAGCCTCTTCCGATACCAACTCGGATATTTTTGACCACAAGGCGTGCTTTGCATCCAGTTGCTCGACAATGGCTTCAATCACGAGATCGGCATCTTTAAAGTCCGAGATTTCCAGCGTATGCCCGATTAGGGATTTGATGCTTTCTGATTCCTGCTCGCTCAACTCCCCTGCTTCTACCAACGCTTTCTGATTCAAGGCGATCAGATTTTTACTTCTCTCCAAGAATTTGGCCTCAATGTCGTATAAAGTCACGCGGAAATTGTTTCTGGCAAATATTTGGGCGATGGAAGATCCCATGATGCCCGCTCCGGCAATGGCTACATTCTTTATTTCATTCCTGTTCATTTTTGCCTCCAAGTATATTGTGTTTTATCTGAATATATCATATGGAGCCTTTGTTCACAAATGGTGTATTGCCCGATTATCATGGGATAGAGCATTTATTTGCCATACAGATCGATGCAAATGTAAATAAAACAATTCATAATGTAAAATATACTTGACATTATGAATAATATATTGTACTCTCTGATTACGTTATACTATATGTATATTTGGGATTACAGAAATAAGGAGTACGAAAATGTCGTATCAAGAGAAAAGAACGATTGTAACAGCTTTGACAGGAGTCCTGATTTTAGCTGCATACTGTATTTATGCTGCAGGAAAAGCACAAAGCGGGATGATACCCGAGGGAGATTTGAAGTTTTGGGCGTATACGATGCTTTTATTCATCGGCATCGGCATCGTGGCCTCCATTATCATTCAAATTGTGTTTCACATCTTGCTTTCCATTGGAATCGCGGTCAAGGAACAAATAGAAAACGGATGCGTAAACGATAAAGAAATCGAAAGAACACTCGAAGTGGATATGGTCGAAGATGAGATGGACAAGTTGATCGGGCTCAAATCGCTGCGCGTGGGATTTTTACTCGCAGGCCTCGGATTTGTGGCCGGATTAAGTGCTCTTCTTCTGGGCTATACGCCGGTTGTCATGATGAATATCATTTATATTTCATTCAACATCGGATCAATATCAGAGGGCATCGCCCAACTCTATTATTACAGAAAAGGTGTAAGTCGTGGCTAAGAAAATTGAAATAAAAAACAATATCCGAACATTGCGCTTCTTTGCCGGAGAAATGACACAGCAACAGCTGGCTGAAAAAGCAGGCGCCTCCAGGCAAACGATTATCGCTGTGGAAGCAGGCAAATATGCCCCATCGTTGGAACTGGCGTTTTGCATTGCCGAAGCCTTTGGCGTGTCGATCGGGGAAGTGTTTAGCTACGAGGTGGTTCAATGAACTGCATTATCATCGTACATTCGTACCATCACAACAACACATTAAAAATCGCCAACGCATTCTCGGAGATTTTACATTGCAAAGTGGTCTCGCCGGATCAGGCCAAGACAGAAGAACTACAAAACTATGATCTTATAGGTTTTGGCGCCGGGATCGATAGCGGAAGGCATTACAAGCCCTTGCTTGATTTTGTCGATTTGCTTCCGATCATAACAGAAAAATCAGCATTTATTTTCTCAACCAGTGCAGTGCAAAGCGAAGAAAAAGTAAACAAAGACCATTCTATGTTAAGACAGATGCTTCAATTAAAAGGTTATGAGATCGCCGGAGAGTTCAGCTGTAAGGGATTTAACACGAATAGTTTCCTAAAATATGTAGGCGGAATGAACAAGGGGAAGCCGGATGATATTGACCTGAAGCATGCGAAAGAATTCGCCGAAAATCTGCTGAATTTAAAAGTTGAAACAAGGTAAAAGATGAAAGAGCAAGGCATGCGTGCGACAATCTATTATTTTTCCTCCACAGGCAACTCGCTGACCATAGCTCGCCAAATCGCAAAAGAGATAGGCGACTGTCCGATCCATGGCAGCCGGCTTTCCGGAAGGGTCTGTGGGCGGGGCAGGCAATCCGATTGGTTTTGTCTTTCCTGTTTACTATAACGCCATACCCAGGTTAGTGACACGCTTTGTCCGAGCGCTGAATATCCTGCCGGATACCTACTGCTTTGCCTTTGCAACCTATGGCGCCACTGCCGCCGATACGATAGGCATGCTGGATGATATTCTCAAGGAAAAAGGAGTCGGTCTGTCTTATGGCGCGGGCGCAAGAATGCCCGGAAATTACATCGTCGAATACCAGGCATTTCGGCCTCTCACCGTGGAAAGACTAATCAAAAACGCTTTAGCTTCTGCAGATGAAGCGTCCAGGGAAATCGCCCAAGGTGTCAAGAAGCCAATCCGAAGGAAGCTTAAGCTTCTTAGCCGAGCCACAAGCCGCTGGATGTTGCATAAAAACATCTCCGGATGGGATAAGCGATTTCAAGTGACCGAAAAGTGTACGAGTTGCGGACTGTGCAGTGAAATATGCCCGGTAAGCAATATTCAGCTCGTGGAAGGGCGTCCGGTCTGGCAGCATCACTGCGAACGCTGTGTAGGCTGCATCCAATGGTGCCCCGTCGAAGCAATCCAGTACGGGCACAAGACCATCGGGCGCAGAAGATACAGATTTCCGGGCGTATCGGCTGCTGAAATCATCGCAGGCTCCTCCGAAGAATTCGAGGAGGATGGCGAAGCGAAGGCGAAGAAGGAAACTATTCGAGCGGAGATTCGCCTGAAAGAAAGTCAGTTATCTTTGGATGAAAAAAAGGCCCAGGATCAGCAAATTTATGAACATCTGATTCAGATGGAAGAATACAAGCTTGCCGACACCGTTTTTTGTTTTGTCGGCACAGAGCACGAAATCGCTACGAAGCAATTCATTCTGACTTCTCTGTCCTTGGGAAAGTCCGTTGCCGTACCCCTTTGCATGGGGAAAGGAATCATGGAAGCCCGAAAGATTATGTCTATGGACGATCTGCACATCGGCTTTTATGGGTTGTGGGAACCAAACAGCGATTGCCCCGTTATCGAGCCGGAATACATCGATTTTGCAGTAGTTCCTTGCGTTTCATGCGACAAACAAGGATATCGCATAGGACAGGGCGGCGGCTACTACGACAGATATCTGCCAAAACTGCGATGTGCCTCCGCCGTGGTTTGCAGAGAAGAATTAATGACGGAAGCCGTGCCCGTGGAAGCGCACGACGTCGCTGCCTCGATCGTTGTAACCGAAAATAAAATCTTACGCCCTATGCAATAGTATTTTCCGCAAAAAAGCTCCTGCCTTCGGAAGGCAAGAGCTTTTTATATTTTTGAAACAATGATTTTGCGTAGGCCGCATAGGATGAAAAGATGCAGCCGGTTCTCTTGTTCTATTCTTTTATTGCGGCGATTTGAGACATAAGGTCTTCGATAGCCTCGTTATGAGTTTTTATCTCTCCGCAGATCGCTGCGATCGGTTCGGGAAGTTCTTCGCCGGAATTGCACTTATCAAGGTAAAATTCCCCGATTTTTTTCAGCGCATCTTCTATGGCATCCTTTTCCTTGCTCACCTTGTGCTTTAATTTTGTGATTTCTACAGCTTCGCCCGCCTTTTCTCCAGCGTCTTTTGCGATACTGCTCAACTTATCTAAGAACGACATACTGATTCCTCCTTTTATCCAACGATACGGATTTTCAAGTTACGATGACGGTATCTGTCCTAATTATATAGTATTTTGAATAAAATATGCAATCTTTGTTATCGGCACAAAATATCTTGCATGTAGCGATCGATATTCTCGATGACTTTATCTGTAAGCCTCTCCAATGCTTTTGTCGTACCGCCGGCGCCGGGTGGCCCCTTTCTTATTGCGTTTGGAAATTTCAGGACTTCAGGGTCGCCTGCAGCCGCTGCCGTATCGCAAAAGAAGTAGTGCTCAGGGTCGGAAGAAAGCCATTTTTTCAGAGCTTCCACGTCGTGCCCGGGTCCGATGGACGTGTTGAAAAGCATTTTTTTCCCAACCATCATTTCAAATTCAGGCTCTTTCAGAAGAATCACATTCTTATTCAGGCCAAGGCATATGATTTCGCTTTCGCGGAGCAAATCGTGCAAAGGTTTATAATGCATCCCTTTTGCTTCTTTCTCAGGCTTGATGGAGCGGGCAAAATATGACACTTCCGCGCCAAGCAGGCGCATTGCTTCGCCTATCATGCTTCCTGTAGTTCCGATGCCGACCATGCCCACCTTCATGTCCGTCAATTCATAGGGATAAGCTGCCCATTGAAATTTACCGTACCCGTGGAGCAAACCGATGGTTTCGTAGAGAACATATTCCACAACACCGTTATCGCCGTAATCCCGTATTCCTGTGACGGTAATCCCATGTTCTTTCGCATATTTTATATCGACATTCGCGGCTTCTTCGGAATATAAACTGCAACACATGCCTATATACTTAAGGTTAGGACACTGCGAAAGCACCGCGGCGGGATATGTACTTGTAAAGCTCACCAATATTGCATCTGCGTCCCCGATGCGATGGATTATCTCTTCCTCGGAGGCGGGAATGTCGTTGTAAACTACCAGTTGGTCTGTAAATGAAGCCAGCTTATCCATTCCGTAGGCAAGCAAGCCGATGGGTTCCGTCGCCACAAGTTTTTTGAACATTTCCCCTCCTATTTCCTTTACTGCTAAAGTTTCTCCAGCATATCCACGATGCCGTCCAGCCAAGGTCCGTCAAACAGCTCGATTGTTCCTGCATCACAGGCGGCCGACAATTTTGGATCGATGGGCATGGAGGCAATTAATTTAATATCGTACTTCTTTGCGGTCTTATCGATATGGCTTTCGCCGAAAGGTCTGATTTCCTTTCCGCAATCCGGACAGGTAACGTAGCTCATATTCTCTACGAGCGCTAAAACCGGTATGTTCATTAAATTGGCCATTTTGACGGCTTTTTGCACAATCATCGTAACCAGTTCCTGCGGAGATGTGACGATAATAAGCCCGTCGACGGGCAGGGATTGAAATACGGTAAGTGAAACATCCCCCGTTCCCGGCGGCATATCCACGAACATCATGTCGATATCTTTCCAGATGACATCGGTCCAGAATTGTTTGACAGTGCCCGCGATAATGGGGCCTCTCCAAACGACCGGATCCGTGTCGTGCTCCAAAAGAAGATTCAGCGACATAATGTCCACGCCCAGCTTGCTTCTGACCGGCAGGATTCCTTCTTCGATAGCGAAGGCTTTTTCCTTGAGTCCGAATGCTTTCGGAATAGAAGGCCCGGTGATATCCGCGTCCAGGATCCCTACAGAAAGGCCTCGACGCTTTGCAGAGACAGCAAGCAAACAGGTTACAAGAGATTTGCCTACGCCTCCTTTGCCCGAGACAACACCGATTACCTTTTTGACATTCGAAAGCGCGTGGGGCTTTGCTGTAAAATCATTTTCCCTTTCTTCGCAGCTTTCACCGCACGAAGAGCAATCATGGCTACAATTTTCTGACATTTTACACCTCTGTTATCTGAAATTTATTGAGCTAAAGTTAAGTTGTTTATTACGGCATCCGCAGATTCTTTTGTTGTGGCCCTGCCGCCGATATCCGGCGTCAGATATTTCCCTTCTGAAAGCACGGACTCCATTGCGTCTATTATTTTCTTTCCCCAATCCTCGCGTCCAAAGTGGTCCATCATTTGCGATACGGCCCATATTGTTGCCATGGGATTGGCTTTTCCAAGGCCGGCTATGTCGGGAGCGGAGCCGTGTATCGGCTCAAACATCGACGGGTAAAGGCGTTCGGGGTTGATGTTAGCCCCTGCGGCAAGACCCATTCCGCCCGCAAGGGCAGCTCCCAAATCGGTCAGAATATCGCCAAAAAGGTTAGAGCATACAACCACATCAAAGCGCTGGGGCTCTCTTATCATAAACATGCTGGCGGCATCCACCAACAGGGCCTTTGTTTCCACATCCGGATATTCTTTGGATACTTCCGCGAAGATGTTATCCCAAAACACCATGGAATATTTCAGCGCATTCGCTTTGCTTACACTCGTAAGACTGCGATGTTCTTTGCGGGCGAGTTCGAACGCATACCGCATAATGCGTTCGCAGCCTTTTCGCGTAAACACTCCGGTCTGCTCGGCACGATCCTCGAAAAGACCGCCGACTCCGGCGTACTCGCCCTCGCTGTTCTCCCTTACAAACACCATATCCACGTCTTCCCTTTTTACCCCCGAAATCGGGCAGGGAGCGCCTTTTAACAATTTTACCGGCCGAAGATTCACATATTGATCAAAGCCCTGCCTGATGGCAATCAGAAGTCCATGCAGTGACACATGGTCGGGAACTCCGGGAGAGCCTACCGCGCCAAGAAGAATGGCGTCGAACCGTTTTAATGTATCCAGTCCGTCTTCGGCCATCATGCGCCCGGTTTTCTTATAATACTCACAG
Organism: uncultured Oscillospiraceae bacterium; assembly: GCA_964608965.1. Taxonomy (GTDB): domain Bacteria; phylum Bacillota; class Clostridia; order Peptostreptococcales; family Anaerovoracaceae; genus UBA10908. The sequence continues at coordinate 3,836 of CAZSPZ010000016.1, read as the reverse complement.
CCCCAGGGGAAATTCTCGAAGTGAAAAGTAAATCCGCCGTCTAATCCGGCGATATGCTCCAGAACACGCCGACCCTGATCGATCACTTCCGGACCGACCCCGTCGCCGGGAATCACGGCGATTTTATATTCTTTCATCATACTAAAGCAGCCCCATTTCCATGAGCGCGTCCCTTATCACTTTTTTTGTTTGCGGAGGCAACGGCATGGCCGGCAATCTTTCGTATCGATCTTCGCCCAGCACCCTGTCATAAACAGCCTGTTTGCTGGCCATATATAACGGGCTGGCAAAGCTGTAAAAATCCATGCAGCGAATTAATTTTTTCTGATACTCGCGGACTTTTTCCATATCGCCCGCTTTGTACGCCTGATAAATTCCAACGGTATATTCTGGGGCGAAGTTAGCCGTTGCGTTGATAAATCCATCCACGCCGGCGATTAAAGCGCCGATTGCCTGATTTTCGAAGGCGCAGAAAACTATAAAATCAGGTCTTTCTTTTTTAATGTTTACCATGCTCTGCACATGCGCCGGGTCGCCCAAAGTTTCCTTAATCCCGACAATATTTTTATGCTTCGAGACCAGGCGGGTCACTAAAGGAGCATCCAGACTGAAGCCCGAAAGAGCAGGGAAATTATACAAAACGATGGGTAATCCCGTAGATTCGGCAAGCTTATCGTAGTAAGCCTCCACCATCGATTCTGGGTATGTGCAATAATATGGATTGATGACCAGAACTCCGTCCACATCGATTTCTTCTGCAAATTTCAGCAAATCCAGCGCATTGACGATACTGGTATCGCCTATTCCGGCAATGACGTTTACCCGCCCTGCAACATATGCAACCATCTCGCGGAGATAATCCTTCTTTTCCTGCATCGACAACGTCGCGAATTCACCGGAGGTGCCCAGATAAGCGATTCCGTTTACTCCTGCCCGGATTAAAAAATCCGTCTGTTTTTTTGCGGCATCCCAATCCACATTCCCTTTTTCGTCAAAAAAAGTAACGATGGGCGGATTGACCCCTCTTAAGTCTTTCATGCTGTTCCTCCTTGGAAATGTAGTGATTTACTCTGTTTTATTATAGTCTTTACCCTTTGTGCAGTAAAGCCGATTATTCGGATGTGCTTTGCGTTTTTACAGCCGGAACACTGCTTTTTTATAACCAACAACGCTTCCGGTCGCATTGATGACATCGGAAGGAAACGATTCGCCCAGGCGGCGGATTGTTTCTTTATTTCCGTAGTTGAGTTGCTCCAGAATTTCGCGGACGATCAGAGGCATATTGCCGCTGCTGCCGTCGAAGACCTTGATGGCTGCACCGATGCGCTCCTTTTTTAACCCGAAGGTGTAAACGCCGTCGGCGCCTGCTTTGCTGATTACATTGCTATCCCGGCAAACGACACCGCAAAGCGATTCAGCATCCATCAAATTCTCCGGATACTTCGCAACAATCCCCACATTCCTGGAAGTCGAAGCAGAGATCACTTCGTCCGGTATCAAATCAGGCGCTGCAAGGCGAAGATAAGACAGCGCCATGTTCGGCATCGGGACACCAAACACCGGAACACCGCAGCCATCCCAGCCGACTTGTATTTCTTGCACCGGAACATCTGTAAACACGGATATATATCGCAGAATCGCCTGTTGCACAGGGCTTTCTATTTTCCAGTAATCTGCCGGTGCACCGCCCATCTCGCGCTGCATCAATATCAGACCCAGGTGCTTGCCTATACAATTATGATAAAGTTTTGAAGGGTCTTTTCCTTCCCTCTTATATTGTGTTGCGTAGGAATCCCATATGGGATAACAAGGCAACATGATCAGAATATCCGAGGAGATATCAGCTTTCCGCATCACGCTGTCCACGAGTTCCAGCTGTCTGGGGCTGCATGCCAATGAACCCGACATGATCGAAAGCTCCTCGTCCGTCAAACCGTATTTCTTGTCTATCTCCAAAGGATAGAGCGGAAGAATCTGTATAGGTTTGGAAGAAGATCGATAGTAACTTACAAAATCCACATCCCCTGTGCTCATCCGCAAGCCTGATTCGTCCACGATAGCAATGCTGCCGATCTGGAAACACTCCAGCAGCGGGCCGCGATAAATTTCAATGAGTTTTTCCGGTTCCATGATGCTCCTTTCCAGCATATTCCCCAATATTATAGAAGGAATACTTCGCACTTATTATATGTCCGATTATTACTCCCCGTAAAGGCGATTTTCAGCTTTCCTCTTGCCTCCCATGTGCTACAATGGAATAGTAAGCATATCTTGAAAGGCCAAGGAGGTACGCCATGCCGGCAGAAGCGATCAGAGCTTATTTAGAGGAAAAGCATCGGGAAATGATGACGCTCCTTGAGCGTCTGGTCCGTATCGACAATCGCAGTTCGAATAAAATCGGCGTGGATCAGCTTGGATCCGTTTTGCAGGAGGAATTCGAAAAATTGGGTTTTGTCGCAGAGCGATTCGAACAGGAGCATTGCGGCAGCAGTATGATCCTCCGAAGAGAAGCATCCGGCCGACGTATTATGCTCATCTGCCATTTGGATTCTGTCTTTCCCGTTGCCATGCTGGACAATGAACCGCTCTTTTATACCAACGGCAATCTTGCCTACGGACCAGGTGTCGTGGACATGAAAGCCTGTCTGGTTGGGTGCCTATACGCAGTGAAAGCGTTGTTGGCTGCCCAGATGCCTGTCCCTTCCCTCTCCGTACTTTTAGCCGGAGATGAAGAGTTGGGCAGCCTTTCCATTACAGAAGAAATTAAGAAAGAAGGCAAGCAGTCGGATTTTTGCATGGTTACCGAAGGCGCAAGACCGGGCATGGCTGTCGTTGTCGAACGAAAAGGTTTAGCCAAAGTGAACATCGCAGCGAAAGGCCGCGGCGCACATGCGGGAAACGAACCGGAGAAAGGCATCAGCGCTCTCCTCGCTTTATGCGATGTCCTGCCGAAAATTGCAGCCATCCATGACGCCTCTTTGAATAAAGGCTGCATCGTTACGCAAATGAACGCAGGCGAAGCGCCCAATGTAGTTCCGGAGCAAGGCACGGCCTATGTGGATCTGCGATTTACAGACCTCGGAATCTACGAAACCATGAAAGCAGAAATTGAAAAGATTCTCAGCGCGCCCCGAAACGATGAAGTGAAAATCACCTGGAAGACCGAATTGATCAAACCGCCCATGGTCCCTGTTGCGGGTTTTGATGAATTGCTCAATGCGGTCGTAGAAAGCGGGAATGAACTGGACATCGAATATAAATTCGTAAAAGCCGGAGGCATTACAGACGGGAACACCGTGGCCTCTGTGGGTACGCCCACGATAGACGGAATGGGTTCTGTAGGCGGCATGATGTGCTCTCCCGAAGAATTCCTGGAAATTGACACGATGGTGCCTTGCGCAGCGAGATTGGCTCTTGCGATCAGCAAGCTCAAATAAGTAAAAAGTTTCACATTTTTCTTGAAAACACGGGAACTGTCTGCTATACTGAATTCCGTTGCAGTTCCTTGCATGGATGTGCGCTCGTAGCTCAGTTGGATAGAGCGTTGGACTCCGACTCCAAAGGCCACAGGTTCGACTCCTGCCGGGCGTACCAACATCATAAAGGATCCTTTTTAAAAGGACATGCGGAAGTGGCTCAGGGGTAGAGCATCGCCTTGCCAAGGCGAGGGTCGCGAGTTCGAATCTCGTCTTCCGCTCCATTTTTTATCCGGGTGTGGCGCAGATTGGTAGCGTGCTTGACTGGGGGTCAAGAGGCCGCAGGTTCAAGTCCTGTCACTCGGACCAAATCAAATACCATCTATTGATAAAAAGAATTTTATCGGTGGGTGGTTTTTT
>CAZSPZ010000015.1:17669-40886 GCA_964608965.1 uncultured Oscillospiraceae bacterium | reverse complement strand
AATTGGTGGATGAAGGTAGGCTGCCGTTGAGAGTATACCAAAAAATTTCCCTTCCAAAACACGAAGATTTAGCCGAATTTTTGAAATCAGGACTAAGAACAGGGCAAGGTAACAGCTACTATAAAATCGGTCCGATGAAACAATGGTGTGACGGAATCATGGGCGCCAGAACAGCAGCTCTTCTTGACGATTACAGCGATGACCCGGGGAACAGAGGAATTTTGGTCTATGATGAACAGGAACTTTATGAAAATGTCCTGACTGCCCACGAAGAAGGCATGCAGGTCTGTCTGCACGCTATCGGAGATCGCGCATTGGCAACGGTGCTCAATGTATATGAAAGAGTGCTTTCGGAATCCGATAAACCCCAGCGTCACAGAATAGTTCATTGCCAGGTTGGAAATGCTGAATTGTACAAAAAGCTTGCGAAGTTAAAGATAAGCATCAATATCCAGCCTCTCTCGACTGCTTCGGATTCTGAAATGCTCCGCTTAAGGTTAGGCATAGAGAGAGAAAAGGGATGTCATAGTTGGAGGACTCTGACGGACTTTGGCGTATGCATATCCGCCAGTTCGGATGTGCCGGTAGACGTGCCCAATGTATTTTATGGTATTCACGCCATTGTCAACCGTAAGGATTTAAACGGAGAACCTTCCGGCGGTTGGTTGCCTGAACAAGCAGTATCTGTCGATGAAGCGTTAAAAATGTATACTATTAACGGAGCTTGGACTTCCTTTGAAGAAGAAATGAAGGGGACATTAACAGAAGGAAAACTGGCAGATATGGTCATCCTTGATCAAGATCCTTTCGAGGTTGAACCAGAGCGACTGAAAGACATTAAAGTCCTTACGACTATAGTCGGCGGGAAGATAAGATACGAAGCAAACGGCAAATAGAAGAGAAAATATAAAAAGTGTATGACATAAAAAATAAAACAAGCGATTTCCTGTCATTTCGGGTTTCGCTTGTTTTTTCTGTCAGCACTTTTCTTTTACCAAAGCGTCCTTGTTCGGTCCTTCAGTTGTTTCATTTTAGATATTTCAGTTCGAAGCTGTCGAGCATTTCATGTAATTTTTCGTGGGTACCTTTTCCCATTACTTCTTCTTCAAATTCTTCAAATTGCCGGAGAAGCCGCTCTTGAACTTCGTGCGGCAACATTTTATCGCCCATCGGAAACAGGATTGTATTTTCTTTTTCAATGTGAGCCCGCATCAAATTGATGTAGCCTGTAGCGGCTGATTCGAACTTGTCTGCCTGCAAAATGTCGTCTGAAACGGAAGCTCCCATTTCGGCAATATACTGCCTACCTTGCGTGTGCTCCCTCAACATTTGTCCGATTGGACCTTTTTCGTTTGGTATGCCAACTTTTTCCATCGCAGGGAACAAAAGCCCTTCTTCTTTTCCGTGATGGCATTTGTCGGCAAACAGCCGAAGGAAGTTTAACATGGCAACAATATCCTTTGTATCGGCAGTTTCTGATTGTTTTACCCTGTTGGCCATTTGTTCTAAAATATTCAGCCCGAAAAGGACACCTTCGTGCTCGTTCCTTAAATCATCGCTTGCATACTTCATTTGGTTCACCTCCGCTTATTTCAACATTCAAATACTCGAATAATATCCATAACTACTACCATGAATATTATACCGCATATCACTTGTTTTGGAATTAACAAATATTAAACACTATCAATATGGCAATGTCCGAAGCATTGCTGTATATTATAAGCAAACCAGTAGAATAATATTAAACGCAAGAAAAGAGAAACGAGGATATATATGGAATTATTGAGAGACAAAGAAGGATTCATCTGCGATATGGACGGTGTGATTTACCATGGAAACCGTCTTCTCCCGGGTGTTAAAAATTTCGTCGAATGGCTGAACAGGGAAAATAAGAAGTTTCTCTTCCTGACGAACGCCAGCGGAAAATCACCCAAAGAACTGCATCAAAAACTTCTTCGCATGGGACTGGATATCGATGAGAGCCATTTTTACACCAGCGCTTTAGCGACAGCGAAGTTTATCAGCCGTCAAAGCCCGGGATGCAGTGCCTATGTGATTGGGGAGGCGGGTCTTTTGAACGCTCTTCACGACGTGGGCATTACGGTGAACGATGTGGATCCCGATTACGTTATTGTCGGAGAGACAGACAATTATAACTATGCAAGCATGAGCAGAGCCATTCACCATGTGATGAACGGCGCAAAACTTATAGGAACAAACTCGGATATAACAGGGCCTACGGAAGACGGTATCGTACCTGCCTGCCGCGCTCTTGTGATCCCGATCGAGGCATCCACCGGAAAGAAAGCGTATTATATCGGCAAGCCAAATCCGTTAATGATGCGCACCGGTCTTCGCATGCTCGGCGTGCACTCTGAATCGGCGGTCATGATCGGTGATCGCATGGACACAGATATTATAGCCGGAATCGAATCAGGTTTAGATACGGTTTTGGTGTTGACGGGCGTAACGACGCGAGAAAGCCTGAAGCAGTATCCTTATCGACCCAGACTTGTTCTGGAGGGAATCGGTGATATCGTAGACGCAGAATAACCACATAATTGCCTGCGTGCAAACGCCGGAAGGGAGGAATTTACTTTGACTGATACGGGAACACTCATCTTGGGAATCATGATACCTCTGGCCGGAACGACCTTAGGTGCAAGTTTTGTCTTCCTTTTGCGCGGCGAAATCAAGCCTTCCATGCAAAAAATGATGCTGGGCTTTGCCTCGGGTGTCATGATTGCAGCCTCTGTATGGTCTCTTCTTATTCCGGCCATTGATATGGCTCGAGACCAAGGCACAGTGCCTTGGATTCCTGCTGCCGTAGGTTTTCTGTTTGGGATTGCTTTTTTACTTGCTTTAGACGTATTGATTCCGCATCTTCATATGAACGCAGAAAGACCCGAGGGAAGGAAATCTTCTCTGGGTAAATCCACGATGCTTGTTTTGGCGGTTACGCTGCATAATCTTCCGGAAGGAATGGCAGTAGGTGTTGTGTTTGCAGGTATGCTCAGCGGGAATTACGGAATGTCCGCCGCGTCTGCTTTTGCACTGGCTATCGGCATAGCGCTTCAGAATATACCCGAGGGAGCCGTGATTTCCATGCCCATGGCAGGCCATGGGACAACGAAAAAACGCGCATTCGCCATGGGCGTGCTATCGGGCGCAGTCGAGCCGATTGGAGCGCTTCTGACACTTGGGCTGATCAGCCTTATCACTCCCGCACTTCCATATATCCTGTCTTTCGCCGCCGGCGCCATGATTTATGTGGTCGTGGAAGAATTGATACCGGAAGCCCAATTCGGAAGCCATTCGAATATAGGGACTATAAGCACCGGTATCGGCTTTGTGTTGATGATGATACTGGATGTCGCTTTAAGCTGAGCGTTATTCGAAAGCTCCTGTGTAGAGCTGATAATATTTCCCCTTTTGCCCCAATAAATCTTCGTGGTTTCCGCGTTCGATAATGCGGCCTTTCTCCAGAACGATGATTGCTTTAGCATTCTGAACGGTGGACAGCCTGTGCGCTATGACAAAAACTGTTCGGCCTTCCATCAAACGATCCATTCCCTTCTGAATCAAAGTTTCGGTTCTCGTATCAATGCTGCTGGTAGCCTCATCTAAAATCATGACAGGCGGATTGGCCACGGCGCAGCGAGCGATGGAAAGCAGTTGACACTGGCCTTGCGAAAGTTCGCTACCTGTACCCGAAATGACTGTGTCGTATCCCTTCGGCAGACGATTGATAAAACTGTGCGCATTCGACAGTCGCGCTGCTTCCATCACTTCCTGGTCGGTGGCGTTGAGATTGCCGTAACGGATGTTTTCCATAATCGTTCCGGTAAATAAATTGGTGTCTTGCAGTACGACGCCAAGAGATTTGCGTAAATCCGGTTTCTTTATTTTGTTGATATTGATTCCGTCATAATGGATTTTTCCATCCCCTATATCATAGAATCGATTGATTAAGTTCGTTATCGTCGTCTTGCCTGCTCCGGTGGATCCTACGAAAGCTATTTTCTGGCCCGGCTTTGCAAAGAAATCTACATCCTGCAGAATGAGCTTCCCTTCGTCATAACCGAAATCTACCGAACATCGCCCTCTACTTTCGTGTATGAAAAAGTACCGTCATCCGTGGGACATTTCCAGGCCCATACTCCCGTCAGACTATCGGTTTCTGTAAGTTGCCCGTCTTTTTCCGTAACATTCACAAGCGTGATGTAACCGGAATCTTCTTCTGACTTTTGATCCATAAGATCGAATACTCTTTGTGCCCCGGCTAAAGCCATCACAACCGAATTCACTTGCTGTGAGACTTGGCTGACGGGATTGCTGAAGTTCCTTGACAATGTCAGGAAAGATGCAATGCTCCCCACGGTTAATCCTACATCGCCGCCGATTGCCAGAGCGCCGCCTATCACTGCGACCAGGACATATTGCAAATTACCTAAGTTGCCCATGATGGGCATTAAGATATTGGCGTACTTGTTGGCCTTGGCCGTTTGAACACAAAGCTCTTCGTTTCGAATATCGAATTCCTTTTTGGATTCTTCTTCGTGACAAAACACCTTGATGATTTTTTGTCCGTTCACCATTTCTTCTATAAAACCGTTTACACTCCCCAAGGTCTTTTGCCTCTGGGTAAAGTATTTTGAAGATTTCCCGCCGACTTTTGCCGTAACGGTATACATGACTGCCACCATGAAAAGCACAAGCACGGTCAGTGGTATGCTCAAAAAGACCATAGCGACAAGTACGGATATGATCGTGATGATGGAAGAAAACACCTGCGGTACACTCTGTGAGAGCATTTGCCGCATGGAATCGGTGTCGTTTGTATAATGACTCATCAAATTGCCGTGGGAATGCGTGTCAAAGTATTTGATGGGTAAAGTCTGCATATGGGAAAACATTTGGTTTCGTACGGTTCTCAATATACCGTGAGATATCCCCACCATCGTTACGTTATAAATCATCGAGGCGATCACACCCACAAGATAAATTCCGCCCATTGTCATGATTGCTTTCCATAACTCGTCAAACACCGGAGCATCCGACAAGAGAAGGGGCGCGATGTAATCGTCAATGAGTGTTTGCAAAAACATGGCGGAAGCGACGCTGACCAGGGCGGTGATCACAATGCATAACATCGCAAATGCAAAGCGCATCTTATAACCCTCGCTGATATATTTCAGTAATCGCTTTATTGTTTTTCCTGCATTGCGGTCAATTTTTATTTTTCCGTGTACGGCGGCGTTTTGCCTTGGCCCCGGGCTATTGGGCTGCGACATCGAAATCACCTCCTTTGGTCTGGGATTCAAATACTTCTCTGTAGATTTCGTTTTGACTTAAAAGTTCATCGTGCGTTCCGATTCCGTTTATTCTCCCGTTGTCCAGCACCAGGATTTTATCTGCATCCTGAATGGATGCAATTCTCTGTGCAATGATAATTTTTGTGGTGGACGGCAGCGTTTCTTTTAATGCTTGACGAATCAGTTTGTCGGTGCGCGTATCCACTGCGCTGGTTGAATCGTCCAAAATAAGGACTTTAGGTTCCTTGAGCAAGGCGCGGGCGATGCAAAGGCGTTGCCTTTGCCCGCCGGATACGTTTGTCCCGCCCTGTTCCAGGTGGGTATCGTATCCGTCCTCGAGCTCGCGTATAAAGTGATCAGCTTGCGCGAGCTCGCACGCCCGCACCAATTCTTCCTCTGTCGCTTCTTTGTTCCCCCAAAGCAGATTTTCTCTGATTGTTCCGGAAAAGAGGACATTCTTTTGAAGTACCATTGCGACGCTGTCTCGCAAAGCTTTCATGCTGATATCCTTTACATTTACTCCGCCCACGGTAATGGAGCCGGACGTCGCGTCGTAAAGTCTTGGAATCAATTGCACCAAACTGGATTTGCCGCTTCCGGTTCCTCCGATGATACCGATGGTCTGGCCCGATTGAATATTCAGATTGATGTCGTTAAGACATAACTTCTCTTTGTCCCCCGTATAACTGAAGTCCACGTTATTAAAGCAGACGGAACCGTCCGCGACCTGATGCTGCGGATTGCTGCTATCCGAAAGGTCTGGTTTCTCATCCAGAATTTCAGTTATTCTTAAAGCTGACGCCTTGGACATCGTCGTCATGACAAGAACCATCGAAAGCATCATAAGGCTCATCAGAATCTGCATGGTGTACGTAATCATACTCATCAGCTGGCCCGTGCTCATGCTGTCGTTTACGATGAGCTTTGCTCCGATCCAGGAAATCATGAGCATGCAGCAGTAGACGCTTGTCTGCATGAGCGGCATCGTAAAAGCCAAATATTTTTCGGCCTTGGAATAGTGCGCATAAAGATCCTGCGATACTTTGGTGAATTTTTCGCTCTCGTGCTCTTCGCGAACATAAGATTTTACCACCCGGATCCCTCTCAGGTTTTCCTGCACCACATTGTTGAGCTTGTCGTAAATTTTGAAAACTTTTTCAAACAACGGAAATGCTTTGCGCATAAGAAAAATCAAACCTATTGCCAGAAAAGGCAGGACCCGAAGAAAAACAGAGGCCAGTTCATTGTTTATTCTGAAAGACATGATAAGCGCGAATATCAAAACGCCCGGACTTCGAACCGCCATCCTTGTGAAAACCATGAACGCCTGCTGCACGTTGGTGACATCGGTGGTAAGTCTCGTTACCAGCCCGGAGGTTGAATATTTATCCAAGTTGACAAAGGAAAAATTTTGAATGTTATAGTACATGTCGTGACGCAGATTTTTTGCAAAACCGGCAGATGCCCTTGCGGATGCGCTGCCGGCAAGAACGCCAAACATCAGGGAAAGCAAAGACAAGGCAACGAGAATCAATCCGGTTCTCGTGATGTAATCCATATCTTTTGCTTCGATTCCATAGTCTATCAAGTCGGCCATGATCAAGGGAATAAGAACTTCCAAAACGACTTCGAACAGGACAAAAATGGGAGAGAGTATGGTGTCGCGTTTATATTCTCTTATACAACTTGCGAGTTTTTTTATCATGAACGGTTGCGTACCTTTCTGAAAATGTGATATAAATTAATCCAGACCATTTTATAGCGGGAGGGTGTATTTTACAAGTTGCCGCTGTGAATAACTTGTGAAGCGAGGATGTTGCCAAGAGATGAAGATCAGAAAATCGATTGCCTTAATTTTAACCATAGGATTGCTTTTGACTTTGACGGCCTGCCGGGGCAGTGAAGAGCCAATCCCTTCCAATCAAGGTGAAATAACGCTTGATGTGTTCGCTCCGGATGCTTGTCTTGAAGTCATGGTTGCCATCGCCCATAAATACAGCGAGTTTTATCCCGGTGTCAAAGTCAGAATCACGTTCGACACGGGCGATATGCTTGCGGCAAAAATAGAAGCAGGTTATCAATGTGATGTTTATCTTGCAGATGAAGAGATTTATATGGATTGGCTGGACGGCGCTGTGGGCGAAGAAGGAAATCCGAATAAAAATGACTGTTTGATTTCAGAAAGCAGAGTGGAATTGATGACCGGATCTGAAAATCCGGAAGATACTGCGGCCGATTCAAGGGTTCTGACATATTCGCTGGCAACCATCAAAAGTTCGGCGCATCCTGCGGAAGCGGCGCATCTGGTGGAATACATGACAAGCGGAGAGTGCGACGAAATCTTTGAAACTTATGGGTTTGCGCCTGCCACTGCGGAATAGTGCGAAATAAGTAAATCAATACAAGCGCCATAAGACTGGATGCCCAATACCTGGTCGTTGGATTTTAAAAAGGAATCATAGACGTCTTTGGAGACTTCCTCCAGAGGCGTTTTTATTTGAGTCCAATATTCGGCATTACTGTTCCAATCTGCCACAACATCCTCTTCCAGCGTTTGGGTGATTGCAATCCAGGATTCGGGATCTCTTGCGCTAAGGGCTGAACCCAACTTCATTAAACCCATCAGCGCGCCTGAGTACATGTAGGTCGGATAATCGGAAGATAAGCAGGCCGCGATGGCAACAAAATTCGCTTCGTCTTCGGAGGTCACCAATCGCTGATGGGCAATCTCGTGGGCTATTGTGACCGGCTGAAGGCAGGCAGGGGCGTCTATATTGATATTGGCTTCTCCCGTAAACGGGAAGAAGAACCCCGTAAAACCCATGTTGCTTTGCAGCCTTGAAAAAATCAGCCGCTTGGGTATATAGGAATCATAGTTTAAGGAAGGAAATATTTCTTCTATATTGTCATAAACAACCAAACTTTCTTTGAAATATTCATCCGCTTCCTCTGCGAATAAACCGTTTTCATCGCGTTGGATTTGATCGGCATATCGATTGGTTAATTCCGCAAAATATCTTGTGGTAACTTCCAGATCTTCCAATAAGATATCGTCGCGGGCAATCCGGTTGTTTTCGGCAAATCCCGGAGCATAATACCCTATGTTCCACAGCCAGGAAAAGCCGACCCATATCCATAATGCCAGAGTCAAAATATTAAAAAATCTTGGTGCCGCAGCTGAAAACCGCGAAGAAGATCGATAGGCTGCGACGAAACCTTTTACAACATAAAACAGGGAAAAGGCAATCAAAAAAACGCAAAGCAACTCTCCCACCGACAAGGGAATGAAGGAGGTAAGCCGTGCAAGAAAATTTCTGAGCGGAAATGAAAAATTCGTCAAAATCTTATGCATCAACTCAGCGTCGCTTTTGAGAGCATAAAACAATACAAGAAAAAACAGAGGTAAAGCGATGCGGATTATTTGACGCAGCGCTCCTCTTTTTATTTTCTTTTCTTCGCTCCCGTATTTATCTTTGGGAGCTTCCGCATTGGAGCGGTCACTTTGCGCATAGCTGTTTTTCATTATGAAACAATTTAGCACGAAAGTATTGTATAATGCAATATAATAGATATCACATCACCCCTGCATTCCATGGAGAATAAAAATGGCTAAATTAAATTTAATCGCTACAGCTACCTTTGGCTTGGAAGCTGTGGTGAAAAGAGAAATAGAAGCTCTCGGATACACCGTGACCGGATCCGAGGACGCAAAAATAACATACACCGGAGACGAAAGGGCTGTCGTTCGTTCAAACTTATGGCTTCGCAGCGCGGATCGGGTTTATATTAAGCTGGCGGAATTTCAAGCCGGCAGCTTCGAAGATTTGTTTCAAAACGCCGCAGGCATTGCCTGGGAAGAATGGATTCCGCCGGATGGAAAGTTTACGGTGGTCGGAACGTCGGTAAAATCAGATTTACACAGCGTTCCTGATTGTCAGGCAATCATAAAAAAAGCCATCGTAAAACGTCTGCAGCAGACTTACGATCAGGAATGGTTCGAAGAGACCGGAGCGCTTTATACAATCCGGTTTAACCTGCTTAAAAATCGCGTAAACATTATGCTGGATACCAGCGGAGCGGGATTGCATAAGAGAGGCTATCGAAAGAACGATGTGGCTGCGCCTATCAAAGAAACTTTGGGCGCCGCAATGATTTCGCTGTCTTTTTTCAGACCGGGAAGGCTGATGGCCGATCCTCTTTGCGGTTCAGGTACGCTTGCCATAGAAGCGGCGATGATCGGTAAAAATATAGCGCCGGGCCTGTATCGAAAATTTGCCGCCGAGGAATGGATGTCTATTCCAAAAGAGCTTTGGGAGCAAGAACGCGTCGCAGCAGCGTCGGCAATCGATCATGCGGCAGACATTAAAATACTCGCTATGGATATCGATAAAAATGCGGTGGAGGCTGCCCGTTCCAATGCCAAAGAAGCCGGGGTTTTGGATTGCATCGAATTCAGAGTCGCTCCCATAAAAAATTTCGTAGCGGAAGAAGAATACGGCATGATTGTAACCAACCCGCCTTACGGTGAACGTATAGGCGAACAGAAGGATATTAATAATATCTATAAATTTTTGACTGAATTCTATGAAAAGAACCCAACGTGGTCGTTGTTCTTAATCACTGCGGATAAGACATTTGAAACGAAGTTCGGTCGCCCCGCAGATCGCCGTCGAAAACTTTATAACGGTCGAATCGAGACCTGCTATTATCAATACCACGGTCAGCGACCGCCCAAAGCGTAATAAAATACATAACGAGCCGTTTGGGAAAGACTGTGCTTTTTAGCATAGCTTACCGCAAGCGGCTCGTTTTTTTATCGGGAGATTATTTTTTTTTGCTGCCCTTTTTAACATCTTCAAAATATTCATCCAATAGTTTCTGGGCAATAAAGCGTTCTGCATTGGATCGCATGACCAGTGTCGTGATCAGCATAAGCAACTCGGAAGTATCATCGTCGGCAGCATCTCTGTTTCCTAAAAATTTCTTAATGTCGCTCATCTGCAAATCAAGCCGTTTGGGTAAATCGGATTCTGTTTTCTTTACAAAATCTATAATTTCCGCATACATGCTGGAAAAGTCGATTTTTTCATCCAAATCGGACGTGTAGTTCGCTAAAAGAGGCTTCATCAGCCTTTGAATTTCATCCATGCTGAAACAGCCTTTAAGATAGAAAACCAAAGACATCAGAATAAGATGATCTTTGGTGTAGCGCTTTCCCACCGGTCCGGGAATCATTTTATGCTTCGTGTAATTACTGATAATCGCTTTTGTAATGGGTGTTTTTTTACCGTCTCCGTAAAGGAACAACTCCTGATTGAGACATTTTACCATCTGGTCTATATAGAGCTCCATTTCGGGAAAATTCTTACCGTCGGTAATCCCTTTTTCCAGATAACTTTCGGCAAGTTTTTTGGCATATACTTCGTAACGCATGATGACCTCCAGGGCATGAATAACATTCCGGTTACTTGATTATAAGATAATGATTATCGTTTGTCAACACTGGCAGGCAAATGCGCGCTGTGATATAATTAGGCGCGGAGGTATAACTTTATGCTTACAATCAATGATATAAAAGAGGCCAGAGAGACACTTGCCGGTGTCATCAGAAGGACCGACCTGATCGAAGCAACCGGTCTTCATCCGGACTGCAATGTCTATATAAAACCCGAAAACCTGCAGAGGACCGGTTCCTTTAAAATTCGAGGCGCATACAATAAAATTTCTAAACTGTCTGCGGAAGAAAAGACAAGAGGTGTGATCGCCTGTTCTGCCGGAAATCATGCACAAGGGGTTGCCCTTGGCGCATCGATGAACGGCATTCGTTCTCTCATATGCCTGCCGGACGGAGCTCCCATTTCCAAGATTGAGGCAACGAAGCATTACGGTGCGGATGTTGAACTTGTTCCCGGTGTTTACGACGACGCTTATGCAAGGGCTCTTCAACTTCGAGATGAAAAAGGATATGTCTTTGTTCATCCGTTTGACGATCCGGATGTCATCGCCGGGCAAGGCACAATCGGACTGGAAATATTAGAGCAGCTGCCGGAGGCGGATGCGGTCATTGTTCCCATAGGCGGAGGCGGCTTGATTTCAGGTGTTGCGTTGGCGATAAAATCCATCAATCCTGATTGTAAGGTCTATGGCGTTCAGGCAGCCGGCGCGCCCGGAATGTACGAGGCCGTAAAGAACAACGAACTGAAAGCGTTGCCTTCCGTTTCCACCATCGCAGACGGCATTGCCGTTAAGCTCCCCGGAAAACTGCCTTTTGAATTATGTAAAAAGTATGTAGATGAGATCGTGACAGTAACCGATGACCAGATCAGCGCCGCCGCATTAACGTTGCTCGAGCGACAGAAAGTTGTTGCCGAAGGCGCAGGAGCATCTTCGGTGGCCGCGGTACTCTATGGAAATTTGCCGTTAAAAAATAAAAATGTGGTCTGTATCGTGTCCGGAGGCAACATCGATGTAACGATACTGTCCAGGGTGATGAGCAGAGGACTTTCCATGATGGGGCGTTCTTCTGAAATTACCGTGGAACTGGCGGATCGACCCGGTCAACTGGAATGTGTGACAAAAATATTGGCACAGGAAGGCGCGAATGTCGTATCGGTTTATCATGACCGGACAGACCCGGAAACCAGATTAAACGCTGTATACCTTCGCCTTGTCCTTGAAACCAAGGATGTCGACCATAGAAATCGCATAGAAAAGGCTTTGGAAGCAGAGGGTTTCAAGTTGCGAAGTCAATATAATTGTGTTAATATTAACAAAATATAACTTTATATCGAAGTACTTAGTTTTTGTGCTAAAAAATATATAAAAGGAGAACAAATAATGGCTAAAAAAATGAAAACCATGGATGGGAACGCCGCAGCAGCATATGTTTCCTATGCATTCACTGACGTCGCTGCAATTTTCCCCATAACGCCATCTTCCCCGATGGCAGAAATAGTCGACGAAATGGCGGCTCATGGAGAGAAAAACCTGTTCGGACAGGAAGTAAAAGTTGTGGAAATGCAGTCAGAAGGCGGAGCTGCCGGTACCGTTCACGGATCTCTTGCAGCAGGCGCATTAACGACAACCTATACTGCATCTCAGGGATTGTTGCTTATGATTCCAAATATGTACAAAATTGCAGGCGAGCTGCTTCCGGGCGTGTTCCACGTTACGGCAAGAACACTTGCGACGCATGCATTATCTATATTCGGAGACCACTCCGACGTCATGGCCGCCCGGCAGACCGGTTTTGCGCTTTTATCCGCAAATTCAGTGCAAGAGGCGATGGACCTGGCAGGTGTCGCACATCTTTCGGCAATAAAGGGTAAAGTTCCTTTCCTTCATTTCTTCGACGGTTTCCGTACTTCTCACGAAGTGCAGAAAGTGGAAGTGATCGATTACGAAGTGTTCCGCAAGCTGATCGACATGGATGCCGTACAGGCGTTCAGAGATCACGCGCTCAATCCCGAACACCCCGTCATCCGCGGTACCGCTCAGAATCCGGATATTTTCTTCCAGGCAAGAGAAGCCGCGAACTGTTATTATACAGAGCTGCCCGGCATTGTGAGCGATTACATGAGCAAGCTTTCCAAAGAGACCGGCAGAAATTACAAATTATTCGACTATGTCGGAGCACCGGACGCCGAGAATATTATTGTTGCCATGGGTTCTGTCTGCGAAACCATCGAAGAGACAATGAATGTGCTCCTTGCAAAAGGTGAAAAAATCGGCTTGATAAAAGTCCGTCTTTACAGACCTTGGGCACCGGAATACTTAAAGAAAGTAATGCCGGCCACCGTCAAAAAAATTGCCGTTCTGGACAGAACAAAAGAACCCGGAGCAATGGGCGACCCCCTTTATATGGACATGAAAACCATGTATTACGACGAGCCGAATGCACCGCTTATCGTCGGCGGACGGTATGGCTTGGGTTCAAAAGACACCACACCCGGACAAATTGTTGCCGTGTTTAATAATTTAAAGGAAAAAACACCAAAGAACCAATTTACCATCGGCATCAACGACGACGTTACCCATACGTCACTTGAAACCGTAGACATTACAACAGAGCCGGCCGGAACGGTACGCTGCAAATTCTGGGGTCTTGGTTCAGACGGTACGGTTGGCGCAAATAAACAGGCTATTAAAATTATCGGCGACAAAACCGACATGTATGCGCAAGGATATTTCTCTTATGACTCAAAGAAGTCCGGCGGCGTAACAATTTCTCATTTGCGCTTTGGGAAAAATCCAATCCAGTCCACTTATTTGATCACCGAAGCGGATTTCGTAGCTTGCCATAACCAAGCGTACGTGAATCAGTACGACCTTCTTAAAGGACTTAAAAAGGGCGGAACTTTTGTTCTCAACTGCATATGGAAAGACAGCGAACTGGAAGAAAATCTTCCCGCAAGCATGAGACGGTATATGGCGAAAAACCAGATAAAATTCTATACCATCGATGCGACAGAACTGGCAGCCAATATCGGACTCGGAAACAGAATCAACATGATTATGCAGTCTGCATTCTTTAAACTTTCCGAAGTAATTCCTGTAGAGGATGCTGTAACGTACCTGAAAGAATCCATTGAGCACGCCTACGGCAAAAAAGGCGAAAAAATCGTTAAAATGAACTGGGATGCAGTCGATGCAGGCCAAAAAGATATCCATATGGTTGCGATTCCTGCTTCCTGGGCGGACGCAAAAGACGCAAAAGACGCAAACGAAGCAAAGAAAGAAGTTCCCGAATTTATCGAGGATGTTCTCATTCCGATGAACCGTCAGGAAGGCGACAGCTTACCTGTCAGCGCCTTTACAGGAAGAGAAGACGGAACATTCCCCTCCGGCACAGCTGCTTACGAAAAGAGAGGCGTTGCCGTCAGCGTTCCCATGTGGCACCCTGAAAATTGTATTCAGTGTAATCAGTGCTCCTTTGTTTGCCCGCATAGCACAATCAGACCATTCCTTCTGAACGCGGAAGAATCCGCCAAAGCGCCGGAGACATTTAAGACGCTTAAGGCTACCGGCAAAGAGCTGGAAGGATTGCAGTACAGAATACAAGTTTCTCCTTTGGATTGCCTGGGCTGCGGAAATTGCGCCGACATCTGCCTTGCAAAGACGAAGGCATTAACGATGGAACCGCTCGCAACACAGGAATTCGAAGCCCCCAATTGGGAGTATGCGATGGGCTTGTCAACTAAGAACAACCTGATGGCGAAGACGTCAATCAAGGGCAGCCAATTCGTTCAACCTTACTTTGAATTTTCCGGCGCCTGCGCAGGTTGCGGAGAAACTCCTTACATCAAAGTGATTACGCAGCTTTTCGGCGACCGCATGATGATTGCCAATGCTACAGGCTGCTCTTCCATCTGGGGCGCATCCGCACCTTCTATGCCTTATACTACAGACAAAGAAGGAAAAGGACCTTCCTGGGCAAACTCTCTGTTCGAAGACAATGCTGAATATGGTCTTGGAATGGCATCTGCCGTCAATCAAATGAGAGACAAAGTAAAAGATATCGTTGTTGCTCTGGCCGAAAAATCCGGCGATGCAAAGGTCAATGCGGCTTGTGCAGACTGGTTAGCCAACATGAACAACGGCGCAAAGACAAGAGAAGTCAGCGATGCTTTGCTGGGTGCTGTAAAAGAAGCTAAACTTTCCGGAGAGTCTTTGGATCTTGCAAAGCAACTGGAAGCGAAAAAAGATTTTGTCGTCAAAAAATCTGTATGGTGCGTCGGAGGAGACGGCTGGTCCTATGATATCGGATACGGCGGACTCGATCACGTACTGGCTTCAGGCGAAGATATCAACGTTCTGGTGTTTGATACAGAAGTTTACTCCAACACCGGCGGTCAGTCTTCGAAGGCTACCCCCACCGGAGCCATTGCCAAATTTGCGGCATCGGGCAAGAAGATTAAGAAAAAAGATTTGGGCATGATGGCTGCAACATACGGTTATGTATATGTGGCGCAAGTGGCCATGGGCGCCGACAAGAATCAATTCATGAAAGCGATTCAAGAAGCGGAAGCTTATGCGGGTCCCTCTCTGGTTATCTGCTATGCACCGTGCATCAACCACGGAATGAAGCGTGGCATGGGCAAGACGCAAGAAAACGAGAAGCTTGCTGTAGAATGCGGATATTGGCAGTTGTTCAGGTTTAACCCCGAACTGAAAAACGAAGGCAAAAATCCATTCGTTATAGATTCGAAGGATCCAACCGGATCGTTCAGAGAATTTATCATGGAACAGGTTCGCTATTCGTCTCTTGCATCCGAATTCCCGGATACAGCGGAAGAACTGTTTAACCTTGCCGAAACAAATTCCAAGGAACGCCTCCAAGGATACAAGAAAATCGCGAAGGACTAACGAATTAAAAAAAAGCACGCCGGGTTGCCGCATGGCAGCTCCCGGCAATGAAATAAAACGAAATAAATAGTAACATTCTGTGTGCCGGTTCGCCGGCTAATAGGGAAGCGGGTTAAAATCCCGCGCGGTCCCGCCGCCGTAATGGGTAATGCTGTTTCAAGACCAATGGCCAGTCACTGAGAAATCGGGAAGACGGAAACAGCGTAACGACCCCAGAGCCGGAAGACCTGCATGGAATAGGTGTTGCACCGACGGGTAATCGGATAAAGCAGCATAAAAAAACGGCGAAAACGGGCTGAGGAACTTATACTTCAGCCCGTTTTATTTGTTTTTAAACGAAAAGATTGGAAAAGGGAAAAAAGATGAAGAAATTTTATTCTGTAACTACTTTAATTCTTGTGCTTTTGTTCGCAGGTTGTCAACCTACAGGCCGACAGGCTGTTTCTGCGGATCCGTGGGTGGATTTCGAAAACCACGTGACAGTATCCATTTACTGCAATACTGTCTTGGATAATTGGGACTCGCTAGATCCGGCGCTTCAAGAAGGAGATTATATACCGCAGGACGGTGTAATGTTGGCGGAAACGCAAGTGGGTTGGGAAGAAGGGGACACCGTTTTTTCTGCCCTTCAGAGGCTGGACGAAGCAGGATTAATCACGCTGGATTACGGCACCGATGCGTCCATGGGGCCTTATGTTGACGGCATCAATTACCTGTATAATGGAAATTGCGGCGAGTTTTCGGGATGGCTGTTCAGCATCAACGGAGCATTCCCCAACACCGGCTGCGATCAGAATGTTTTACAAGCCGGCGACGATGTAAAATGGCTGTTCAGCTGTGATATGGGCCCGGATGTGGGCAATGACTGGACTGCGGAATGATAAGAAGTTGTTCTGTCAAAAGAATATTTGTAATGATACTGAGCCTTGCCCTTCTCCTGACTGCAATATCTTCGAGTTTCGGCAGGCTCCAGGTGTATGGAGCTGCGAACGCGTCCTATACAAAAGAAGAGCTGACTGCTCTGGCAAAAGGAATTGTCGCCAGGCAAGTATCGACGGAAGGCTTAGCGGAAAATTCAGATTTCATCTCCGCTTCTTTGACTAAAAATCCGGGAAGCACAGAATCCGACTGGTTTGTTATTGCCATGGCGCAAATGGGTTTGCCTGGTGATTATGGCCGATATCTTTCCGCATTATCAACAGCGATACAAACCAGATATCAAAGCAGTCAGAAGTTAAGCGCCTCAAAAGCCACCGAATGGCACAGAATAACGCTTGCTGTCCTTGCCTGCGGCGGCGATCCGACGGCAATAGGCGGAAGTATCGATCTGATAGCGGACGGAACCTACAACAGAGGGTTGACGAAGCCTTTAGACAATCAGGGAAACAATGGCCCTATTTATGCGTTGTTGGCCTTGGATGCAATGAATTATACGGTTCCCTCCGACGCGTACGAATCAAGGGCGGACATTTTACAAAGAGTTTTAGACAGTCAGCTTCCCGATGGAGGCTTTTGTCAGGCAGGATCTGCTTCAGATGTCGATATAACAGCGATGGCACTTACCGCTTTAGCACCCTATGCGGGCAGTTACCCGGAGGTCATAAAAAAAGGGATTGCCTTATTGTCTGCAAAGCAGTCCTCTAACGGAGGCTTCAGCAGCGGCGGCGTCGAAAATGCGGAAAGCACTGCGCAAGTGATCATTGCGCTCACTTCTCTTGGCATCAATCCGCAGACAGATTCCCGATTCATCAAAGACGGGAATTCTCCGGTATCAGCCTTGATTGGTTATGTGACAGAAAGCGGGGGAATCCGGCATACGGCAGATTCCGCTGAAAACGAGATGGCGGCGCAACAGGCGCTGTGTGCTATAGCGGCTCTTGTAAGGCAGATGAACGGCCAAACCGGTTTGTATCGATTTACTTCCGGAACTCCTTCGTTGGGAAGCAACGATAAAACCGATGGGGCATCGCCATCGGAAGCGGGCGCGACGACCGCAGTTTCCGAATCAGAAGAGGAACAGGGCGCAAGCGAAGCTGTCAATCAAGCTGTTGCGACGCAGAGTGCAATGAGTGTCGAAAGCATGCCCGACAGCAAAAGCGAATCGAATACGGCAGGGCGGACTTTTAAGAATAGCGGTGTGGCGATTATTTTTGTATCCCTTTCTGTTTTATGCTTTCTCTTCGGATTTAAAATGCTCAAGGGGCGCAATCGAGATAAGTTGCTATTATTGGGGCTTGCCTTAGCCCTCGCCGCGATTTTTTTTCTGGCCAGGCCCGAAACTGTGGGCGCTCATTATAACAAGGAGAATAGCCTGGATAGCGGCAAAACCGTCACCTTAAGTATCAATTGCGCCACGATATACAACCACTTGGACGATTTGGATGAGAGTTTGAAAAACAGCGGGTATTTACCGGAAAACGGTGTCATTCTTGATGAAACCGAATATTCGATAGAAAGCGGCGATACGGTGTTTGATGTTCTGTCTTTAGCCGTCCTGGAAAATCATATACAAATGGATTACGAGGGCGGCGATCAAAACGCGTATGATACGGTATATGTTACCGGGATTCAATATCTCTACGAATTTTCCTGCGGAGAGCTTTCAGGGTGGACGTATGCCGTAAACGGAGATTTTCCGGATGTGGGAAGCAGCAGCTGCACGGTAGCCGACGGAGATGTCATAGAATGGCTTTATACCTGCGATCTTGGAAGAGATGTCGGTGATCAGAGCGTGGAGGATATGCAGTGAAATTTATTTCCAACTTGCACCCGATTGTGCTGTTTGTTTATTTTTTAGCCGTGCTTGGGACGATTATGTTCACATCAAGTCCTGTGCTGCTTTGCGCAGCGCTTGTCGGCGCAGTGCTCTATGCTCTTTGGGCGGAGGGTTTTGCCGCGATGCGTAAAACTTTTTTGTTTGCCGCTATTTTAATCGTGCTTGTTACGCTTACAAACCCGCTTTTCATCCACAACGGTGTGACGGAACTGTTTTTTATATTCGGACGTGCCGTCACCTTGGAATCTTTATGTTACGGCTTTTCGGCAGGAATCATGCTTGCCGCTATCGTCCTCTGGTTTCGGGCTTATAGTTCTGTTATGACTTCCGATAAATTTTTATACCTCTTTGGTCGAACCTTCCCGAAGCTCAGCCTTGTGCTTTCCATGGCGCTGCGTTTTGTTCCGCTCTTTATCGTGCAGACAAAGGCGGTGCATCAAGTGCAAAAGACGATGGGCATGTATACAGGCAGCAGCATAGCGGAAAGATTTTTTGCCGGAGCGAGAGTGTTTTCCTCTGTGTTTACCTGGTCTTTGGAAAACGCCGTGGATACGGCGGATTCTATGAAAGCTCGAGGGTATGGACTACCGGGCAAAAGCTCATTCTCCCTTTACCGTTTTACTCTTAGGGATGGTGTCGTGTTGATTGTTATTTTTATACTTGTTGCGATAACGACGGCAGGAACGGCAGCCGGAGCGTTAAATTTTTACTATTACCCCGCAATTTCAGCGCTTAAGCTAACGCCGCTGGCTGTTGTCAGCATGGCGTCGTCGACAGCAATCATGTTGCTGCCGACTATCATTGTAATGACAGAAAGAAAATTATGGAACTCATACATATCAAAAATTTAAGCTTTGCCTATAATCAGGAATCGGCTTTGGCATTGAGAGACATCAGCCTCTCCATAGAAAGCGGCGAGTTTGTGCTTTTTTGCGGGCAATCAGGCTGCGGTAAAACCACGTTGCTCAGATTGCTTAAGCCTGCCCTTTCTCCTGCGGGAGATTTATCCGGCAGTATCTTCTACGACGGACAGACTCTTTCTTCTTTGGATGAACGAAGGGCTGCCTCGGAGATCGGCTTTGTTATGCAACATCCGGAAAGTCAGGTTGTTACGGACAAAGTATGGCATGAATTGGCGTTTGGCCTTGAGAATTTGGGTGTGCCAACGGAAGAAATAAGGCGGCGTGTAGGCGAAATGGCCAGCTTTTTCGGTATCCAAACATGGTTCAGAGATAAAACGGCAGAGCTCTCCGGCGGGCAAAAGCAGCTGCTTAACCTTGCCGCCATCATGGTGATGAATCCCAAATTGCTGATCCTGGATGAGCCGACCTCTCAGCTGGACCCGATAGGTGCGGCCGATTTTATCGCCACACTCCAAAAAATCAACAAAGAACTGGGCACGACCATCCTTCTTGCCGAGCATAGACTGGAAGGGCTTTTCCCTATTGCAGACAAGGTCGTCATTATGGATAACGGCAGAATTGCTGTTTCGGCGGAGCCTCGGGAGGCAGGGGAAAAATTAAGAGTATTAGGGTCTGAGCACCCTATGCTGGCAGGCCTTCCAAGTGCGGTTCGTATTTTTCACGCTACCGGGGCAAAGGGTAAATGTCCTCTTACGGTCAGGCAGGGAAGGGATTATCTTTCAGAACACTTCGACAATAAAATTCAAAGAATAACAGTGCACGAGTCGGAACTTACCTCCCCCATCGCTCTGGAAGTAGAAGAAGGCTGGTACCGCTATGAGCAGGATTCGCACGATGTCTTGCGGGGTCTTTCCATGCGCGTTCACCAAGGGGAGACCTTCAGCATTTTGGGGGGGAACGGCACGGGCAAGACCACAGCGCTTAAAATTTTAGCCGGTCAAAATCGACTATACAGAGGAAAGCTTAAAATTTTCGGGAAAGCCATAAAAGATTATAAGCCGGTCGATTTGTATCGCCACAATATCGCATTGCTTCCTCAAAATCCTCAAAGCTCCTTTGTGAAATTTACGGTTGCGGAAGAATTGGAAGAGGTCTGCGCGACCATGGATTATGATTTGCCGACATGCAACGTGCTCACGGAAGAAATCACATCAAGGCTTTCTATCCGCCATTTGTTGGAGCGTCATCCCTACGACCTTTCCGGCGGGGAGCAGCAAAAAGTAGCGCTGGCTAAAATTTTGCTTTTGCGTCCGCGCATTCTTTTGCTGGATGAGCCGACAAAAGGCATCGATGCTTATTCAAAAGAAGTGCTGCGCCGCATACTGAACGAACTGAAAACCGCAGGGGTCACGATTGTTATGGTGAGCCACGATGTTGAATTTGCGGCGCTGACTTCCGATCGCTGCGCCATGTTTTTTGACGGTCAGCTCGTTTCGGTAGGAACTCCGAATTCGTTCTTTTCGACAAATACTTTCTATACAACGGCAGCCAGCCGTATTTCGCGCCATCGTTATGACAATGCGGTTTCTTGCGAAGATGTCGTCTGGCTGTGCAAGGAAAACGGGGCGCCGAAAAAATGATGGATTTCAACGGCAGAAAATGGCTGGGCAATGCGGTGATATTTATAGCTATACCGGCAGTGGTCGGTATAGGCGTCATCACGATGAAAGACAGGCAATACGATATCATCTCTATTATTCTGGCTTTCATGTCGTGTATGCCTTTTTATTTGTCGTTCGAAAAGAAAGCGATTAAAACCACGGAGTTGGTTTTGATAGCCGTTATGACGGCTATCGCTGTGGTCGGTCGCTTTGCTTTTGCCGCGCTGCCGGGTATGAGCCCGATCACAGCAATCGCTGCGTTGACGGCCATGTACTTTGGCCCCGCTGCCGGCTTTCTTACCGGCTCGCTGTCTGCGGTCGTATCCAATGTGCTGTTCGGGCAAGGGCCCTGGACCCCCTTCCAAATGATTGCCTGGGGTTTAACCGGTTACTTTGGCGGAATTTTTGCGTATTGCGGATTGCTTTCCCATAAATGGCAGCTTGCCCTGTACGGCATGATTGCCGGTGTGGCATTTTCCTTTGTTATGGATATCTGGACGGTTCTTTCTATCGACGGAACGTTCCAATGGCCCCGCTACCTGGCGGCATTGGGAACTGCGGCGCCTTTTACTATAATATATGGCATTTCCAATGCCGCCTTCCTCGTATTCTTGCGCCAGCCCATCGGAAAGCGCCTGGAGCGGATCAAGAAAAAGTATGGTCTTTAATCATTCCCGCGGTTGCTTTGCTTTGGGGATTATGTTAGAATAACAACACAAATGAATAATGCTTTATGTTCCGGCGATTTGCCGGCTAAGAGGGAAACGGGTGAAAGACCCGTACGGTCCCGCCACTGTAAACGTGTAGCAATGATCATGCGAAAGCACCCACTGGGAAACCGGGAAGGTGATCAAAGCTGAAACACGTAAGTCAGGAGACCTGCTTAAAGCAATAGCAACCGACGCGGAAATCGGAGAAGCTTACTCAATTAAAGAGCAGAAAAACGGGCTGTGGAATTATTTCCACAGTTTTATTTTGCTTTTCATTCAAAGGAGAAAAAAAATGAAAAAGAAAACGATTCAAAACAACAGATTCATAGCATTTATTTTGACCTTATCCATATGCTTTGGTCTGCTTGGCGGATTTCTTCCCTCTCAAGTATATGCAGGGGCATATGCGCCGGAACTTTCCAATGCCATCACCACTTATTACGACGGATCTCAAAATAAGACGTTGGATGATTGGGAGGAATTTGCCGCCGTTTATGCCTATTTAGAAAATCAGCCGGGGAACGACTATGCCACCGGCGTGGATATAAGCGATTATGTGCTGCCATCTGTGGGAAGACACGGCCGCTGCGCTTGCGGGTGAGTTGATTTCCGGAGGGGTCGTCGTTGATCCGGGTAATATTTATACTTATGCGGTGCAAGTCTTAGCGCTGGAAGCATACAACAGAAGCGCAGGTGTTGTTCCTCTTGTGTACAATACCACGGACGCCGTCAACCACTTGCTGAGCGCCCAAGATGCATCCGGCGGCTATACGGACTGGGGTTTGCCTTCTTACGATAATGCCGGCCTTGTTCTTGCGGTTTTATCCTTACCTACGTTTGCCGGTTACCCTTCTATTTCTTCCGAAAAAGCCGGTTTGATCGAATGGATGAAATCCGGCCAATCAAATAGCGGAGCCTTTGCCTCTTTTGGAAGCGACAGCGCTAATTCCACGGCGTGCGTGCTGATGGGATTATCTGCCGCCGGAGAAGTACTGAACGACTGGACGACAAGTCCTGCGCTTGGCCTTATCAATGAAAATCTTTATACGAATGCGGAAGGCTGGCTTTCCTGGAATGGTTCTGCTTGGGATGCGTATGCCACAAAACAGGCCACACTGGCATTGGCTGAAGCGGAGAGCGGACAGTCATTTTTCGCGAACATACAATTAAACGCTACGCAGTACATCAGTGCGACCATGCAGTTGGTGAAACCGGATGGTTCTTTTGTGGAAAAGGCCGTAACGGTTGCCGCCGGTACGGGTTTGGATGATGTGGCGTCCTATGTCTCGGGGTCGGCGATAACAGGCGGATTGAACTATTATGAAAACGGATCCCTGACTGCAAGCATTGCGGAAGATTCTGTCGTTTTAGCTGTTGCGGATAATTTTAACAGCGTCGTTTATTTCTCGCTGAACGGAAGCGGAATCGGCATTCCGACGGCAGATGTCAGCTTTGGTTCCACAGCGACTTTTATTCTGAAAGAGCTTACACTTTCGGGTGGGGCAATCGCTGTTCAATCAGGAA
>CAZSPZ010000015.1:8157-17659 GCA_964608965.1 uncultured Oscillospiraceae bacterium | reverse complement strand
CAAACGGAGATTCCTTCGGGGAGGTCTATAGTACCGCTACAGGCCAGGTTGATTTTTCTCCCGTACATTCCACCACCACATTAACACCGATAGCTTCTGATTATTATGGGACATATATTGCAGCAGATGCCGCCATTCTCCCGACTTCTGTCCATATGGCTTCCGGCGGGGCGCAGACAAAAACGGTTTCCGTTCGCGTGGAGGGACCTTTGGATAACATTGCGCACTACTCGGCTTACGATGTGACAGGAAACGGCGCAAGCCTCTTAACGGCAGCGGACGCTGTCACACAAGCTCTGACTTCTGCAGGGAAAAGCTACACGTATTCGGGCGGCTACCTGAGCATGGTGGACGGCATCTTTGCGGGTTCTTATGACCCGAGTTTTTATGACGGATGGGTTTACTATATCAATGGTGCTCCCGGAGGCACGATGGCAAGCCAGACGATCGAAAACGGAGACGAGATCGTACTTTATTATGGATATTATCCTGGTTACGGAACAGACCTCGCTTCTCTGACTTCTTCTGTAAGCGGCAATTCTGTCACCTTGACGGTGCTCGCAGGCACGACGCCTCTTCCCGATGTTACCGTCTACTGGAACGGAGTCGGTTTGCCCACAAAGACGAACGCTTCGGGGAAAGTTGTCATCGATCAAGTGACGCCGGGGACATATCCGGTGCAAATCTCAAAAGCAGACGATCACGGAGTCCCTCTCGTCGTAAGACTGGCCTCCGGTTCAGCGATTACTGTAACGACAGACGGCAGCAGTGGTCAAAACGGCGGCTCCGGAGATACGCATACCGTTTCGCAGGTGTACCTTACCATCAAAGGATTGGATGGAAGCACAATGTACGCTAAAGCGGGACAGACATACTTTGTGGGTATAACAGCCCGGGATGTCCTGGACGCTTCCGGTTTAACGATTTTGGGAAATGGAAATTACATCAGTTCCATTGACGGCCTTTCCGAATTTGACTACGGCGCCGGATCTGGGTGGCTCTATATGGTGAACGGCGCCTTGCCGGGCACAATTGCTGCAAACGATTACGAACTGGACATCGATGATCAGGTTCTTTGGTACTATACCAGAAACTATACGACAGACAAAAATGTAAAAACCTCCATGGACGACGTAATAGAAGAAGAGGTCATCCAGGAAGAAACTTCGGGTTCGGCTATCGATTTCCTGGATGTGCCGCAGGGAGCCTGGTACGAGGATGCCGCAGAAAGCATCAGCTCGCTCGGAATTTTCAATGGGGTGACCGAACAGGAATTCGGGCCGGAACTTACGATGACACGAGAAATGTTTGTGACGGTTCTTGGCCGCTTGTTTGAAAAAAACCATACTATCAAAAGCACTTCGACCTTATCCTTTCAGGATGTCGGACAGGGTAGTTACTATGCGGGCTATGTGGCCTGGGCTTTTGAAAATGGCATTGTGTCAGGTTTTGACTCCGGCCGGTTTGGAACGGCACTCCCGGTTACGCGAGAGCAGATGGCCGTGTTGATGTATCGCTTTGTCGGACTTCTTGGTTTAGTTAAAGAAGGGGAATCTGCGGATCTTTCCGGCTACAGCGATATGGAATCCGTGTCGGATTGGGCTCAACCCGCTGTCGCATGGGCTGTCAAAAACGGCCTTCTTACAGGAAAAAGCGCCCAAACGCTCGAACCTGCAAGCAACAGCAGCAGAGCCGAGGTTGCAATGTTCGCGTTAAGGTGTTTTAATTATATCAATGAAAACACTATTTAATCTGACAATAGACGCGGATGATTTATGCCGCTATAAAGACAGCGCAGAATTGTCTTCCGATCTTCTTGGTTTTGATGGTCTTGAATTGATGTGCTATGATACCGATGCCCGAGGCGTTGTCTTGCCGGAGCAGGTGAAAGGCGTGCACATGAGTTTTTTCGCCTATTGGCTGGACTTTTGGCGCGGAGATGAAAGCGCATTGCTCGAGGAATTTGGTAACCTTGAAAATCTCGAAGCATACTATGGCGGTTCCGATGCATCCGCATTATTGCGAAGATTTCGAAAAGACCTGGATGCTGCAAGACAATACGGTGCGGAATACTTGGTTTTTCATGTATCGGATTGTTCCACGGAAGAAGTATATACACGGCGTTTTCGGCACAGCAGCCGGGATGTCGTGGATGCTACGTGCCAACTGCTCAATCAGCTTTTTAAAAATGTCAGCGACGGACCTGCGCTCCTTTTAGAAAATCTCTGGTATCCGGGTTTGGATTTCACAGACCCCGCTGTTACACAGCGGCTGCTGGATGGAATAGAATATAAAAACAAAGGAATTATGTTGGATACAGGCCATCTTTTTCATACAAATCGCGGAATCCGGAATCAGCAAGAGGGACTGGATTATATCAAAAGGCAGCTGGATCGGCACGGGAAGTTGACGGAGCAAATCAGAGGAATCCACCTGAACCAATCTATAACAGGTGAATATGAACAGCGTATTATTTCTGACCCGCCCCTTCTGGAAAGCGACTATTCAAAGCGCCAGTGGCAGCTTTTAGACCATGTGCTGCAGGTTGATCTTCATCAACCTTTTACCTGCCCGGGTGTCAAAGGCCTTATTGACCGCATTGCGCCGGAATATTTGGTTTACGAGTTTATATCGCGAAATCGAAGCGAGCACCTGCGTTATCTGAAACAGCAAAGCGATGCTTTAAACGGGGAAAATAAAATATAAGCCGGTCGGCAGATATAAAAAAGGCACGATGTTTCCATCGTGCCTTTAAGTATCAAAGATTGTGCATTTTAAAACTTATTCACCGCTGTATCGGAGCAATGCCAGTCCCCGTGCTAATTTTGAGCGGTTTTCGGGAACTAAATTGTATTTTTTAGAGAGCTTATTCCCCAAATCATGGATTCCCGCCATATCGCCTGCAAACAGTTCGATTTCAAGTTCCAATATCGGCTCTTCGCCAAGGTCTGTAACGATACTGCCGGTATCGATCGCGATTTCCATAAGGCTGTCGTTCAGGTCGACTCTCATTCTGCGCCGCAAATAACGAGTCTCCAGAATATTGAGCAGGGGTTTTTCGCCGATCAGCGCAAGGACGACCTGTCCATCGTCGCTCTCGGAAAAAAGGTCCTTCGGCGGATTGATAAAGTACTCTTCACCGCTGACCGGTACATTGATTTCCTCTCTCTCGTGAAAACCGTTAGAACTGTGCCCGCCCCATTTTAGAGTTGCAAAGACTCTTTCCCCTTCCACTCGAACGCGAAACGCCATGTTATTCTTTGATAATATATGGTCTTCAGTGTCAAAATAAACTGCTTTCATGACCAATTTTTCACGGGAAGAAGGATCCGCTATGGATAACAGACATTCGTCATCCCAAATGGCATCTGCCATTTCCCGGTCCTCTATCCTATATTTCATTTCCGATTCCATTGAGTCCTCTTTCTTCAGATGCAGGCATTATACTACCACCCAAGTATAGTTTTTGCAAGCGATTTATTATATAATGTAAGGGATCCAATTAAGAAAGGAGCACAATGAAAAGAAGCAGTGGAATCATCATGCCCATATTTTCTTTGCCGTCAAAATACGGGATCGGAACCATGGGAAAAAGCGCTTTCGAATTTGCCGACTTTCTGCGGAAAGCAGGACAAAGTTATTGGCAAATGTTACCTATGGGACCTACAGGTTACGGGGATTCTCCTTACCAATCCTTTTCCACGCATGCAGGCAATCCATACTTTATCGACCTCGATATGCTTGTCGACGACGGGCTTCTCCACTATAATGATGTAAGTACTCTTTCTTGGGGCGACAGCGATTCTATTGTCTGCTACGAAAAGCTTTTTGACCAGCGCATGGACGTGTTGAAAAAAGCGTATACGAGAGGGTATTCGACGGCAAAAGATTCAGTCGAAGCATTTGCATTGCAAAACGATTCGTGGCTGCCTGACTATGGGCTTTTTATGGCGTTGAAAGACGAGTTTGACGGAGCATCCTGGCAGGAATGGCCGCAGGATGTTCGATGCAGGCGAGCGGATGTTCTTGAACGATACAGGATAGAATTGAGGGAGGAAATTGAATTTTACACATATGTTCAATATCTTTTTTTTACTCAATGGAAGGCCCTGAAAGAATATGTCAACAGCCTCGGCATAAAAATAATCGGAGATGTACCTATCTATGTTGCCCTGGATTCGGTGGATGTATGGGTAAATCCTTCGCTTTTTGCTTTAGATCGCCAATATCACCCCAAGTGGGTTGCCGGAGTTCCTCCCGATTACTTTTCCGAGGACGGTCAGCTATGGGGAAACCCAGTGTATCACTGGCCTGCGCATAAACGAACTTCTTATACTTGGTGGCTTTCACGAATAAAATCCGCCGCGAAGTTTGCAGATACCATTCGCATCGATCACTTTCGCGGGCTCTATGATTATTGGACCGTGCCGGCAGGATCCTGCAACGCGCGAAAGGGAAAGTGGCTGAAAGGCCCCGGCATGGAATTTGTCGAAGTCATGAAAAGCAATTTCCCCGAAATGGAAATTATCGCAGAAGATTTGGGCCTCTTGTCAAAAGAAGTCATGGACTTTGTCGCAGCTTCCGGGTTGCCGGGCATGAAAGTTATGCAATTTTCCTTCGATGCCTCCAAGCCGGAGCGAAGCGCGCCCCATACTTATACACAGCATAGTGTGTGCTACACCGGAACGCATGACAATACGACGGTTTGCGGATGGTTTTCTCAAGGCTTAAAGAAAGATGTCGCACTAGCTGAACGCTATTTGGGATTGAACGAAAAAGAAGGCTATGTCAAAGGATTCATTCGAGGCGGTATGGCCTGCCCGTCACAACTGTTTATTGCACCGATGCAGGACTGGCTGAATCTTGACGACTCAGCCAGGATGAATACGCCCGGAACGGCTTGCGGCAACTGGAAATGGCGTTTATCTCCGGGTTTGCTTACCAATCAACTTGCAAAAGAAATCGCTTTCACAACAAAAATATACGGAAGAAGTCGGACAAGGAGATGAAAATGGCAGAATTTGATTTTGACACACCAATCAACAGACGAAACACACTGTCCTACAAGTGGGATAGCATTGACCGGAATTTAGGGGAAGAAGATGTGTTGCCTATGTGGGTTGCCGATATGGATTTTAAGTGCCCGCAACCTATGCTGGATGCACTTGGAAAACGTATTGAACATGGCATTATGGGTTATACGAAACGAGGCGCGCAATATTACGACATCATGCAAAACTGGCTCTCCAGACGTTTTGGTTGGACTGTTAAAAAAGAGTGGCTTTGCTATTGCCCTCCGGGAGTGATTCCCGCCGTCACGATACTATTGGACATTCTAACGAAGCCCGGAGATCCGGTCATCATGCATATGCCTAATTATGATTCCCTTTATGGCGCGGTAAAAGATATGGGACGTCAATTGATTCAATGCCCTCTTCAATTAACCGAAGACGGATATCATATGGATTTTGAACTGTTCGAAGAGCTTGTCAAAAAAAATAATATTAAAGTGATGGTTTTTTGTTCGCCTCACAATCCTACGGGCAGAGTTTGGACAACAGAAGAGTTGAATCGCTTAGGGGAGATTTGCGCTCAATACAACATGACGGCCATATCCGACGAAGTACACTGCGATATTGTTTATAAGCCTAATATACACACGCCCTTTGGCAAGATTCCTGGCATGGAAAATCATAGCGTAACACTGATGTCGCCTAATAAGTCTTTCAATGTGGGCGGATTGATGACTGCGTCCGTCATCATCCCCGATGCAGACTTGATGGCCCGCTATCGGAAAGTGCTTGGCACTTGGGCTATGAATTTGGACACTACGTTCGGAACGATTGCTGTGGAGACTTTATACAGCGATGCGGATTGCGAGGCATGGCTGGATGCGGTCGTTGCATACATGGAGAAAAATGTCAGGTATGCCGCGGATTTTATCAATAAAAACATAAAAGGCGTCAGCACGATATGCCCGCAGGGAACGTATCTTATCTTGCTGGATTTTACCCGGACAGGAATGCACGGAGAGGAACTCAAGGAATTCTTGATTAAAAAAGCCCATTTGGACTTATCGGAAGGCACAGAATTCGATCCCGCGTATACGGCTCACATGCGGATGAATTTGGCTTGTCCCTTTGCCACTGTGCAGGAAGCGATGAAAAGATTGCAGTCCGCCATGGCAAATCACATGTGCTGAAATACGGTTGATGTAGATGGATAGGATTTACACCCACGATACGATTTATATTCCTCCCCGCGAAGAGAAGAGCGCCCCATTGGAAGTGGCGTTGGGCTGCAGCTGGGGAAAATGTACATTTTGCGATTTTGCCAAGGATGCTTTTCAGATTTTAAGCGAAGCGCAGATTCATGACAACATAAAGGGGCTGGCAGCGCTTTATCCCAAAGAGGAAAGAGTGTTTCTTCTGGGCGAGAATTCATTTGTACTTTCCGCCGCGCGTTTGCTGGACATTTTCAGACAGGTAAAAGCTTCTATGCCTTTCGTAAAATCTTTTGCCATGTATGCCCGAATAGACGATGTTTTGTCCAAAACGGAAGAAGAGTTGTCCCTGCTTAAAGAGGCAGGATTGACGGCGCTTCATATCGGGGTTGAATCAGGCTGTGATTCCATATTGGTTGCCCGGGGAAAAGGGATCACTTCGCAGCAGATGCTCGAGGCTTTCAGAAAACTGGACATCGCACGAATCGAATATTATGTGACGGTCGTTCTTGGGCTTGGAGGCCGGCAATACTCAAAATTGCATGCAGTCGAGACCGCCCGCTTGTTGAACAAAACCCGGCCGAAGAATATTTGGTGTTTAAAATTAACGCTTTTCGAAGGAACTCCTCTGTACAAAGAATGGAAGCGAGGGGATTTCGATCAAATGACCCCGATGGAAGTTTTGCAGGAGATGGTTTTGCTCCTTGGGAATTTAACGGTTTGCGATTGCCTCTTCGAGGATACCACTGTCCTCGATAAATATACGTTACAAGGCAATTTGCCCGAGCAGAAGCAGCTGATATTGACTGCCGCAAACTATCTGCTCTCACAAGCATCAATGTAGGAGGACGATTCATTGAAAAAGAATACATTTGAAATTATTATGCCTGCCATCGGCGCCAGCTCAAATCGAGGCGCTTTGGGATGGTGCAACATCAGTATCATCTATACGGAAAATAAGACCATCTTATTCGATACAGGATCAAACGATGACAGAGAAGAATTATGGGCTGAGCTTAAAAAAATGAAAATCGATATAAACAGTATCGATACTGTGTTCATTTCTCATTTGCATTATGATCATTGCTGCAATATAGAACTCTTTGACCATGCGCAGATATTCGTATCGGGAAGAGAGTTGGACTATGTGCTTTCCGGTGAATACAAAAACTACAACGATCCCTATGTTCCTTATGCAACAATAAAGTATTTCCAGAATCAGTTTACGGTTATTAAAGAGGGAGACGAAATATCCAAAGGAGTGAAAGTGATAGCACTCCCCGGTCACACACCGGGCGTTTCGGGCCTTGTCCTGGAAGAAGAACGCGTTGTCTTTACCGGAGACGCCGTCAAGAATGCTTTTGACTATACGCACAACATTCCCCCGTACGCAATATATGACGGAGCCCTCGGCTTGGAAAGCTACAAAAAAATCCCTCCTGTCGCAGACTTGATTGTACCCGGTCACGGTCGGCCGTTTACGGTGAACAACGGCAAGATAAAATACATAGGAGAACCAAAGCCGATCGACATTAAAGTGTACCCCAATCATGAGCATTTGGACAATATGGACGAAAGAGTATGTCAAAGAATCATACTGTAGGAAACCGGTTTGTTCTTTGCTTGTCAACATTTGCTTTATATGATATAATTCAACATTGCATTTGGCAGAATTAGGAGGAACTATTATGATACCCGTTTTAGTCAGTAAGGAAAAAAACGAAGCCACGTTTACGATGGCTTTTAACGCAGAGGATTTCGATGCAGCGATAGACCAGGCTTATAAAGCCCAAAGAGGAAAGTTCGTCGTGGACGGCTTTCGAAAAGGCAAAGCGCCCAAGAAAATGATAGAAGCAAAGTTCGGCGAGGATATTTTCTTCGAGGATGCGCTGGATGAATTATTCCGTAAAAGCTACCCGGAAGCATTGGCGTCTTTAAAATTAAATCCTGTAGATAAGCCCTCCCTTGATTTCGGCGAAGAGAAGATACAAAGAGGCAAGGATTTCAGCGTCACGATAAAAGTCACCGTAGCTCCTGAGGTTCAAGTAAAGAAATACAAGGGCGTAAAAATAAAGAAAATCGAACATAAGGTGAAAGCCGACGATGTAAAAAAAGAACTGGAAGCGCTCCAAAAGAGGAATGCCCGTTTGGTCGTGGCAGATCGTAAAGCCAAGGACGGCGATACCGTCATTTTGAATTATTCCGGTTTTGTCGGAGAAGAAAAGTTCGAAGGCGGCACGGCAGAAAACCAGACGCTTGTTCTCGGATCCAAGACGTTTATACCGGGATTCGAGGAGCAGCTTATAGGCGCCTGCGCAGGAGAAGAAAAAGAAGTCAAAGTAACATTCCCCCAAGACTATCATTCTGAAGACCTGGCCGGCAAAGAAGCGATTTTCAAATGCAAGGTTCACGAAGTAAAGGAAGAAGAGCTTCCCGCACTGGACGATGAATTTGCAAAGGATGTCAGCGAATTTGACACGCTGAAAGAATTTAAAGAAGATATAAAAGCAAAACTTGCAAAGCATGCGGCAGAAGCTTCTGAGTATGAAACAAAGAACGCCGTCATGGAAAAAATATACGAAGAAAACCCGTTTGACGTTCCACAGGTTATGATAGACGATCAAGTGGATCAGATGTTGGAAGAGTTTTCTCAGCAACTTTCCCATCAGGGACTGAGTTTGGACCTTTACTGTCAATATCTGCAGAAGACTAAAGAGGATATTCGGAAGGAACTTGCTCCGGATGCGGAGAAAAAAGTCAAATCCAGGATTATCATAGAAGCAGTGGCAGACGCAGAGAACATAGAGGCTTCGAAAGAAGATATCGAAGACGAAATGAAAGCCATGGCAGAACAATACAACATGGAAATCGATAAATTAAAGGAACTTTTCAACGTTGAAAACTCGACATATCTTGTTCAGGATATACGCATGCGCAAGGCCATTGAATTTATGTATGGTCAAGCCGTTATAGAAGGCATGGAAAAGTCGACGG
Organism: uncultured Oscillospiraceae bacterium; assembly: GCA_964608965.1. Taxonomy (GTDB): domain Bacteria; phylum Bacillota; class Clostridia; order Peptostreptococcales; family Anaerovoracaceae; genus UBA10908. The sequence continues at coordinate 8,442 of CAZSPZ010000015.1, read as the reverse complement.
AAAAGGAAGAAGAATAGACGAGACGGTAATTTACCGACTGAAAGCAGCAGGGGGCACAAATGAGTTTAATACCTATTGTCGTGGAACAGACTTCAAGAGGAGAACGTTCTTACGATATATATTCCAGATTGCTTAAAGATCGCATCGTGTTTTTAGGCGAAGAAATCAATGACGACAACGCCAACCTTGTCGTGGCACAGCTGTTGTTCCTTGCGTCCGAAGATCCGGACAAGGATATCAGTTTATATATCAACAGCCCCGGCGGCGTCATCACTGCAGGGATGG
>CAZSPZ010000015.1:0-8147 GCA_964608965.1 uncultured Oscillospiraceae bacterium | reverse complement strand
ACCATGCAGTATATAAAGCCGGATGTGTCGACGATATGCCTGGGCATGGCCGCTTCCATGGCCGCCTTTATCCTGGCAGCAGGCGCAAAGGGGAAGCGCTTTGCATTGCCCAATTCGGAGGTTATGATTCACCAGCCTCTTGGAGGAATGCACGGTCAGGCAGAGGACATGAGGATTCATGCCGAACACATTTTAAAGACAAGAGAGAAAATCAACAAGATCTTATCTGAATGCACAGGACAGACTTTAGAGAAAATAACGGAAGACACAGACAGGGATAATTTCCTGGATGCAGATGCCGCCGTGGCCTATGGTCTGGTCGACAAAGTAGTATCAAAGAGGTAGAAATGGGAAAATACGACAACAAAAAGGAATTGACCTGCTCTTTTTGCGGCAAACCGCAGAGCCAGGTGAAACGCCTTATAGCGGGACCGGATGTATACATTTGTGATGAATGCATACGGCTTTGCGATGAGATAATAGAAGAAGAGTTTCAGACATTGAGCCAGACCGCAGCGTTGGATTATTCCGGCGAATTGCCTAAGCCAAAAGACATAACAAATACGTTGGATGATTATGTCATCGATCAAGACAGAGCAAAAAAAGTTTTAGCGGTCGCAGTATATAACCACTACAAACGTATCAACAGTTTAACGAAAAAAGGTAAAAAAGTTAAAACGGAAGACGGAAAGTCCGCAGAGGATGTTGAAATTCAAAAGAGCAACATTGTGATGATAGGACCCACCGGTTCCGGAAAGACCTTACTTGCTCAAACTTTGGCAAAGATTCTGGATGTACCTTTCGCGATAGCCGACGCTACAGCGCTTACAGAAGCCGGGTATGTGGGCGAAGATGTTGAAAATATTCTCTTAAAGCTGATTCAGGCTGCCGACTACGATATCGAGAAGGCTCAAAAGGGCATTATCTACGTAGACGAAATTGATAAGCTTGCCAGAAAGACAGATAATCCGTCTATTACCAGAGATGTTTCCGGCGAAGGCGTTCAGCAGGCATTGCTTAAGATTTTAGAAGGAACAGTAGCCAATGTACCGCCGCAAGGTGGGCGCAAGCACCCCCATCAGGATTTCCTGCAGTTTGACACCACAAATGTGCTGTTTATCTGTGGAGGCGCCTTCGATGGTTTGGACAAGATCATACAGCGTCGTATCGGCGAGAAAACCATAGGCTTTAATTCACAGAGTATATCGGTAAAGGACCATTCTCCCGAACTTCTCAAAAAAGTACAGGCAGAAGATCTCCTTCATTATGGACTTATTCCTGAGTTCATCGGCAGACTTCCTGTCATCGTAACGTTGGAAGAACTTTCGATCGACGCTCTCGTACGAATCATATGTGAGCCGAAAAATGCGATACTCAAGCAGTACAGGAAACTGTTCGAGATAGACGGAGTCGAATTGGAAGTCGAACCGGCCGCAGTAAAGATGGTCGCGGAAAAAGCACAGGAAAGAAAAACCGGTGCAAGAGGACTTCGAAGTATTTTGGAACAGGTGATGACAGATGTCATGTACGAAATACCTTCCCGAGACGATATTAAAAAAGTAATCGTCACCAAAAACACCATAGAAGGTGGTGAGCCTACTCTGGTTCTTTCCGAAAAAGGAAAGGAACGAAGCAAAGAGGCCGATGCCTCGTAAAGTACACGCACGGGCGGCCATTGGCCGCCCATATTAAACGAAAGGAGAACACATCGATGGATGAGCAGATAAAAGCACCCGGAAACAATAGCAATGAACCTATGGCACCTGAGGTTATGCCTCTGATACCGCTGCGGGGTATCACCGTTTTTCCTAACATGGTGCTCCATTTTGACATAGGAAGAGAAAAGTCTATCCTTGCGCTGGAACGTGCAATGATGTTGAATCAAACTGTCTTTCTGACTTCACAAAAGGATGCAGAACTCGACCTTCCGACCTTAAATGATTTTTACCATATCGGGACAGTTGCGCGCATTAAGCAGATGCTTAAACTTCCCGGTGATAATATACGCGTACTGGTGGACGGACAATACAGAGCAAAGATGAATTCACTTGTACAGGAGGTTCCGTATTTCCTATGTACTGTAGAAAAGGTCAAGGAGGTCGTTCTTCCTCCGCACACGCCGGATGTCATCGCTTTAATGCGTACTGCCGTTAATTTATTTCAGGAATACCTCGGAAAACACCCCAGGTTGTCGGCAGACGTAATATCAGGAGTGGAAGCTGTCGAAGAGCCGGGAAGGCTTGCGGACATTATCGCGTCCAATATGGAACTTAAAATAGAGGAAAGCCAGAAAATTCTCGAAGCCATAGACGAAGAAAAGCGCATGAAACTTGTCATGGAATTCCTGACAAGAGAAAATGAAATTCTTCGCCTGGAAGATAAAATAAGCAGCAAAATTAAAACCCAGATGACGAAATCCCAAAGAGAATATTATCTCAGAGAGCAGATGAGAGCGATTCAGGAGGAACTTGGGCAAGAAGAAGCCGCAGATGCCGAAACAGAGGGCTGGCTGAAGCAGCTTAAAAAATTGAAATTATCGCCTATGGTGACAAAGAAAGTAGAAAAGGAAATTAACCGCCTTTCAAAAATGTCTCCCAACATGCCCGAGGCCAGCGTAATCCGTTCCTATGTGGAATGGATTCTTGAGCTGCCTTGGAATAAAGCTTCAAAAGACGCGATTGACTTAAAGGAAGCAAACCGAATTCTGGAAGAAGACCATTACGGTTTGGAAAAAGTGAAAGAACGTATTCTGGAGTATTTAGCAGTCCTTGCTCTGGCAAAAAGTGAAAAAGGTCCCATCCTTTGTCTGGTTGGACCTCCGGGTGTGGGTAAAACGTCTATCGCCCGTTCCATCGCAAGGGCAGTAGGCCGCGAGTTTGTTCACATGTCTTTAGGCGGCGTGCGCGACGAAGCGGAAATTCGCGGGCACAGAAGAACCTATATCGGGGCTATACCCGGCAGGGTGATGAGCGCAGTGAAAGAGTGCGGCACCAATAATCCGGTGTTCCTTTTTGACGAAGTGGATAAGATAGGGGCAGATTTCAGAGGAGATCCTGCTTCTGCTTTGCTCGAAGTGTTGGATCCCGAGCAAAACAAAGAGTTTGTGGATCATTATCTTGAAATACCGTTCGACCTTAGCGGTGTATTGTTCATTACGACTGCGAATACGACAGATACAATTCCAAGACCGCTTCTGGACAGGATGGAAGTGATCAGCATTTCGGGTTACACCGAAGAAGAAAAGCTGAATATTGCAAAGAAATACCTGGTGCCAAAGCAGATTAAATCCCATGGACTTACAGGGAAAAATATTGCGATCGCAGACACCGCTCTCCATGCTTTGATCAATAATTACACGCGGGAATCAGGTGTTCGTAATCTCGAAAAAGAAATCGCGAACCTCTGCAGAAAAGTCGCCCGAAAAGTGGTGGAAGGCGATTCCTCAAAGCACAATATCAACGCAAAATCGCTGGAATCCTTTTTAGGCAAGAAGCGTTTTCGCTACGATAAAATGCAAGGCTCCAACGAAATAGGCGTTACGACGGGCCTGGCTTGGACTGTTGTGGGCGGCGACACATTGTTTATCGAAACTGCTGTATTACCGGGCACCGGTCAGCTCTCCTTAACGGGGCAACTGGGCGATGTCATGCAGGAATCCGCAAAGGCCGCCATCAGCTACATACGTTCCAAAGGACGCCAGCTGAAATTGGAAAACGATTTCTATAAAACGAGAGATATTCATATTCACATTCCCGAGGGTGCCACGCCAAAAGACGGTCCGTCCGCAGGCGTAACCATGTGCCTTTCTGTGATATCGGCTCTTACAGGACGAGCCGTAAGAAAAGAAGTGGCGATGACTGGGGAAATCACGTTGCGAGGCAAGATTCTTCCTGTGGGCGGCATCAAAGAAAAAGTACTGGCAGCCCATCGGGCAGGAATAAAGAAAGTTCTTCTTCCTGTCGAAAACGAACAGGATTTGGAAGAACTCCCCGCAGTGGTAAAAGATGAAATGACGTTTGTCCTCATCAAAAATGTCGATGATGCCATTAAAGAGGCTTTGGTATGATTATCTGCAAATCGGAACTATTGACCGTCGCGGTCAAAAAGAGTCAATACCCGGATCAAAACCAAAAGGAAATCGCTTTTGCCGGTCGGTCCAACGTGGGCAAATCGTCCTTGATCAACTTGCTTTTAGGTCGAAAAAAACTGGCCAGAGTAAGCGGGAATCCGGGGAAGACCAGGACAATCAACTTCTATTGCATCAATGATGCATTTAGAATCGTGGATTTGCCCGGCTATGGTTACGCAAAGGTTTCCAAGTCGATTTCGTCCGAATGGGGTCCCATGATGGAAGATTATTTGGCAAACAGGGATAATTTAATCAAAGTGATACAGCTGGTCGATGTGCGTCATGCGCCTTCCGAACAGGACAGGCAGATGTACGAATGGCTGCGTTATTACGATCTTTCGGGAATCGTCGTAGCCACAAAAGCGGATAAAGTGTCGCGAAATGAATTGAACAAGAATCTTGCCGTCATCAGAGCGGATCTGAAACTCGGAGAAGATGATTTGGTCATCCCGGTTTCTACGCTTAAAAAAGATGGCGTGGAAGAACTGTTGGATGTATTGGATGCGTTGCTTTGTGCGGAATAGAATAGTAAAATAAAGAAGGGCGGTGCAATATATGACATTCTTGAATTTATTGGTTTTAAAAAAACGCATATTTGCGATTAAGCCCATGATGAAAGACCCTGCGGTTTCCAAATGGAAGAAAACGATTATTATTGCGGGCTTGATTTACCTTTTTCTTCCTCTGGACTTGATTCCGCCTATCGTTCCTATTTTCGGATTTTTGGACGATGCGATTTTATGGGGGTTTATCATTTCTTATCTTAAGGATGAATTGGATAAATATTGGGATGACGGATCCGATCCTGAAAAGTATTCCGATCAATTCAACAATAAAAATATTGTGGAAAATGTTGATTTCACGGTGAAAGACGACGAACAGAAGGGATAAAATGTAACATGGAAGATAACAAGTACGATTTTTCGGAGATACTGATCGACGAGGATACTCTGGCCGGAAGGGTTGCGCAGCTGGGCAAACAAATTTCCGAAGATTACAAAGGAGAATCCATCCTTTTAGTCGGTATACTAAAGGGCTCTATCCCGTTTATTGCGGACCTTATGCGGAAAATCGAAATAGATGACCTTCAGATTGACTATATGTCCGTATCCAGTTACGGCCATTCCACGAAAAGCAGTGGCGTCGTCCGCATACTAAAGGATCTGGACTCCGATGTGAAAGGGAAAAACATCATCATAGTCGAAGACATTATCGACACCGGACTCACTTTGGCTTATTTAAAAGAGTACCTTTTAGGCCGGGCTCCCAAGTCTCTTAAAATATGTACTTTGCTGGATAAGCCGTCACGGCGCAAAGTTGAACTCCGAGGGGATTATGTGGGCTTTGAGGTGGAAGATAAATTTATTGTAGGATATGGATTGGATATCGATCAGAAATACAGAAATTTGCCATTTATTTCATGGATTCCAATTGATTAAATCACTTTATGAGAAAATATAACAATGAAAGAGAAAGAGAAGGAGAATGATTATGGGTTACATGGTTCCTGTTGGAGTATCCAACAAACATTTGCATCTAAGCAAAAACGATTTGGAAAAACTTTTCGGAGCGGGTTACGAACTGCATCCGTCTAAAGATTTAAAACAGCCCGGACAATATGCCGCAGAAGAAAAGGTAGACATCGTCGGGCCAAAGGGTGTCATGAAAGGCGTACGCGTCCTTGGACCTATCCGCCCCGAAACGCAGGTGGAATTGGCGATTACGGATGCCAGAACATTAGGCGTTGCCGTTCCGGTCAAAGAGAGCGGAAAATTAGACAGCACACCCGGAATTAAGCTCGTGGGTCCGGCCGGAGAAGTCGAAATCAGCAAAGGCGCCATAGCGGCTCTTCGCCATGTCCATCTTTCTGTTGCACAGGCAAAGGAAGCCGGTGTTGTCGACAAGCAGATGGTCAGCATAAAGATCCCCGGAGAGAGAGGACTTATATTTGACAACGTCCTGGTTCGCTCGGGCGACGGCCATGAAATGGAAGTTCATCTTGATACGGACGAAGCGAACGCTGCAGGTGTTGGCAACGGCAGCCAAGTTGAGATTCTGGTGTAAGCGGCGATGAGCGGCCTGGAAAAGTATATCGACCATACTCTGCTTTCGCCTAAAGCGACGCAGAAAGAAATAGAAACACTCTGCGCAGAGGCTGTGCAGTATGGCTTTTATGCGGTCTGCGTCAATTCGCGTTACGTCGCATTAGCGAAAGAGTCCTTGTCGGGCTCGGATGTTAAAATTGCCTGCGTGGTTGGGTTCCCTTTGGGAGCGATGGCTACGGAGGCAAAAGTCTTCGAAACCAATTATGCCTGCAGAGAAGGCGCATCCGAAATAGATATGGTTTTAAGCATAGGTTCACTTAAGGAAGGCCGCAGCGACCTCGTTCTTTCCGACATCAGGGAAGTTGTCCTTGCGGCCGGGAAATACGGCGCCATCGTAAAGGTGATTCTGGAAACCTGCCTGCTTACAGATGATGAAATCGTAACGGCATCCAGGCTCGCAGAACAAGCGGGCGCCGCATTTGTCAAAACCTCTACCGGATTTTCAACAGGAGGAGCCACCGCTGCTCATGTTAAACTGATGCGGGATTCCGTAAGCGCTGCTGTCAAAGTAAAAGCTTCGGGCGGCATACGAGATAAGAAAACCGCAGAGGAAATGATTGCCGCCGGTGCCGATCGAATCGGCGCATCGGCAGGTATTGCAATTTGCATGGAGGATGAATCATGCCAGGAGAGATCTTAATCTTTACCGGAAGCCCAAGAAAAAACGGCAACACAGAAAAGTTGACGCAAGCGTTTATCACGGGCGCGGAAGCGGCAGGCAGCCATGTTTCGGTGTTTGATGTAGCAGAGATGAATATTGCTCCCTGTACGGGCTGCGAGTACTGCAGCACACATCCGGGAGAATGCATCCAAAAGGACGACATGCAAAAAATCATGCCTCACCTTTTTACCGCAGACACCGTTGTGTTTGCGACACCGGTTTACTATTACGGTATGACAGCGCAGCTGAAGCTTGCAGTAGACAGGATGTACTTCACACTGTACAAAAAGGACTCTATTAAGTCTTGTGTTCTTCTTGCCGTCTATGGGGATACCGACACGACGGTTGTAGAGCCTCTTGTTGCCCAGTACAAGGCTTTTATCGCTTATGCCGATTGGAACAACGCGGGGATCATTACGGTTGCGGGTGTCAATAAAAAAGGCGAAATAGAAGGGCATCCTGCTCTCAAAGAAGCAGAGGCTCTGGGAAGAAGTTTATAGATTTTCTTTAAATATTCGTATGTAAAGCGGATATACTATGATAGTATATAAGACGCTCATCATCAGCGAAAACGGGGCTCGTACGACGAATAAAGCCCAGTACTTGTCTGCGGTCGCAGGACTCATATAAAGAATGACAATCCACAGTGTATTCAGCAGCGCAGATCCGATCAATTGAGTGCACAGGATAGCTAAAAAGAGCTTGGCCTTTGTGAGACCCTGTTCTTTTTTCTTGAAACGATTCAATAAAAACGCCGGCAGGAAGCCCACGAGAAATGCTGTGACGGTAAAGCCGGGAAAGAATGGCCCGCTGGGAAACAGCGTAGCACCCGCAACATCGGCCACAAGGCCCACCAATCCGCCCGCGTATGGACCTAACAAGAGCCCGGCCAATATAATAGGAACATCGCCAAATCCAACCCGCATAGACTGCGTACCCATAAACGGTATATAGAAGGAAAGAAAGCGCGTAAGCACCAGGCTTACGGTTGCGAGTAAGGCCATGCTTGTTAACATCGATGTTCTGCTCTTCTGGTTCACCGTCGACCTCCGATTCTTAGCGGGAAACAATTTTGTTATCATTATACAAAACTCCGCCCGGAATTGCGATATATTATGTAGAAATAAAGATCCTTCGAAAAGTCAAAAAAGAATTTAAAAAACATTAAAAAAGCGATTGACAAAACGGGGGGTCCATCCTATAATGAGAATGTTCCGCCAAAAGCGGAGCCGCTCTGAAGAAGAGCACAGAA
>CAZSPZ010000014.1:21152-44693 GCA_964608965.1 uncultured Oscillospiraceae bacterium | reverse complement strand
GGTGGCGGAGCAGAAGATGCCGGAATAAAAACCGGGGATGTGATTCTGGAATTCGAGGGCACACAAGTGGGTACCATGAATAAGCTCAATACACTCTTAGTTTCTTATCGACCGGGCGATTCGGTGGAATTAACCGTTCTTCGCGACAAAGCGGAAAAGACCGTTACCGTTGTTTTGACCAATGACATCACAACGCTTTAGCCGATGAATATTACCGTACTGTGCGTTGGAAAACTGAAAGAAAAATACTGGATCGATGCGGTCGAGGAATATTCGAAACGATTGAGTCGCTTTTGCAAACTGACCATCTTCGAAATTCCGGAAGAACGCTTAAGCGATAACGCCGGAAGCGCAGGAGAGAAAGTTGTTATCGATACAGAGAGCAAGAATATTTTGAAGAAAATATCCCGATCTCCCTCGACATACTTGGTCGCACTGGATGTCAACGGAAAGTCATTCAGTTCGGTTGACCTTGCGGAAAAAATTTCCGGGCTTGGCATAGATGGAAAGAGCGATATCGTTTTTATCATCGGAGGTTCGCTTGGCCTTTCGCAGGAGTTGCTGGAGCAGGCAGACATGCGCCTGTCTTTTTCCAAAATGACATTTCCGCATCAGATGATGCGGGTGGTATTGCTGGAGCAGGTCTATAGAGCGTTTAAGATTAATGGAAACGAAGCGTACCATAAATGATACGCTTCGTTTTTTAATAAGTAAGAGTGGACCATACCTAGCGAAATTCCGTCTTCTGGGTCTGGAATTTTTTTGCCTTGCTAATAAGTAGTAGAATGTGGCAGAGTGGCCGCAAAAGGTGGTCGAATGGTAACAGCAGGTATTAGAATAGCCTACACATATATATTTAGCGAGGGTAGGTTTTATGTATTTATTACCCACATTCAGTTGACATGTGTAAAATATTGCAATACAATACCCATGTAAGGGAGGAACGCGTAATGAACCAACAAAAATTACCCATGTTGCCACCAAATGTTGAATTAGAAACAAGCGCTGTGCTAAAACAGCTGGCAAGAACCAATCGTGCATTAGCCGAACTGAAAGGGTATGCAGACACAATTCCCAATAAACACATTCTAATCAATGCCGTCATGATTAATGAAGCCAAGGATAGCTCTGCAATTGAAAACATTATAACAACGCATGACGACCTATATATAGCAATGAGTGATGCAAGTGGAGCAAGTCCTGCTGCAAAAGAAGTTGTTACCTATAGGACTGCTTTATGGCATGGTTATGAGTTGGTTAGGACGCATAAACTGCTTACAACAAATATGATGATAGAAATCCAAGAAATTGTTGAAAAGAATCGTGCCGGTATAAGGAAGTTGACCGGTACCGTACTTCGAAACGAAAGAACCGGTGAAACAGTTTATACGCCGCCCGAAGGAGAAGCTGAAATCAGAGAACTTCTAAGCAATCTGGAAAAGTACATCAATGAAGATTATAAAGATATCGACCCATTAATAAAGCTTGCGGTGATCCATTATCAATTCGAGAGCATTCATCCCTTTTATGATGGTAATGGCAGGACCGGCAGAATTATAAACGTGCTTTATTTAGTTTTAAAGGACTTACTCGATAGTCCTATTCTCTATTTGAGTAGTTATATAATCAGGAACAAGTCAGCATACTATAGACTTCTTCAAGAAGTCAGAACGCATGAAAATTGGGAAGAATGGATTGTCTATATTTTGAAAGGTATTGAAGAAACTGCAGAAGAGACGTTGAAGTTAGTAAAAAGAATCAATGCCGAAGTCGAAATGATGAGTATGGAGATAAAAGAAAAGCTACCCAAAATATACTCCAAAGAACTAATTGATCTGCTTTTTTACGAGTTTTATACAAAGATTGTGTATATCGAGAATGGCTTATCAGTAACAAGAAAGACTGCTGCGAATTACCTGTCTTCTCTTGAAAGCGAGGGCTTGCTTACTTCAAAAAAAATAGGTAAAGAGCGGATTTATCAAAATAAAAGGCTATATGATTTGGTGAAGCAAGGGCAATAAGTAACGACGTCAGGCTCCAAAGTCGGAAGAAGGTTAATAAAAAAGCCGGCCGGTTCATTTCGAACCGGCCGGCCTTGTTTGTTTTTATTGAAACTTCTTTACCGCATTCAGATATTTACCCAACATTCCAATATTTACATAATAGTAAGAAAAGTTATCTTTCTTTTCCACATGCAGAAGCTCTGATTCCACCAATTTCTTAATGTGCTGGGAAACCGTTGCCTGGGAATAGTCAAAAGCGGCAACCACGTCTTTGTTGCATATAGGCTCTCTGGTCATATTGGCGTTATAAATATATCTGAATATCCGAACTCTCGCAGGATGCGCCAGTGCGTCGGAGGCTTTTGCGACCAGCAGCACTTCTTCTTCTTGAAATTGATCTGATTCTTTTCTGATTCTCATAATGTCCTCTTTGCTTTTGATGCGTATTCGCCTAAGCGTCACAAGAAATTATAACCGATAAAACGAAAAAAAGATAGTACCGGAAGACCTGATGCGATATGATGATATTGTGATAAAATATTTGCACTTGGTGCAAATAAATTTGCAGGAGAAGGTAACTTATGAAAAACAGAGAATACCAGATGATATTGCAAATCATATTGCAGCTGTTAGACGAGGGCGTTCATGTCGTGGACCCCGAAGGCAACAGCGTAATATATAACAAAGCGATGGCACAGCTGGAAAAAATGGACAGAAAGGATGTTATAAAAAAGCCTTTCACCGAAGTGTTTAAAAACTTAAAAGCTGAAAACAGTACGCTTTTGCAAGCTCTCGAGTTTCAAAAGAGCACCTGGAGGCAAGAGCAGACGTACCTTAACAAAGACGGCCGGGAAATAACGACCATAAACACTACAGTTCCCGTTGTCGATGGCGATAAGGTGGTTGCAGCTGTAGAAATCGCAAAGAATATCACAGAAATTCAAAGGATGAGCGATACCATCTTAGAGCTTCGAAAGGAAATTGACGATCCTAAAAAGTCGAAGCAAAAGAAGATAAAAAAATATAATTTTTCTAATTTATTCGGGCAAAACAAACAGTTTCTTGAAACGATTCAGCTTGCGAAGAAAGCCGCTTTAAGCTCAGCTTCGTGCATGATATACGGAGAAACGGGAACCGGCAAAGAACTGATCGCCCAAAGCATTCACTTCGACAGCAATCGAAAGGATAAGCCGTTTTTAGCTCAAAATTGTGCCGCAGTGCCGGGAAGTCTTCTGGAGGGAATTTTGTTTGGAACCTCCAAGGGCGGATTTACGGGTGCGGTGGACAGGGCAGGCCTTTTCGAGCAGGCCGACGAAGGAACGCTGCTGCTAGATGAAATTAACTCGATGCCCCTTGAATTGCAGGGTAAACTCCTACGGGTTTTGCAGGAAAACTATACGCGCAGGGTCGGCGGAACCAGAGATATCCCCTTGGATGTGCGTATTATTGCCACGATTAACGAACCGGCGGAAGAATTGCTGGCTTCCGGTAAGCTTCGCAGAGACCTGTTCTACAGAATTGCTGTGATACAGATATATATGCCGCCTTTAAGAGAGCGTAGAGACGATATCGTATTGCTGGCAGAAAAATTTATGGACAAATATAATCATAAATTTGAAAAGCAGGTATGGATGCTTGCCGATGCAGCGAAAGAAAAATTGCTTTCCTACGATTATCCCGGGAATGTCAGGGAACTCGAAAATATCATCATGTCCGCCATGTCTTTAATGAATCCGGAAGAGCATGTGCTTCGGGATGAAGATCTTATCATCAATCGTCGAAAAACGCTGCCTGCACAGGAAATCTTTACGTTGGGCGAGGGAGGCCTGGATCAATATCTGGGACGAATAGAAAGAGAAATGATAGAAAATGCCATTGTAACCAACGGCGGCAACATTTCGCGGGCGGCAGACAGCTTAAGGATTAAAAGACAAACGCTACAACATAAAATCAAAAAATATAAATAAAAGCAAATAATTTTGCATTAAAAGCAAATAATTTTGCACCAATCTTCCCATATAACACTATATGTCCGTCCGGAAGCGTTGCCATTGCACAAAATGCATTTGGCACGCTTCTTGCTTTATTATATCTGTGTAAGAAAGCGCGATTCGCGTAAAAGTTTTGTTATCACAGGCATAAGCTTGATAGAAGAAGTGGAGGAAAAGAAATGAATAATGTAAAAGTAATCATTTGGGGTCTTGGCGCTATGGGTGGCGGCATGGCCGATATGCTCTTAAAGAAGAAGGGTGTAGACATCGTTGGCGTAGCAGGCAGGGGCGCTAAAGTCGGTAAATCCATGTACGACTTTATCAAAACTCCAAGAGGCGACAGACCCGACGTTATTATCGGAACACCCGAAGACGTGATTAAAAGAGGCGCTGCAGACGTAGTTTTGACATGCACAGACTCTTTTACAAAGACAGCTTTTGACAGACTGAAATTTATTTTGGAGCAGGGAATCAACGTCGTTTCTTCCGCAGAAGAAATGTCTTATCCTCAGGCTCAGGAACCTGAACTTGCAAAGAAGCTCGACGAAATTGCAAAAGCAAACGGCGTATCCATTTTGGGTACAGGCGTCAATCCCGGACATATCATGGATCTTTTAGTCGTTCTTTGGACAGGTATCTGCGAAGAAGTAGAAGAAATCACCGCAAGAAGAGTAAACAGTCTTTCTCCGTTTGGCCCCGCAGTTATGATTGAGCAGGGAATCGGCATCACAAAGGAAGATTTTATCGAAGGCGTTAAGACCGGACATCTTTCCGGACATGTAGGCTTCCACGAATCCATTCAAATGATCGCAGACGCTATCGGCTGGAAAGTGGACAAAGTGGAAACAACCATGGATCCGATCATGACAGACGTTGACAGAAAATCCGAATACGGATTTGCAAAGGCCGGCAATGTTGCAGGCGTAGCAATGAAGGGCGAAGGCTTTGTAAACGGCGGAAAGAATCTTATCCATATGGATCACCCGCAACAGATTGAACCCGAACAGGTCGGCGTAAAAACAGGCGATTACGTTATTATTAAGGGAACACCAAACGTCAACATGGTCAATTCTCCGGAAACACCGGGAGGAATCGGAACCATCGCAATGTGCGTCAACATGATTCCCCAGGTTATCAACGCAAGACCCGGACTTCATACAATGATAGACCTTCCTGTGCCCAGAGCAATTATGGGAGACATGAGAGATCTTATTTGCCCGGATTGCAAAATCGTCAAATAAAAAAAACTATTGAATACACTTATAGGGGGGCGATGTCATGTCGTCCCCTATATAACACTGGTAGGAGGAAAATATAATGGTTAAAAAAGGCGAATGGGTACGCATCCATACAATTGTACTCAACCCTTCCGATAGATCCCCCAACATCCCCGATGACACCAAGCTGGTGCCTTTGGAAATGTGGACAAAAGGTTTTCTGCAGGAAGATGCCGAAATCGGAGACGAAGTTTCCGTTGAAACCGCGGTCGGAAGAATTGCAAAAGGCAAACTGATAGAGATCAATCCGTACTATACCCACAGCTATGGGAAATTCGTACCTGAGCTTATCCAAATCGATAAGCAATTAAGAGAAATCATGTACGGAGGTGACAAATAATGGCATTGGCAAAAGATTATGCTTCCGTGATGGGAAGATCAAATGAAATTATGAAAACCGCCCTGGGCCTGGATTACAAAGATTATGAATCCGGTTCGGTGAAGTTCGACTACGAAGGCCTTATGAAGGCTACAGGATATACATTGGATGAAGTGAACAGAATTCAAAGTTTGACGGGCGTGGGCAACACTCCGTTGCTGGAACTGAGAAATATTTCCGCTTTGTCCAGAAAGTATGCAAAACCCGGCTTCGGTGCCAGAATATTTGCAAAGGACGAGGCGTCGAATCCTTCGGGAAGCTTTAAAGCCAGAAGAGCTGCTTGCGCGGTTGCCCATGCAAAGAAATTGGGATACAAAGGCGTCATCGCCGCAACGTCCGGAAATTACGGCGCGGCTGTTGCATCGCAGGCTGCGATGCAAGGTTTAAAGTGTATTATCGTTCAAGAATGTTACGATTCCAGAGGCGTAGGCCAACCGGAAATTGTCGAAAAAGCAAGAGCCTGCGAAGCATACGGAGCGGAAGTTGTTCAGCTTACCGTTGGACCGGAACTCTTCTATAGTTTCCTTTCGCTTTTAGAAGACACCAAGTATTTTAACGCATCGCTCTATTCTCCTTTCGGCATCGCCGGAGTAGAGACGCTGGGTTACGAAATTGCCATGCAGTGCAGAGAAAAACTCGGAAGAGATCCGGACGTTGTGGTATGCACAAACGCCGGAGGCGGAATGATCACCGGTACAGCCAGAGGACTTATCAAGGCAGGCGCGACCAACACTCAGTTCGTGGGCGCATCGATTAATTTAACAGGACTTCACATGGCATCGGATAAGCAATTCAATCGCAAATCCTGCACGACAGGACACACCGGCTTTGGTGTTCCTTATGCAACAGATCCGGATCATTCGGATGTTCCAAGAAGCGCAGCAAGACCTTTGCGCTATATGGATCGTTATGTTTTAGTTACCCAGGGCGAAGTATTCTATATCACCGAAGCTTTGGCAAATTTGGAAGGCATTGAAAGAGGTCCTGCCGGCAATACAGCTCTTGCAGCTGCATTTTCTCTGGCACAGGAACTGCCCGAAGATGCGATTATCGTTATAAGCGAAACAGAATACACCGGCGCAGGAAAGCACATTCAACCTCAGCTGGATTTCGCAAGAGACAACGGCGTCAACATTTATTTTGGTGATCCAAACGAAGATAAGCCGGGCGAAAACATCGTTCTGCCCAAAGATCCAAGCTTTATCAAATGCAAGGATGCCGATTTGAACCGCATGAAATCCTCTCTTATTAAAAAGGCATGCGCCGCTCACAACCCCAATCCGACAGCGCAGGATATCGCGTTTTTAGCGGAAGAGACAAAGAGCGACGAGGCATTCGTTAAATCAGTACTGGGATTATAATTAACAGAGCGGGCGAATGCCCGCTTGTCACCTTAGCAACGAAGGAGAAAAAAGGATGAAAAGAGCTGATGATTTTCAGGAGAGAAGAAAACATCTTGCCGGCATGTCGGACCAGGAGCTTTATGATCATTTCTGGGCTGTCACAGCGCAGGTTGTGGACCCTCTTTTAGAACTCGGTAAGAAAAACACCACTCCCTCTATCGAAAGAGCGGTACTCATGAGAATGGGAATCTCCTCTCTCAAGACGCAAGCAATCGTAGAAGGCTGCATGGACAAGGGACTTATGGGAAAAGGCGCGGGAAATTGCGTTTATAAGTACTCTCAGGCAAAAAATATCAGCATCACCGAAGCGGGAGATATTTTAGCCCAAGGCAAAGGCTGGGACGAAGTAGCGGCGATGTTTAAGGGAGGGAAGTAAAATGGCACAGGATAAACTTAAAAAAGACGTGAAAATCGACGTCGAGGAAATATTAAAGGACCTGGACAAATACGTTCCCAGAAGAACAGGATGGACATGGAGAAAGAAGGATCCGGATCTTAAAATGGGACCCTTTGCCTATCACGACCTTTCTGCGCCCTTAAAGCAAAGCGTAGGATTGCCCTCTTCTAAATACTTCGATCATATGGATCCTCAACCGACTGAAACAATTACAACAGAAATTGCTTCAGGACGTTTTGAAGACGACATTCGAAGAATGAGAATGGGCGCGTGGCATGGAGCAGACCATATCATGGTCATAAGAACCATGGGTCAATCCCATATCGACGGCATTATCGAAGGCACACCGGCCGGTATCGGCGGCGTTCCCATTACACGTAAACAAGTTCGCGCCCAGAGAAAAGCGCTGGATTTGATCGAGGACGAAGTAGGCCGTCCTATTAACTATCATTCCTATGTATCAGGCGTTGCGGGACCGGACGTTGCGGTGATGTTTGCAGAAGAAGGCATGAACGGCGCGCACCAGGATCCGCAGTACAATGTTTTATATAGGAATATCAACTGTGTACGTTCTTTTGTTGACGCCTGCGAGTCTAAAACCATCATGACCTGGGCTAACATCGCACAGATTGACGGCGCTCACAACGCAAACGCCACAGCCAGAGAAGCATGGAAAGTTATGCCTGAATTAATCGTTCAGCATGCTATCAACTCCCTGTTCTCCGAAAAAGTGGGAATGGATCCGAACAATATCTGTTTGTCAACCGTTCCTCCCACCGCGCCACCGGCACCTTGCGTCTATCTTGACCTTCCTTATGCGGTAGCTCTTCGCGACTACATGAAAAAGTACAAGATGAGAGCACAGATGAACACAAAATACATGGAAGCCTCGGCAAGAGAAGCAACCGTTACCCATGTTCTCAACATGCTGATTTCCAAGCTGACCCGGGCGGATATTCAATCCACGATCACGCCCGACGAAGGCAGAAACGTACCTTGGCATATCTATAACATCGAGGCCTGCGACACGGCAAAACAAACGCTCGTGGGACTGGACGGACTCATGGAAATGGTCGAACTGAAAAATGAAGGTCCGTTAAGAACAGAAGCCAGAGAAATCAAGGAAAGAGCTTGTCTTTTCATGGAAGAAATCGTCAGCTCCGGCGGCTATTTCAAAGCTGTGGAAGATGGCTTCTTTGTGGACAGCGGCAAATATCCGGAAAGAAACGGCGATGGTATTGCCCGTAAAATCGAAGGCGGAACAGGCTTCGGATTTATTTTCGAAAGAGACGAAGATTATATGGCACCCGTTACGGCACACTTTGGATACAACAATGTGGAGCAATACGGAGCGGATCCAAAGAATCCTTCCGCGCTCATCGGCGGCTGCACTTTCGAAGACAGAAGCAAAATCGTCTACATTGACGAGCTGGACGACACGGACAACGTGAACGTCCGTATGAAAGAAGTAGAAAAGTACAGACATTCCAGCCTTGTAAAACCAGAAATGGAATGGATGGCAGACGGCATCGTGATGATGAACATGTTCATCCCGGAAGAAAGAAGGACTGCAGAAGTTGTTGCCGTGGAAATCGGTAAAAAGCTCGGCCTTATAGAACCGGAAGTCATTAACAGAGAAGTGATGCAGGAAGCCGAGGGTACGCGCATCGAACTGAAGGGAAGAGTTCCTTTCGATATTGATGTAGCCGACCTTACGATACCACCCGAACCCGTATATCTTACGGAAAGTGAAATTCGCGAAGACGTAAGCGCACATCCTCTTAAAGTCGTATGCGCAACGGTCGGAGAAGATGAACATTCCGTGGGACTTCGGGAAATTATCGACATCAAGCATGGCGGTATTGAGCGTTTCGGCATCGAAATCAATTACCTCGGAACCTCTTGCTCCGTGGAAAAACTTGTAGATGCTGCCGTGGAATTAAAAGCTGAAGCCATTTTGGCTTCCACCATCATTTCCCACGACAATATCCACTACAAGAACATGAAGAGAATTCATGAACTTGCCGTGGAAAAAGGAATCAGAGACGATGTGATTATTCTTTGCGGCGGAACTCAGGTTATACCCGAAGAAGCATTAAAAACAGGCATCGATGCGGGTTTTGGAAGAAACTCTCACGGTATCGATGTAGCGACTGCTCTTATTGAAAAGCGCCGCGAAAAGAGAAACAATAAATAAAAAAAAATAAACGATGCAGAAACTGCCTCCAAGCTGTTACAATGTAAAACAGCCGGGGCGGTTTCTGCATAAAATAGAAATAAACGGAGAAGTCATGAAAGTAGATGTTTTAGTAGCTGAAATAGGATCCACCACAACTGTTGTCAATGCATTTACGGGGCTGGATTCGGAAAGCCCCGAATTTTTCGCTCAAGGCCAGGCTCCCACTTCTGTTTTAGACGGGGATGTCCGAATCGGATTGTCCGAGGCGATCAAAGATCTGTGCGAACGCAAAGGGATCGATTCATTGGAATACGGTGAAATGCTCGCAACCAGTTCGGCGGCGGGTGGATTAAAGATGACCGTTCACGGCCTGGTGTACGACATGACAGCAAGAGCGGCCAAAGAGGCAGCCTTGGGCGCCGGCGGCATCATTCACTACATTACGGCAGGAAAGCTTCGACGTACGGATCTTCAGAAAATTAAAGAAGTAAAGCCGAATTTAATATTGATAGCCGGAGGCGTCGATTACGGAGAAAGAGACACCGCTGTTTACAATGCGGAAATGATAAGAAGCATGGGCCTTACCACTCCTGTCATCTATGCCGGAAACATTGAAAACCAAGAGGAAATGAAGTTGATTTTCGACGAGGAAAGCGGTCAGAAGCTTTATATCGTGGAAAATGTTTATCCCAGAATAGACGATTTAAATGTCGAGCCTGCAAGAAAGATCATACAGGATGCTTTCGAAGATCATATTACAAATGCCCCGGGAATGGAGCATGTAAGGGATATGGTAAACGGACCGATTATTCCTACGCCGGGCGCCGTGATGGAATGCACAAAAATTTTAAACGAGTGTCTGGGAAATGTTGTGACGCTGGATGTGGGCGGCGCTACGACCGACGTTCATTCTGTCGCAGAAGAATCCGAGCAGATTGCAAGAATCCTCATCAATCCGGAACCTAAAGCAAAGAGAACGGTCGAAGGCGATCTGGGCGTTTATGTAAATATGAGAAATATAGTGAGTACCATCGGCGAAGAAAAGCTGCGGGAAGAACTTTCAGATATAGATTTGGATAAAGTGATGGCTGAATATAAGGCCATACCTAAAAACGAGGATGAAATACGTTTTGTGGAACGCCTTACCGAAGAAGCGGTGCTTACTTCTGTCGAAAGACATGCGGGGCAAATCCGCTACATCTTCGGACCGTCCGGCAGAAGCACGGTGGCCGAAGGGAAAGACCTGACACAGATTAAATATATTATCGGAACCGGAGGGGCTCTGACAAGATTGCCGGGGCGAATCAGAATTCTAAAAAAAATCGCCGACAGCAACGAAACAGGACTTCGTCTCTTCCCTACAGATAAGGCTGAAATCTTAATCGATAACGATTATATTATGGCTTCGCTGGGCGTATTGTCCAAAAGACACAAGGCAGGCGCCATAGGCCTTTTGGAAAAAAGTTTCGGAATAAAATTTTCCGAAAAAAATAAAACGGGCGCAAAGAATAAGCTCGCCTATCAAATCGAACTGGACAAGCTGGAAGAAGAAAGACTGGCCAAGGAAAAGAACGAAGAAGAAGAGAGGCAACATCTGGCCGAACATGGGTGGGAGCTCGTAGACGGAGAATATAAACCGATAGAAAAGAAGGAAGTGCATGTCTAAAAAACATTTATATATAGCCCTGCTCTGCAACACGATATGGGGATTCAGCAGCATTTACTGGCATATGCTCGGTTATATGGACGCTGTGTTTGTCTTGTGCAGCAGAATCATATTTGCCACGGTTTTTTCAGTGATTCTTGTCGGTCTGACCAGGAAGTGGCATCTTTTTAAAGAGACAATAAAAAACCGTACGACAATGATGCATCTGTTGCCCGCGGCGTTTATGATTTCCTTTAATTGGGGCGTATATATTTGGGCGATGGGGCACGAACGAATGCTGGATGCCAGTCTGGGCTACTTTATGGCGCCGCTGATGGTCTTTGCGATATCTGTCTATGGATTCGGAGAAAAGAGCGGAAAAATGCAGGTGGCAGCTGTTTTTATCGCGCTTGCGGGCGTTCTGATTTCCGTATTCAGCTACGGAACGGTTCCTTTCATCGGCATTGTGCTGGGCATCAGCTTTACGCTTTACGGCACGATCAAGAAAAGAGTGAAAGTGGATCCGGCGGTGAGCATTTGCATCGAGAGCATGATTCTTACGCCTTTCGCTTTGTTTGCAATGGCTGCATTTATGCGGGATACCGTCGTGGCTTTGTCTTTAACGGAAGTATTTTTACTGATGGGAACAGGTATCGTGACGGCTTTGCCGCTGATATTATACGCGAGCGCCGTCAACAATATTCCCTACATTACGCTGGGGTTTACGCAGTACATATCCCCTGCCATCACCATGTTATGCGGCCTTTTTTTTGGAGAGACATTCACTCCGGAAAAAATTGTGTTGTTGATATTTATAACTATTTCCCTGACGGTATTTTCTATTGGGACCGTACAAGACAGCAAGAAGCTTAAGGAGGAAAATTGATATGTATCCGCAATTGATCATAGACCTGAAAAAGCTCAACGAAAACTTAGAGGCAGTGAGCGCTCTTGCAAAAGAAGGCAATTGTTCGTTGATGATTGTTACAAAGAGCTTTTGCGCGGACGAGCGAATCGTAGGAGAACTGCTGAAAAGCGACTCGGTAGACTATTTGGCGGATTCCCGCATCAAAAACATTTCCACCTATTCGGATAAAGCGCATATGATGGGCAAAGAAACCGTGCTGCTGCGGCTTCCGATGATGGGAGAAATAGAAGAGGTCGTTCGTTTTGCCGACATCTCTTTAAATTCGGAAATCCAGACGATAAGGCTTTTGGATACCGAAGCGGGAAAACAGAACAAAACGCACAAAGTCCTCCTGATGATCGATTTGGGAGATTTGAGAGAAGGAATGTTTTATAAAGACGAAGCCGCGATGATGGCTGTGTGCGACGAGATTCTAAAAATGCGCCACATCAGCTTATTTGGCATCGGCACCAATTTGACGTGCTACGGGGCAATCATACCAAAAAGCGACAACCTGGGTTTGCTCGCCCAGCTTGCCGCCCGCATCGAGGCCAAATTCAGCACAAAGCTGGCCATGGTTTCGGGCGGCAACAGCAGCTCCGTTTACCTTATTCCCAAGAAGGAGCTGCCCGCAGGTATCAATAACCTGCGGCTGGGCGAATCCTTTATCCTCGGCAACGAAACGGCCTATACAAACCGCATAGAAGGCACGCACAACGATGCCGTTATCCTTCGTGCGCAAATCATCGAACTCAAAAAAAAGCCGTCTCTTCCCATCGGCGAAGTCGGCGTAGATGCATTTGGACAAGTTCCTTCTTACGAAGATCGTGGTATAATAGACAGAGCAATCCTTGCGGTAGGAAAGCAGGACACCAATCCGGACGGATTGACGCCGCTGGATGCAAACACAGAGATTCTGGGCGGTTCTTCGGATCATTTGCTGGTAGATGTATCGGGGCAGAACTACAAATTGGGAGACACCATGGACTTTATGCCTGATTACGGTGCTTTCCTAAAACTTTTTACAAGCGACGATGTTACCAGAACGTATAAATAGGAGAAAAAATGCTTACTTACGAAGAAGTGAGAAAAGACGAAGCAATAAAAGAATATATAACCAAAGCAGACGAATCGCTGATTGCACTGGGCTACACGGAGCATAGCTTTGCTCATGTTTCCCGCGTTGCAGACACCGCAAAATACATACTGGAAAAACTCAATTATCCCGAGCGGGATATAGAACTGGTCCAGATTGCCGCTTATCTTCATGATATCGGAAATCTCGTAAACCGCATAGACCACTCCCAAAGCGGAGCGGTGATGGCTTTTCGTCTTTTGGATAATATGCACTGCGACCCGGAAGGAATTGCGACAGTTGTGACGGCCATCGGGAATCACGACGAGGGCACGGGAATTGCTGTGAACCCGGTTGCCGCCGCCTTGATTGTTGCAGATAAATCGGATGTGCGTAGAAGCAGAGTTCGCAATTCGGACAAATCAAACTTTGACATTCACGACAGGGTAAACTATTCTGTGAAAAAATCCCAGGTGCATATCAACGACGAGAAAACCATACTTAAACTGAAACTCACCGTTGACACCAGGTACAGCTCTGTCATGGATTACTTTGAAATATTTCTCGGCCGCATGATCATGTGCCGAAAAGCCGCCGAAACCCTGGGTCTGGCATTCAGACTGATTATCAACGAGCAGCAGCTGATTTAGGAAAGTATATTTATTTTATGATCAACGATCGGCAGCCGATTGGAAATCACGTTTATTGAAAATAATAAAACAGACGAGACCTTTCGGCTTCGTCTGTTTTTTTTATAGTACACTTTTGTTTAGTCCGCTATCTTATAGAAAGAGAAAAGCCCGTCTGCAACGAGTGCACCGTCTTCGTGCGTAAGCTCCGTTGCGATGATACAGGTTTTTCTGCCTCTGTGCCGCACGGTTGCTGTGGCAAATAATGTGCCTTCTTCCGTGCTCTTGTAAAAATTAAAACTGCAGCTTTGTGTAACATATTTCGCTCCGGTACTGTGGGCTGCCGCTCCTGCTATGGTGTCGGCCAGCGAAACATAGACACCGCCGTGCACATGATGATTGCGGTTGGTGATTTTTTCAGCGTAAGTGATTTCGCCTGCCGCAAAATTTTCTTTCACATCTGTCAAACGAAGCCCTATCCCGTTGGTAAAGGGATTGCGTTCGTTAAATTCTTTTATAAGTGGTGCATAATCCATGTAATTCTCCTTTTGTTTATATTTTTACTATAATAACATAGTCTTCGACTTTTCGTATAGCTCGTCTTTTTCATTTTGCGATATGGATTTTTCGAGCACATAGGCAATCACAACGATGCCTGCGATACTTGAAAGTAAACGGATCAACATAAATTTAAAACCGAGGTTGGACGCTTCGAAGAGGATCATCGGTATTTTCGTCGTGGACCATGCCCCGATAAAAATAAACACGTTCGAAAGTTTTACCCCTTTCTTCAGCAGCATGCCGGCGATGGGGAAAGCAGCATAAAGAGGACCTGCCGCCGCACTGCCCATGATAAACGCGATAAGGCCGCCTTTTATTCCGGAGTTTTCGCCCATAAATTTCATCATGGTTTCTCTGGCAACCCACACATCCATCAGTCCGAGCAATATAAAAATCGGAGGAAGGATCGACAGCATTTCCGTTAAGTTGGATGCGGTGATGCGAAACGACAGCTGCCCGATTTGGGGCGCAGCGAAAAGCAAAACAATATTCATTGCCATAAAGACAAAGAAAAATTTATATTTCTTTATGATCACTCCATAATTTTTCATCCGAGCAACCCTCCCATGATAATTGTTACTATGACGGAAAACATCAGCGCGAGGGCGTTGCGTTTCAGCGCAATTTTCTTGTTGAAAAATTTACTCTCTACCGACAGTGTGACAACGCCCACCATCATAAGCGTGCTCACAAACATCGTGATTTGGGCGTAACCGGCTCCGGCATCCAAAAGGGATGCAGCCAACGGGAAAGCCACAAATCCGGGAATCAAAGTGATGGAGCCGATCATACCGGCAATGACTATTCCGACGACGCCCGATTCTTTTCCGATTAATCCGGAAATAGTCTGCTCATCTAAAATCGAAAGCATCATTCCGATGATCAAAAGCACGGATAAAAGCTGAGGAAGTATGTTTTCAAATGCTTTCCAGGCCTTTTTCAGAGCCATCTTTGTCTTAGACTTGTCTTTTGTGTAGGAAAGTGCAAGAAAAGACGCAGCTGCAATATAAAGAATGTAGGTAAATATCATGAATTGCCTCCTTGTGTATGCGTTGTTTTATTATATTCACTAATCTGCATAAGTCAATGTGTCAGAAAAAGGCATAGAGTAAAAATAAAAGAAGAAAAATAAAAACACCGGGTATATACTGGGGTTGAGGCATATTGTGACTTCGTCACAGATAGAACAGCAACCTTCGTTTATTCTTTAACAATAAAAGATACAACTCGTAATTTAAAGTTGCAGAGTAATATTCGTAGAGGTGAATGATGGATAAAAAAGTTTTAATTGTCGGCGGCGTGGCAGGCGGTGCTACGGCGGCAGCAAGGTTAAGAAGACTGAGCGAAAGCGCAGAGATTATCATGTTTGAGCGAGGTGAGTACATCTCCTATGCGAATTGCGGGCTTCCTTACTATATCGGAGATGTCATTAAATCAAGAAGCGCCCTTTTTGTGCAGACGCCTCAAACCATGCTTGCAAAATTTAATATCGACGTTCGTACATTGCAGGAGGTGGTCAGCATCGATCGCGCAATGAAAACCGTCACCGTCAAAAAACTTGCAACAGGCGAAACCTATACCGAAAGCTACGATGTCCTTTTGCTTTCGACGGGTTCCTCTCCACTTAAACCACCCATTCCCGGCATCGAAGCGGAAAGAATCATGACTCTTTGGAACGTGCCGGATACCGACAAGATCAAGTCGACCATTACAGAAAAGAATGTAAAATCCGCCGTCGTCGTGGGCGGAGGTTTTATCGGGCTGGAAATGGCCGAAAACCTGAACAATTTGGGAATAGCCGTTACCATCGTAGAAATGCTGGATCAGGTAATGACTCCGCTGGATTACGAAATGGCTCAGCTGCTACACGAAAATATCCAGGATAACGGCGTCGTTCTGAATCTTGGAGACGGCGTTTCATCGTTCGAAAACAAAGGAGATTCCATCGATGTTCATTTGAACAGCGGGGCAGTCGTCTCAGCTGATTTAGTTCTTCTTTCCATCGGTGTTCGTCCAAACAGCGAGCTTGCAAAAGCAGCGGGATTGGAACTGAATGCACGCGGAGGCATCATTACGGATGACACGCTTAAAACATCGGATCCAAGCATCTATGCTGTGGGCGATGTGATCGAAGTGGAAGATTTTATAAGCAAAGAGCGCACGATGGTGCCGCTTGCCGGTCCGGCCAACAAGCAGGGACGCATTGCCGCAAACAATATCGCAGGCGGAAACGAACGCTACAAAGGAACCCAAGGCACTTCTGTTGCCAAGGTGTTTGATTTGACTGCCGCCAGCACGGGTTCAAACGAAAAAACATTAAAGAAGCGTGGACTTGTCAAAGGTCAGGATTACGAAAGCATCATCATTTCGCAAAACTCCCATGCCGGTTATTATCCTGGCGCCGTGCCCATGCGCATAAAAATGCTTTTTTCCATGGATGGACAGAAAATATTCGGCGCGCAGATCGTCGGCATGGACGGAGTGGATAAGCGCATCGACACGCTTGCCGTGGCAATACGGTTGAATGCCACAGTAGAGGATTTGAAATATTTGGAAATGGCTTACGCACCTCCTTATTCTTCGGCCAAAGACCCTGTCAACATGGCCGGCTATGTCGCAGAAAATGTGCTTGCAGGCAAAGTGGTCTTTGCGGACTGGGATGCCCCGGAAAAGAAGCCAGATGCCATCCTTTTGGATGTAGGCGAAGATGCGGAAAGAATGGCGTATTCCGTTCCCGGCTCCGTCAGCATTCCGCTGGGTAAGTTACGCAGTGGGCTTGAAACGCTCGATAAGGAAAAAGAGATCATAGCACTTTGTAACATAGGTGTTCGCGCATATAACGGGGCATGCATCCTTAGGGAAAGCGGCTTTAAAAATGTTAAAATTTATCCGGCCGGTGCTCGTTTTTACAGATCAACGCATTACAAAGATAATACGGAGGAAATCAAAATGGTGAATGTCGAACCGGAAACAGGGAATGTGATTTCGGAAGAAAAACCGGTCGCTTCCATCAATATAGATTGCAGCGGACTACAGTGCCCTGGTCCCCTTATGAAGGTTTTCGAAACTGTCAACAACATGAAAGAGGGCCAAGTGGTCGAGGTAACCGCTTCCGATCCCGGATTTTCCAGAGATATAGGCGCCTGGTGCAAACGCACTGGCAATCAGCTGATATCCAATGAGCGCAGAGGGAAATCCTATGTGGCGGTTTTGATGAAAGGATCCGGCACTGCTGTAGCCAAAGCGACGCAGCCGGCAGTCGAAGGGAAAACCATCATTGTATTTTCCGGCGACCTAGACAAAGTTCTGGCCAGTTTTATCATCGCAAACGGCGCTGCGGCCATGGGTCGCCCCGTCACGATGTTCTTTACCTTCTGGGGATTGAACGTGCTTCGTAAAGCGGAAAAGCAGAATGTGAAAAAAGCCTTTATGGAATCGATGTTCGGCTTTATGATGCCTCGCGGACCAAGGAAACTGAAGCTTTCCAAAATGAACATGGGCGGGATGGGAACTGCCATGATGAAAATGATCATGAAAGATAAAAACGTAGACTCTCTTGAAACGTTAATCAAAAAAGCCATGGACGCAGGCGTTAAGATCATCGCCTGCACCATGAGCATGGATGTGATGGGAATCAAAGAAGAGGAGCTTATAGAAGGCGTTGAATTGGGCGGCGTGGGCGCTTACCTTGGCGATGCGGAAGAATCCAATGTAAACCTTTTTATCTAACAATAAAAAACAAAAACCGCGTTCGTGCTGCATTTGCAGAACGAACGCGGTTTTTTTCAAAGTCTGTGGCAATTTTTACTGTGTAAGCAAAAAAAGTTTATGTTTGTCCAAGATTTTAATGCCACCGCGAGAAAGCTCAACAATGCCTTCGGAGGCAAAATATTTAAGCATACGTGTAACAACTTCCCGGGCGCTGCCCATGTACCGCGCAGCTTGCTCGTGGGTAATTGTAAGTGTATCGCTGCCGGTTTTTGATGTTTCATCCCAAAGAAAGACAGCTAAACGCTTATCCATACTCATAAAAAGAATTTGCTGCATGGCCCACATCACATCAGAAAAGCGTTGCGTTGCAAGCTTATAGGCCCAACATTCAACATAAAGATTGTGTGCCGAAAGCGCCTCGAAAAAGTTTGCACGAATTAAAAGAAGCTCTGTATCCTCCTCTGTGTCGACATGAACGTCGAAAGTAATCGTTGAAAGCACGCAGGAAGCCGAAAGAACGCACATGTCTCCTTTTGAAAGCCGATACAAAGTAATTTCTTTACCGTTTTCAGATAACATATAAGCGCGCAACGCGCCACTTTTGATAAGAAAGAGACCAACGCAGTCACTTTCCCCGCTGTGAAGATTGGCTCCTTTGGGATAATGAAGAAGCGTCGCGTTATTTAAAAGAGCATCCTGTTCTTCTTCGGTCATGTGATCCCACGCCGAAAAGTATTCAGACAACAGTTTTCTATTTTCAGGATTGTTCATAACTCTTTCCTCCTTATCTCTCAAGCGAGAACAACTATATCATATAGAAATAAAGATACCCCGTAAAGGGGTATCTTTATTTGTGTGAATTACAAAAAAGTTATTGACATATGCCCGAAACGGCATATAATAAAACAATAAACGACATATGCCGGAAACTAAAAGGAGGTGAAATGATATGCCAAGACCCCGAAAATGGAGAAAAGTTTGCTGCCTTCCCGACAGCAATCGTTTCGGACCTCTAGATTCCCCTGCGGATGCAGTGAACATAATCAAGATGTCCGTTGACGAATATGAAACAATAAGACTCATTGATCTGGATAGACTTACTCAGGAAGAATGTGCCGGCCAAATGAATATTTCGCGCACAACGGTTCAAGGAATTTATGATGAGGCCAGAAGAAAACTCGCCGAGTCATTGGTCAATGGGAACGTATTATGGATTGATGGCGGCGAATATCAACTTTGTGACGGAAGCGGAAATGGCTGTGGCAGAGGAGTTTGTCGCAGGAACAGATGCGGCAAGGGCTTTACTGAAAATCCCGGAAATTCCGAAGATACCAACAGTTAAATGAAATTAAAATGGAGGATTCAAATGAAAATAGCAATACCCGTAGATGAAAAAAACCTGAAATCAGGAGTATGTCCGTCTTTTGGACGAGCTCCATATTTCCTATTTTACAATATAGATACAAAAGAGAACTATTATCTTGATAACAGTGCCGTCGCCAGCCAGGGCGGAGCCGGGATCAGAGCCGCCCAAGTAATAGCTGATCACGGAGTCAAAGCACTGCTCACTCCGCGCTGTGGCGAGAACGCGGAAGAGGTTTTACGCAAGTCAGAAGTTCTGATCTATAAATCAATACCGGGAACGGTACAGGAAAACATTGATGCATTTGTTGCCGAGCAGCTTATTTTGCTCAGTGATTTTCACCCGGGATTTCATGGCCATGAAAAGTAAAGGTGTAAAGATTGCCATATTGAGCGGCAAAGGAGGTACAGGTAAAACGCTGGTATCCGTTAATTTGGCTTCCGTTACCGAACAATCCGTCTATATCGACTGTGATGTGGAGGAGCCTAACGGCTATTTATTTTTTAAACCGAAAGCTGTTATCGAGAACAATATAAAAGTAAAAATACCGACTGTAACCGAAAGCCTATGCAGCAGTTGCCGCAAATGTGTTGATTTTTGTAAATTTAACGCGCTTGCTTTTATAAAAAATAAGCCTTATGTATTTGAAGAAATTTGCCATTCCTGCGGAGGATGTATGTTGATTTGTCCGGAAAAAGCAATCAGCGAAAAAGATAAAGTGATTGGGAAGGTACAAAGGGGCGTTTCGGGGCATGTTGCTGTAAATACCGGTATATTAAATACGGGCGAAGCATCCGGCATACCGATCATAAAAAATCTTCTCGATGAAAGCATGATCGATCAAGAGGTCCCCGTGTTTATTGATTGTCCTCCGGGGAGTGCCTGTATCGTGATGGAAAGCATTAAGGACGCAGATTACTGCATATTGGTTGCTGAGCCGACAGTGTTTGGCGTTCATAACCTGAACATGGTCTATGATCTTGTTACACTTTTCGGCAAGCCGCACGGAGTGATACTCAATAAATGTCTTGACGGAGAAAATCCTGCGGAAATATTCTGCAAGGAGAAAAACATCCCGATACTGGGTCGCATACCGTTTGACTCCGAACTTGGGACTCTTAATTCCGACGCAAAAATTGCCGTAAGGGAAAATGACAGATTTAGAGTATTATTTGCTTCACTGCTCCAAACCGTTATGAAGGAGGTGTGGCATGAAACAGCTGTTAATTCTTAGCGGCAAAGGCGGCACTGGGAAAACGACGATAGCAAGTGCGTTTATAAGGCTTTCAGATGCCAAAGCCTATGCCGATTGTGATGTAGACGCGCCCAACCTTCATCTTATTATGGCACAGAATTCCATGCCGGAACAATCAGACTATTGCGGTATGCCAAAAGCCGAAATAGATGTAGATAAATGTGTTGAGTGCGGGCTTTGCAAAGCAAATTGTCGGTTCGATGCAATTTCTGACGAGAATGGCTTTCATGTTGATTCTTATGCTTGCGAGGGTTGTGCTGTTTGCGAGGCTGTCTGCCCTGTGGGAGCTGTTTCGTTAAAATCTGCAGTCGCCGGGGCGCTGATGCTATATTCTGACGACAACAAAATTTTTTCGACGGCACAGCTGAAAATGGGAAGCGGTACTTCCGGGATGTTGGTAACCGAAGTAAAAAAACAAATGAAGTCTGCGGCGGCACCGGATACAGACTTTGCCGTCATCGACGGTTCGCCGGGTATCGGTTGCCCCGTGATTGCTTCTCTGAGCGGAGTTGACATGGTATTGATTGTCACAGAGCCCTCCATATCAGGAATCAGCGACATGGAACGCATCATAAAAACAGCAGAGACGTTTCGGACAAAAATTAGCGTTTGTATCAATAAGTATGACACCAATCTTGCGAATACCGAAAAAATCGAAGAATTTTGCCGCGCAAAACATCTCCCGTTTACCGGAAAAATTCCGTTCGACGCAGAAGCGGTAAAAGCAGTAAACAACGGTCAAACCATCGTGGATGTTGACTGCCCCTCCGGTGTTGCGACAAAAAAAGTTTTTAGCAGCACCATGAAGTTACTTTTCAAAGAAAAAGAATAAAAAAAATTAAAACTATGTAAGGAGTCAGAAACAATGAGTGAAAATTGTAATCAGAGCTGCAGCAGTTGCGGAGAAGAATGTGCAGACAGAAAAGAAGCAAAGATTGATTTTATGGAAAAGCCACATGAGCTGAGTAAAATTAAGAAAGTTATCGGCGTTGTCAGCGGAAAGGGCGGAGTCGGTAAATCCTCGGTAACTTCTATGCTTGCCGTTACGATGAAAAGGATGGAGTATAACGTCGCAATCCTTGACGCAGATGTTACGGGACCATCGATTCCCAGGGCTTTCGGTGTAAAAGGGAAGATTGCAGGCAGCGAATTCGGTTTATATCCTTTGAAAAGTAAAACCGGAATCGATATTATGTCTATCAATTTGCTTTTAAAGAACGATACCGATCCTGTTATCTGGAGAGGGCCGATTCTGGGTAATACTGTCAAGCAATTTTGGACGGATGTTATTTGGGGCGATGTGGACTTCATGTTTATAGATATGCCTCCGGGAACCGGCGATGTGCCCTTAACCGTTTTTCAATCTTTGCCCATTGACGGAATTATTATCGTAACTTCCCCGCAGGAGCTTGTTTCGATGATTGTATCAAAAGCGGTTAAGATGGCTGAAATGATGAATATTCCGGTTATCGGACTTGTAGAAAATATGTCCTATTTCAAATGCCCCGATAACGGTAAAGAATATAAAATATTCGGCGAAAGCCATATTGACGAAATTGCCGAAAAGCACAATCTGAAAATTCTTGCCAGAATTCCCATTGATCCGAGGATTTCCGCTGCCTGCGATAAAGGCATGATTGAACTTTTTGAGGGGGATTGGTTTAATTCTATTTCACAATTATTAGAAAAGACAGAGGAGAAAGAAATGATGAGAATAGCAATTGCAGGAGAAGGTAAAAACGTGACAGAGCATTTTGGCCACTGCGTCAACTTCCTGATTTACGATGTTGAAGACGGAAAAATCACGAAGGAAGAATCCGTCCCAAATCCCGGCCACAAGCCAGGTTTTCTGCCGAATTTTTTGGCGGATCGAGGTGTAAATGTTATCATCAGCGGCGGTATGGGCGGCGGTGCGGTTGAAATTTTCAATGAAAGGAATGTCGAAGTCGTCGTAGGCGCTTCCGGCGACGCGAAAACTGCCGCTCTAAACTATTTAAAGGGCGAACTGAAGACAACAGGTTCAGTCTGCCACGAGCATCAGCATCATGATGAATGCGGTGAATAAGGAGACGCAATGCCTATCGGACTTTTTACAGACCAAGTGATAGATCACTTCTCCAATCCACGCAATGCCGGAGAACTAAAAGAGGCAAATGGGATAGGTGATGCAGGAGATCCAAGTTGTGGCGACACTATGAGACTCTATATAAAAGTTGAAGAAGATGTTATCACAGATGTACGGTTCAAAATTTGTGGTTGTATTGCCGCACTTGCGTCCGCGAGTGTCGCGACGGTTCTAATTAAAGGCAAAACAATATACGATGCGCTCCAGATAACAAATAAGGACATCTCGGATGCTTTGGGCGGACTGCCCGAGCAGAAGATACACTGTTCCGTTCTGGGAGAAGAAGCTATCCGAAACGCAATTGCGGATTACAGAAATAATCAGCACATTTTGCGCGCACCGAGCGCGAATCTTCGCTAAGCGGATGCGCGTTAAGTTTTTTCATCCGCCAAGCGGCTGCCACGAAACCTAAAGTTCTCATCCTGCTTTAAACATCAAATAAACAGCCCCGGCAAAAAGCCGGGGCTGTTTATTTGGTCGAGGCAGCAGGATTTTACCCTTCGCAAGCTAACGCTTGCTGACGGGTACTGGCATCGCTAAGCGCATACCTATTGCGATGTTTTTATTTGCTAAGCGGCTGCCTTGAACCCTTCGCAAGCTAACGCTTGCTGACGGGTACTGGCATCGCTAAGCGCATACCT
>CAZSPZ010000014.1:0-21052 GCA_964608965.1 uncultured Oscillospiraceae bacterium | reverse complement strand
ATTGCGATGTTTTTATTTGCTAAGCGGCTGCCTTGAACCCTTCGCAAGCTGGTGCTTGCTGACGGGTACGGGCATCGCTAAGCGCATGCGTGTAAAGTGTTATCATGCGCTAAGCGGCTGCCACGAAACCCCACGGTTCTCATCCTGCATATAACGACAACTAAAAACACCCCCAAAGGGGTGTTTTTAGTTGTGGTCGAGGCAGCAGGATTCGAACCTGTGGCCTTTGCGTCCCGAACGCAACACTCTACCAAACTGAGCTATGCCTCGTTATAGGGGGATTTGAACTATGCGAAACTCCTGTCTACCGTGATAACCGTGTAGTATAGGGGATCGTATTCTTGGAGCTTTTCGGTAAGTTGGATTTGAAGTTCATCTTCTGTAAGATTGCAACCGCGTTCCATAATTACATCGAAAATGACGTTGTGGTGCGTTGTTCCCGATACCACACGCAAATCATGAATGTTGATCACGTATTCCATATTTTTTGTGATTTCAGCTAACTGCTCTTTGACCTTCGCCGTAAGCGGATCCTTTATATCCATGGGATCCATGTGCACCGTCAGGAAGATACCCATATATTTATACACTTCTCTTTCGATGTTGTCAACCATGTCGTGACTGTTCATGATATTCACGGAAGCGTCAACTTCAACATGTACAGAGGCAAAAGTTCTTCCCGGACCATAGTCGTGAACGATAAGGTCGTGCGTTCCCAGAACACCCGCATAAGATTCAATCTTCTTTTTAAGCTCTTCCACTTTTTCCGGATTAGGGGCTTGACCAAGCAACGGCGCTATCGTTTCTCTTATTAAGTCCCAACCGGAATACAGAATAAATAAAGCGACGACTATTCCCACCGGGCCGTCCAGACAGTAGCCGCTGTAATGGCCGACAATGACAGACAATAAAACGGCAGAAGTCGAAATCACATCATTTTTGCTGTCTGCGCCTGTAGCTTTAAGTGTCGATGAATCGATAATTTTTCCGATAGATACATTAAAACAAGACTGCCAAATTTTTATGATAATAGCACAAACGAGAACGACGATTGTAAGGTAACTGAACTCAAGCGGACTGGGGTTCAACGTCTTTTCGATCGAGGAGCGCAGCAATTGTGCTCCGATAACCAAGATCATGGCAGAGATCATTAACCCTGTCAGGTATTCAAACCGTCCGTGCCCATAAGGGTGATCTTTATCCGGTGCCTTCCCCGCCAGTCGAAAACCGATAAGGGTAATCAGGGAAGCCGAAGCGTCCGACAAGTTGTTGATACCGTCCGCCAGAATAGCAATACTGTTGAATAAGAGACCAATAGAAATTTTAAAGCCGCAGAGAATCAGATTCGATATCATACCGACGACTCCCGCAAACCTTCCATAACTTTCCCGGACTTTCGGATCTTTTGTGTTTTGATAGTCCTTTATAAAATGTTTAATCAAAAAATCTCTCATTCATGCATTATACTTTTTTATACCAATTCATACAACAATATATTATACTTCTAGGAAAAGGTACCATCCTATGCGGTTTGCAATGCATGCTGCATAAAGATTATATCCCTTGCTGTGCAGCCGTTTAACGAAAGGAAGCTTCAGATGAAAACAGATATCCAAATTGCACAAAGTGTCAAAGCCGAATCGATTATAGAGGTTGCGAAAAAAGTGAATATCCCGGAAGCAGCCCTTGAACTATATGGACGATACAAGGCCAAGGTGGATACAACAATGCTTCCCAAGAGCAAGAACGGCCATTTGATTTTAGTGACGGCTATAACGCCTACTCCGGCCGGCGAGGGCAAGACGACCACAACGATCGGGCTTGCCGACAGTCTTTCCCGAATAGGCAAAAGAGTGGTCGTGGCTCTTCGCGAGCCGTCTCTTGGCCCCGTTTTCGGTGTAAAAGGCGGCGCGGCAGGCGGCGGATGGTCTCAGGTTATTCCCATGGAAGACATCAACCTCCATTTTACGGGAGATTTTCATGCAATCGGCGCTGCCAATAATCTTTTGGCTGCCATGCTGGACAATCATATTTATCACGGCAATGCTCTGAACATCGACCCAAGGCGCATTACGTGGCGTCGCTGCGTGGATATGAACGACCGTCAACTGCGGTTTATCACCGACGGATTGGGCGGACGCGTAAACGGAACACCCAGAGAAGACGGATACGATATTACCGTCGCCTCCGAAGTGATGGCGGTATTATGTCTTTCCCGCGACATCAAGGATTTGAAGGAGCGCCTCGCAAGAATTATCGTGGGCTACACCTACGACGAAAAGCCGGTTACTGCGGGAGCGTTGAAAGCCCATGGCGCTATGGCTGCTCTTCTAAAAGATGCGATGAAACCCAATTTGGTGCAGACATTGGAAGGAACACCTGCTTTTGTGCACGGCGGTCCCTTTGCAAATATCGCCCACGGATGCAATTCTGTCATCGCCACAAAAGCTGCCATGCAGCTTGGTGATTATGCCGTAACAGAAGCCGGTTTCGGAGCCGACTTAGGCGCCGAGAAATTTCTGGATATAAAGTGCCGCGAAGCCGGGCTTGTTCCTTCGGCCGTTGTGATCGTCGCAACAATAAGAGCCTTGAAGCTTCATGGCGGAGCCGATAAAAAAGAATTGACCAAAGAAAATCTGACGGCGCTTGCTTCCGGATTGCCGAATCTTTTACGCCATGTATCCAACATTAAAAACGTATATGGTTTACCTTCCGTCGTCGCCATCAATCGCTTCCCCGACGATGCGGAAAGTGAAATCGAACTGGTCATAGAAGAATGTAACAAGCTGGACGTCCGGGTTGTGCTGTCGGAAGTATGGGCAAAAGGAAGTGAAGGCGGTGTCCGCCTCGCAGAAGAAGTCTGCCGTCTTTGCGAAAAGCCGAATCAATTCTCCTATTGCTATGAAACGGATATGCCGATAGAAAAGAAAATTGAAGCCATTGTCTCAAGGGTTTACGGAGGCAAAGATATCAATGTAACGCCTGTGGCCAAGAAGCAGATTCAGGCATTGGAAGAATTGGGTTTTGGGAAGCTTCCTGTTTGTATAGCAAAAACCCAATACAGTTTTTCGGACGACCCGACGAAACTTGGCGCTCCGGAAGGCTTTACCGTTACCGTAAAAAGCGCAAAGATTGCAGCCGGCGCAGGCTTTGTTGTCGTCCTTACCGGCGATATCATGACAATGCCCGGTCTTCCTAAAGTTCCGGCGGCAGAAAACATCGATGTAAACGAAGAAGGTATTATCAGCGGTTTGTTTTAAAATTTCAATCGAAAAACGGTCTCGCCATTTTCATTGCGAGACCGTTTTTTTAATGAAATTCGTATTACTGTCCAAGGATTTCTTTTGCCAAGGCCTTACCGGTGGGAGAAACGGCGATTCCTCCTCTTGCTGTTTCCTTGAAATTCGGGTGCATGGCGAGTCCGACGACATACATTGCATCCACGACTTCGTCAAACGGAACAATGCTTTCGACTCCCGCCAACGCAAGGTCCGCAGAGGCCAATGCGTTTAATACACCGGATGCGTTGCGTTTTGAACAAGGTGATTCCACCAATCCTGCGATAGGATCGCATATAAGCCCCATAATATTTTTAAAAGCGATGGCTGCTGCGTGTAGCGCTTGCGAGGGTGTTCCTCCGGCCATTTCGACAAGACCGGCTGCGGCCATAGCAGCAGCGGCTCCGCATTCTGCCTGACAACCGCCTTCCGCTCCTGCAACAGTGGCATTCTGGACTACAATTTTACCGATGGCGGCTGCTGTTAATATTCCGTGCAAAATTTCATTTTCGCCGCAACCGATTTCTTCTGCCCCGGTAATCAAAGCAGCAGGCATAATCCCGCTGGAACCCGCAGTGGGGGCCGCGCATATTCTGCCCATGGAAGCGTTGTATTGAGAGCATGCCAAGGCGCGCATCATGGCTCTGTTTGCGACTTCTCCCGAAAGAGTGCGTCCTTTGTTTTTATATTCCAGCACTTTTCGATATTCTCCGCCGATCAGCCCGCCCATCGTCTTTTTCTCTCCGGGGTCATTGACAGAGTTTTTCATTACTTTTAATGCTGTCATCGTTTGAAGAAGAATATCTTCTCTCTTTGCTTCCGTGCTTTCCGTTTCATCTAAAATAGCGACTTCCCATATCGGAAGTTTTTTCTCTTCGCAGAGCTTTAAAAGTTCTTTCCCCGTGTTAAACATCGATTTCACCTACCTTTATGGGTTGGATGGTCATGAGCGAAATAATGGAAGGCAGTTGACGGACCTGATCCATGGCAAGCTGCGCGGGAGGCGAATCCGTTTCAATAATCATGGAAGCTTCCTGTCCTTTTCGCGTTCTTGACAAGTTCATTGTCGCGATGTTGATATCATTCCTGGCCAAAATACCGGCAACTTCCGCCACAACACCTTTTACATCTTTATGACGGGTAATAATCGTATAGTAATTTCCGTCAAACCTGACTTCGAATCCGTTTACTTCCGTGATAACGACCTCGCCGCCTCCCACAGAAGACCCCATCACTTCGATCGTGCGATTGTCATCGGTAGTCATTTCGAATTTTACGGTGTTGGGGTGAACCATACCAAGGTCTTGCGGAATGAATTCGTACGTCATCCCTCGTTCTTCTGCTAATTTGAATGCTGTGCGAAGCCTTGTATCATGAGGGTCCAAGCCTAAAAGACCGGCCACGAGTGCACGGTCTGTGCCGTGTCCTCTGTAAGTATTTTGGAAGGAACCGTGGAGATAGAATTTTACGGAAACTACTTTGCCGCCCGCGAATTCTCCCGCTATTTTTGCGAGCTTGGCGGCTCCTGCGGTGTGCGAGCTGGAAGGGCCGATCATAATAGGCCCAATAATATCGAACAGACTGTTTACTTTCTTCATCGATTTACCTCCCGAATTCTCGTAGGGCTGCGAAGTGATTTTTTCAAAGAGATTGTAAGGTATTTTGATTCATTATATCAAAAAACGGCCCCGACAGGGACCGTTTTTTGTAATATGGTTACAGCTTGATTTTATTTAAAGCCTGATCCAAATCCTCTATCAGATCGTTTACGCCTTCGCAGCCGATGGAAAGGCGAACCTGTCCGTCGAATATGCAAACTGCATGTCTTTGCTCAGGGGTCATATCAAAGTGACTCATGGAAGGAGAATGTTGTATAAGAGAGTCTACATTGCCCAAACTTGTGGCAAGGCTGATCACTTTTACCGATTCCATGACGGTTGCGGCTGCTTGCTGGCCGCCTTTAATATCAACGCTCATCATACCGCCGAAGCCACGCATTTGCTTCTTGGCGATTTCGTAATTCTTTCCGTAGGAGGGAAGGCCGGGATAATAGACCTTGTCCACCATTTTGTGCCCTTCTAAAAATTGGGCGACCTTTAAGCCGTTTTCGCAATGACGTTCCATGCGAAGACCAAGGGTTTTCATTCCTTGCATCAGCTGCCATGCGGCGAACGGATCCAATACAGATCCAAAGCACTGCAGGAAAGGCATACGGCATCTGTCGATGTTTACTCTGCTGCTGGCAATTACGCCGGCAAGTACAGTTCCATGGCCGCAAAGATACTTTGTGGCGCTGTGTACCACGATATCTGCCCCCAGATCCAAAGGATTCTGCAGATAAGGTGATGCAAAGGTGCTGTCCACTATCATCGTGACACCTTCTTGTGCGTGCACGACTTCCGCTACCGCCGCGATATCCGTAATTTTAATTGTCGGATTCGCCGGTGTTTCCACATAGACAACCTTGGTATTGGGCCTCATGGCTTTTTTTACCGCTTCCGGATCTGTGGTGTCTACGATGGTGTAGTCAACGCCGTATCCGGGTAGTATCTTTGTGAAAAGCGCAAAAGAACATCCATAAATTACATCGCCGAAAATAATGTGGGAGCCTGCTCCCAGCTTAGACATGGTTGCTATACATATAGCGCCCAGTCCGCTTCCTGTTGCCAGAGCGGCTTCAGCGTGTTCAAGTGCTGCAATTTTCCTCTCCAATTCGGCAACCGTTGGGCTTCCGAAACGTGTGTAGGAAAATCCGGCATTTACGTCCTGGTTAAGGCGTACCGCTTCTTTGAAGTTGGGTAGGACGTAGGTGGATGTTTGATAAAGTGGGCTTACATGTGACCCCGTAACAGGGTCAACTGTTTGTTCTTGGTGCAAAACTTTGGTATTAAATTCCATAATAACACTCCTCTCGTGTTTGTTCGTTTTGCGGTAGCCTGAAACCATAGTAACACGCCTCCCCCCCGCCTTGTCAAGGGGGGTGGAGGCGCGAAAAAGCTTGAATTTCAGCCTTTTTGTAAATAATTAGGGTGCTGCGATAAAGTGTGTTGTAAAGTCGTAAAACTTTTTCATCGTGGGCGTAAAGCTTCTCCCTTTTTTCCATATCAACTGATAAATACGCTTTATCCCGGGGTCGGCTAAGCGTACAGGTGTAACATCATCCGCTTCCAGCCAGCGAATGGCATATTCTGTCGAAAAAGAAATGCCATAACCTTGGGCAACCATTTTTTCTCT
The DNA here is from genome assembly GCA_964608965.1 of uncultured Oscillospiraceae bacterium. Taxonomy (GTDB): domain Bacteria; phylum Bacillota; class Clostridia; order Peptostreptococcales; family Anaerovoracaceae; genus UBA10908. The sequence goes on along the minus strand of CAZSPZ010000014.1, from coordinate 14,540 downwards.
TAATGTATAATCACACTCCAGCGCGATTCTTGGCGTAAAGCCTGCTTCGCGGCATAAGGCGTCGGTATATTTCTGGAAATTATCAGAGCTGTTTCTGGAGACAATGTACTCGTCGCGAACTTCTTTCAGCAAAACTGATTCTCTTTTTGCGAGCGGGCTTTTTGAATTCACGATGATGTATACATCACCTTTTGCAAATTCGACACTCTCCAGCAACGCCTCCTTTTCGGCTTCGTTTCCGTCTCCCAGCGAACCTACATAAAAGTCGATTTCTTCCTGCAAAAGCTGCGAAATAAACCCGTTGCCTTCTATCGACCTTTGACCGAGCGTAACTTCCGGGTTCTGGTGGAGAAAATCCCGGGTAAGATCCTGCCAGACATAGGGTGTTTGTATGCCGATGAGAACTTGGTTCTCGTAGTGGCCCTGCAATTTCTTTAAATCATTGACACCCCTTTCAAGAGAAGAAAAAACATCTTCGACGTGGGGTAAAAATGCTTTACCGTAGCGATTGAGTTTTATGTTTCTGCCTGTCCGGTCGAAAAGCTTAACGTCCAGTTCATCTTCCAGCTTTTTTATGGTCAAACTTAAAGACGGCTGCGAAATGAAGAGTTTTTCGGCGGTACGCGACATGTGCTCCTCTTTTGCGAGAGCCAGAAAATAGCGCAGTTGAAGCAGTTCCATAAGCAACCCCTTTCATAAATTTGAATAAATAGGTCTATATGTTATTGTATAGTTGATGAATGCATATTTCAAGAGTAACCTTTGGTTAAAAGATAACAGTACATAAATTACTTGATATAAGAAAGCGAACTTTATGATTACGATTCCCATTCCTTATTATACGGATAAAATTCCCCTTCGGATCCCTACGGAAAACTTTAGGGCGTTGATTGTTCCCAAGCACACAGGCGCAAGTTTAGACAAGCCGATCATCTCGGAAACGGAAATTGTAAAATCGGCTTTGGGCAATCCGATCGGATCCGCGCCGCTATGCGAACTTTCGAAGGACAAGAAAAATGTTGTCATCGTAACGAGCGACCACACAAGGGGTGTGCCAAGCAGTATAACGCTTCCTTTGTTATTGGGCGAAATCCGCAAAGGGAATCCGTCTGCGAACGTTACGATTTTAATCGGAACAGGGTTGCATCGTCCTACGACTGCCCAAGAGCAGCGGAACATGTTTGGGGATGCCATCGTGGACAACGAGCGTATCGTCGTCAACGATGCTTTCTGTCCGGAAAACTTTACAGACATAGGCATTCTTCCTTCCGGGGCTTCCTGTCAGGTGAATCGAATTGCAATCGACGCAGATCTTCTTGTGACGGAAGGCTTCATTGAACCTCATTTTTTTGCAGGCTTTTCCGGAGGGCGCAAAAGCATCCTCCCCGGAATTTGCTCAGCTGGTACTGTCAATGAAAACCATTCTTTCGCGGCAATCGCCCATCCAAAAGCCATTACCGGAATGTTGTCGGGAAATCCCATACACGAAGATATGCTGGCTGCGGCAAGAGCCGCAAAAGTGGCCTTTATTTTAAACGTTACGCTGGATCGCAATAAAAAAATCTCGGGCGCCTTTGCGGGTGACTTGGAAGAGGCACACCTGCAGGGTGTCAAATTTGTTACGCAGGAACTTCTGTGCGAAAAAGTGCAGGGCGACATCGTTGTCACCTCCAACGGCGGCTACCCGCTGGATCAAAACTTATATCAATCGCCCAAAGCGGTCGCAACTGCGGAAATGTGCGCGGGAGAAGACGGTGTTATTATCATTGTGGCTTCCTGCATAGACGGAATCGGCGGAGAGCGCTTCGAAGAAGTGATGAAATGGGGAAGCCCGTCCGAAATTGAAGATCGTTTATCTGTGATCCCAAAAGAACAGACTATTCCGGAAATGTGGTGTGCTCAAATTTACGCAAGAATTCTGAAAAAACATAAAGTTATTTTAGTCTCGGATTTTATGGATAAAAAAACGGTGGAAAGTGTCAACCTGATCTACGCAAAAACGACAGACGAAGCAATGAATAAAGCTTTTAAAATCAAGGGTGCGGATGCCGGTGTTGTCGTGATACCGGACGGTGTTTGCACGATAATCTCTTAAGGTTAACAGGAGCAAATTGATGAGCAAGTGTTTTGGGTTAAAAGTTCACGAAAAAGATAATGTGGCAACGATCTTTGCAGAGGTTGCCTCGGGCGATGTCGTCGTCATTGCAGACAAAGCCGGAAGGCAAAGCGAAATTTTGGCAAAAAACAATATTCCGTACGGTCATAAAATTGCTTTGACGGATATTTCGACGGGAGAAAAAATCCTTAAGTACGGAGAAGTAATCGGCCAGGCCAACCTGAACATCCTGGGCGGTGAACATGTCCACGTCCATAATATCGACAGCTTAAGAGGTCGAGGCGACCTTTCGGAAATAAAAACGAACGAGGTGCAGCATGCAGTTTAACGGATATGAGCGACCGGATGGGCTTGTCGGCAGCAGAAATTTAGTCGGTATTATTCCGAGTGTCGTGTGCGCCAACGATGTGGCAAGCGCCATCGTGCGTCAGGTGAGCGGTTGTTCGGGCTTTTTCCATCACCAGGGGTGCTGCCAGCTCCCGCCGGATCTGGATAGAGTAACCGAAACGCTCATCGGCATCGGTTGTTCACCGAATTTAGGGGCAGTCCTTATAGTGAGCTTAGGCTGCGAAGGAACGGATACGCAGAAGCTTTACGAGGAAATAAAAAAAACAGGGAAGCCTGTGGAAATAATAAAGATACAGGAACTCGGAGGAACGAGCAGGGCCATTGCGGCAGGCACGGACGCAGCACAAAGGTTGGCGCTTCAAATATCAGGAATCCAAAGAACGCCGTGTGATATCTCAAGAGTCGTGATGGCGATTAAGTGCGGCGGCTCGGATGCGACAAGCGGACTGGCTTCCAATTGTGTGATCGGCTACGCAGCAGACCGTTTGGTCGAGCTGGGGGCAACCGTGGTTTTCGGCGAAACAACCGAATTTATCGGAGCGGAGCACATACTGGCGAAGCGGGCTGTAAACACTTGTGTGGCCGAAAAGATTTACGCCATAGTAAAGGCGATGGAAACCCGTGCCGAATCGCTTGGCTGCGACATGCGAAAAGGACAGCCTACGCCGGGAAATATTGCAGGGGGCCTTTCCAGCATCGAAGAAAAGTCTCTGGGCGCTATTATGAAATCCGGAACACATCCGATACAGGGCGTTTTGGAGTATCCCGAGCGCATCACCACGCAAAAGGGATTATGGATTAAAGACAGCCCTGGGAGAGAGCCGGAAATTCTGACGGGAATGGCCGCTACCGGAGCTCAGTTTATGATGTTTTCTACGGGTCGGGGCGCCCCGCAAGGTTTTCCATGCATGCCTGTTATAAAAATATGCGGAAATCCCAACACGTACGAGCACATGCAGCACGATATGGATATCAACGCCGGGCTTATCATTCAGGGGAAGAAAAGCATCGAAGAAATCGGCGGGGAAGCCATTCAAAAAATGTTGGCTGTGCTTAACGGGGAACAGACGAAAAATGAATCTTTAGGATATTTTGGTTCCATAGATATTCACACTTTGGGGCCTGTAATATAAAGCATCAACAAGATCTGTCATTCATTATTGTAACAATAAAATCAGGAGGATTAAAATGAGTAAAATCGATTTCAAAAGTGCAGGTTTTGCTACGACAGCAATCCATGCGGGACATTCAAGGGATCCGGAATTCGGCGCCTTGGCAACACCCATCTTTCAGACTTCCACCTACTGTTTTGATACAGTAGAAGAAGGCGGAGAAGTATTTACAGGAACAACTAAAAAATATCCGTACTCCAGAACCGCCAATCCTACCGTCGCCACTTTCGAAAGAAAAATCGCTTGCTTGGAAGGCGGAGAAGCCGCTGTTGCAACAGGGTCGGGCATGGGAGCTATCGGTTCGGCGCTCATAGGTCTTCTCAAAACAGGGGATCACGTGGTAACCGCAGATACACTCTATGGATGCACAGACGTTGTGATGAGAGAAATCCTTCCTTCCTTTGGCATTGAGACTACTTTTGTCGATACATCAAATTTGGCGAAAATCGAAGCAGCGATTAAGCCTAATACGAAGATTATTTACTTCGAAGCAGCGGCAAATCCCACCATGAGAATAACCGATATCGCTGCGATTGCAGAGTTAAAGAAAAAGCATGCGGGAATTCGCATTGTGGTCGATAATACCTTTACACCTCCACCCATTCTTTTCCCGCTCAAAATCGGCGCGGATGTAGTCGTTCATAGTGTAACAAAATACTTGAACGGTCACGGGGACGTAATCGGCGGTGTTGTCGTTGGAACAGCAGCAGATGTAACACTCATTAAGAGCAGAGCTGTCGGGAAAATGACTGGTTCTCATATGAGCCCGTTTAATGCATACTTGATTATCCGTGGAATGAAGACATTGGACCTTCGCGTTCGCAAGCACTGCGCAAATGCCATGGCTATCGCAGAGTTTCTGCAAAAACAGCCATATGTGGAAGCGGTATATTATCCGGGTCTTGCATCAAACGGCAAAAACCACGAAATCGCAAAGAAGTATTTTGCTAAAGATCTTTATACCGGCATGGTATCCTTCGAATTCAAAGAAGGATATAAAGGCAAGAGCGCATTTGATAATGCAAAAGCATTGCTCAACCATTTGGCAATACCCGGAATCGGCGTTTCCCTCGGAGATCCCGACTCTCTGATTCAGCATCCCGCCAGCATGACTCATGCCAACGTTACACCTGAAGGCAGAAAAGAAGCCGGAATTACCGATGGTCTTATCCGCTTTTCCGTAGGCTTGGAAGATGTAGAAGATCTTATGAAAGATTTTGAACAGGCTGCAAGCATTCTTTAAAAAACAAAAAATATAGCGAAAAGCAGATGGAACAAACCATCTGCTTTTTCTTTTATTCCACCAATAAAGGGCGGTGCATGTTATAATAAGGAAGTGAAACTACATGGGAAAGGGTAATGAATCTTTCATTATGCAGACAATAAGATGACAGAACTGATTAAAGACGATAATTACATTGAAAAGCTTCATATGATATTAGAAACATCATACGACGGCATATATATAACAGACGGAAACGCGAATACGATTTTAATCAATAAGAGCTATGAAAGGATTACCGGCTTAAAGAGAGAGGATCTTCTCGGACGTAACATGGCAGAAATCGTAGAAAAAGGCGTTATGTCAGAGGCAACATCGTTGCAGGTTTTGAAAACAAAGGAATCTGTCACCGTCAATCAAACGTTTAATACAGGGAAAAGCGCCCTGGTAACGAGCACGCCTTTATTTGACGAGCATGGCGAAATCATCATGATCGTATCCAATGTAAGAGATATTACCGATTTAAAAGAACTGCAGGAAAAAATAACAGAGAGTAAAAGCGAGAATATTAAGCATAAAGGAATCATAGAAGAGTTAAAACTTCAAATAGCAAGCAACGAATACATCGTGGCAGAAGACGAAAAAATGCTGAATTTGCTGCTTTTGGCCAAGCGTGTAGCTCGTGTCAATACAACGGTCTTAATCAGCGGGGAAACCGGATCGGGCAAAGAGGTGCTCGCAAAATATATTTATAACAACAGTTTCCGAAAGCATATGCAATTTATAAAAATAAACTGCGGAGCGATACCGGATAATTTAATTGAATCGGAATTTTTCGGCTATGTGGAAGGGGCTTTTACCGGCGCATCCAAAGGCGGTAAAATGGGAATATTCGAGGCCGCCAACAATGGGACCTTGCTTCTGGACGAAGTGGGCGAATTGCCTTTAAAGATGCAGGTAAAACTTTTGAGAGTTCTTCAGGACGGTCAATTTGAAAGAATCGGAAGCAATACTACGGTAAAGGTAGATGTAAGGATTATCGCGTCAACAAATAAAAATCTGGAACAGATGGTTCAAAAGGGCTTATTCAGAGAAGATTTGTTTTATCGCTTAAATGTAGTGCCCCTCCGCGCGATACCGCTGCGAGAGAGAAAGAGCAGCATCATACCGACGGCCGAATATTTTATCAATGTGTACAATAAGAAATATGGAATGGAAAAGACCATATCAAAAGACGCTTTAAAATATTTATATGAATACAGCTGGCCGGGAAATGTAAGAGAATTGCGCAACTTGATTGAAATGCTCGTTGTCACAACGGTTGATGAAATCATATGTACGAATAATCTCCCCGTTCATATTTTGCAAAACGAAAAGAATGATTTAAATATTTCCGCAGATTACATTCCCAAATTGGGAGATGCTGTTGATAAGGTTGAAAAAGAGCTGATTGCAAGAGCATTTGAGAAATGCGGCAACGTTCGTGCTGCGGCGAAAGAACTGGGAATCGACCCGTCAACCTTCGTCAGGAAAAGAAAAAAACTCGGGTAATACTGTATTGTTGCAAAACTGCAGCTTGTTGCGATATCGCAGCAAGCTGCAGTTTTTCCGAAAAGCCTCTAATGTGAAGGTTCTGCAAAAAATGTGCCCACATTTTGTTGCATAATAGCAACAAAATAATATAAAAACGGCCCAGGAAATTTTATCTTTATCGAATAACCTGCAGGAATGCCATGATACCAATGGGTTTGGCCATTTGATATCTTTTGGCATGTATTTTGCATCTTACAATGTTGAGTAATTTATAAATCCAAACCTTAGCGAAGAACCTTAAAGGAGGATAAGACCTAATGGCCTTAATGACAGGAGAAGAGTACATCCAAAGTCTGAGAAAGCTGAATACCAGAGTGTATATGTTCGGCGAAAAAATAGACAATTGGGTGGATCATCCGATGATTCGTCCGTCGATCAACTGTGTTGCCGCAACATACGACGCAGCTACAGAGTCGGCTTCATCGGGTTTGATGATTGCAGAATCAAATTTGACGGGTGAAAAAATCAATCGTTTCGCCCACATCCATCAAAGCACCGATGATCTGTGCAAAAAAGTAAAAATGCAAAGAATGCTTGGACAGCGAACCGCTTCCTGTTTCCAACGGTGCGTGGGCATGGATGCTTTTAATGCCGAATATTCAACGACGTTTGATATCGACGAAAAATATGGAACAAATTACCATGAGCGGTTTAAAAACTTCTTAAAAATGGTGCAGCAAAAGGATCTTACCGTGGACGGCGCCATGACAGATCCAAAAGGAGACAGAAGTAAATCTCCTTCCCAGCAGACGAATCCGGATGCGTTTCTTCGCATTGTGGAAAAGAGAGAAGACGGTATCGTGGTACGGGGCGCCAAAGCGCATCAGACAGGCTCCATCAACTCGCATTGGCACATTTTTATGCCTACGATCGCGATGAAAGAGGAAGATAAAGACTATGCGGTCTCTTTTGCCTGCCCAACGGATGCAGAAGGCATGTACATGATTTACGGTCGCCAGGCCAGCGACACCCGCAAAATGGAAGAGAATGCGGATATCGACTTGGGCAATAAAAAATTCGGCGGACAGGAAGCGCTCGTCGTCCTGGACGATGTATTTATTCCGAATGAATATGTTTTCATGTGCGGAGAATATGATTTCGCAGGTGTTTTGGTGGAGCGTTTTGCAGGATATCACCGTCAGAGTTACGGCGGCTGCAAGGTGGGCGTGGGCGATGTCGTAATAGGTGCCGCTGCCCTTGCTGCCGAATACAACGGTGCAGAAAAGGCCTCTGCGGTAAAAGATAAATTGGTGGAAATGACCCATCTGAACGAAACGCTTTACTGCTGTGGCATCGCATGCTCTGCAGAAGGACATCCCACAAAGGCCGGCAATTATGAAATCAATATGCTGGAAGCGAATGTATGTAAACTGAACGTTACGCGCTTTCCATATGAAATCGCAAGACTGGCAGAAGATATTGCCGGAGGCTTGATGGTTACGATGCCTTCGGAACAAGATTTCAAATCTGACACGAAAGTCGGCAGAAACGGCGAGACGATCGGCGAAGTATGCGAAAAATTCTTTGCGGCAAAAGACGATGTCAAGACAGAGGATAGAATGAGAGTTCTCAGGTTCCTCGAAAACATATGCCTTGGCTCGGCAGCGGTGGGTTACAGAACAGAATCCCTCCACGGAGCAGGCTCCCCGCAGGCGCAAAGAATCATGATAGCAAGACAAGGTAATTTCGAGGCCAAAAAGAAGCTGGCAAAGAAAATCGCAGGAATAAAAGAGGAGGAATAATATGTCTTTTATATCAGAAAAAAGTAAGGGAACACCTAAATCCATCATCCGGGAATTTGTCGGAATGTCCTACAAGTTTGACAACGTACTGAGCTTCGGTTTCGGACAGCCTGACTTTGTGACGCCAAAGCATATATTGGATGCGGCTGTTGCTTCCCTGCAAAGAGGAGAAACTTTTTACGCTCCCAACACCGGAATTTTGCCCCTTAGAGAGGCAATAAGCGAATGTTACAGGGAAAGAGGCTTATCTTATTCTCCCGACGAACTCCTGATCGGAAGCGGAGCGATCAGTGTTTTGCTCCTGGCGGTTACCGCAACATTGGATATCGGCGACGAAATGATTATTTCCGATCCCTGTTATGCTTGCTACGACGGTCTTGCGATTCAAGTCGGTGCGAAACCCGTACGCGTAAGAGTGGAAGAAGAAAACGGATTTATGTTCGATCCGGAAGCGGTGCGAAAAGCTATCACCGATAAGACAAAGGTTCTTCTCCTGAACTCCCCCTCCAATCCCACAGGCGGCGTTGCCAACAGAGAAAACCTCGAAGCTTTGGCAAAACTGTGTGTTGAAAAAGATATTTATGTCATCACAGACGAAATATACAGAGAGCTTTTGTGGACAGATGAGCCATATGTCAGCATTGCGGAATTCCCCGGCATGAAAGAAAGAACCATCATCATTGACGGTTTTTCAAAGACTTATGCCATGACCGGACTTCGCCTTGGCTATGCCGCAGGCCCCAGAGAAGTTATCGTACAAATGACCCAGCTGCTGGAAAACGTTCTTTCTTCTGTCGTGACAGCTGTTCAATGGGGCGGAGTGGCCGCCCTTACACAAAGTCAGGATTGCGTACAGGAAATGTTGACACTTTACAAGCATAGGAAAAAATTGCTGCTGGACGGAATCAATTCGATTGACGGTATCAGCTGCAAGGATCCCAAAGGTGCTTTTTATCTCTTTGCAAACATTCAACCCACAGGCGTGGATTCAAGGACTTTTGCCGAGAAGCTTCTGACGCAGGAAAAAATGCTTGTCATTCCCGGCGTAGGATTCGGACCGGGCGGAGAAGGATTTGTCCGTTTCTGCTATGCGACCAACGACGAAAACATCAACATCGGTGTTGAAAAATTACGCCGGTTCATGAAAACTTTATAGGAGTAAAAAATGACAAAAAAATATGATGTAATGGATGGCAATCAGGCCGCGGCATATATATCCTATGCGTTTACCGAAGTTGCCGGTATTTTCCCTATCACCCCAAGTTCGCCCATGGCTGAGCTGGTGGACGAATGGTCTGCCAACGGCAAAAAAAATCTGTTTGGACAGACGGTTCAGGTTGTAGAAATGCAGTCCGAAGGCGGAGCTGCCGGTACGGTGCACGGTTCTTTGGAGGGCGGCGCCTTAACAACAACCTACACCGCATCTCAAGGATTGCTTCTGATGGTTCCCAATATGTACAAAATCGCAGGGGAACTGCTTCCCGGCGTATTTCACGTCAGCGCAAGATCGCTTTCGATACACGGTTTGTCCATATTCGGAGACCATTCCGATGTCATGGCTTGCCGTCAAACCGGTTTCGGCCTTCTGGCTTCCTCCAGTCCCCAGGAAGTCATGGACATGGGTGCCGTTGCGCATCTTGCCGCGATAAAAGGAAGAGTACCTTTTCTTCACTTTTTTGACGGCTTCCGGACGTCCCACGAAATTCAGAAAATCGAAGTGCTGGACTACGAAGATTTAAGACCTTTGTTGGATACGGAACAGGTGAACCGTTTCAGGAAAAATGCGTTGAGCCCGGCTCATCCGTTTATCCGCGGAACAACCGTCAATCCCGATATTTACTTCCAGGGCAGAGAGGCTCAGAATAAGTACTACGAGGCAGTTCCCGCTATTGTCGAAAATTACATGGAAGAAATCAATAAGCTGACCGGAAGAAATTATAAGCTTTTTGATTATTATGGCGCCCCGGATGCAACCTCCATGGTAATCGCCATGGGTTCAGTCAGCGAGACAATCAAAGAGACGATTGACTACCTTCGCAAGCAGGGCCGTAAAGTGGGATTATTAAATGTACATCTTTTCAGACCATTTTCCATCAAACATTTTATAAAAGAAATCCCGGGCACCGTGGAACGAATTGCCGTTCTCGATCGTACAAAAGAACCCGGATCCGTAGGAGAACCTCTTTATACAGACGTTGTAAACGCTTACCATAAAGAGAATAAGCCGATGAAAATTATCGGCGGAAGATATGGACTTTCTTCTAAAGACACGACGCCTGCGCACATTATCGGAGTGTACGACAACCTGGAAGCAAAAAATCCAAAGGACGACTTTACAATCAGCATCATCGACGACGTCACGAACTTGTCGCTTCCAAGAGGCGAAGAAATCGATATTACACCGGAAGGCTGTACCAGCTGTAAAATTTGGGGCCTGGGTGCGGACGGCACGGTGGGAGCGAATAAGAACAGCATAAAAATTATCGGCGAAAACACAGAACTGTATGCCCAGGCTTACTTTGCATACGATGCAAAGAAGTCCGGAGGTCTTACACAATCGCATCTTCGTTTCGGAAAAGAGCCGATTCGTTCTCCTTATTATGTCAGCCGCGCAGATTTCGTAGCATGCCATTCTCCTTCTTATGTCGACAAATACGACATGGCAAAAGATTTGAAAGAAGGCGGAATTTTCCTGTTGAACTGTCAATGGACCCCTGCGGAACTGGATGAAAAGTTATCAGGCGAGTTGAAAAGAGGCCTGGCAAAGAAGAAAGCCCAATTCTACATTATCGATGCAATCGATATTGCCGGAAAACTGGGGCTCGGAGGCAGGACCAACTCGGTTTTGCAGGCCGCATTCTTTAAGCTGGTAGGCATTATCCCTCTGGAAGAAGCTTTGGGCTACATGAAAGCAGCCGTAAAAAAGACATATTCTAAAAAAGGCAAGAGCATTGTGGAAATGAATTATGCCGCCATCGATGCAGGTGTCGAGGGGCTGGTAAAAGTTGATATTCCGGCATCTTGGGCAACAGCCAAATATGCACCTTCGGATATTTCCGGTTTACCCGCATTCGTTCGCGAAGTCGTCATCCCCATGAACCGTCAGGAAGGAGACGACCTGCCTGTATCCATGTACGAAAAATTCGGCATACCCGACGGGACATTCCCATCCGGCATGACAAAATATGAAAAACGCGGCGTTGCCGTTTCGGTTCCCCGGTGGAACATGGATCATTGCATCCAGTGCAACCAATGTTCGCTCGTTTGTCCGCACGCTGCCATTCGACCCATTTTGATCGATGAAACCGAAAGTAAAAAGGCACCGGCAGGCTTTGCGGCAAAACAAGCTATCGGCAAGGGACTTGAAAACTATAAGTTCCGCATTCAAATCTCGCCATACGACTGTACCGGCTGCGGAAGCTGTTCCATCATATGTCCGGCCAAAGAAAAAGCTTTGGAAATGAAGCCTTTCGCAGAACAGCTGAAAGAACACGAAAACTGGACTTTCGCCATGGATGAAGTGGCCGTTAAGAAAGATGCCATAAGCGACAAGAGTGTTAAAAACAGTCAGTTTGCACAGCCTCTGTTCGAATTTTCGGGCGCCTGTGCTGGTTGCGGAGAAACACCCTACATCAAATTGGCCACACAGCTTTTCGGCGACAGAATGTATATAGCGAACGCTTCGGGTTGCTCTTCGGCTTACGGCGGATCGCCTCCTTCGATTCCATACGCTATCAACAAAGAAGGAGAAGGTCCTGCATGGGCCATGTCTCTTTTCGAGGACAATGCGGAATATGCCTACGGCATGCTGCTGGGATCGGAAAAAGTAAGAAGCACCATAGCAAACAAGGCGCAAGCATTAAAAGGAACTTCGGCCGAAACTGCAGTGGAAGAGTACATTCAGAAAATGAATGATATCGAGGCGACGAGAGTGGTTTCGGACTCTTTGGTAAAAGCTTTGGAGGCTTTAAAGCCGGAAACGGAAGGCCAAAAAGACGCTAAAGATTTTATTCTCAACAACAAAGATTATTTGCGCAAGAAATCTTACTGGGCATTTGGCGGAGACGGCTGGGCCTATGACATAGGCTACGGCGGATTGGATCACGTGCTTGCATCGGGAAGAAATATCAACGTGCTGGTTTTAGATACAGAAGTTTATTCCAACACCGGCGGGCAATCATCAAAATCGACTGCGGCAGGCGCCATTGCCAAGTTCGCGGCAGACGGGAAAAAGACAAAGAAAAAAGATTTGGGAATGATGGCGATGAGCTACGGTTATGTCTATGTTGCGCAAGTTGCCATGGGCTATGATCAAAATCAGGTGCTCAAAGCCATGCGGGAAGCTGAAGCTTACGACGGACCTTCTCTCATCATTGCTTATTGTCCTTGCATTGAGCATGGACCGAAGTGTGGTATGGGAGAGAGCCAGCTGGAAATGAAAGCTGCCGTAGACGCCGGTTATTGGCACTTGTATCGTTACAATCCTCTTCTTAAAAAAGAAGGGAAGAACCCATTCGTTCTGGACTCCAAGGAACCGACAAAGGACTTTAAGACGTTCCTTCGCGGAGAAAACAGATATGCTTCACTCGAGCGTACTTTCCCCGACCATGCGGCAGAACTTTTCGACAAAGCAGAAGCTGACGCTGTGGAACGGTTAGAAAATTATAAGGCGCTGGCAGAAAGAAAATAGCTATCATCATAAAATCCAACAAGATTATATCTTGTTGGATTTTTTATTTGCGACACATTCTTTAGTTCGGATAAAACTGCAAACTACGGGTGGAAGTCGGCGGTTTTTTGCGAAGAGATTTGACAAGATCGCTACACAATACAGCAAAATGATGTATAATTATAGCAATTATTGTGTAAAAAACTAAAGTGTGCTGCCTTAATTCACAGCCGCTTTTACGTGAATAAAGAAAGGCCGGAATGGAAAATTTAGTTCTATCGTTCGAAATTATTATGCCCCTTTTCCTCTATATGCTGGTGGGAGTGTTGGCGAGAAAAATGGGATTGCTTCCACGGGATTTGAACGATGGCATTAACAAACTCATGTTTCGCGTGTTTCTGCCGGTGCTCCTTTTTAAAAATCTCTATCATGACGACCTTTCGGGCTTGCTCAATGCTGTGTATATACCTTATGCGATGCTTTGCACCGTCATAAGTTTTCTTGCTCTGTTTGTCCTTTTTTCCAAATTGGAAGAGAACCCTGCAAAGAGAGGTGTTCTTATACAGGGGGCATTCAGAGGCAACTCCATTTTATACGGGCTTCCTGTTGCCATTTCGATCTTTGGAGACGGGAATACCGCAGAAATTGCGATAGTACTGGCGGCCATCATACCGATATATAATATATTATCGGTCATTGTGCTGGAAGTCTGCGGCAAAGCCGCCATGTCCAAGACTCCGCACGCCGGTCTTTCTTTTCAATCTTTTGACTGGAAAAGCATCGGGCAAAGTGTCATGACGAATCCCTTAATCTTGGCGGTTTTGGTCGGATTGATTGTAAACAGGAGCGGGCTGGATTTTCCGGAATATGTCGATAAGACAATAAGCGGTCTTGCGGGGATGGTTACTCCTTTGGCTTTCGTTCTTTTGGGTGCGGCCTTTAGCTTATCTTCGACAATACAAGATAAAAAATCCATTTTTCTGGTCTCTCTTTTGAAATTGATTATCGGACCTTTGGTCTTTATTATTCTTCCTATTATGTGGGGATGGACGGGACAGCCTTTGGCGGCTATTTTAGTCGCCTTCGGAACGCCGACAGCGGTTTCCTCTTTTCCCATGGCAAAAGCGATGAATTGCGACGGAGATCTGGCGGGAGAAATTGTCGTCGTAACATCCGTCATCTCGGTATTAACGATGTTTTTATGGATATTTGCACTGAAGCAAATGATGCTCATATAAAATACAAAATAGAAAAGGAAAAGAAATATGGATTATGCGAAAGAATCCCTTCGCCTCCACGGAGAATGGAAAGGGAAAATAGAAGTGATTGCCACTGTGCCTGTAAAGACAAAGGATGATTTATCTTTGGCTTATACACCAGGTGTTGCCCAGCCATGTCTGGAAATACAAAAGGATGTAAATAAAAGCTATGAATATACACGGCGTCACAATATGTGCTTAGTCGTGACCGACGGATCTGCCGTCCTTGGCCTTGGCAACATCGGACCGGAGGCAGGGATGCCCGTTATGGAAGGAAAGTGTGTTCTGTTCAAAACTTTCGGCGGTGTGGATGCGTTCCCCTTATGTATCAGAAGCAACGATGTGGACGATATCGTCAATACGATCGCCCTGATTGCGGGCAGCTTCGGCGGCGTCAATTTAGAAGACATTTCTGCTCC